>DATGMP010000149.1:0-114156 GCA_035293565.1 Alphaproteobacteria bacterium | reverse complement strand
TGGATTTGGTCAGCGACTGGACCCGGCAGCTCGACAAGATCACGATCGAGGATCTGTGCGTGAAGGCGCGCGAGGTCGGTATCGATAGCGTCGCCGAAAAGACCAACGATTTTTCGATCTAGTGTCGCAACCTCTCGCCATCGAGAGATTTGAACCGCGGCTCGCGCCGGGATATTCTGTGAAAATCGGTAATTCCGGCTAGTTTCACAGACATCCAGGACAGATTATGGCGCCCCAGCAATCCGGCAAGCCCAGTTCGGTCGCAGGCGAATTTCGTGGCCGTGTTTACGACAACATTCTCGAGACCGTCGGTGCCACGCCTCTGGTGAGAATGCACCGCCTGGAGAATCGCCACGGGATCAAGGCGGAGCTGCTGGCCAAGCTGGAATTCTTCAATCCCCTCTCCAGCGTCAAGGATCGCATCGGGCTCGCAATGATCGAAGCCGGCGAGGCGGCCGGCCAGGTCGGACCGAATACCACGATTGTCGAGCCGACCTCCGGCAATACCGGAATCGCGCTTGCCTTCGTCTGCGCAGCGAAAGGTTACCGGCTCATTCTCACCATGCCGGAAAGCATGTCGCTGGAACGCCGCAAGATGCTGGTCCTCTTGGGAGCCCGCCTCGAACTCACCCCGGCCAGCGCCGGTATGCGCGGCGCGATCGCGCGCGCCGAGGAGCTCCTGAGAGAGATCCCCGACAGCTTCATGCCGCAGCAATTCGACAATCCGGCGAATCCGGAAATTCATCGCCGCACGACCGCGGAAGAGATTTGGAAGGACACAGGTGGACGTGCCGACGTGCTGATCTCCGGTGTCGGGACCGGCGGCACGCTGACTGGAGTCGCCGATATCATCAAATCGCGTAAGCCCAGCTTCCGGGCGATCGCCGTCGAGCCCGAGGACAGTCCGGTTCTGTCCGGCGGCATGCCCGGCCCGCACAAGATTCAGGGAATAGGCGCCGGCTTCATCCCGCCGATCCTCGATACGAAGCTGATCGACGAGGTGGTCCGCATATCGAACTCCACCGCCTTCGAGACCGCGCGCTTGGCGGCCCGACTGGAGGGTCTTCCGGTCGGCATCTCCTCAGGCGCGGCGCTCGCCGCAGGACTCGAAGTCGGCTCGCGGCCCGAGATGGCCGGCAAGGTTATCGTCGTCATAATTCCAAGCCAGGCCGAACGTTATCTGAGTACGGCGCTCTTCGACGGCGTAGAGTAGCTACTCAGCCGAAACCGGACCGAACGGCTCCACGTCGTGGAACCGGCCATAGTTGATGGTCCGCGTGCCGTCGTCCGCAACATCCAAGATGTCGACGAAATCGCTGTCGAACACGATATCAGTCGCCGAATAGCCATGCCGAGCGTAGACAGGCTGGGAAAAGCTCTCGTCGGTTCCCGTCATCACCACGATGATCTCCGCATCGCTGTTGGCGATTTCCTCCGGCGACAAGCCATAGAGCGGCGACGTCTCGTCAATCCGATGCATCACGGTCCATGTGAGGATGAAGGTGAGGTTATCCTGCCTCTCGACCCGAAGATCGCGAAATCGCCGCATCACGCGACCTTCGCTGGAGGTTTCGAAGCGCGTCAACACCATCCGCACATGCGCCTCGAGGATGAGATTGTGTCGCTCGTTCGCGGCCCGGAACATAAGGGTGGGGACGCCATCATAGGGCGAAATGACCGCGACCTTGGAAAACATGATCCGCGCGGTCGGCCGCGAGAAGCGCGCGAACATGAGGCCGGTGACCATCGCCAATCCCAGCACGCCTGACATGATCTCGATCGTGACCAGTAGGTTCGCGTAGAGTGTCTTCGGAAAAATGACGCCGTAACCAATCGTGGCGACGGTCTGCACGCTGAAGAAAAAAGCGTCGAGATATGAGGTCGCGTCACCGCGATTGCCATCGCCGAGAGAGCCGGGCTTGATCCAATAAAAGAAAGCAAAAAGAAGGTTGAAAGCGATGAAGCTGATCGAGAATCCAAGGATCAGATGGCGCCATTTGAGCGCCATCGCGCGGACATACAGGTCGCCGACGAATTCCCGTTCGCGGCCGAGCGCAACCACCTTGGCCCGGCCCGCGCGTGCGATCTGAGAAGTGAGTGTCGGCACGGACCGACGCGGTGGTGGCGGCGTTGCGCTGTCCATGGGCTCCTTCGTTGAACCGGGCGGTCTCTAGCCGGCTCCCGCGCGCCGCGCTAGCCCCGCTGCCCGAAATCCCGAGAGAATACTCCCTTCGATTGTCGCGGGCAGCCCTGTCCGCGTCCAGTCTCCGGCCAGCCAAAGATTGCCAAACGCGGTTTCGGCAGCCGGACGCAGCGCCTCGTCGGCCGGAGATTGGCGGATCGTCGCCCGCTTCTCCTTGATGATCCGATAGGGCGGGACCGCCATCCCGAGGCTGGGAAAAGCCCGCGCCACGTCTGCCCAAAGCCTGGCCGCCAGTGCCTCGGGCGCGTCATCGACCATGCCGCGCGCGGCGCTGACGGTGACGCTCGCAAGCCCGGGGCGGCGAAAGACCCATTGGGCGGCACCGCCGACAATCGCAACGATCTCGACCGGCGTCTCGGGAGGATCGGACGTTGCGAAATGCGCGTTGACGATCGGCTCGTCGGCGGTCGGCACTTCAAGGGCCGGGACGATCCTCTCGGCGACAGCCGGCGGTACGGCAAGAACCAGATGATCGCCGGGCTCGAGCGCCGTTTCGCCCTCTTCAAATTCCAGCCCGGCGATTCGGTTTCGTTCGATTCTCAGGCGCTTGAGGCGGCTCCCATGCCGTGGCGCGCACCCGCGTCCGGTCAGGAAAGCGAGCGCGGGCTCGACGAAGCTGTTTCCCAAATCCTGCCGCGCGACGAGCGGCCTCGAAGCCGCGCCGCCGCGTAGGAGTGTGCGGGAGAGAACGGCCCGAAACCCTGCGGCCGAAGCCTCGTCGGCGGGCGTGTTGAGCGCGGAAACGGCGAGCGGCTCCCAAAGAATGCGATAGAGCTCGTCATGCGGCAGCGCGCGCGCGACCGTCTCTTCGTCTCCCGCAAACCAGAGGCGCAGTATGCCGAGATAGTCGAAGGCGTGCGTCCCAGGCACGCGCCGCTCCGACGAAAAGACCCACCATGGCAGCGGGCCCGAATTGGGACGCAGCTGAAATTCGCGCCCCAAGGTCAGGTCGATGAAGCGGAACCCTTCCCCCTCCGGCCCGACCAGGCGATCGTCGGCACCCAGAAGGCGCAAATAATGCAGCGCATGACGATTGCCGGACAGGAGCAGATGGTTGCCGTTGTCGATCACGCGTCCAAGAGGCCGGTCGTAATAGGACCGGCATCGTCCGCCAGCCTGAGCCGCCGCTTCGTAAAGGCGTACCGCAACGCCGGCCTGGGTAAGCGCGACTGCGGCGGCGAGGCCCGAAAGCCCCGCCCCCACGACATGGACCGTCATCGTCCGTATGCAGCCAATATCGTGGACACGCGCTCAAGCCTGGTCAGCCGCGGGCGCGAGCCACGGTTCCGCCAGCCGCGCGCGCAGAGCCTCCGGAATATCCGTTCATAGCCATGTTGCATGATCAGCGCCGATCGGAGCGCGCGCCGATTCAATGGAGCGACCATGGCAGGCAGGCGCGCATAGCGCTGATCGACCTCCTCCGCGAGCTTGGCGCACACATCGCTGATGCGCGGATCCGCGACGATGGTCCGGGCATGCCCGGACGGATCGATACCGGCTTCAGCCAGCATGTCGAGCGGCAGGTACAACCGGTCTATCTCGGAATCTTCATCGACATCGCGAAGGATATTCGTGACCTGCAACGTTTCGCCGAGATAGATCGCGAAGGCCTTGGTGTCCTCGTCCGGGGCGCCGAAAACCCGGCACGAAAGCACGCCGACTGCACCGGCGACGCGGCGCGCGTAAGCCGCGAGGGCGGCCCGATCAGCGATCCGGACCGAAGGGGCGGCATCGATCCGCATTCCGTCCAGAATGAGATCGAACTCCACGCGAGGAAGATCATATTGTCGAATCGCCCAGGCCATCTCCCGCGCGAGCGCGTGATCCGCTCCGCCCTGATGGATGCGGTCGAGCTCAGTGGCCCAATCGGCAAGCGCCGCGCGCTTCTCGTCGATCGATGCGGGCGCATCGGCGATATCATCGACGATGCGGCAAAAATCATAAAGAGCGTACATGGCCCGGCGGCGATCGGGCGGAAGAATCCGCATTCCTGCGGCGAAAGAGGAGCGCGCCCGCTGCACCGCGTCGGCAACCAGCGCGGCATCGAGAGGGATCTTGGGCTCGCCGCCCAGCAGCGTGGCAAGTCCCGGCAGCAGCGCCCGCCCGAAGTCGCCTTTGGATAGCGCAACTCTGGCCTCGAGAGGGTCACTCTTGCGCAGCCGCCGTGATAGCGCGCGGGCAAGGTGGAGCATTACCGCGACTTCGGCCTTGAGCCCGCGCGATTTCAGCCTTCCGGGCAGCAGCGACGCGGTTTCGATGAGACGGTCCGCGCCGTCCAGGCATCGGTCGAGAACCGGCCGCCGGAGCGCCGCTTCGCGTACATCGAAGAACCGGCTCGTACCGCCGGCGGCCTCGATCCAGTTCTGGGGGACATAAAGGCGATGCAGATTGCGCCAATCGTCCCCGCAATCCTGCAGATGGTTCAGAATCTGAAAAGCGGCGCAGAGCGCGTCACCCGGCTCGAAAGTGCTCTGATCCTCGCCATGAAGCCTTAGCAGGTAACGCCCGACCGGATGGGCGGAGTAGCGGCAGTAATCGAGCAGATCGGCCCAGCTGTCGCAGCTTTGGTTTCGGGCATCGCGGGTGAAGGCCACAAGCAGGTCGCGGCATTCCGCGACGCCGACTCCGGTCTCGGCGTCGGAATTCCGGATGGGGTCGACTCGCTCGTCACCGCCCTTGTCCAGCGTCGCGCCCATATGAGCAAGACCCGCGAGCTTTGCGTCGGCGCTCAGGTCGGGCGCATCCGCGATGTCGTCGGCGGTCCGGGCGAATCGATAGAAGGCGGCGACATGCCGTCGGAGGGGACGCGGCAAAAGCCAGGAACCCACCGGAAAATTCTCGCCGCCGGCGGCTTTGGTCGGCCTGGCGACCACGGGCGCGCCGCCATTCTCCAGCCTCTCGACCGCGGGGATCGTCATCTGGGGCGTGTTCCTAAAGGGCGGGGCACGGCGTCATCCTCCGGAGCCAAGTCCGCGATAGAGCTAGACGCCTCCCCGCCCCAGGACAAGCCGGCACACTCCTCGCCGCCGACGAACGGCTGATTTGCATCGGCGGGGCTATCAGCCGCGAGGCGGAGCGGATAAAGGAGGCCATGGCCCAATTTCGTCTCCCTCGCCTCTCCTTTCGTTCCAGCACGGTCGGCCTCGGCCTGGTGTCGGCCACGATCTTCGGGATAGCGCTCTTTCTCGGTATCGCCGACATCGGATTTGGCCGGATCTGGAACGAAGTCATCAGTGTCCGCCTCGGGCTGCTCGCGATCATCGCGGTGCATATCTGCCAGCTGCTCTTCTGCGCTTGGGCCTGGAGCGCGCTTTTGTCGGATGTGGCGCTGACCCATCGACCGAAATTCACAGAGCTTCTGGAGCTTCGCTGGATTCGCGAATCGATCGACGGGCTGTTGCCGGTAGCGCAGGTGGGCGGCGAGGTCGCCGCCGCGCGGCTACTGACCCGCGAAGGCCTGAGGCTGCCGGTGGCAGGCGCCTCGATCATCGCGGACGTGACGATCGAGACATTGACCCAGGCCGTCTTCACGCTGATGGGGCTCGCCCTTATCTTCACGCTCGCCCAAGCCGGCGATGTCGGCCATTGGGCCGCGCTGGGTTTTGCGATCGCCGTCGCCTTCGCTGCCTTGGCCGTATTCGCCCAGCGATGGGGCGGCGTGCGCCTGTTTGAAAAGCTCCTGCTGGCAATCGCGGACAGAACCGGATGGAACAGGCTGGAAGGCGTGGCCGGCCTGGACGCGGCGCTCGGCGAGGTCTATCGCCTCAGAGAACGGCTGCTGCTGGCCGCCCTTTTCCATCTCATTGCCTGGTCGCTCGGCGCCGGGGAAGTGATAGTCGCCGCCTGGGCGCTCGGCCATCCCGTGGATCTCGGCCAGGCCTATGTGATCGAAAGCCTGGCCCAGGCGGTTCGCAGCGCTGCTTTTTTCGTGCCCGGAGCACTGGGCGTTCAAGAAGGAGGGTTCGTGATCGTGGCCGGTTTGTTCGGCGTCCCTATCGACGCGGCGATCTCGATATCGCTCACGAAGCGGGTTCGCGAGCTCGCCCTCGGCCTGCCTGGGCTTGCGCTGTGGCAGGCGCGTGAAGTTCGCCGGCGCTGGGCGCGACGAAGCACCGCCGAGACGAAGCCGGTCGGCCTGTGATCCTTCCCTCGCCTTCGTTCCCAGCCTAAGACCTGCGCCAGTGGCCCTCCTTTTCGACCTCTTCGGCTTCCTCGATGTCGTCTTCCGCTTCGTCGCGCTGGCCTCTCAGGCGCTGATGATTGGCGGCGTCGCCTTCATGCTGCTCGTTCTGCTTCCCTTCCGGAAGGCGATCGGCCTGGCGGCCCACGACATCATTCGCCGTTGCCGCGCCCTCCTGCGATGGAGCGCGGCGGTCGGTCTGGTGGGGGCGATCGCCTATGTCGCCCTTAACGTCCTGCTGCTCCAGGCTTCGGCGGGCGTGCCCATCAGCGAGGGGCTGGCGGCTGATTTCGCACAGGCCGAGATGGTTCGCGCCTTCGCCTGCGTGGCTATCTTCGCCCTCGCGTTCGGCGATCGGATGGAGCCCTGGCAGACCAAGGGCTTCGTCATCATCGCTGCAATTCTCCTGGGATCGGCCGCGGCGACCAGCCACTCCATGTCACGGATGAATGACCGCCTTCCCCTGGCCCTGGCCGACGCTCTCCATCAGCTGGGCGCGGCCGTATGGATCGGCGGCATCCCCTATTTCGTCATCGCGCTTGCACGCACGAATGATCCCGTTCCCTGGAAGCTGATCGGGAAACGCTTCTCTCAGATGTCGATGGCCAGCGTCGCCGCGCTCACATTGGCCGGGCTGGCATTGGCCTGGGTGTTCGTCGGCAGCTTCCAGGGCCTGATCGGAACCTCCTACGGCATCATGGTGCTGGCCAAGGTCGCCCTATTGGGAGGGCTGCTCTTTCTGGGCTTCATGAACTATCGGCTGGTCGAGCGCCTCCGCGCCGATCCGACCACGCCGATCCTGCGCATGCAGCGCTTCGCCGAAGTCGAGATCGGCGTCGGCCTTACCGTGTTCGCACTCGCAGCCTCGATCACTTCCTCGCCGCCCTCAATCGACCAACCCTACGACCAAGTCCCGTGGTCGGTGACAAAGGAGCGTATGGCGCCCGTCTGGCCGCCGCGGCTGGCCAGCCCCGACCATGACAAGCTCGCAATACCCTCCTTGCAAGCCAAGCTGGACGCCGAAGCCAAGGCTACAGCCTCCCCCGACCAGCATCCGCGCGCTTTCGTGCCCGGCGAGGGCATCGCACCGCCCCGCTTGCCGGCCGATATCGCCTGGTCCGAGTACAATCACCATTGGGCGGGCATCTTCGTGATCGCGATCGGGCTGCTCGCGTTGCTGGAGCGTACCGGAAAGGCGCGATGGGCACGACATTGGCCTCTCGCATTCCTCGTCCTCGCCGCGTTCCTGTTCGTGCGCTCCGATCCCGAGACCTGGCCGCTTGGCGAGATTGGCTTCTTCGAAAGCTTGCGCGACGCCGAGGTCTTCCAGCACCGAGTCATCGTGCTTCTGGTGATCGTCTTCGGCCTGTTCGAATGGGCGGTCCGGCTGGGTCGCATCAAACGGCCTGAGGCATCCCTCGCCTTTCCGATCTTGACCGCCATCGGAGCCGGCATGTTGCTCATGCACTCTCACAACATCACCGATGTTAAGGAGCAGTTCCTGATCGAGCTGTCGCACATCCCGCTGGCGCTGCTTGCCGTGACCTCCGCCTGGGCCCGTTGGCTGGAGTTACGGCTCGGGCCTCCCGGCAACCGGATCGCGGCTCTCGTTTGGCCAATCTCCTATGTTCTCATCGGCTTCGTCCTGCTTAATTACCGGGAAGCCTGAGCGAACGGGCGAGTCGGAGGGGGATGAGCGAGACCGCCTTAGTGACCGGGGCCACAGGATTCCTCGGTTCATCCGTTGCACGCGCGCTGGTCGGGGCCGGCCATCGCGTCCGCGTCCTGGCGCGGCCGTCGAGCGATCGCCGCAACCTGACCGACTTGGACGCGGAGATCGTTGAAGGCGATCTCGCTGCGCCGGAGACGCTGCCGTCCGCGCTCAAGGGCTGCACGGCGCTGTTCCATGTCGCAGCCGACTACCGTCTATGGGTGCGCGATCCGGCCACTATGTACCGCATCAATGTGGACGGAAGCGATGCCCTGATCCGGGCTGCGGCGGCGGCGAATGTCTCGCGTGTCGTCTATACGAGCAGTGTCGCCACCCTGGGCATCGACCCTTCCGGCGCCGGAGACGAGGATACGCCGGTCGCGCTCGCCAATATGGTGGGCCACTACAAGCGCTCGAAATTCCTGGCCGAGGAGGCCGTCGGAAAGGCGGCACGGGAAACCGGCCTGCCGGTCGTCGTCGTCAACCCTTCCACCCCGATCGGGCCCAGGGACATCAAGCCGACGCCGACCGGCCAGACGATCCTCATGGCGGCATCCGGCCGGATGCCCGCCTATGTCGAGACCGGGCTCAATCTGGTCCATGTCGACGATTGCGCGGAAGGCCACCTGCTCGCCTTCGCCAAAGGAAAGCCAGGCGAGCGCTACATTCTAGGCGGCGATGATTTCTCCCTGGCCGCGATGCAGGAGGAGATCGCCCGGATCACGGGGGGCAAGCCCGCGCGCATCAAGCTTCCGGTGACGCCGCTCTATCCGGTCGCGATGATCGCCGAGCTGCTGGCGCGCTTTACCGGCAAGGAGCCGCTTTTAATGCGCGACACGCTCCGGATGGCGCGGAAGCGGATGTTCTTCTCCTCCGCCAAGGCCGCTCGCGATCTTGGCTACCGCACCCGGCCGGCGCGCGAAGGGCTGGTGGATGCGATCGCCTGGTTCAAACAGGCGGGATATCTCAAGTGATCCTGCTCCTGGGATTCCTGTGCTTCGTCGCCTGGCTGGTCTTGTGGCTCCGCCATGGCGGGTTCTGGCGAACCGATACAGCGCCGGCGCCGGCCGCACCGCGCGACTGGCCGAACATCGTCGCGGTAATCCCGGCCCGCAATGAGGCGGAAGGCATTGGCGGCACGGTCGGCTCGCTTCTATCGCAGGACTATAAGGGCCGCATTTCCGTCATCGTCGTGGACGATGAGAGCACCGACGGAACCGCTGACGTCGCACGCCATGCGGCCGACGCGGTCGGCGCCGCCGATCGGCTCACGATCGTCCCGGGTCAGCCGACGCCACCCGGGTGGACCGGCAAGATGTGGGCTGTCGATCAAGGTGTCCGCAAGGCGTCAGAGATCGACCCGAGCGCTCGCTATCTGCTGCTGACCGACGGCGACATCCGCCATAGCCCGCGCAATCTGGCGCATCTGCTGGCCAGAGCCGAAGCCGGGGCGCTCGACCTGACATCGCTGATGGTTCGGTTGCGCTGCGAGAGCTGGGCGGAGCGCTTTCTCGTTCCGGCCTTCGTCTTCTTCTTCCAGATGCTTTATCCGTTCGCCTGGGTGAACGACCCTGCGCGCCAGACCGCCGCGGCGGCTGGCGGATGCATGCTGGTTCGCCGCGCCGCGCTCGACCGCATCGGCGGGATCGGCGCCATCCGGGGCGCTCTCATCGACGATTGCTCGCTCGCCGCGGCGCTCAAACGGAACGGCCCAATCTGGCTCGGCCTCACGAACGAAGCGCAAAGTCTGCGCGTTTATGGCGAGATCGGCGAGATCTGGCGAATGATCGCGCGATCGGCCTACACCCAGCTCCATTATTCGCCGCTCCTGCTGCTGGGCACTGTGCTAGGCCTGCTGCTGGTCTTCCTGGCCCCACCTCTGGTGTTCGTCTATGGTCACGGGCTCGGCAGTGCGTTGGGCCTCTTGGCTTGGCTGATCATGGCCGCTTGCTACCTGCCGATGCTCCAATTCTACGGCCGATCGCCCTTATGGGCGCCCTTGCTTCCCGTAGTCGCACTGGTTTATCTCGGCGCCACCCTCGATTCGGCGCGGCGACACATGCAGGGCAAGGGCGGAGCGTGGAAAGGCCGTTTTCAGGCGATGCGATAGCACCGGCAGCGGTCGGCTAGAACAGGTATCGGAGCGATGGCAAGGATGAGTGTTGCTGAGAATATAATGGTCGAGCCGGCATCTCCGCCGCCGAATCTCGAGGATTCGATCAAGCGCGGCGTGAGGGCGTTGCTCGACAAGCAACAACCCGACGGCCACTGGGTCTATATCCTAGAAGCCGACGCAACGATCCCGGCAGAATATATTCTTTACAAGCACTTTCTGGACGAAGTTGATTTAGAAAAAGAAACGAAGCTCGCCCATTACATCCGCGAAACCCAAGCCGATCATGGTGGTTGGCCGCTTTGGAAAGACGGGCCGCTCGACATTTCGGCGACTGTCAAAGCCTATTGGGCTCTAAAGGCCGCCGGCGACCCGATCGACGCGCCGCACATGGTGCGGGCCCGCCGAGCGATCCTCGATTGCGGCGGCGCGGCGCGGACGAACGTCTTCACCCGGTTTCTCCTCGCCCTTTGGGAGCAAGTGCCATGGCGCGCGGCGCCGATGATGCCGGTCGAGATCATGATCTTGCCGCGCTGGTTTCCCTTCCACCTCGAGAAGGTCTCCTATTGGAGCCGGACCGTCATCGTGCCGCTGATCGTGCTCCAGGCCGTCAAGCCGAAGGCGAAGCGCAAGATCGACGTCGCCGAGCTGTTCGTGCAGCCGCCCGAAACGGTGCGCGACTGGCATCCGAACATCGACAAGACCTTCTGGGGCCGCTTCTTCCGCGGTCTGGACGTCGTGCTCCGGTGGGCGGAGCCCATCATGCCGGGGCCGACGCGCCGTCGGTCGCTGAAGCTCGCGGCGGAATGGGTCACGCAGCGCCTCAACGGCGAGGACGGGCTCGGCGCGATCTTCCCGTCGATGGTGAATTCAGTGCTCATGTATGAGTGCCTGGGCTATCCCAAGGATGATCCCAACCTGCTGATCGCCAAGGAATCGGTCGAGAAGCTGGTGGCGGCGGACGACAAGTTCCTCTACGCCCAGCCCTGCGTCTCGCCGATCTGGGACACGGGCCTTGCCTGTCATGCCCTTTTGGAAAGCGGCGATCCGGAAGCGGTCGAAAAAGCCAAGCAGGGTCTCGAATGGCTGCGCGGCCGCCAGATCCTCGACGTCAAAGGCGACTGGATCGCGCGCCGCCCCGACCTTCGGCCAGGCGGGTGGGCCTTCCAGTACAACAACGACTACTACCCCGATCTCGATGACACGGCCGTCGTCGCGATGGCACTCGACCGCAGCAAGGAGCCGGAGCACCGAACGTCCATCGCGCGGGCGACCGAATGGGTCGAGGGGATGCAGAGCAAGAATGGCGGCTGGGCGGCCTTCGAGGTCGACAACGAGCACTATTATCTGAATCACATCCCCTTCGCCGACCATGGCGCCCTACTCGACCCGCCGACCGTCGACGTCACGGCGCGGTGCGTCAGCATGTTCGCCCAGCTCGGTCGGACGAAGGACGATCCGGTGGTTGCGCGCGCGATCGACTATCTCAGACGCGAGCAGGAAAAAGATGGGTCCTGGTTCGGTCGCTGGGGCACGAACTACATTTATGGCACCTGGTCTGCGCTCTGTGCTCTGAACGCGATTGGGATCAAGGCCTCCGACCCGATGATCCAGAAGGCGATCGCCTGGCTGCTTTCCAAGCAGCGCCCCGACGGAGGCTGGGGCGAAGGCGGCGAATCCTATTATCCGGGACAGCCGCCCAGCGAGAAAGTGGTCAGCACCGCCTCGCAGACCGCCTGGGCCGTCCTTGGCCTGATGGCTGCCGGCGAAACCGACAACCCAGCCGTCGCGCGCGGGATCGAGTTTCTAACCTCGACCCAGAAATCCGACGGCACCTGGGCCGAGGAGAGCTACACCGCGGTCGGCTTCCCGCGCGTGTTCTACCTTCGCTACCACGGCTACCGCGCCTTCTTCCCGGTCTGGGCAGTCGCCCGCTATCGCAATCTCAAGCGCAGTAACACGCGGGAAGTCGCTTGGGGGATGTGACGCGGCTCGGTATTCCCCAGCCGATCGGGATCGTCACCGGATTGCAAGTCGAGGCGCGGCTCGCGCGCCGCCTGTCGAGCCTTGTTGCCTGCACCGGCGGTGTCCACGCCAATGTGGCACCGGCTGCAGAGAGGCTTTTAGCCTCGGGCGCCAAGTCGTTGATGAGCTTCGGTATCGCTGGCGGCCTTGCCCCCGATTTGCCGCCGGGAACGCTGATCGTGGCGAACGAGGTGGTGACCGGTGGCAGGCGTTATCCGGCGGCAGCGGCTCTCCTGGACGCGTCATTCCCGCGAAATCGGGAATCGATCGTTGGCCATCAAGCTGGCGGCAATACGGATTCCCGCTTTCACGGGAATGACAATCGAAAAATTGTGGTGGGGCTGCTATACGGCGATATCAGGATCGCGTCACAACCATCTGATAAAAAACTAATATACGAGACTACCGGCGCGCTCGCCGTCGATCTCGAAAGCGGTGAGGCAGCACGCGTTGCGGCGGCAGCCGGCGTGCCCTTCATCGCGCTCAGGGCGATCGCCGACCCAGCTTGGCGCGGCCTTCCGGAAGCCGCCTTGCTGCCGCTGGATTCGGAGGGTCGGCCGCGGCTTGCGGCCGTTTTCGGCTCCATAATGAAAAAGCCGGGGCAGATCCCCGGCTTGATCATGACAGCGCGCGACGCGCGGGCCGGGCTGAAAGCGCTACTCCGCGCTTGCAGCGTACTCGTCGTCTGAGGCCGCGACGTCGGTCGTGACCTTGGGCGCATGCTTCAGACGGTCCATCGCCTTTTGGACATGGGCCGAAAAGACATATTCGGCAGGCCGCTGCTTATCGAGCGGGATTTCCGGCGCCATCGGCCCTTCCGTCTTGGGTCCGCGCAGCGCCACCTTGGCAACCTTCAGCGGGTTCTTGAAGGAATCGATGACCGATGTCGCCTCGAAGCCCGAATGGACCATGCAGTCGGCGCATTTCTCGTAGTTGCCGGTACCGTATTTGTCCCAGTCGGTCTCTTCCATCAGCTCCTTGAAGGAGCTCGCATAACCCTCGCCCAGCAGATAGCAAGGCCGCTGCCAGCCGAAATAATTGCGCGTCGGGTTGCCCCAGGGCGTGCAGTGATAGGTCTGGTTGCCCGCCAGGAAATCGAGGAACAATGGCGACTGGTTGAAGGCCCACTTCTTGCCCTTGCCCAACCGGAAGATGTCGCGGAACAGGTTCTTGGTCGCCTGCCGATTCAGGAAGTGCGCCTGGTCGGGCGCTCGCTCATAGGCATAGCCGGGCGAGACCATCACCCCGTCCACGCCCATCGCCTTTACGTCGTCGAAAAATTTGGCGACCCGCTCGGGAATCGCGTTGTTGAAGAGGGTCGTATTGATGCAGACCCGGAAGCCCCGCGCCTTGGCCTTGGCGATGACTGCGACGGCGCGGTCATAGACGCCCTCCTGGCTCACGGCGTGGTCGTGCATCTCCTTGTCGCCGTCGAGATGGACGTCCCAGGTGAAGTACGGGTTGGGCTCGTACTGGTCCATTTTCTTGTCCAGCAGGAGCGCATTGGTGCAGAGGATGACGAATTTCTTCTTGGCGATGATGCCGCGAACGACCTCCGCCATCTCCTTGTGGAGCAGAGGCTCTCCGCCTGCGATCGCCACCACCGGCGCGCCGCACTCGTCGACCGCGTCCAGGCATTCTTTGACCGAAAGGCGCTGGTTCAGGATCTCGTCGGGATAGTCGATCTTGCCGCAGCCCGCGCAGGCCAGATTGCAGCGGAAGAGCGGCTCCAGCATCAGCACCAGCGGATAGCGCTTGCGTCCCAGCAAATGCTGCTTGGCGACATAGCCGCCGACGCGGGTCATATAGCGAAGTGGAATGCCCATCTTAGAAAAATCTCCCGGCTCGCCTATGCTGCGGCGCGCCCAAGACCGAGTTGTTTACGCCACCTGCCGGCCGTTCGCCAGCTCGGGCGGGAGGCGGAAGCGGACGTTCTCGTCCACGCCCGGCAGAGCGGCAACCTCGATATCGCCCAGCCTACGCAGCGTCTCGATCAGCTCCTGGACCAGCGTGTCCGGCGCCGACGCGCCTGCCGTTATACCTATGGAGCTTTTGCCTTCGATCCAGGCCGGCTCCAACGCATTTGCGTCCTCGATCAGATAGCTCGGCACGCCAAGTTCCGTGCCGATCTCAGCCAAGCGGTTGGAATTGGAGCTGTTTCGCGCGCCGACCACGAGCAGCACGTCAACCACCCGCGCGAGCTCGCGAACCGCGCGCTGGCGGTTTTGGGTGGCATAGCAGATATCCTTCGTGTCCGGTCCCGAGATCGCCGGAAATCGGGCCCTCAGCGCTTCGATGATCGCGCGGGTGTCGTCAACGCTCAGCGTCGTCTGCGTCACATAGGCAAGCTTCTCTGGGTCCGGCACTTCGAGCCGGGCGACGTCGTCAACCGAGGAGATCAGCCTCACTCCCCCGGGAATTTGCCCCATCGTGCCTTCGACCTCGGGATGGCCGGCATGGCCGATCAGGATGACCGTCCTGCCCTGAGCGGCATAGCGACGCCCCTCGAGATGAACCTTGGACACCAGCGGACAGGTCGCGTCGATGACGGGCAGACCACGTTCCTCCGCCGCCTGCTCGACTGTCTGCGCGACGCCGTGGGCGCTGAAGATCGTGATCCCCCCCGGCGGCACCTCGTCCAGCTCGTCGACGAAATGGGCGCCCTTGGCCCGCAAGCTCTCGACGACATGGCGGTTATGGACGATCTCATGCCGGACATACACCGGCGCGCCATATTTTTCGATGGCGCGTTCGACGATCTCAATTGCACGCTCTACACCCGCGCAGAAGCCGCGCGGCTGGGCCAAAATCACTCGCATCATGTCCGTTCTTGGTCGCTGACGAGACTCGGATATCCCAAACCCTTGTTTTCCCTATTCATACACGCAAATGCCGTATTGCCTAGGCCGTTTCGCTAATGATCTCTTTTCTGACCGTTTCTACAAAGTGTTAGACATGGTTCATAACATGATTTGTGAAATCTGGTTCCAGAATAGAAGTGCCGCCGGCCGTCGTGCGTTCAAGCAAATTTGTTGCTTTTCGGGAAGCCGTTCGGCGCGATGCGCCCAGCCTGGGCGCGCTCGCCAAGCCAAGGCCTCAGGTCGCTCTCAGTTCGCGTCTGGTCGCCTCGCCGCCAGCTGAGCCCGTCGGCGAGCTTGAAGACTTTGGCGTCCGCCAGCCCGCCGTCCTTGTACTTCTGCAGGATCACGCCGCGCCCGCGCGCCATCTCCGGCATTTCCTTCAGGGCAAAAACCAGCAGTTTCCTATTGTCGCCGACCACCGCGACATGGTCGCCCTCCGCAGGCACGCAGGCGACCGCTTCGACTCCCTCGGGCAGGTTCAGCACCTGGCGTCCAGCCCGCGTCTGCGCGACGACCTCATCCTCCGGCACGATAAATCCGCGCGAATCCTCCGCCGCGACCAAAAGCTTCGCGCCCGGCCGATGGGCAAAGATCGCAATCGGTTCGGCATCGTTGCCGAGATCGATCATGAGCCGGAGGGGCTCGCCAAAGCCTCGGCCGCGCGGCAGCTTGTCGGCGCCGAGCGTGAACGCCTTGCCGTTGGTCGCGAAAATGATCAGCCGCTCCGTCGTCTCCGTAGGGACGACAAAGCGACCATGGTCACCTTCCTTGTATTTGATCGAATCGAGATCGACATCGTGGCCGCCGACCGCGCGCACCCACCCTTTCTCGGACACCAGCACCGTGATCGGCTCGCGCTCGATCGCCGCTTCGCGCGGCAGGTCCACAATGACGGGGGCTTTCGAAATGGTGGTCCGGCGCTTGCCGAGCGGTGTGGCCTGCCCGAACCGTTTCTTCATGTCGGCGATCTCTTTGCCGATCGCCGACCAGCGTCGCCTCTCGCTCGCGAGCAACTGGTCGAGCGCTTTCCCCTCGCCCGCCAGCTTGTCGTGCTCGGTGCGGATCTCGATTTCCTCGAGCCGCCGGAGCGCCCGGAGCCGCATGTTGAGAATTGCCTCGGCCTGGTTGTCGGTCAGCTTGAAGCGCTTCATCAGCGCGGGCTTCGGCTCGTCGGACTCGCGGATGATTTTGATCACCGCGTCGATATTGAGGTAGGCGATCAGATAGCCGTCCAGCACCTCCATCCGTCGATCGATCTCGGCTCGTCGGTGCCGCGAGCGCCGCTCGAGCACCTCATGGCGATGGTCGAGGAACGCACGCAGCGCCTCCTTGAGGCTCATCACGCGCGGCACCAGCCCGCCATCGAGCACATTCATGTTGAGCGGCACGCGCGTCTCGAGGTCGGTCGCGCGAAAGAGCTGCTCCATCAGATGCTCGGCATCGACATTGCGGCTCTTGGGCACCAGCACCAGCCTGATGTCTTCGGCCGACTCGTCGCGCACGTCTTCCAGGAGCGGCAGCCGCTTCTCGGCCAGCAGCGCTGCGATTCGCTCGATCAGGCGCGACTTCTGGACTTGGTAAGGAATCTCGGTGACGATGATCTGGTAGGTGCCCTGCGTCCCCTTCTCGACCTCCCATCGGGCCCGCACCCGGAAGCCGCCGCGGCCCGTCGCATAGGCTTCGCGGATGGTTTCAGCGGGCTCGACTAGAATGCCGCCAGTCGGAAAGTCCGGCCCCGGCACCAATTTGATGATCTCGTCGAGGTCGGCCTTGGGCTTGTCGATCAACAACAGCAGCGCGTCGGCGAGTTCGCCGGCATTGTGCGGCGGGATGGAGGTCGCCATGCCCACCGCGATTCCCGACGCGCCGTTCGCGAGCAGATTGGGAAAGCTCGACGGGAGCACCACCGGCTCTTCGTCCTGTCCGTCATAGGTCGATCGGAAATCGATCGCATCCTCGGTGATGCCCTCGAGCATCGCCTCCGCAACCGGCGTGAGGCGCGCTTCCGTGTAGCGCATCGCCGCAGCGCCATCGCCGTCGATATTGCCGAAATTCCCCTGCCCGTCGACGAGCGGATAACGCGTGGCAAAATCCTGCGCCAAGCGCACCAGCGCATCATAGACGGCTGTGTCGCCATGCGGGTGGTATTTACCAATGACGCTACCCACCACCTGCGCGGATTTGCGCGGCGCGGTGTTGGAAGCGAGTCCCAGCTCGCGCATCGCGTAGAGAACCCGCCGGTGCACCGGCTTCAGCCCGTCGCGCACATCGGGCAGCGAGCGCGACATGATGGTCGACAACGCATAGGCGAGATATTTCTCGCCCAGTATGTCGTCCAGTCGTTGGCTGAGGATGTCGTCCTGAGTCGCGTCGCTCATGCCAGGGGGATATCAGACTCGCCCGCCGCACGGCGATAGCTTTCGACGAAGCGAGCGCGCGACGCCGGGAGCGGGCTGTGCGTGGCCGCGAACGCCACGCGTTCGAGGAAATGGCCGGTCAGCGCAAGGCCGTCCAGAATCTCGGCCGCATCGCCGCCTCCCTGCCCGATCAGGAAGCCCGGCAACCGGAGCAACCGGCCTCGCCAGGGTTCGGCCGCGGACTCCGAAACCGCGCGGCCGGTCCGCGGGCTGACATAGCTCAGCCGATCATTGGCGCCGGTGGCGGCGCAGCGCGTCAGATCGAGCCCGAAGCCGAGCAGCTTGAGAAGCCCGGCCTCCCAAGCAACATAGGCCGCATCCCACCCAGGTTCGCAGAGGATGTCGATCAGCGTGGCCGTCGCCTCGAACAGGCCTGGATGAGGCTCGCGCTCCGGCGCTGCGACGGCTACCAGGCTGCAGGCCGATTGCAGCGCCATCAGCGGCAGCGGCAGGTCGATCAGCCGCGCCGCCGTGCTTCTCTCGGCCTCCAGCGTGAAGCTTCCCAGATGCTCGGAGAGCCGCGCTCGCCAGCGCGCCATCACCCGGTTTCCTGGCTGCAGCGCTCCTGCGCGCTTTCCCCCGCGCGCCGCTTGGACCAGCCCCGCATGGGTCCCATGCGATTGCGTTAGCAGAGTGGCGATCAGGCTCGCTTCGCCATGCGGCCGCACTGCCAGCACGATCGCCGATTCGTTCCATTCAATGGCCATGACGCTAATTTAGAGACGACAACCATCCGCGCCAAACGCCATCCGCTTTGGCGTGGCTTCCCCGCCGCGAGCCCAATTCCGTCCTGAAGATTCCGTGCGCCCGCCCCAACACTCAACGCAGCGGGATGTTGAACGCGCAGGTGCTGCCGCCGTCGACGGTGTGGACCGCGCCGGTGATGAAGCCGGCCGCGCTGCTGCAAAGGAACAGCACCACCTCGGCGATGTACTGCGGCGTGGCGACTCCGCGAAAATCCACAGGCGGCAGATCTTCCAGCGGCCTGACCGTGTCATCAATCGGGCCGCTGTGCATGCGCGTGCTCACCGCGCCGGGGCAAATCACGTTGATCCTGAGGCCGCGCTCGCCGAAGGCCGGAGCTGCCGAGCGCACGAGCCCGATCACTGCATGTTTCGAAGCGCTATAGGCCGGATTGGTCGGGTGCCCCAGAAGACCGGCGGTCGATGACATGACCACGACCGCGCCGCCCGGCCTCATCACCCGGCCAACGGCGCGCATACCCAAGAAACAGCCGCGCTGATTGACGGAGACGATGCGATCGTAATGAGCGACCGTGCTCTCGAAGAAGGGCGCATGTTCGCCCAGCAGGGCGGCGTTGAGGTCGACGGCATCCAATCCGCCATAACGGGCGACCGTCTCGTCCACCATCCGCTCATTGTCGCCTTCTTGCGAAATGTCCGCGACGCAAGCAAACGCGTCGCCGCCCTCGGCGCGGATCATGGCCGCCGTCTCTTCGACGCCCGCCTGGAGCACATCCACGACGCACACCTTCGCGCCCTCGTCGGCGAAACGCCTGGCTACTGCACGCCCCATGCCGAGCGCAGCGCCCGTCACCAACGCAACCTTACCCTCGAAACGGCGAAGCCCCATGTCGGTCCCCATGTCTTGTGGCGCGATTCGTTTCACTCGTGGGAACAGCGTACCGAGGGTGGCGTTCAGAGGACAACCCAAACAAATCCGAAATCAAGCCATTTGAGAGGCGCGAAACGCACGCACGGGAATACTTGTCTGCGGCCGCACGGATCAAGCGAACCAACAGGCTGAGCAAGCCGTCAAGGAGCAGGGCCTTAGCGTCGACGAGTAGAAGTCGATCCTCCAGGTCGCCCAAAACGATCCGGTCGTGCGGCAGAAGCTGATGAACCGATTGAATTCGGGTCCCTAAAAAGCTGTAGATCGCCCCATCACGCGTAGGGAAAACAGCTGTCGCGGTCGAGCGTCAGGCCGAACTCCTTGGCCAGCGCTCCGATCGCCTGTCCCTCGGAAGGATAAGGGTCGCCGTTCGAGCGGCCGACGATGATGATGCGGAAGCCGGTCGCGGTCGCGGACCGCCCGCCGGGCGGCAGCATGGCAGTCGCGAGCCCGTTTCCTTCCGCATCACGGAGCGTCATGAATAAGGGCATCTGACGCTGGATATGATCGTTGAGGCCGATGTCCCGCTCGATATAGGAGCTCGCCGCGGAAGGCCGATAGCTTTGCGCCGCCTTCTCCCATTCGCGGCGAAAATATTTTTCGACCGCGTGCTGCATGAGCTCTGACTCCTGCTGCGCCTCGAGCTCGGTCTCGATACGAAACCAGGCTTTCCCGCCCGGGGCATCGCAAATGAATTTCATGGGTCAAGCTTAAGCCAAAGCGTCGCCGATCGCCACTCGGCGTAGACGATTGACAGGTCGACCACGACCATTGCCTGATGCCGTCCTTCAAAGAGGACAAAGAACAGCGACGAAGGGAGTAATGTGGTGGAAACAACATCCGGCGCCACGACAGTGATCCACTTCGCGGAGACCGCCTACACGGGCTACGCCAATTGCTTCAACGCCCGCGACATGGCCGGCGTTTGCCGCTACATCGCCGCGCCCTATGTCATGACGATCGGCGCCAGGCCGACGATGATCGCCGAGACGGCGGAGAAGATCCGCGCCCAATTCGATGGGGCGCTCGCGGATATGGTCCGGCGAGGCTGGGTGCGATCCGATTTCAAGATCGTCCATGTCAGCCCGCTATCGAATGATCATGCTTTGCTGCTGTCCGATATCATACGGTACAGAAAAGACGGATCCGTCTTGGAAACCGGCCGCTATTGCTATTCGATTCATAACGCCCAGCCGACATGGCGGATCACGGGCGTCACCAATATCGAGCCGCCCTACCTCGGGCCCGGCGACGTGCCGAGGACTTGACTCAAAGGAGACGGATGGCCCCTGAGCTGGAAGGCAAACGCGCGCTGGTGACCGGCAGCAATTCCGGCATCGGCGAGGCGGTAGCCAAGCGCCTGGCGCGCGAAGGCGCACGGCTGATCGTCCACGGGCGCAATCGAGAACGGGCGGAGCGCGTTGCGGCCGAAATTCGTGCGGCCGGCGGCGAGGCGCATGTCGCGATCGGGGACCTGATGCGCGACGACCAGGCGAGCGCGGTCGCCGATAAGGCGGAGGGCGCGCTGGGCGGGATCGATATATTGGTCAACAATGCCGGCGGCGAGTCATCCGGCGGCGGCCAGGCGACCTTCTTCGAGTCCAAGCCGGAAGAATGGCTGGCTGCCTATAACGGCAACGTCGTCGGCGCGATCCGCCTGATCCAGCGCTTCGCTCCGGCGATGAAGGCGGCGGGCTGGGGGCGGATCATCCAGATCAGCAGCCTGGTCTCGCATCGCCCCAACCTGGTCATCCCCGACTATGCGGCGGCCAAGGCAGCCCTGAACAACATGACCGTCGCGCTGTCTCTGACGCTCGCCGGCACCG
Organism: Alphaproteobacteria bacterium; assembly: GCA_035293565.1. Classification (GTDB taxonomy): domain Bacteria; phylum Pseudomonadota; class Alphaproteobacteria; order BOG-932; family Roseiterribacteraceae; genus DATGMP01. Next base: position 93,188 of record DATGMP010000149.1, on the reverse strand, counting down.
GCGTCACCGTCAACTCGATCAGCCCCGGCGTCATCCTGACGGCCGGGGTCGAAGGCTGGTTCCGCAAGCTGGCCGAGCAGTTCGGCTGGGGCACGGAATGGGCGGACATCGAAAAGCGCGCCATCGCCGCGCTGGCGCCCAACCATGTCGGGCGCGCGGGCCGGCCGGAGGATGTCGCTCACGCGGTGATGTATCTCGCGAGCCCGCAAGGCGGCTTCGTCACCGGCACCGATATGCTCGTCAGCGGCGGGCCTTCCTGACCTTCGGGCGTGGCGAGCAAGTTTCGACCGGTATCATCGAGCCGTTACCTCGATCTCGCCCGTCATGCCGAACAGCGCGTGTAAGAACTCGGTACACCGCAGATGATATTTGCCGGCAGCGTTGGGAACGAGCTCGATCTCGACCGTTTGGCCTTTCTTGACGGCGATATCCCCATCGTCGGGCCCGCGGATTCCCGGCGGATAGGAAGCCGCATTGAAAAATGCCGGAGCCGAGAAGTCATGCTGCCCGCTTCCCTCGTTGATCAAGCGAATCCGAACCGGCGTCCCGATGCGGAAACGAAGATACGCGGGCGAATATTCGAAATCGGACAACCGAACGGTGACGGTCTCGGCCTGCTTCCAGTCGACATTCGCCGGGACCGGAGGCGCAACATCGGCGCCCAATGAGGCGCCCGACGCGCATGCTGCCGCGAGCATGGCTGCCGCAGCGCAAGTCCTTAATCTCGACCTGGGTTGCAATCCAAATCGCTCCGCGTCATGGCCGCTGCCACTTATATCCTCGCGCAAGATGACGTTGAAGAGGGCGTTTTATTCCTCGAAAGCTCGCTTTGACGGCACCGCCCGCCGCATCAGGATTTCCAGTCCAGGCCGACCTCTCTGTAATGGCTTGGATCGTCCGCCCATTTCTCTTGTACCTTGACGTGTAAGAAGAGGTGCACCGGGCGGTCGAGAAATTCGGTCAGCGCCTTGCGAGCAGCCTCGCCGATCGCCTTGATGCGCGTGCCGCCCTTGCCGATCACGATTGCCTTCTGGCCGGGCCGCTCGACGAGGATCGCCTGGCGGATTGCGACGCTGCCATCCTCGCGCTCTTCCCACGCCTCGTGTTCGACGGTGCTGGCATAGGGCAGTTCCTGGCCGAGCTGGAGGTATAGCTGCTCGCGCGTGATTTCCGCCGCGAGCAGACGGGTCGGGAGATCCGACAGCTGGTCCTCGGGATAGAGCCAGGGTCCCGCGGCGACACGCTCGGCAAAGGTGCGGCGAACCTCGTCCAGCCCATCTCCGGTGAGTGCCGACACCATGAAAGTATCGGAAAAGGCGAAGTCCGCGTTCAGCTCGGCCGCGATCGCAAGCAGCCGCGGCGGCTCGGTCGCATCGACTTTATTCAAGATCAGGACCGCCGGTCGATCCGATGCCTTGAGCTTGGCGACGATCTCGCGCGTATCCTCGGAGACCTTTTTGCGGGCAGCATCGACTACCAGCGCGACGATATCGGCGTCCCCTGCTCCCTCCCAGGCTGCGCGCACCATGGCGCGGTCGAGCCGCCTTTTGGGACTGAAGATTCCAGGAGTATCGACATAGATGAGCTGACTCGCGCCCACGTTCGCGATTCCGAGCACCCGCATGCGCGTCGTCTGAGGCTTGGCGCTCACGATCGCGACCTTGGCCCCCACGAGCGCATTGAGCAGCGTCGACTTCCCGGCATTGGGCGCGCCGATCAACGCGATGAATCCGCACCGCGTTTTCGCGCTAGGCTCGGTCATCGCTTCGCCTGTTTCATGACGCGGTCGAGCAGGATCTGCGCCGCGGCTTTTTCCGCCGCGCGCTTCGAGGAGCCGCGCGCGCCTGCCGGCTCATGGCCTTCGACGGCCACTTCGACTTCAAAAACCGGGTTATGCGCATGACCTGTCCGCGATATGACGCGATAGGTGGGAAGCGGCTTGCCGCGCCCCTGCGCCCACTCTTGCAGCGCAGTCTTGGGCTCGACCGGTAGCTCGGCAACAGCGGCAATCTGCTGTTGCCATGCGGTCGCGATGAATCGCTTTGCCGCATCGATGCCGCCGTCGATATAGAGTGCTGCGATCACCGCTTCGCACGCATCAGCCAACACATTCGCGTTCTCTGCGCCGCCGGTCGCGGCATCGAGCGCGCCCACGACGAGAAAACGTCCGAGGTCGATGTCGGATGCGACCGCCGAAAGCGCGTCGCGCTGAACGAGAGCTGTAAGCCGCCTGCCGAGCTCGCCCTCCTTGGCCGCCGGAAAGCGATCCATCAGCAGCTCGGCGACGACAAGGGCGAGCACCCGATCGCCCAGAAACTCCAACCGCTCATTGTCGGTCGCACCCTTGCGGCCTTCGCCCGCGCTCGAGTGGATCAGCGCCTGCTCGAGCAAACTCGGATTCGCGAAGCTATGGCCCAGCGACTGCTCGAGAGCCGCGAGCGCCCTCGGCCTGCTGCCGCTCACCGAATCGGCCCGAAGAAGCGGCCGAGACGCATCGTCCAAGGCCACCGCCAAATCTCCCACGGATGGGCTTCCGGTTCGACCGAGATGAACCGGATCACTGCGCGGCCGACCAGATTGTCGAGCGGCACGAATCCCAGTCCCATCCGGCTATCCGCCGAATTGTCGCGATTGTCGCCCATCGCGAAGAACATGCCGGCGGGCACTTCGTACGCGTCCGTATCGTCCTGCGGCAGCGAATCCTCCGCCTCCCGCGTTGGCTCGCCCAATATTTCATGCTGCACGCCGTTGGGCATCGTCTCGCGATAACGATAGCGGGTGGTCTCGAAGGCGCGATTGTACCTCTCGTCCCATTCGCGCTCGGTGAAGTCGTCGATCCGCCGGCGTTTGCAAGGCTGTCCGTTGATCGTCAGCAGGCCATGGACCATCTGAATGCGGTCGCCCGGCAATCCCACGATCCGCTTGATGTAGTCCTCTCCCGTATGGGGATTGACGAAGACCGCGACGTCGCCGCGCTTCGGATCGGCTGCGAAGATGCGATGACGCAGCACGCTGTCCAGAAACGGAAAGGAATATGGGCCGTAGCCGTAGGCGAGCTTCGAGACAAAGACGTAATCGCCGGACAACAGGGTGGGCGTCATCGATCCGCTGGGAATGTCGAACGGCTCGAAAACGGCGAAGCGGAACGATATGAACGCGACAATCAGGACGATCCACGCGCCGATGTTCAACATCGCGCCGAGAGATCTGCGCGGCACATCGGACGGCGCGATCGCCTGAGGTTCGGCTGGAATGGTCACGGAATCGGTCCGAAGAAACGACTGATCCGGAGGGTCCAGGGCCAACGCCAAAACTGCCAGAGATGGGCTCCGGCCTCCAGCGAGATGAAGCGCCGATCAGCGCGACCGACCAGATTTTCGAGCGGAACATATCCGAGATCGAGGCGGCTATCCGCCGAATTGTCGCGATTGTCGCCCATTGCGAAGAACATGCCATCCGGCACAGTGAAGACCTCAGTATTGTCCTGCGGCAACGAATCCTCGGGCTCGCGCGTCGGCTCGCCGAGAATCTCGTGCTTCACGCCGTCGGGCATCGTCTCGATGTAATGATAGCGCAAGACATCGACCGGCCGGTCGTAACGCTCGTCCCATTCATGCTCGAGATAGTCGCCGATCCGCTCGCGCTTTGACGCCTCGCCATTGATCGTGAGGATGCCGTGCACGACCTGGATTTTGTCCCCTGGCAACCCGACGATCCGCTTGATGTAATCCTCGCCGGTATGCGGATTGATGAAGACCGCGACGTCTCCTCGCTTGGGCAGCGAACCGAAAAGCCGGCCATGGATGAAGCCGGGCGACAGCGGAAATGAATAGCGGCTGTAGCCGTACGAGAATTTCGATACGAAGACGTAGTCGCCGGTGAGCAGCGTGGGCGTCATCGAACCCGAGGGAATGTTGAACGGTTCGAAAAAGAGCGAGCGGATGAGGAGCGCGATCAATAGCGCATAGATGACGGTGAGAATGACTTCGAAGACACTCTCTTCCTTCTTGACCGGTGCCACCGTCGTTCCCTTCATTCCACTACCCCCGTCCGCCCTTCGACCTCCGCGTCGGCAGCGACAGCGGAGATGATCACGACCGCCTGAGCCAACGGCGGCTCATCGGTCATCGTCAAATCGATCCTCGGCGCCATGCCGGATGGCGTCATCGCGCGAAGACGCTCCAGCGCGCCGCCCGTCAAGACCAGGGTTGGACGCCCGCCGGGCAGGTTGACGACTCCCATGTCACGCCAGAACACGCCGGCCCTGAGGCCGGTGCCGAGCGCTTTAGCACAGGCCTCCTTGGCCGCAAACCGCTTGGCATAGGTGGCTGCTCGTGTGAACTCTCGCCGATCCGCCTTAGCGCGCTCGATGTCCGTGAAGCAACGCAAGAGGAAGCGATCGCCGAAGCGGGCGATGGTTTGCTCGACCCTCCGGATATCGATCAGATCGCTGCCGAGACCCAAAATCACGATCGGGCAAACGCAGGATTGGGCACGCGCGCCCGCCGGATGCGCGCCCGCATCTCCTCGATCGCGGCTTTGAGCCCGGTGAAGACTGCCTCGCCCACGAGGAAATGGCCGATATTGAGCTCCATCACCTCAGGCAAAGCCGCCACCGGTTGGACATTCTCAAAATCGAGTCCGTGTCCGGCATGAACCTCCAAGCCCTGCCGCGCGGCAAGTTTGGCCGCGTCGGCCAGCCTCGCAAGCTCGGCTTGCCGCGCGCCGCTCGGTGCTTCGGCATAGCTGCCGGTATGAAGCTCGACTACAGCGGCCCCGACTTTATGCGCCGCCTCGATCTGCAAGGCATCCGGCGCCACGAACAGCGAGACGCGGATGCCCGCCGCGGCAAGCTTAGGCACTATTTGGGACAGCCTCGTCTGATCGCCCGCGACATCGAGCCCGCCTTCCGTCGTCCGCTCCTCGCGCCGCTCCGGCACCAGGCAGACGGCGTGCGGCCGAAGACCGAGCGCGATCCCGACCATCTCCTCCGTCGCTGCCATCTCTAGGTTCAGCGGCAAGGCCGTGGCGGTCATGATCTGCGACAGATCCGAATCGCGGATGTGCCGCCGGTCCTCGCGCAGATGCGCCGTGATGCCGTCTGCCCCCGCGGCCTCCGCGAGCTTCGCGGCGCGGACGGGATCGGGATGTGTCCCGCCGCGCGCATTCCTGATGGTGGCGATGTGGTCGATATTGACCCCAAGCCGCGGTAGAATGACCGGACTCATTGGCTGCTCGCGCGATCCACCTGGTTGATGACGGGGGTCGCGCGCAAGGCCGCAATGATATTGGTCAGGTGCTTCACGTCCCGCACCTGTATGTCGATCAGCAGGTCCCAGAAATCGACCGAGCGGCTGGTGATCCGCAGATTGGTGATGTTGCCGCCATTGCGTCCGATAACCGTCGAAAGCGTGCCGAGGCTCCCAGGCTCATTGGCAATGGTCACGAATAGCCGCCCCACATGGCTGCCCGGCTCGCCGTCATCGCCCCAGGAGATGTCGAGCCACCGCTCGGGCGTCTCGGCAAAGCTCTCCAACGTTTCGCAATCGATGGTGTGAACCGTAACGCCCTTGCCGGTGGTCACGATGCCGACGATCCGATCCCCCGGGATCGGGTGGCAGCAGCGGGCAAAATGCACGGCAAGACCAGGTATGAGGCCGCGGATCGGCAGCGGTCGCTCCTTGCCTTTCGCGCGTGGCTTTGGCGCGAATGGCAGAACCTTGGCTTCGCCCTCCGACGGCTGCGGCTTGTGACCGGGGAAGATCGTCTGGAACACCTCGCGCGCGCCACGGTTGCCGGCGCCGACCTCGGCGTAGAGATCGTCCGGCTCCTCCTGGCGAAAGGTCTTCAGAACCGATTGCACGGCCTTTTCGGTAAATTCGTAGCCCTCTTGCCGGAAAACCTTCTGCAGCATCGCCCGGCCGAGCGTCACATATTCCTGGCGCTGCTGGTTGCGGATGTATCGGCGAATACGGGCCCGCGCCTTGCCCGTGACGACGAAACGCTCCCAGGCGGGCGACGGCGTCTGGCTTTTGGATCGGATAATCTCGACCTGGTCGCCATTGGAGAGCCGGCTGTTGAGCGGCACGATGCGGCCATTGACCTTGGCGCCGACGCAATGGTCCCCGACCTCGGAGTGAACCGCATAGGCGAAATCGACCGGCGTGGCCCCGCGCGGCAGCGCAATGAGGTCGCCCTTAGGCGTAAAGCAGAAGACCTGGTCCTGGAAAAGCTCGAGCTTGGTGTGCTCGAGAAACTCTTCCGGCTTCTGCGCCTGATCGACAATCTCCAAGAGCTCACGCAGCCAGCGATATTGCTTGCCGTCCGAGCGCTCGTGCGACTTGTAGGCCCAGTGGGCCGCCACGCCGAGCTCGGCCTCCTCATGCATCTCGCGGGTGCGGATCTGGATCTCGATCCGTTGGCGTTCGGGACCGATGACGGAGGTATGAAGGCTACGGTAGCCGTTGGGCTTGGGGGTCGAGATATAGTCCTTGAACCGGCCCGGCACCGTGGGATAGCGGCCATGGAGCGTGCCCAGCGCCTGGTAGCAGTCGCCGATGCTTTCGACCACGACCCGGAAGGCCATGATGTCCGAGAGCTGCTCGAAGGCGACGTTCTTCACCTGCATCTTGCGCCAAATCGAGTAAGGCGATTTCTCGCGTCCCGAGACCGAGACCTTGATCCCGTCCTCCTCGAGATTCCGAGTGAGCGCCTTCAGGATGCGATCGACGAGGTCTCCGCCCTCCTGACGGAGATAGCTCAGCCGCGCCAGAATGCTGTCGCGCGCGTCGGGGTTGATCTCCGCGAAGGCGCGGTCTTCGAGCTCATCCTTGACTCCATGGATCCCGATCCGCTCGGCCAAGGGGGCATAGATTTCGAGGGTCTCGCGCGCGATACGGCGGCGCTTCGCCTTGTCGGCGATGTGCTCGAGGGTCCGCATATTGTGCAGCCGGTCGGCGAGTTTCACCAGGAGGACCCGGATATCCTCCGACATGGCGAGGACCAGCTTTCGGAAATTCTCCGCCTGCTTGGTCTGGTCGCTAGGCTCGTCCGAAGAGGCGTTCTGCAGTTCGATCCGCGATAGCTTGGTAACGCCGTCGACGAGCCGCGCGATCTCAGGACCGAAGAGCCGCTGGATCTCGGGCAAGGTCGCAGCAGTATCCTCGATCGTGTCGTGGAGCAGCGCGGTTACGATGGTCGCGCTGTCGAGCTTCATGCCGGTCAGGATGCCCGCAACCTCGAGCGGATGCGAGAAATAGGGATCGCCAGACGCGCGCGTCTGGCTGCCATGCATTTTGAGCGAATAGACATACGCGCGGTTGAGCGCGTCCTCATCCGCGTTTGGGTCGTACGCCTTGACCCTGTCCACCAGCTCGTACTGGCGGACCATGGGGCGTATCGCCGGGGCGTTGGCTTTCAAGATTGTCGCGCGCAGCCCGCGCGCGAAGACGGACCGTCGACCGAGGCCGCGACGGCTACTTTAAAGCTGATCGATGTCGTCAGCGGAAAGGTCGTCGTCGGGGTCGACGCCATGGCCGGGGAGCGCCTCCTCATCGTCGTCGAGGGACGGATCGAGATTGGCGTCGTCGCCCAGCGCCAGATCGCTCTCATCGCCCTGGTCAATCATCCCCTCTTCCGCAAGCGTCTGGAGCTCGCCCTCCGGCCGAACCCAGCCCTGCTCGCCCTCCATGAGGTCGATGATCTCCTCTTCCTGCTCGTCGCTGGCGATGACCTTCTGATGACCGCGAACCAGTGCCTCGCGCAAATCGTCCAGCGTGACCGTTTCGTCCGCTATCTCGCGGAGTGCGACGACCGGGTTCTTGTCGTTGTCGCGATCCACGGTCAGCGTCATGCCACCGCCGATCTCCCGCGCCCGTTGAGCGGCCATCATGACCAGCTCGAACCGGTTGGGAACCTTGCGAACGCAATCTTCGGCTGTGACTCGCGCCATTATCCAAAAGCCTCGGCAGTGTAGCTTGATTGACTTATGTAAATCGCGAGGATCGCCCGCGCAAGGGCGGGAGCCTTTTTGAGCGGCCCAGGGCAGCCGATTTCGGCGCGACGGAGCGTCGCCTTGTTCAATCGGATTCCGAAGGAGTTATCTAAAGGTTGCGTATCCTTGCAAGGATAGCGCATTGACTTGCAGGGTGAGCCGACTGGAACCGATACTAATCTCGCCCTGTTTGGCCCATATCGAGAGAAATCATGTTTAGCGAAAAACCTCAGAATCCTGACGCCGGAGCCGAATTTCATCCGCGGGCTCGAAATGGCGGCGATATGATCTTTTACCCGGAAGAGCGCTCAGCAATCTTCATCGACGGCGCCAACCTGTACGGCGCCGCGCGATCGTTAGGTTTCGAGATCGACTACAAGCTGCTCTTGAAATGGGCTGCGTCCAAAGGCCGCCTCGTGCGCGCCTTTTATTATACGGCCGTCGTCGAGGACCAGGAATACTCCCCCATTCGGCCTCTGGTCGATTGGCTCGACTATAACGGCTACACGATGGTGACCAAGCCGGCGAAGGAGTTCACTGATGCCTCCGGTCGGCGAAAGATCAAAGGAAACATGGACATAGAGCTCGCCATCGACGTCATGGAGATGGCCGAGCATGTCAACCATATCCTGCTCTTTTCAGGCGATGGCGACTTCCGCCGTCTCGTCGAGGCCGTCCAGCGCAAGGGCGTTCGCGTGACCGTGGTTTCCACGGTCCGGTCCCAGCCGCCGATGGTGGCAGACGAGCTTCGCCGCCAGGCCGACAATTTTCTCGAGCTGCAGGACCTCGCGTCGTTCATCGCCCGCAAGCACCAGCCGCGGACCTACCCGGCCCAAGTGACGGACGAGGACGATCTCGACGAAGGCCCGGAATCCTTACCGGCCCACCTCACCCGCCCGCGCAACATGCCCGACATGGATTGAGCCGCGGCGCACCGATACCGTTCGATCCAGCCGTTTCGCTCGAACGCCCGTAACAGGCACGGGCATGGCGATCCGCGGGTGTGTCGAGGATCATGTTTAGCCCCTTAGACCGCAGAAGGTTTCTCGGGATCTCGCTGGCCGCTCCCATTGCGCTCGCTAATGCCCGCCCGCCGCCTAGCGCCGGCGAGCATGTGGTGATCCTCGGTGCCGGGCTGGCCGGGCTGCGCACGGCCCAGCTTCTGAAAACGGCGGGGCTCAGTGTCACGATCCTCGAAGGGCGTAAGGAGCCGGGGGGACGCGTCCGCACCATCCGGGCCCCCTTCGAGCAGGGGCTTCATGCCGAGGCTGGGGCGATGCGTATCTCCAGCGCGCACAGGCGTGTCCTCGCCTCGGTCCGCAACTACGGCCTGACGCTCCTCCCCTTCACGCCGGCAAACGGCGCCTCACTCAGCGTTGTCGGCAGCCACCGGATCGCCTCCACCGAGGATCCCCGCAGAGCATTCGCCAATCTCGATCTCCATGAGAACGAGCGCGGCCTCGACCCAGCTGCTTTGCTCGACCGCTATGTGACGGACATTCCGGCTGAGTTTGGCGACCCGGCGATTTCCCCTGCCGATCGTGCGGGCTGGGCGGCCATCGATCGCCAGACCTGGCCGGACTGGTTAAAATCGCGGGGCGCATCTTCGGCGGCGGTCACGCTCATGACGCTGGGTGGTGACGCGAGCGATCTGTCGGCCCTCTATGTTCTGCGCCAGGTAGCGCTCCACCGGGGCGCGCGAACTTACTACAAGATTGCGCAAGGCATGGATGCGCTGCCGCGGGCCATGGCTTCGGAACTCAGGGATTCGATCCGTTTCGGGACACCCGCAATGGCGATCGATCGAGCCCAGGGCGGATTTCGCGTCACCTACCTCGACGGCGGAGCACTCCGCACGGTCTCGGCCGGCACGGTCGTCGTGACCCTGCCCTTCTCGGTGCTGCGCGACATGTCGATCGATCCTCCGCTCGCGCCGGAAAAACGCCGCGCGATCCGGGATATCGGCTATTTCCCCGGCACTCGTTTCCTCTTCGAGTGCCGCAGCCGCTTTTGGCATTCGGAAGGGCTGAACGGAGCCTCCCGCACCGACCAGCCCGTCGAACTATGGGACGCCGCCTACGAAGTCTCGGCGCCTTCCGGAATCTTGGGAGCCACGGCCGCCGGCGAAGCTGGTCGCCATGCCCTCACCATGAACGAGGACGCGGCCATAGGTTATGGCCTTGACCTTGCGTCGGTGACCTTCCCTTCGATCAGAAGTCAATTCGAGCGCGGCGTCGTCCACCGCTGGGCAAATTCACGATGGTCGCGCGGCGCCTTCGCCATTTTCCGCCCGGGCCAAATGACCGCGTTGACGCCGCATATCGCAGCGCCCGAGGATCGGCTCCATTTCGCCGGAGAGCACACATCGCCATGGATGGGTTGGATGGAAGGGGCGCTTGAGTCGGCCGAGCGGGTGGCCAATGAGATATTGAGGGCAAAGTAACGGGCCATGGGGTCGAAGGAGGGGAGATGCGGGGACTGGTAACAGGTGTCGGCTTGGCTCTGATCGCTTTTGCCGTGAGCGACATTTCGCGAGGCGGAGAAACTCAGGGCGAAACCATGGCAAAATCTCCGGAACCCTACGCGCCTGGCCTCGGCGACTTCATGACCGCCTATGTCCAGCCCCACCACATCAAACTGTGGCAAGCGGGAAGCGTGGGCAATTGGCCGTTGGCCGCCTACGAAGCGAACGAACTGCGTGAAACCTTTGAGGATGTGACGACGTACCAAGGCGTTTGGCACGATTTGCCGATCGGGAAGATGGTCGACGGACTGCTCAAACCCAAGCTCGCTAGCGTCGACCAAGCAATCACCAAACAGGATGCGGCCGCCTTCGGCAAAGGGTTCGACGAGCTCACTGAAGCTTGCAACCAATGCCATCGCGCCGCGAGACACGATTTCATCGTAATCCGCGTCCCGTCCGGCTCCGCCTTTCCGGACCAGACCTTCGCACCCCGCTGAAACGACTTTCCCGTCGGTGAGTCGAACGCTAGGTTGCAGTGAGTTCGCGGAAGGGGACGTCCGCCATGATTGTTGCTTTGCTGATTGTCCATGGGCTGCTGGCGGTGGCGCTCTTGGGGGCCATCACCCACCAGGCCTTGAGTGTTGCCAAGGCTGTGCCCATACCGGCCGGCCAACGCAATTTCGTTACCAAGTTCCGCAGCGTCAGCGGTGCTAGCTACACCAATGCGATCGTTATCCTGTTCATCGTGACGAGCATCGGCGGCGCGCTTCTTTACCCCCAATACAGGCTCGACATCCGCAGCACGCTCGAGGATCTGAACCTCCGTGCCGCCAACGGAATCTTCGAAATCAAGGAGCATCTGGCGGCGATCGGTTTGGGCCTGCTCCCCGCCTATTGGTTTCTCTGGCGCCAATCGTCGGGCGCCGCTCACCTAACCGCCCGAAAATACGTCACCTGGATCCTGGCCTTCCTCGTCTGGTGGAATTTTTTGGTTGGGCATATTCTAAATAACATCAAGGGGTTCACCTGATGAAGAGCCTCGGTTCGGCGATCGTTTTCTCGTCGCTATTCGTGATCGTCTACACGCTTTGCTTCTATTTCAATGTGGCGCTGTTCAAGTACTATCCGCTGATCGGCGAGTTCCACATCGACAGCCAACCGAAGAACGCCGGGCCGCCCATCTCCTGGTATGGCTGGATCGCGATTGCCCTGCTGGTCAGCCTTCCTGCTGCGTTGCTCGTGCCCAAGAGCCTGGGCGGCAAATTTCCCCCTTATCTCGCTTGGCTGGTTCCGGGACTCGTGCTTCTGGCGGTGCTGGTCTACGAAAAGCGCTGGTTCGTTTGAACAACTTAAGCTCTTGAAGCGGGAAGAAACCTGCCCAATTCTTGACGTGGAGCCGGTGGTCCTGCTGCTATGTGGGCTCATTTGGGGAGGACGGGAATGAAGCGAAACTCGATGCGGGCCACGTCAATGGCAGGGGCGGTGTTCGGCGCAGCGTTGGCAGCTTCTGGAATCGCCTGGGCCAATGGCGGCGAGTTCTTCCTGCCGGCGCCCGAGCACGGAAAGGTCGACCTGGTCTATTTCGGCCACATCAAGGATACCGACGGCAACTACATCGACAACGCCCAGGTCACGGTGTCGGTGAAGGATCTCGGCCTCACCTTTCCCTTCGACAATGACAGCCCCGGCCACTATCGCAGCCCGGACATCGGCGCGCAGATCAAGGATATTGGCGAGAAGGTCGACCCCAGCCAGATCTCGATCGCGATCAACAAGAAGGGCTACAGCCAGGTTAACCAGCCGAGAGTGCCCGCGAAGGCTGACGGCACCTACGAGATCGACTTCGTCCTCGCCAAGGACAAGAGCAGCTGAGTCTCATCTGAAAGGCGGCGCGTAGAGCAGACCGCCTTGGGTCCATAGATTGTTCAACCTGCGATCCAGATGCACGGGGCTGCCTGACCCGACATTGCGGTCGAACATCTCGCCGTAATTTCCGACCTGTCCGATCACATCCGAAACCCAGCCCTCCCGTAGACCAAGGGCCTTGCCCGTTCCGGGCACGAGGCCGAGCAAGCTCCTGACGTTCGGGTCGGTGCTCGTTGTCCGCATCGCCGCAACATTGTGCGATGACACGCCCAGCTCCTCGGCGTCTATCAGGGCGAAAATCGTCCAGCGCACGATCTCGAAGAATCCGTCGTCTCCAGCCCGTATCAGCGGCGCTAGAGGCTCCTTCGAGATCATCTCGGAAAGTATCGCCCAATCGTCCGGGTTGGGAGCGCGAAGGCGCTCGGAGGCGAGCATCGTGATATCGGCTGAGTATGCGGCGCAGCGACCGTCGAAGACGGCTCGCTCGATTTCGACCTGGCTCGTGAACACGATCTCGCGGATCGCGAGGCCTTTGCGCGTCGCCCAGCGCGCGAGATTCGCTTCCTGCCCCTCTCCCGCCTGAACGCAAATTGCCTGTCCGGCAAGATCCTCCGGTTTTGTCACACCCCGGTTGTTCGGGACCATGAAGCCTTGGCCGTCATAGAAGGTGATCGGCCCGAACAACAGCCCGTTACCGCCCTCGCGGGTAAGCGTCCAGGTCAGCCGCCGCGCAACCAGATCAATGTCGGGCGATTGTAGAAACTGCTTGACCGTCTCCACCCGGACGAATCGCACCTTGTCGGCATTCCCTAGGATCGCCGCTGCGACCGCCCGACAGATGTCTATGTCAAAGCCGGCAAAACGTCGGCCGCCTCGGTCGATCGCGAAACCGGCAATGCCGGGCTCGATGCCGCAGACGAGATAGCCGCGGGATTCAATCTGCTCCAGCCGTTTGGATGGCGGAGCGGCAACTGCCGATGCCCAGGTCAGCACAGCGAGGAGAAGACCCCTGGCGAGAGTCCCGAGCGGACCGGACACTCAGCCCCTGTTCCGCATCAGCCGCGCCTTTTCGACCTGCCAGTCGCGAGTCTTCTCGGCCTCGCGCTTGTCCGCTTTGCGCTTGCCGCGCGCCAGCCCCAGCTGGACCTTTGCGACGCCGCGCGGATTGAAATAGACCGAGAGCGGCACGATGGTCACGCCCTCCCGACGAATCGCGCCCAGAAGCTTGCCGAGCTCGCGACGATGCAGCAGCAGCTTGCGCGGCCGGCGCACCTCATGCTGCAGCAGCTTGTGAGCCTGCGTATATTCGGGGATGTGCGCGTTCAGCAGGAACAGCTCGCCGTCCTTCTCGCCCGCATATGCTTCATTGATGCTCGCCTGCCCGGACCGCAGCGACTTGACCTCGGTGCCGGTCAGCACGATGCCCGCCTCCATCGTCGCGTCAATGAAGTAATCGTGCCGCGCGCGACGGTTTTGCGCCGCCGTCCGACCCGTGTCCGATCCGGCCGAAGCCATGATTGCTAGTTCAGCACCTTGACGTCGCGCATCGCCTGCTCGACTCTGCGCTTGGTGGCTTCCGTCGCTTCCGTCAGCGGCAATCTGAGCGCGGGCGTCGAGAAGCCGAGCAAGCTCACCGCATATTTCACAGGGATCGGGTTGACTTCGACGAACAGCGCGGCATTGAGCGGCGTCAGGAGATCCCGCAACTCGCCGACCGTCTTGAAGTCGCCGCGCTTCCAGGCGTTCTGCAACTCCGCCGAGACGCGCGGCGCGACATTGGCGGTGACCGAGATCACGCCATGTCCGCCTTCGGCCAGAAAAGCGGCAGCGGTCGGATCCTCCCCGGAGAGTTGGCAGAAATCCGGGCCGATCTTCGCCCGGGTCCTGGCCGGCCGGGTGAGATCGGTCGTCGCGTCCTTCACGCCCACGATCCGCGGCAATTCGGCCAGTCGCGCCATCGTGTCGACGGTCATATCGATTCCGGTCCGGCCCGGGATGTTGTAGATGATGATCGGTATCTCTACTGAGTCGTGGATCTTCTTATAATGCAGGTACAGGCCTTCTTGCGTGGGCTTGTTGTAGTATGGCGTCACCACCAGCGCGGCGTCCGCGCCGCTTTCCTTGGCGCTGCGCGTGAGGCTCACCGCCTCGTCGGTCGAATTGGAGCCGGTACCGGCGATCACGGGGACCCGGCGAGCGGCTGCCTCGACACAAAGCCTGATGACCCGCTCATGTTCGGCATGAGAGAGAGTCGCCGATTCGCCGGTCGAGCCGCAGGGTACGAGCCCATGCGATCCCTGCGCGACCTGCCACTCGACAAAGCGCTGAAAGGCAGCTTCGTCGATCCGGCCGTTCGCAAACGGGGTGACGAGCGCCGTAATCGATCCGGCAAACATGCGATCCTCCAAGGAGCAGGCGCTCCGATCGCCGTGAACTTAGTCGCGGCAAGCGGACGCGGCAAGCTGAGGGCCCGCTTCGCCTGCGGCCTGGCGATAGCGCTGTCCCTCTCGGCGCCAGCTTGGTCGGCCACGGCCACCGGAGAGATCGATGCCGGAACTGCTCGCGCGATCATGGGTCAGATCGATCACGGGCGATGGGAGGACGCCGGTCAGCTCGCCAAGCGCGCCCGCTCACCGGCTCTCTCGAAGCTCGTCGAGTGGTTCTATCTGACTGAACCGGGGTCGCCGGCGGACTTCGGCGAGATCACCCGCTTCGTCGAGCAGAATCCCGACTGGCCGTCGCAGGGTCTGCTCAAAAAGCGGGCCGAGGAAGCGATCAATGATTCGACGTCGAATGCGGCGATCATCGAATGGTTCAGCCACAATCCGCGGCAAAGCGCTGCCGGCGCGATGCGCTACATCGATGCGCTCCTCGCCGCTGGACGCAAGCCCGAGGCTGAGGCGACCGCGCGTCAGTTTCTCTCCGACGGCAGCATGACCGGCCCGCAGCTCGTCCAATTTGCGAGTCGCTACGCGGACATCTTTCGGCCGGTCGACTTCGAGCTGCGCGCCGACCGGCTCATCTGGGAAAGCGATACCGACGGCGCCGCCCAGGTGCTTCCCTACCTGGCGCCCGACGCCAAGGCGATCGCGCGGGTTCGAATCGCGTTTGCTGCGCAGGAACCGTCGGCGCCAGCCCTGCTTTCTCACCTGACGCCGGCGCAGCAGAACGATCTCGGCATCCTCTACGAGCGCATGCGCTGGCTGAGGCGCCAGAATCGCGACGCCGAAGCAATCGCGTTGCTCGCAGTGGCGCCGCCCACCCTGCCCCATCCCGAACTCTGGTGGAACGAGCGCGCGATTCTCGCTCGCCGTGCGCTCGGAAACGGCGATGCCAAGACCGCCTATGGGTTGGCGCGTGATCACCGCCAAGCGTCCGGCGCGGCCCTCGCCGATGGCGAGTGGCTGTCCGGCTGGATCGCGCTTCGGTTTCTCAACGATCCCAAGGCGGCGCTCGGCCATTTCGAGACGATGCTCGCCACCGTCGATCATCCGATCAGCGTGTCCCGCGGAGCCTATTGGGCCGGCCGTGCCGAAGAGGCGCTCGGCGACCGGATTGCCGCGCAGCCCTATTACTCCCGAGCCGCGGCCTATATCGGCACATTTTATGGGCAGCTGGCACTCGCGAAGCTCGATCCGGCGGCGCGGCTCAAGCTTCCCAAGCAGCCGACAGCAACCTCCGGCGTCGAGGCACGCGCTTTTAACAACAGTGAGCTGGTCCAAGTGGCGGAGGTGCTGAACGCGATCGGTCTCGCCAACCGGGCGGAACCCTTCGTGCGCCGGATCGGCGAGCTTGCCCGCACGCCGGAGGACGCGCTGCTCGCAATGCGTCTCGCCAAGGTGACAAAGTCGCTCGCCGCGGAGGTGCTGGTCGCCAAGAAGCTGATGCAGGGCGGCATGCCGGTACTGGTGGACGGTTATCCCGTGCTGGCGCCGGTGCCGCGAGCGCCCGAGCCGCCCTTGATCCACGCCATCATCCGCCAGGAGAGCCTGTTCGACGGGGCCGCGGTCAGCCCGTCGGGGGCGCTCGGGCTGATGCAGCTGATGCCGGGAACCGCCAAGACCGTTGCCGGTAAGCTCAAGATGAAACGCTACAAGCTGGCCCTACTGACGACCGATCCGCGCAGCAATGTCGAGCTCGGATCGGCTTATCTGGCCGACCTGGTCGACCATTTCGGCGGGTCCTATGTGCTCGCGGTCGCTGCTTATAATGCGGGCCCCGGACGTGTCGCGGGCTGGCTCCGCGACAACGGAGATCCGCGACAAAATCTCGATCAGACGATCGACTGGATCGAAAAGATCAATGTCGGCGAGACGCGCAATTATGTGCAGCGGGTGATGGAGAATCTCGAGATCTACCGGGCCGTGATCGCGGGTAGGATCGGCAAGGCCCACGAGTTCTCCGGGCCCAACATGATCACGACCGACCTCATGCGCTGATCGCTATTTCCCGGTGAAGTTGGGCGGCTTTTTTTCCAAGAAGGAAGAAACGCCGGCGGCGAAATCATCGGTCACTGCGCTCGCAGCAAAAGAATCGGTCTCGGCGTTGAGCTGGTCGGCCAGGCTGTTGCGGGCCGAGGCTTCGAGGAGCGCTTTGGTGCGGCCGTAGGCAAGCGTCGGGCCGCGGGCGATCCGCGACGCCAATTTCGCCGTTTCGGCCTGAAGCTCCGCCAACGGCACGACCTTGTTCACGATACCCCAGCGCTCGGCGTCGACCGCCCCGAAGCGGTCGCCCAGGAGGGCGATCTCGGCGGCCCGCTTCTGTCCCACGACGCGCGGCAGGAAAAAGCTGGCGCCGCCATCGGGCGTTGTGGCGAGATGGATATAGGCCAGCGTGAATTTGGCATTGTCGGCGGCGATGGCGAGATCGCAGGCGAGCGCCAGGCTCAGCCCGAACCCGGCGCAGCCGCCATGAATGCTGGCGATCACCGGCTTCGGCATCTGGCGCACCGCGAGTGCCGTCTGTTGCGCCCGGCCGACCATGGCGCGAATAACGGGTTTGAAGCTGTTCTTGTCGGCCGCATGCTCGCCCAGCTTCTGATGGAAATAACCGATGTCGCCGCCCGCCATGAAGGCGTCGCCAGCGCCGCGGATTACGATCACGCGCGCCGCAGGATCATTTTCGAGCCTGGTTAGCGCATCGATCAGCTGATCCGACATCGAATTGTTGAGCGCATTCAGCACCTGCGGCCGGTTGAGCGTGATGGTGGCGACGCCCTGCGACAGGTCCAGGAGAACCGGTGATTCCGTTGAGGACATGAGCCTGATCCTTCGCTGGTGGCTATAGACGAGGCCCTAGCAGCGATCGGGCGCAGACGCAACTCGGGGCTAGCGGGCGCCCTGAGCCACTGCCGCGGAGATATGCTGCATATAGCCTCTGATCCAGCCGTCGCGGGCAAACCCGTCGACGTTCCCGCCGAAGGGCGAAGCGTAATAGAGGAGCAGCAGCACGGGCGCCGAAAGCACGCTCATCGCCGCCAACGGCCAGACCCATGGCAGAGACCGGCCGGGCAAACCGGCCTTGGGATCACGCCTCAGGAAGCGGTGGAGACCCAGGAACGCCATGAACATGATGGCAGGATAGAAATCGACGCGGTAGCGCACCGCATAGGCCATGTAGAGCAGCATTCCCGCACCCGGAATCGCGAGGCAGAAGCCGAGAACGGTCACGGCAAGCGGCGACTTCACGCTGCTCCAGGATCGGACGAGGCAGACCAGCATATAGATAGCAAGCGCCAGCCAGATCGGATCGGTGATGAAGAAGCTGCTCGGCGGCAGCTCGACCATGTCGATCGTGCGGTGATGGAATTCGGAAAACAGCAGCGTTCCGTCGGACTGGCGAATCATCCAGAGCGGTAGGAAATAATAGAGGAGGCCGTACCCGAGACGGATGAAGTTGAACGTCCCGTAGCGATCGATCCGCGCGATCGCGCCAGGGTTGGATGCCTCCGAATAAGAAAGGTCATTGTGGGGATCCATAAACTCAAAGGGATGCCCCCAGCGCATATAATTGACGAATCCGGTCGCCGCCGCGAAAAGGGCCAGCGTGAGGAGCGGAACCCAATAACGCGCGCTGCTCCGAGGAGTGCCGCTCCTACGGACGAGCGTTACGAGCGCCGCGACCACTGTGACGTAGAGCCCGATCCCGGTGGCCACGCGGGCCAGCAAGGCAAGCCCGGCGAGCAAGGATAGCGAGAAAAGGCGTCCGGTTGTCGCCTGCCGCTCGAACAGCACGATATCCAGCAGCACATAGACGAACAAATAGGTCAGAGCGAGCGCCCAATAAGCGACCTCCTGATAGATTGACGGTCGCAGCAGATAGACCTGCGGTCCCGAAAACAATGTCAGCGCCATCGCCGCAATGAAGAGCCATCCGACGCTCGGTCGCTCGACCGACTTGAAGCATTTCAGCACCAGCTTCGCCTGACAATAGACGACGATCAAATCGGCCATGAGGCAGGAGATCAGCGTGAAATTATATTTCTGCAGCCTTTCGAACAGGAGAATCGGCAGCCGGATCAGCGCAAAGAAGACGCCATAATAGGAATAGGTTTTTCCGTCATGCACGAAGCCTTCGAACAGGATCTTATCGGGATCGACGTCGAACTGGCCGTGCGACAGATGGACGACCATGCTGTTGAAAGCGAGGCCCATCCAGGTTTCGTTGAAGAGATTGAAGTTCCCGTGTGTGATCAGGAAAGTGTAAAGCACCAGAACGACAGCCAGCGCCATCTTGATCGCGGTCGATTGGTGTGTCGTTGCATAGCCTCTAATGGCTTCGGCCGGAGATATTCTTCGATCCATTTTCTTCGGGTCCTGCTGGCGCCCAGCCTAGGGTCAAGTTCCGGATCTGGGTGGCAGATATCAATCGGCTGTCCGGGAATGTCAACGCGAAGCCATCCTGCCGCAGAAATCCTACCAAGCCTTCAACGAACGCCGGCGATTGGGATACTATACCGACGGAGATCACCGCTTGCCGGGGGCAGTTTGGCGGTCCATCGCAGATTTACCCTCATCGCGCTCTCGGTCCTTGCCGGCGTCGCAGCCGATTTGCGCGGAGAGACGGCAGTAACGGCCGAGCGGCCTTTCGTGCCGGCGGTGGTCTTCGACATCGGTGGCAAGTTCGACAAATCTTTCGACGAAGCCGCGTACGATGGCGCCGAGCGATTCAGGCGCGATACCGGCATCAACTATCGCGAATTTGAGGTCACAAGTCCGGTCCAGCGGGAGCAGGCGCTTCGCGCGCTCGCCCGCCGCGGCGTGGCGATCATCGTCGCCATCGGCTTCAACCAGGCCGAGGCGGTCGAGACGGTCGCACCCGAGTTTCCGAAGACCAAATTTACCGTCGTCGACGCCGTAGCCCACGGATCGAATGTCCAGTCGGTCGTCATGCGCGAGGAAGAAGGCTCCTACCTGGTGGGCATTCTGGCCGCCATGGCTTCCAAGACGGGCAAGATCGGGTTCATTGGCGGCATCGACATTCCGCTGATCCGCCGCTTCGCCTCAGGCTATGCCGCCGGCGCGCGATCGGTGAACCCATCGATCGAGGTGACCGAGAATATGGTCGGCGACACACCGACCGCTTGGAGCGATCCCACGCGCGGCGGTGAATTGGCCCGGAGCCAGTTCGGGCGCGGCGTCGACGTCATCTTCGCCGCCGCCGGCGCAACGGGGCTCGGCGTCTATCAAGCCGCCAAGGATCTCGGCAAGCTCGCGATCGGCGTCGATTCCGACCAGAACGGTATCCAACCCGGCGCCATGCTGACTTCGATGGTGAAGCGCATCGACAAAATCGTCTACGACGCCTTCGCGTCGGCACGCGACGGCACTTGGCGGCCGGGGGCCGTGAGCCTGGGCTTGGCCGAAGGCGGCGTCGACTGGGCGCTTGATTCCTCCAATCGGGCACTGATCACTCCGGAGATGCAGGCGCGCGTCGCGGCCGCAACCGCCGCTATCGAGACGCGCCAAATCACCGTGCCCACGGCCGAATGACTCCTCCAGCCCTCGAGCTCATCGGAATCGAAAAATCCTTCGGTTCGATCCATGCCAATCGCGGCGTGTCGATTGCTTTCGAGCGCGGTTCCATCCATGGCGTCATCGGCGAGAACGGCGCCGGCAAGTCGACGCTGATGAGCATTGCCTATGGCCTGCTCCGACCCGATTCCGGCACGATCAAGCGCGACGGACGAGCGGTTGAGATCACGGGACCCGAAGTCGCGATCGCAATGGGAATCGCGATGGTCCATCAGCATTTCATGCTCGTCGATCGCTTGACCGTTCTCGAGAATGTCGTGCTCGGCACCGAAGCGGTGGCCGGTCTGTCGAGGACAATGACGAGGGCGCGCGATCGACTCGACGCCATCGCCCGCGACTACGGCCTTTCGTTGCGATGCGACGTCCGCGTGCGAGACCTCCCGGTCGCGGAACGACAGGCGGTCGAGATCCTGAAGGCGCTCTATCGCGATTCCCGGATCCTGATCCTGGACGAGCCCACAAGCGTGCTGGACGCCGCACAAGCGGAACGCCTGTTCGCGATCCTCCGCAAGCTCCGGGACGATGGTCGCACCGCGATTTTCGTGAGCCACAAGCTTGCGGAGATCAAAGCCCTGACCGATCGCGTCACCGTGTTGCGGCAGGGACGAGTCGTGGCCGAATCTGCAACCGCCAATGCCGAGTCCAAGGCTCTCGCGATGCTGATGGTCGGACGTCCGGTCGAACTCGGTCGCATAGGTCCGCCTTCACGTGCCGGCGCTCCAATGCTCGAGGTCCGCGATCTCAGAGTCCACGATGCGCGCGGCGTGTGCCGGGTGGACGGCATCGATCTGGTGCTGCGAAGCGGCGAGGTCGTCGCAGTCGCGGGAGTCGCCGGCAGCGGCCAATCCGAGCTCCTTCTGGCGCTCGCCGGCATGCTGCCCATCGAGTCCGGCCGGATTCGCTGGCGAAGCCAGCCGGTTCGTCCAGCAGACTGGACCCCCTCATCGATCAGGCGGCGCGGCATCGCGCATGTTCCGATCGATCCGCGCCGCGCCGGACTAGTGGCGGAGTTCACGGCGGCTGATAATGCGATCCTCGGCTATCATCGCGATCCACCCGCGGCACGCCATGGCTGGCTCGATTACCAGCGCATCCACCAGGATTGCAGCGCGCTGATGGCCGAATTCGACGTGCGGCCAGCATGTCCCGACGCGAAGGTCGCGACCCTCTCCGGCGGTAACCAGCAGAAGCTGCTGATCGGTCGCGAGATCACGCGTGATCCCGACCTGCTCTTGATCGGCGAGCCGACACAGGGTGTCGATATCGGCGCGGTCGCATCGATCCGGGCTCGGCTGGCCGCGATGCGGAGCCGCGGCAAGGCGGTGCTGCTGATCACCAGCGATATCGAGCAGATGCAAGCTCTTGCCGACCGCATCCTCGTCATGAGCGCCGGACGGATCATCGGCGAGATCGGGCCCGAGGATAGCGCCGACGAAAAGCTCGGCATGCTCATGGGCGGAATCGCCGGCACGGATCGCGCCGCGTCGACATGAGTAGTTCGGCCGACCACCTCCCACGCCTTCGCGTCACGATCCGCCGGTCCTGGAGCGCTCTGTTCGACGTTGCGGCAGGGTTCATGATCAGCGGCGTTATTCTCGCCCTGCTCGGCGTCGATCCATTCGCCACGTTCGCGAGCCTCCTTCGAGGTGCCTTCGGCTATCCGGAAGCGATCGGCTACACGCTCTACTATACGACGACCTACATCTTCGTGGGCCTAGCCGTTTGGATCGGTCTGCAGGCCGGGCTGTTCAATATCGGCGGCGAGGGACAAGTCTATCTGGGTGGCCTTGGCGCCGGGCTCATCTGCGGCGCTTTCCCGAGCCTGCCGGGCTTCCTCTCCTTGCCGCTTGCTTGCCTGGCCGCGGCTTCGTTCGGCGCCGCTTGGATGTTCGTTCCTGCGCTGCTGCTGGCAAAGCGCGGCAGCTCGATCGTCGTCACGACGATCATGTTCAATTTCATCGCTTCGGCGCTCATGACCTGGCTGCTCACCAGCGTGATGATTCAGCCTGGTCAAGCTGCGCCGGAAACACCGATATTCCCGAAAGCACACTGGATGCCATCCTTCGCCGCGATTCTCGGCTCCGTCGGAATCCAAGTGGCCAAATCGCCGGCCAATCTGTCTCTCGTTCTGGCGCTCCTTGCCATTCCTCTTACGCGCTCCGTTGTCGATCGGATGGTGTTCGGTTACGAACTTCGCGTCCTCGGCGGCAACCCCGAGGCCGCCGCTTACGCCGGCATCAGCAGCGGACGCGTCACGCTCATGGCCCTGTGCCTTTCCGGCGCGCTCGCCGGCCTGGCCGGCGTCAACGAGGTCGCCGGCGTTCATCACCGGATCATCCTGGATTTTCCAAACGGCGCCGGCTTCGTTGCAATCGCTGTCGCGCTTATGGCCGGACGCAACGCCTGGGGCGTGCTGCCGGCGGCGATCCTGTTTGCTGCGCTCTCCCAGGGTAGCGTCGATCTGATGATCGACAATCCGCGCATGAATCGCGACCTGGTCGTCCTTGTCCAAGGGCTTGTGACCCTCTTTGCCGGGGCGATGCGCGGCCAGATCCGCCTGCCCCGGAAGGCGAGCACGTCCTCGTGACCGGGTCGGCCGAAACCGAGCTGCTCTTGCTCGTCGCAGGCACCGTCCGTTTATCGGTGCCGCTGCTCCTCGCGGCGCTCGCGGGCATCTTTGCCGAGCGGTCCGGCGTCGCCGATCTCGGACTCGAGGGCAAGATGCTCGCGGGAGCGTTCGCAGCCGCGGCAGTTGCCGCGGTTACCGGTCACGCCGCCGCCGGCTTGCTCGCGGCCATGGCCGCCGGCCTAGCCCTGTCGCTGGTCCATTTCTACGCTACGGTCGCCAAGCCCGGCGACCAGGTCGTCTCGGGAATGGCTATTAACCTGATCGCCGCGGGTCTCATCCCGACGATGGCTTACGCGCTTTTCGATCTCGGCGGCCAGACCCCCGCTCTGGCGGGCGATGCGCGGCTCACCGGCATCGTGCTGCCTCTGGCGGACGCAAGCGCGACGGGCTTTGTCCCCCGCCTCTACGCAATCGTCGTCAGCGGCCAGACCGCGCTCGTTTACCTCGCCCTCTTGCTCGTGCCGATCAGCACGGCCGTGATCTATCGGACCGGATGGGGACTGCGTCTCAGGGCCGTGGGCGAGAATCCGGAGGCCGTGGCCGCAGCAGGTCGCAATGTCGTCCGGTTGCGCCTGCAGGCGCTCATCGTTAACGGCATGCTGTGCGGACTGGCCGGCGCCTATCTTTCGCTCGCGGCCAATGCCGGCTATGCGCGCAACATGACGGCGGGCAAGGGCTACCTCGCGATCGCCGCGCTCATCCTTGGTCGGTGGAAGCCATGGCCCACCTTCGGTGCGTGCCTCCTTTTCGCCGCCGCGGATGCGATCCAAGGACGGCTGCAAGGGGCGCATTTGCCATTTTTTGGCGCGATTCCAGCGGTTTGGATCTCGGCCCTGCCCTATTTCGCAACCGTCCTGGCCCTGGCGATCACCGGCCGCGGCGTCGCCATGCCGCGGGCCCTGGGCGTTCCTTATGCTCGGGGCCGCGGATAAGTGGATTGATTCCAAGTTCTTCAATGCGATCGCCGGCTAAGCTATTCTTAAGGCGCATGCACCATAACCGGCCGGAATGCAGCAGGGGCCGACTGGAACGGAAGGGGACCTGACCGCAATGTCCGTAGAGGTCTCGAACGACGGAAAGGTCGGCTATGGCGCCATCCTCGCGATGCGGGGGCAATGGTGGATTCCGGCGGCAGCGATCGCAACCGTCGCATCGATCCTGTGGGTTCTGACCTTCGTCGGCTACATCGCCAGCGACGATAGCGGCTATCTCGAAGGCGGCAGAGGCTGGTTGCATCATTTCCCCTTTGTCGGGGTGATCTGGTGGCAATTGCGCCATCCGATTGTGGTTCCGATCGCGGTCAGCATCGGGCTCTTGGGCGAAAACGAGCATGCGCTCGCGCTGCCGAGCCTTCTTTACCAGATCGGTATCGTCCTGATCGCATTCAGCTTTTTGAGGCGATTTGCGGACCGGATGACAGCGGTGGTCGCGGCCGTGTTGCTGGTGACTTTGCCGGTTCAGGTGATGCAATCGAGCATCGCGAACGCCGACATTCCGATGATTTTCTTTGCCAGCCTGTCGGCCTGGCTCTTTTTGACGGCGATCGATGCCGCCGACCGCCCGCAGAAGCTGCTGCTGTTCGCCTCCGGCGCTTCCCTTGGCGTCGCCCAACTGTCGCATGAGATCAGCCTGAGCCTCGTGCTGGTCTATGGCGTGCTGTTCCTCCAAGGATTTGGAATCGCCAGGTGGCGCTACTGGATCATGGCTGGAGGCTTCATCGCCGTAACATTGCTCGACATGGCCTATTACGGCCTCGCGGCCGGCGATCCGCTCTATCGCTTTCACATCACCCTATGGAACGCGCACATAGCCGACCGACCGCCGATGAACGGTTTCGGCATCGACGGCACCGGAGCGCTGCGGCTGCATCCGGTCATCGACCCGTTCCTCGTGATTTTCGGTCGGATCGATTTCGGCTTGTTGTTCTTTGTTTTCGTCCCGGCGGCGATCTGGCAGCTCCGGCAGCGAACAATGTCGCCCGCGCGGTCCGTCGGCCATGTCATGTTCCTGCTCGCGGTCGTCACCTTCCTGTTCAGCGCCGTCACGTTGCGCGACAAGCAATTGCTCACTCGCTACTACGCGTTGAGCGCCGTCGCAGCGGCCGTCGTCGTCGCGCTGTGGATGGCGCGTGCATTGTGGCCGCGCCATAAACGCGCATTTGGAATCATTCTTGCCGCCATGCTCGGCGCCAATCTCGTGGCGCTCGGAATGGCGAATAAAAGTCCGCGCTTTGCCGAGCACGCCTTGATCGGCTACCTGGCGACCCATGAAGGCTCGGTGACCGTCGATCCGGAGCTCCGCGTCAGGGCGGAAGTGCTCCTCGACTGGGCAGGATACGGGGACCGGGTCAAGGATGACCCGCCGAAACCCGGGGACGTCTATTATTACAATCCGAGAACCGCCTCGACGCCCACGCCCCATCTGAGCCAGAAAGATCTACCGCTGTTCCAGCCCAAAGCCGACTGGCCGGTCTTGTGGCGAACGGAGCAGGAGAAATCGGGTATGGCGCGCCTGATCCAATCCGCTCACCTCGATCGGGTGCTGCCCGGAGCGATCCGGAATCATCTCGACCACCCGTCGCCTGCGGTCACGGTTTTCAAGGTCCCGGAGCCCCGACCGTGAACTTTTCACGCGCCTCAGGGTTTGCCGCACGGGTCGGCCGAAACATGTCCCGACATGGGCCCGCCGTTATCCCTTAGGATCGACCGATGCTGAGCCAGTCCCTCTTCTTCGTCGCCTACCTGATGACGCTGCCGACGGTGTTCATGGTGCCGTTCGCGGGCGTCATCATGTATGAGTGGCTTCAGTATCTACCGCCTTACGACATCTATTACGCGCCGCCCGAGGGTAACTTTTCGGTGATCGTCGGCGTCCTGACGCTGTTCACGTGGGCGGCTAAGGACAAGAAGGAAAGGCCGGCGGCGATCGGCCTCATCGTCCTCTTTGCCACCTACATCATCTGGGTGAACGTCACCCAGATGACGACGATCATGGGCGAAGCCGGCGTCTCCCTTTGGGAGCGCGCGCTCAAGATGCTGCTCTTCACCTTCGTCCTCTGCTTTATGATGCAGACGCGGCAGCGGCTCGAGGCTTTCATCTGGGTGCTCTGCCTTGCGATCGGCAATTTTGTGTTCTCGGGCGCGATCAAGACGATTCTGAGCGGCGGCGGCGGCGAGACCGTCGTTGGCGGCGCTGCCAATATTATCGGCGACCGAGTCTACTTCGCCGCGGTCGTTTCCGCTGTCATTCCCTTGGGGCGCTATCTTCGCGACAATGCCACGCTGGTGCCGTGGCCTCGTTACGTCCGTTGGTTCGTCGACGGATTTACGATTGCCTGCTTGTTGTCCATCATCGGTTGCCAGTCGCGATCGGGACTTCTTTGCCTCGGCGTGCTCGGGGTGTTCTACTTCTTTAAGTCTCGGCAAAAGATTCTCTACCTGCTGACGCTGCCGATCCTCATCGGCGTCATGTATTTGTTCGCGCCGCCCGAATGGTTCGGGCGAATGGAAACGATGAACGACCTCAGCAACGACGCGTCGGTGCAGGGGCGGTTCGACTCCTGGCGATGGGGTTGGGAATTCGCGCTCAATCACCCCATCGTAGGCGGCGGCTTCCACAGCTTTGCCGGCCGTCTTGAAGCTCACAACATGTATGTCGAGACACTCGCGGACCATGGTTTCCCTGGATTGGGATTGTTGATGCTTCTGCAGCTGGTGACCTATCTGAATTGCCAGGTGATCCGCGGTCGTACCCGTAAGATTGCCGAGCTTTCCTGGGCGCGCGATCTCGCCGGAATGATCCAGCTGGCAGAGGTCACATTCATCGTTGGCTCCATGGCCATCAGCGATTCGACGCTGAGCCTCGGCTTCGAGTTCGTCGCACTCACCGTGGGCCTACGCGGTATCGTCGAACGGCACATCGCGTCGACCAAGCCGGTGTTCCAAACCGAAGAACAGCGGTTGGCTCGCCCGGTTCTGCAGCCCGCTCCGGCCTTCGCCCCCGCCGCTAGCGCCGTCGGCTTCCGGCGCTAACCTTCACCCACGGGTTTAGGTCCGTCCGGGGAGACCTGCCGGACCGCCTTCAATTACGCCTTTTTTTGATCTCGTTCGCGGTGACGATCGTTTGTCGAGTCCGGCGTTTGATCCTGTGGCCGGTGTCCCCCATTCCCGCATCGACCGCTCAGACGCGGAGAGTTTCTTGTCGGAGATCAGATCCTTGACCTCGCTCCGCGGTATCGCGGCGATGGCCGTCATGCTGCAACATTTTTCGGCTACGGCTCAGAAGGATGCCGCGGTTACGATCCCGTCCCTGGTGCCGCACGGTTATATGGCCGTGGACCTGTTCTTCGTATTGAGCGGGTTCATCATGACCTACACTTACGGCGCGGATTTCGAGGCCCATGGGATGCGCGCCTTCCCGAGCTTCATGGGCAAGCGCGTGGCCCGGATCGTGCCCCTGAACCTGTTCACGCTGGCGATCGTTGTACTTGCCGGCGCGACGAGCGAAGCGCTCCTCTCCCGCAACATCTTTTATCAACCTGCGCACCTCGCGCATGATCTGCTCGTCAATGCGTTGATGCTCCAAGGCCTCGGCATCGGCCTCAACCTCAATGGGCCTTCCTGGTCCATCAGCACGGAATTTGCCGCCTATTTCCTCTTCCCAGCCTTCCTCGTCCTGGTTTTCCATCCGCGCCGCGCCGTGGCTCTCGGCGCGCTCGCCCTGTCGGTCGCGATCCTCTGTTGGATGGCCAGCCGCGATACCCGGCTCGGGCTGGCGCGAGCCTCGACCTTCTACGATGTCGGACGCTGCTTTACGGAATTCTGCCTCGGCGTCGGGACCTATCGCGCAATCCTCTCGCCGCGGGTCCGCGATTTCATCTCCCGCGACTCCGTGGCGATCACGATATTCGCCGCCGCAGTCGCGATGCTCCTTTTGCGCGTGGATCTTTTCGCCGCTCTGCTCTGGCCCGGCGTCGTCGCGGCGCTGGCCTGCAACCGCGGGCGAGTGGCGGCGGCCTTCAATACGCGCGTCCCTTATTTCCTCGGCGTAATCTCCTTCTCCATTTACCTGCTGCACAATCTGTTCAGGATGCCGGAGTTGCTGCTCGTCCGCACCCTCCATCCCGCGCCCCTGTCCGAGGCCGCCGCCATCGTCTTCGCTTTGGCCGGCTCCATGACAGTCATTCCCTTCGCCTGGCTGGTCTATGTCGCGGTCGAACGACCTGGCCGCTCGTTCGTTCGCAGCCTTCTGGCGGCCCCGGCGCAGATCTTCGGACGCGCTTAGGCCGGCCGGCTTCGCCGCACCACGTCCACGGTTCCGTCGATCAGGAAGTTGCGGTAAGTGCGCCGGCTGACGCGCCAGCCGACGGGGCTGCGCACCCATTCGTCGTCATATTCGCCCCAGCAGGTGTAGCTCTCGCCGGCACAGCGGTTGACGCCCTCGTGGACAGCGTAGAAATGCGCCCTGCCCTTGGCCGTGTCGCCCGAGACGAAGATCCGGAAATTGAGGACATTATGGTGCGTGCGGCCGCAATCGGAGCCCGCCCCCATGCCGCGCTTCAGGCGCTCGATCAGCGTGCGGACGCCCTGGTCGATCAGGCCGTTGGTGTTGCGATAATCGCCGACGCAGTCCTCGGCGAAGACCTCGGTCAGCCGGTCGAAATCCTTGGCGTCGATAATGTCGCAATAGCGGTCATAGACCTGCTCGATCAACCGCTCGTCCTGGAGTTCGCTCAGGCTCGTCATTGAAAACCTCCGGCAAGGCGGTCCAGCGCGCGGCTCGCCCGGGGCGCGCGAGATGGCCCTCGGGCAGCCAGGATTGTCGCTGCCGCCTGCGAGGTGTATCTCGCTGGAAGCGTCGCGCCTAGAGTGCCGCCGGGGAGGAAGGAATGGATAGCCATATCACGCGATACGATCGGATGCCGATCCCGCCGAACGATGCCCATACCGAGTATTTCGAGGCCGGAAATGTCCGCATCGGGGTCGAGTTCCGGCTCCTGACCGATGATGTCGTGGCGGCGATCCGGCCGACGCTCGAAACGGCCGGCGGCAGCGACGTCGGCCAGCTGACGGAGCTCGACGACGCCGGCGTCTCCCTCCACGTATTCGCCGGCCCCAAGGGGAAGCAGCAGGAATATCTCCGGTTCGACTGCTTCCGCGAGGATCCGCATTACCACTATGTCGGATGGGAACGGAAATCGAACGAGGTGCTGCATATCGACCCCGTTGCCGATGGGGACCCGCTCGCCTGGGCGCTGGACCGCATCGCGACGCGGCTGCCCCAGATGTTGGAGCGCGCCGGCGCGCCGGAGATCGCGCAAGACGTCGATCCAAGGCAGATCGAGCTCGCGCTGCCGCGGGTGAAGGAACGGGCCTATTGGGCGCGATATCATGCGATCGACGAGAAGACCGGCAAGCGGAAGGCAGGCTGAGCTCATTATGACCAAGCAAACACGCGCAGCCGAAATTCGCCGCTCGCTTGGGCACCCCGTCGTTGATTCGGACGGGCACTACATCGAGACCATGCCGATCCTGAAGCCTTACCTCGTCGAATCCGTCCGCGAGCTGGCCGGCAAGGATCTGGCGGACAAAGTCGCCGCCGGCGCCGCCGGCATGGATTACGACGATACGGTTCTGCGCCCCTGGTCGCAGCTGAACGACGCGCAGCGGCGGGCGAACTGGATTTCGCGGCCGCCCTGGTGGTCGCTGCCGGCAGCCAACACGCTCGACCGCGCGACCTCGCATCTGCCGAAGCTGATGGCGGAGCGGCTGGACGAGATGGGTCTCGATTTCGCCGTGATGTATCCGAGCCGCATGCTGACCGCGACCGCGATCGCCGACACCGAGCTTCGCCGGGCCACCTGCCGCAGCCTCAACCGCTTCTATGCCGAGGCCTACAAGCCTTATGCCGACCGGATGACCCCGGTGGCGCAGATCCCGACCCATACGCCCCAGGAGGGGATCGAGGAGCTCGAGTACGCGGTCAAGGCGCTGGGCTACAAGGCGATCATGATCAACGGACTGATCCACAGGCCGCTGACCAATACCCAGGCTGGCGCGAACGGCAAAGTGAATTGGGGCTCGACCGGTACGTCGCGGATCGACGTGCTCGGCATCGACAGCGAATATGATTACGACCCGTTCTGGGCCAAATGCATCGAGCTCAAGGTCGTGCCGGCGAGTCATACGCCCGGCATGGGCTGGGGCAGCCGGCAATCGCCGAGCAGCTATATGTACAACCATATCGGCTCCTTCGGCGCGGCAATGGAGGCGACTTGCAAGGGCCTCTTCATCGGCGGCGTGACCAAGCGCTTCCCTCAGCTCGCCTTCGGCCTGCTCGAGGGCGGCGTCGGCTGGGCCTGCACGCTGCTCAACGACATCATCGAGCATTGGGAAAAGCGCAACAGCAAGACGATCCATGACCTCGACCCGGCGGCGATCGATCTCGACTTGATGATGCAGCTCTTCCAGAAATATGGCGACGGCACCTTCCGGGCCGACGCCGCCGGTCTACGCGACAGCTTCGCCAAGCTCGAGCCCCCGCCGCCCTACACCGACGAATGGGCGGCGACCGGCATCGGGAGCAAGGACGACATCGTCCGCCAGTTCGTGCCGCATTTCTATTTCGGCTGCGAGGCGGACGACAAAAGCGTCGCCTGGGCGTTCAATTCCAAGCTCAACCCGCGTCGTTCGCGAATCCGTGCGATGTTCAGCTCGGACGCCGGCCATTGGGACGTCACCGACGTCACGGAAATCCTTCCAGAAGCCTATGAGCTGGTCGAGCACGGCCATATCACGGAGCGGGATTTCCGGGATTTCGTGTTCGGCTTCCCCGTGCAATTCTATGCGACGCTCAATCGCGACTTCTTCAAGGGAACGCGAATCGAGAAGGAAGCCGCGGCCGAGCTTGCGGGGGTTGAAAAGCTGGACCCGGTGACCGGGCGCGCCGCCGCCTGACGCGATCCGCCGGCCGGGCATGAGAGGAGGAAGCATGCTCAGAAAGCCGAAGACAGAGCCCAGGATCGATTGCTCGCCGGAGGAATGGGAGGCGCGGGTCGATCTCGCCTGCGCCTATCGCCTGTTCGACCATTTCGGCTGGCACAGCCTGATCTACAATCACATCACGCTGCGGCTGCCGGGAACGGACCGTCATTTCCTCATCAACCCGTTCGGGCTGATGTATCGGGAAGTCACCGCATCCAACCTGCTCAAGGTGGATATCGACGGCAACAAGCTCGTGCCGTCGCCCTGGGAGGTCTGGGAGGCGGGCTATGTCGTCCATAGCTCGGTCCATCGTACTCGCGAGGACGTGACCTGCGTCATGCACACGCACACGACCGCCGGCGTCGCGATCTCGTGCCAGGCCGACGGCCTAATCCCGCTTGACCTCACCTCGATGCTCTTCACGAACCGGATCGCCTATCACGATTTCGAAGGCATCACGACGAACCGGGACGAATGCGAGCGGATCGCGCGCGATCTCGGCGACAAGAAGGTGATGATCCTGCGCAATCACGGTCTCTTGACCTGCGGCGCGACGATCGCCGACGCGTTTCAGGAGATGTACCAGCTGGAGCAGGCCTGCCGCATCCAGCTCGCCGCGCAGTCGAGCGGCGCCAAGCTCAACCTCCCGCCGGCCAGCGTCGGCAACAAGACCGCGACCCAGAGCGAGAGCGAAGGCATGTCCAAGCTCAACCAGCTGCAATGGAACGCGATGCGCCGCTGGATGGAGGAGCTCGATCCGAGCTTCATGACCTGAGGCATGAGGCTCGATAGCGCGGTCAACATCGCCGACCTACGCCGCCTGGCGAAGCGCCGCCTGCCCAAGCTGGTCTTCGACTATATCGACGGCGGCGTCGAGGACGAGATCGGACTCGCGGAGAACATCAACGCCTTTGCGCGCCATAAGCTGGTCCCGCGCTTCCTGACCGATTGCTCGAAAATAGATCTTCGCACTGAGCTGTTCGGGAAGATTTACTCGCTGCCCTTCGGCATCGGACCAACCGGTGTCGCGGGCCTGTTCCATCCCAAGGGCGACCTGCTGCTGGCCGAAGCAGCACTGACCGAAGGTGTCCCTTACACCATGTCGGGAACCAGCAGCGCCGCGATTGAGGATCTACCGGCCAGCGCGGCGAAGAATGCCTGGTATCAGCTCTACACCGGCCATGACAAAAAGCTGGATGAGGAGATCGTCCGCCGGGCGCAGGATGCCGGCATGCAGACGCTGGTGCTGACCGTCGACTCCGAGGTCCGAACCAGGCGCGAGCGCGATATCCGCAACGGCTTCGGCTTACCGAGACTGAAGCCGCTCATGCTTCTCGAATCCTTCCGGCACGCTGGCTGGATTCTGAACTATCGGCGCAACGGCGGACGTCCCTTGTTCGGCACGTTCGCACGCTACGCCGATCGCCCGACCCATGCGCAGACAGTGATGAATTTCATGACCAGCCACCTTCCGGGCAATCCGACCTGGAAGGATGTCGAGCGCTACCGCCGCCTATGGCCGGGCAAATTCCTGGTCAAAGGCCTGTTGCATCCCGACGACGCCAAATGCGCGTTCGAGCTCGGGGCAGACGGCGTTGTCGTGTCCAATCATGGCGGTCGACAGCTCGACCGCGCTCCCGCGGCAATCGATATGCTGCCGGCAATCCGCAACGCCGTGGGTCCCGACCGCATTTTGATCGTCGACGGCGGCGTTCGGCGCGGCTCCGATATCATCACGGCGCTCTCTCTCGGCGCGGATTTCGTTTTCGTGGGACGCGCGACGCTCTATGGCCTGGCGGCTGGTGGCCTCGCCGGCGTCCACAAGGCGATTTCGATCTTGCGCCTGGAGCTCGAGACGGTCGGCCGTCAGATGGGCTGCGGTTCGGTCAAGGATTTCGGGCCTCAGCGTCTATTCATTTCTGGCGAAATTCATAGAACCCCGGCGTCGTATCCACACGGAGGCGCGTGAGCTTGCGGCTCTTGATCATCCACCGCCCGTCGATCTTCACGTACGTCTCGTGGTAATGGCCCCAGCCATGCGCCTCTTCGATCTTGTCGCCATTCTGCCACGAGAGGCGGTCCTCCATCGCCCAGAGGCCGCGCGCGGTCGCCGGCGACAGAATCTCGATCTCCGGCGTATGCGCGTGATGCACAGTCGTCAGAGGATCGACCAGCTTGCGGACAGCAGCTGTGACCGCATCCCGTCCCATCGCCGTCCCGGCGCCCGCGGCCGAATTGGGCTTCAAATCGGCCGGCAGATTGCCGAAGGAATCGAGCACCATGTCCGGCGCATGCGTCGACGGGTACTCTTCCCAGTTCTTCGTATCCATGCAGCGGATGCGCTTGGCAACCAATCGCTTGATCTCTTCGATCGCGACCAGCCGCTCGATTTCGCTCAGCGTCTCGCTCATCTCTCCTCCCCGCGAAAGGATCCATCATGGCGGATATCGAGGCCAGGCTGAAGGCGCTGGAGGCGCGCGTCCACCAGCTCGAAGACCAGGTCCAGCTCTATCAGATCATGAGCGCCTACGGACCGCTCGTCGACAGCGGCGACGCGGAGGCCACGTCGGCGCTTTGGACCGAAGACGGAATCTATGATTGGGGCGGCGGCAGCTCGGGCGTGAAGCAGGGCGCCGCCGGCGCAGCCTTTGGCCGAGCCGAGATCGCGGGCATGGTGCGGGGCGAATACCACCAGGCGATCATCAAGGGCGGGTCGGGCCACGTCATAGGTCTGCCTCACATCACGGTCGAGGGCGACACGGCCGTGGCCATCTCGTATTCCCGTCTCTACCGACGCGACGGCGACAATTTTCGAGTCTGGCGGGTCGGCGCCAATCGTTGGGAGTTCGTTCGCACCGAGGATGGCTGGCGCGTGAAGCAGCGGATCAACCGTGTTCTGACCGGCGATGAGGAACCCCGCGCGCTGCTGAGATCGGGATTCCCGAAATGACAAGAGGCCGCTAGGGTCTGGGACACAGGAATTCCGGGGGAAGCATGGAAGCCATCGAAGCCGTCTCGTATCCCGAGGCCGCGGAGGAAACGTCCGCCGCGGCCGCCGGCTCGCGCTACTGGACGCTTACCCTCCTGGTTCTCATCGCCACCGTCAGCATGGTCGACAAGGCCTTCATCACCGTCCTGTTCGACCCGATCAAGCAAGAGTTCGGCCTGACGGACCGTGAGGTGAGCTCCCTCACCACGGCCTTCTCGATCTTCTTCGGCGTCGCCGGAATCGGGCTCGGCATGCTAGCCGACCGCATGAATCGCCGCAATCTGCTGGCCGCCTGCATGATCTTCTGGAGCTTCGCGACGATCGGCGGCGGACTGGCCGCGAGTTTTCTGCAGCTTTTCGCATTGCGCTTTTTCGTTGGCGCCGGCGAATCCGGCGCCACGCCCTCGGCGCTCTCGATGATCTCGGATCTGTTCCGAGCCAAGGAGCGCGCCACGGCGGTGGGCATCTATTACTTCTCCACGCCGATCGGATCGGGCATCGCGCTGGCGGTGGGGGCGATCGTGGAACAGGCCTATGGCTGGCGGACGACGATGATGCTCGCCGGCCTGCCGGGGCTGCTGCTCACGCTGCTGTTCCTATCGACGGTCAAGGAGCCGCGCCGGCTGAGCGCGCAAGGAACGGCCGAGCGCGAGGGTGTGCCGCCGCTCATGGAAACGTTTCGCTACATCCTCTCCCAGCGATCTTTGCTTCATGTCGCGGCCGGAATCACGCTGGTCATCATCTCGGTCAATGGCTTCGGCATGTGGATGTTTCCCTTCTTCACGCGCGTGGACCATATCCCCAGCGCGTCGGCGGGCTGGGAGATCAGCCTTGCGAACTATCCCGCCAGCATGCTCGCGATATTCCTGATCGGCGTTGCCGCAGACCGGCTCGCGCGGCGAGACGAACGATGGCGCGTGTGGCTTCCCGCCATCCTCTGCTTCGCCTGCCTGCCGACGGCGTTTGCCGCGGTGTCGGTTCCCGAGCCGATCTTCGGGCTGACGCTGACGGGCGTCTGGCTCGCCTTCGGCACCGGCTGGTATGGCGCGGGCTATGGCGTGTGCCAGGCGCTGGTCAAGCCGCGGATGCGGGCAACTCTGAATTCGATCCTGCTGCTTCTGACCACGCTCCTCGGATTCGGCCTCGGCCCATTCCTCACCGGCGCGATCAGCGATCTGCTCGCGCCCTCCGTCGGCGTGCGTTCGATCGGCTACGGAATGGTGGCGACCAACCTGCTGACGGTCTGGGCCGGTATCCACTTCATGCTGGCCGCGCGCCGCCTGAGACCGGATTTGGCAAAGGCGGCGACGTCCTAGAACTCCAAGCAAATCTTCCCGAAATGCTTTTGCGACGCCTGATGCCGATAGGCGTCGGCGATGCGCTCCAGCGGGAAGGTTGAATCGATCACCGGCTTGATGCCGTTGGCGGTCACGGCGCGCACCATGTCCTCCTGATGCTGACGGCTGCCGACCATGATGCCCTTCAGCTTGATCTGCAGCGTGAAGAGCAACGCCGTCGGCACCTCGCCCGCATGCCCCGTCAGCACGCCGATCAGCGAGATGTGCCCGCCCATGCGCGAGGCGCGGATCGATTGCGTGAGCGTGCCCGGCCCGCCGACTTCGATCACATGATCGACGCCTCTGCCGCCGGTGAACTCCTTTGCCTTTTTGCCCCAGTCGGGAGTCTGCCTGTAGTTGATCAGATGGTCTGCCCCGAGCCCGCGCAACCGCTCGAGCTTATCGTCCGATGACGAGGTCGCGATCACCGTAGCCCCGGCCGCCTTGGCGAATTGAAGCGCAAAGATCGAGACGCCGCCGGTGCCCTGGACGAGAACGAAATCGCCCGGCTTCACCTGCCCTTCGACCACCAGACCGCGCCACGCCGTCAGCCCGGCGCAGGTCAATGTCGCAGCCTCGGCGTGCGAGTAGCCAGGGGGCGCCTTCGTCACCGCCGTCGCGGGGAGCACAACATATTCGGCCGCATAGCCGTCGATCGTATCGCCGGCCATGACTTTGATCTGCTCGGAAGTCGGATCGCCCGTCAGCCAGTTCGGGAAAAAGGTGGTGGCGATATGATCGCCAGCTTTGAACTCTTTGACGCCCGCGCCGACTTCGACGACCTCTCCGCCCCCGTCCGACATGGGCACGCGTCCGTCCGCGGTCTTCAGCTGGCCGATCGCGATCACATAATCATGATAATTGAGCGAGCTTGCCCGCATCCGCACCAGCAACTCGCCCGGCCCAGGCTTGCTCGGCCGCTCGCGCTCGACGATCGCAAAATTGTCGAGCCCGGCGGGGGCTTTCAGCGTCATGACTTTCATCGTCGAGCTCCTTCGTTACGCAGCCGCATCTTCCCGGATCATCGCGGCGCCCTTTTCACCGATCATGATTGACGGCGCGTTGGTGTTGCCGGTCGTCAAGGTAGGCATGATCGACGCATCGACAACCCTGAGCCCACCGATGCCCCGCACCCTGAGCCGCGCATCGACGACCGCCATTGGATCCTCGCCCATCTTGCAGGTGCCGACCGGGTGATAAAGGCTGGTGCCTGCACGCCGCGCGAAATCGGCGAACTCGTCCTCCGTGCGGACCTCCGGTCCAGGCAAGATCTCGCCACCGCTATGCACGGCAAGGGCAGGCTGCGCATAGATACGGCGCGTCTCTTCGAAGCCCGCATGGAGGACCTTGAGATCGTTCGGCGATGAGACGTAGTTCGCACGGATGGTGGGATATTCGAAGGGGTCGCGCGATTTCGCCATAATCGTGCCGCGGCTCTCGGGCCGCGTCGCGCAAACCGCGACCGTCATGCCAGACAGCCGCTCCAGCTCGCCGAAGCGGTTCTGGTCGTAGCTGGCCGGCGTGAACAGCAGCTGTAGATCCGGACTGGCCAACCCCTCGCGACTGCGCGTGAAGAGCGAGGCGCTGGTCACGCCGAAGGTGAGCGCGCCGCGCCCAGTCGCGACGAAGCGGACCAGCTCGCGCGCCAGCCGCGCGCCGCGCGACAGCTCGTTGATCGAGATGAGATCCGTCACCCGGTGCGAGATCCGCACCGCATAATGGTCCGACAAGTTGGAGCCGACCCCCGGCAGCTCTTGAACGACATCAACGCCGATGGATTTCAGATGCTCGGCCGGACCGATTCCCGAGATCTGCAGAAGCTGTGGCGAGTTCACGGAACCGCCCGAGAGAAGCACCTCCCGTGCCGCGCGCGCCTCGACATCGCGTCCGCCTTGCCGGAACGCGGCGCCGACGCAGCGCTTGCCTTCGAACAGCAGGCGGGTCGCGATCGCGCCGGTCTCAATGCGGAGATTCTGGCGTCCGCGCGCCTGCGACAGAAACGTGCGCGCCGTCGAGCCGCGAAACCGGCCGTTGCGGGTCATCTGCGAATACCCGACGCCCTCCTGGACCGCGCCGTTGTAGTCGCGTGTCAGCTTGTGACCCGCCTGCTGCGCGGCTTCGATGAAACGATGAGTCAGCGGCAGGATCGTGCGGTAATCTTCGACCGGCAGCGGCCCGTCCTTGCCGCGATAGGCGGCATCGCCCGGGACGTAGCGTTCCGACTTGCGGAAGTAGGGGAGCACCTCGTCATAGGTCCAGCCGCGGCAGCCCATCTGGGCCCAGCCGTCGAAATCGGCCGGATTGCCGCGGACATAGAGCATGCCGTTGATCGAGCTCGACCCGCCCAGCACCTTGCCGCGCGGCCAGGGGATCGACCGATTGGCGACCGCGGCGTCGGGCTCGGATGCGTAGTTCCAGTTAACCAGCGGGTTGTAGAGGAGCTTCAGGATGCCGGCCGGGATATGGATCATCGGGTGCCAGTCCTTAGGACCGGCCTCCAGCAGCAGCACCCGCGCGCCGGTTTCGCTGAGCCGCGCCGCGACCACGCAGCCGGCCGATCCGGCGCCGATCACGACGTAGTCAGCATCTATCATCCTTCCCCCTTGGCCAGCCTTCTTTGATAGCCTCTATAGAGGTCCGGTCAATCGCGTTGCAGCCAAGGTCTCCGCCAATGCCCTACGAACCAAACCGCAAATGCCCGCTCGACGGGATCCGCGTGCTCGATTTGTCACGCCTCGTCGCCGGCAACATGCTGAGCCTTCAGCTCGCCGATTTCGGCGCCGAGGTCATCAAGCTCGAACCGGAGCGCGGCGACCCGCTGCGCCATTGGAACGAGAAGGGCATTCCCGCCTATTGGAAGGTCTATGGCCGGAACAAGAAGAGCGTGCGGCTCGAGCTCCGGACCGACCAGGGCCGCCGGCGCCTCACGGAATTGCTCGAGACGGCGCAGGTGGTGATCGAGAGCTTCCGGCCGGGGGTGATGGAGGCTGCGGGTTTCGGTCCGGAGGAGATACACGCGATCAACGCCAAGATCGTCATGGTGCGGGTTTCGGGCTG
Source organism: Alphaproteobacteria bacterium (assembly GCA_035293565.1). Classification (GTDB taxonomy): domain Bacteria; phylum Pseudomonadota; class Alphaproteobacteria; order BOG-932; family Roseiterribacteraceae; genus DATGMP01. The sequence goes on along the minus strand of DATGMP010000149.1, from coordinate 54,838 downwards.
GGGTCAGACAGGGCCCTACCGCGACCGGCCGGGTTTCGGAAGCCTCGTCGAGGCGATCTCGGGCTTCGCCGCCAAGAACGGCTTCGACGACAAGCCCCCCGCCCTCCCCAACATGGCGCTCGCCGATATGGTGGCGGGCCTGTCCGGCGCGTTCGCCGTGATGGTCGCGCTCCGGGAAGCCGAGAAGCCTGACGGTGAAGGCCAGGTGATCGACCTGTCGCTGCTCGAACCGCTCCATTCGATCCTCGGTCCCGACGCGGTGCTCTACCGGCTGACCGGCGTGGTGCCGCCGCGCTCGGGCAATCGCGCCTCGATCACCGCGCCCCGCAACATCTACCGCACCCGCGACGATGGCTGGGTGGCGCTCTCCGCCTCGACGCAGGACATGGCCGAGCGTCTGTTTCGCGCGATCGGCCGGCCCGACATGATCGACGATCCGCGTTTTCGCACCAATTCCGACCGGCTGGACCATGTCGACGAAGTCGACGCGGCGATCCAGAGCTTCATCGGCCAACGTACTCTCACCGAGAACCTCGATTTCTTCGAGAAGGCCGAAGTCACGGTCGGTCCGGTCTACGACCCGCCGGGCTTCATGGCCGACCCGCACGTCGTCGGCCGCGGCGTCCTGATCGAGATGCCTGATGCGGATATGGGCTCGGTCCCGATGCACGACGTCGTCCCGCGCCTCTCCCGCACGCCCGGCGCGATCCGGCGCGGAGCCCCGTCCCTGGGCGCCGATGAAGCGGACGTGTTCGGGGCGATCGAAGAGCGAGACGAATGTTAGAATGCGCCATTGGCGACAATCAGTCTCGCGAGACGGAGTTGCGCAGCCTCGAGCGCGAAAACCGGCCTAAGCGGCCGACCGCCGGGGCTGTATCGGACGCCGCAGCAACTCAATCGTCATCCCCTCCGGCGAGACGATGTAGGCGTAGCCGTCCGGCTGCGGCGGAACGGAGATAGTGACGCCACGCGCCGCGAGCGTATCGCAAGTCCGTTCCAGGTCATCGACGAAAAACGCGACATGGGCGAAGCGCGTGCCATCGGTGACCGGCGCGTCGTCGTGCAAGCAGGCCAGCTCGATACAGGGCGACGCGGCGACGTTCGCCGGCCGGACGTCCTCCGGCGCTGCGAGATACACGAGGGTGTATTTCGGCGTCTCGATCTCCTGGCGGCTGATCTCCGCGAGCCCCAGCTTCCCGCAGAAGAAATCCAGCGAGGCCGCTAAATCGCGGACGCGGATATGGGGATGAGCGAACTGCATCAGCATGGCCGTGGTCCCTGCCTATAGCCGCAGGTTACGGCACGGCCCGGATCGCGTCCAGAAGGCGAGCACGCCTCGTGTTCGCGATGCGCCGCGCATCGCGATCCACATAGCCGCGCGATAGGGTCAGGGAGATAGCGGATCCAGCGAGTCAATTATTCGCCAGGATCATGTTCCGCACGATCGGATAGACTTGGCTGTTCCAGCGGTTGCCGCTGAAGACGCCATAGTGGCCGACTCCGGTCTGCATGTGGTGGCGCTTCATGTAGGGGCGGATGCTGCGGCAGAGATCCTGCGCGGCCAGAGTCTGGCCGATCGAGCAGATGTCGTCGCGCTCGCCTTCCACCGTCAGCAGCGCCGTCCTGCGAATGGCGGCGGGGTTGATCGTTCGGCCTTGATAGCGGAAGCGGCCGAGCGCCAGGTCATAATCCTGGAAGACCGTCTTGACGGTCGTCAGGTAGAATTCGGCCGGCAGATCCGCGACGGCAAAATATTCGTCATAGAACGTCCTGACCGTGGCGGCCTTCTCCGTGTCGCCCAAGAGCAGATGGCGGTAGAGGTCCATATGAGCCTTCACATGCCGGCTCAGATTCATCGACATGAAGGCCGTGAGCTGAAGGAAGCCCGGATAGACGCGCCGCCCCGAACCCGCGAAGCCATAGGGCACCGTGGAGATCAGCATCCGCTCGAACCACTCGATCGGTTTCGACGTGGCGAGCTCGTTGACCTTGGTCGGGTTGATCCGGCAGTCGATCGGCCCCGCCATCAGCGTCATGCTGCGCGGCTGATCCGGATGGCCCGCCTCGGCCATCACCGCGACCGCCGCCAAAGCCGCCACGCAGGGCTGGCAGACCGCCACGACATGCGCCCCCGGGCCGATCACCTCGATCCAGCGGATCATGTGCTCGATATAAGAATCGAGATCGAACCTGCCATCCTCCACCGCGATGTCGCGGGCGTTGTGCCAGTCGGTCAGAAAGACGTCGTGCTCGGGAAGCAGCGTCTTGACCGTGCCCGCCAGCAGGGTCGCGTAATGGCCGGACATGGGCGCGACGACCAGAACGCGCGGCTGGATCGTGTCGACATCTTTCTTGAAATGGAGAAGCGTACCGAAGGGAGTCACCTCGGTTGGCTCCTCGCTCACCTGGGTGAGTTGATTTCCCACCATGACGGTCTCGATGCCGAAATCGGGTCGGCGGTGGGTGAGGCGCGTATTGACGGTGAGCTCCGAGAGGGCCGCCGCATTGCGAAGCAGCATCGAGTAGCCATTTCGCGCCAATCCCGAATCCAGCCCCATCCGCGTCCAAGCCGCCGCCCAGCGAACCGGCTCGAAGAAGTCGGAGAAAGCCTGGTATGCGTGATACATCATAGAGTTGCTTGAGACACCCTGCTCGTCCTGCCGGCCCGTCCTGGTTGCGAAGCCTTGGCCGGAGAAGGCTAGTGCATTTCATGCTGCATTGCGAGATAGTTTCAGAACTGTAGAAAGGGGAAGTCCATGGCCGAGGCGACGCTCACGATCACCTCAAAAAACTATGGCTCCTGGTCGTTGCGCGGCTGGCTGCTCTGCCGGATGGCGGGCCTGAAATTCACCGAGCAGGTGATGCCGGTCGACGATCCGTCGATGCGGGCCGAGCTGCTTCTGATGTCGCCCTCCTTCCTGGTCCCCTGCCTGACCCATGACGGCGTCAAGGTCTGGGATACGCTGGCGATCGCCGAATATCTCAGGGAAATCAAGCCCAAAGCCGGGCTGTTGCCAGCTGATCGCGCCGCCCGGGCCCATTGCCGCGCCATTTCGGGCGAGATGCATTCGGGCTTCGCCAATCTTCGTTCGGCGCTGCCGATGAACCTCAAGGCGCGCTACAAGGACTTCAAAATCTGGGCCGGTGCCCAGGCAGACATCGCCCGCGTGATCGAGATCTGGAAGGACTGCTTGGAAAAATATGGCGGGCCCTATCTGTTCGGAAAACTGTCGGTCGCCGACGCCATGTATGCGCCGGTCGTGACCCGCTTTCTGACCTACGGCGTGAAGCTCGACCCGGTGTGCGCGGCCTATTGCCAAGCGATCATGGCCCTACCCGCCATGCAGGAATGGATCGCCGCCGCCAAAGCCGAGCCCGACGATCTCGAGGAGCTGGACGTGGAGTTCTGACGACTAATCCGAATTGGCGCGCCGCCTCTGTCGCCGGCGCTTTGCCTTGGCGATTCCCTTACGCTTGTTGGCGCGCTTTTCCAGGCTCGATTTCTTCTGCGGCTTCATGCTGGCTCCTCCGACCGGATCCCGACCATATGGGGCGGGCGTTCGGGAGATTGGATATGCGGCAAGACGACCACCGTCATTTTCGGGGCGTTGAGACAGTCTACGCCTTCACTAACATTGTACAACTGATGGACGATTTCTGGTTCGATTCCGCCCCGTCGTTTCGTCGAGGCCTGGCATCGCGCCGAACGTGGTGAGACGTTCCAGGAGCGTCGCATCGCATTCGAAAGTTGGGAGACGCTCGCGCGCGTCCTGACCGGCAAGCGCATGGAGCTGCTGCGTTATGTCCGGCGCCACAAGGTTGCGAGCGTCCGCGCGCTCGCAAAGGCGCTTGGGCGCGACTCAGCAATGTCCATGCCGATGTACAGGCACTCACGGCCGCAGGACTTCTGGATGCGAGCGATGGCAGTGTGCGGGCGGATTACGACGCGATCGAGACGAAGATCGCGATCTGAACGAAGCCTCCCCGTCTAACAGTCTGCGGAAGAATTCTACACGATTTACTTAACCAGAAAGGTCACCCGTGCGGCCATCGTGCCGCCACCCGCGGCAACAGATCATCGATCAGCCGGCGCGTCTGGTCGAGCATATCGTCGTCACCCGAAGCTGCGGGGCGAAAGACGAACTTGTATGCGCCCGCGTCGATATAAGCCGCGATGCGGTCGAGCATGAACGACGCGTCGCCGACAGCGAAATATTGCGCTGGGTCGCGACCGGAATATTGCCGGTAGGCCTCCATGGCGCGCTGAATCCCGGGGTCGTCGGCGCTGCCGAACCGGAAGGGCACGTTGACGCCGAAATGGTCCTCGTCGATCGCGCGACCGGTCTCCACGAGCGCGGTTTTGATGGCGGCGATCACCCTGCCCGCCTCTTCCGGAGTCTCGACGCCGGACTGCCAGCCGGTGCCGAAGCGCGCCGTGCGGCGGATCGCGGCATCCGAGGAGCCGCCGATCCACATCGGGAGATCCGGCTGCACCGGTTTCGGCGCGATCGACGCGCCCTGGAGCTTATAGAACCGACCTTCGAAGCTGACCTCGTCCTCACACCAGAGCCGGCGAATGATCTCCAGCGCCTCGTCCGCCTTGCGGCCGCGCGACGCGGTGTCGATGCCCAGCGCTGTCCACTCCGCGCCCACGGGACTGCCGATCCCGAAGGCCGGCAACAGTCTGCCGTTCGAAAGATAGTCGATCGTGGCGCATTGCTTGGCGAGCAGCACCGGATCGCGAAAGGCGAGCGAGACGACATTCATGCCGAATTTGAGGCGCCGCGTTCCGCCGGCGAGCGCAGCCATTGTCGATAGGCTCTCGAGCACCGGCGCCTTGCCGATCAGGCGATCGCTTTGCCAGATCGAATCGACTCCGCCCGCCTCGCAGAGGTCGATCCAGCGCCAAAAGCTATCCGCGCCCGAGAAGGGCAGCTCCATGATGCCGAGGCCGAGAGAGACTTTGCGCGCCATCGGTTCACGCGTTGCTCGGCCAGCTGGACGCGCGGCGCACATTGACCGGAATGCCGGTCATCCACGGCATGGCGTTGATCGTCTCGCGGTTGCGGTCCATCGGGATCAACAGATTCGTCGATGCGCCGTCGGCAAGGTAGGCGTCGTCATCCTCCTCCAATCCGCCGAAGCCATGACTCAGCGACAGCACGCCGCGCCGGAGCGTCGGGTCGGCCTCGGCAATGGCGCGCACGCGGCCGTGATCGGAGGTGATCTCCACCCAATCGTCGGACCCGATGCCTGCCGCTTGCATGTCATCGGGATTGAGAAAGGCGCGGTTATAGGGCACGCGCTCGCGGATCTTCGGCAGATTGCGGCCCATCGAGTTGAACATGTCGCGGAGACGCCTGACTGCGAGGCGATGCGTGAAGGTCCCGCCTTTCCCTTTTTCCGCCGCCAGCGCACCGATCTCGTCGCGCACGTCGTCGGGCATCACCGTAAAGCGCGTCGGGTTATCCGGATCAGCAGGCCCGACGAATTGCGGCTCGCCGGGCGCGAGCAGGCCGCGCGGATGGGCCTTGATCTCGTCGAACGTCACGGGCGCATGGCGGGCCGCGATGCGCAGTAGATCGTCGGTCGTGGGCTCGTTCTCTAAATCGAGCGGGACGCCCAGATACTCCATCTTCAAGCCGAGCCGCTTGGCGAGCGACCAGAAGACATACCAATCGTCGCAGAGCTCGGATCCCTCGGGAGGTTTGGCGAGCTCGGGTGAATAGCGCGTGTAGGGCTCGGCCGGATAAACCATCGTCTCGTAAAGCCAGAACGGCAGATCGGCGCGCTCATATTGCATCTTGGGCGGCAGGATGTAGTGCGAGAGCTGCGCCGTCACGGTCATGAAAGGCTCGATGCTGACCAGCAGGTCGAGCGCGTTGAATGCTTTCACCACGCGCTTCTTGTCAGGGATCGCGGAGGCGGGATTGCCGCCATGCGAGATGAGGCATCGCACCCGCCCCCCGCCCGGCTCCAATATCTCGTCGAGCATGATCCCGGTCGGCAGCTCGCCCATGAGCATGCCGATCCCGCCGATGCGGCTCTTGTAGCTGTGCTCCCACCAGCGAGGGGCCGGAACGACCTGCGCCGGCCGCGGGAAGCGCTGAGCAAGCACGCCCGGATTGTCGATCGGATCGCCTTCGCGCAGATAGCGACCGCAGACGACGTTCAGCGTCTCGAGCAGATGCTCGGCAAGGTTCGAATGCGGCCCCATATCGGGCCCGGTCGAGCTTGCGGCCGCCCCGGTCTTGCAGCGATGCGCAAAGAGCTCCGCGACCTCGAACAGCTTCTCCGCCGGCACGTCGGCGCGGCGGGCCACGACATCCGGCGTGAAGGGAACGAGCGCAGCGCGTAACGCATCGAGATCACCGACATGCCGCTTGCAGAATTCCTTGTCCTCCCAGCCTTCGCCGAGGATGATGTGGAGCAGCCCGGCCATAACAGCGGCGTCCTCGCCTGGCAGAGGCTGCAGATGCAGGTCGGCGAACTGCGCGGTCTCAGTGCGGCGCGGATCGATGACGATCAGCTTCATGCCGCGCGCTTTCGCTTCTTTCAGCCGCTTGGTCGGGTTGCGCGTATCGAAGGGAGGGTTGATCGAGACCAGCGGATTCGACCCGACCAGCATGAACACGTCGCCGCGATGGAAAGGCGTGCGGCCGGGCGGCCAGAGACCGATGCGGCCGAAGGCGACGGTCTTGGCCGACTGATCGATCGTGGCGGAGGAGAAGATCTTGTCCGAGCCCAGGGCCTTTAGCCAATCGCGCAGCATCAGGACCGCCGAGGCGGTAAAATAGCCTCCCCCGCCTTTGTAGCCTGCCATCGCCTCGGGCCCGCTCTCGTCCAGGATCGCACGGATCTTGTCCGCGATCTCGTCCAGCGCCTGCTCCAAGGGAATTCGGACGAAAGATCCGTCCGGCATCCGCTTCAGCGGGTGGAGGATGCGATCCGGGCTGTTGTGCGCCTCGACCGATTGCAGTCCCTTGAAACAGGCATAGCCCAGGGTCTGCGGGTCTTCGCGATCCGCCCGGATGCCGACCAGACGATCTTGCTCGTCCAAGGTCAGCACCACGCCGCAATGACCCATGCAAATCCGGCAGAACGAGATCTCTTCGCGCAGCGGCATGTTGGCTTCCCCGAGCCCCCCAGAGGAACCTAAGGCGAGCGGGCCGGTTCGCAAAGGTCGATATGCGAAGGAGAGGAACCGGCCGAATCCGGAACCACGCCGTTGGAAAGAATGTATTTCGCCTGGGCTATTCGACAAGCTGGCCGAGCGCAAGCCGCCGAAGGCACCTGACGGGGACCAGATGGATTTCGTCGAGGCGATGGAAATCGACGATTCCGGCCTCATTAAGCGGCACTGCGTCTATTGGGGCTGGTACGGCGTCGGCGTCCTGCAGCGCAACGAATATCACCGATAAGATATAGATTCAGCCCCATCTCTCGTGTTGAATTGGCGGCCCGAACCCGGTTTCCCCCAGGAGGTCGCGATGAGCACGTCCCGCCGCCGATTCCTTGCCGCCACCGTAAGCCTTGCCGCCGGCGCGGCCATGAGGGCGGGAGGAGCAGAGCCCGAGCCTGCGGCAATCGCCAAGATGCCGGCGAGCCCGCCGGACGCCGACTTCATGCCGCCGGTCATCCCGGCCAAAACGCCCCAGGGCAATCCGAACCCACCCCTCACCAAAGGCAAGCTCGGGCCCGGCACGATTCATACGATCGCCGACATACCGCCGAATGGCGTGCTTTCCGGCGCCGGCATGGGGATGACGATCATCGACGCCTTCGGTCTGCGACCGGCCTACCGCAAGGCGGTCGTCGTGATCGAGGGTCCTGGCGGCGGCACCGTGGAGAAGCTGACGGTGCGCGGCGCCGCGATCGACGATGCCGACGGACGCAACGCCTCAGGCGTCTGCAACGGCCAGCTTGGCTTTGCGATGACGATCGACAGCGTGGAGATCTATGGCTGCCAGGAAGGAATCCGCAGTCTGGGCGGCAATGTCGCCATCAAGAACTGCTATGTCCATCATAACGGATCCGACAGCCCAAACGGCAACACGCACAATCTCTATCTCAATGACTCATCCGGCGTCGCGGGCTCGGACAAAAGCGTCGTCACAGTCACCAACTCGAAATTCGAGAAGGCGATTCTGGCACATGAATTCAAGAGCCGGCTGGGATTCCATGTCGTCAGCGGCTGCACCTTCGCCAGCCTGGTGATCCCCGGCAGCCAAGGCAACTACGCGACTGGCCCCACCACGCAACTGGGCGGCAACGGGAGCTGCGTCGACCTGCCGAACGGCAGCGATTGGAAGGGCAAGCACAATATCTACATCAAGGGTTCGGGAGCGCTCGACATGAACTTCATCACCTTCGGGCTCGAAGGGCTCTACCCGAACTATTCGGCGCATTACCATGAGGACTCGCCGACTTTCGACAATCAGACCGGCAAGGAATGCTTCATCGTGGCCGGGGGAGGCTGCACCGTCACGCTCAATAACCCGACCTTCAAAGGTGGCCGGCCCACCTTCAAGGGACATGTTGTCGTGACTGGCAAGGTGACGGAGACATAGGACTGGTCACGATCGGACTCATCTCCGACACGCACGGGCTGCTCAGGCCCGAGGCGATCGAAGCGCTCCGCGGCAGCGACGTTATCATTCATGCCGGGGACATCGGCAACGCGGCGGTGCTCGAGGGGCTGAAGCGCTTGGCGCCGGTCATCGCGATCCGCGGCAATGTCGATCGAGATCCCTGGGCCGCGTCATTGCCCGATACCGAAGTGCTTCAGGCAGACGAGGCGTTCCTCTACGTGATCCACAATGTCGCCGCCCTCGATCTCGACCCCGCGGCGGCCGGCTTTCGCGCCGTCGTGTCGGGTCACTCGCACCAGCCCGGCTGGCGCGAGAAGAACGGCGTGCTTTACGTCAATCCGGGAAGCGCCGGTCCGCGGCGCTTCAAGCTGCCGGTCTCCCTCGGACGGCTGTCAGTCGTCGGGAGCCGCATCGATGTCGAGCTGATCGATCTCGGTATTTCTACCAGTGGTTCCGCCGCTCGCTCCAGCCCAGCGCATAGCCGACCGCAGCGCCCAGGAGTGCTGCGCCGAGGACCGCGCGCCAAGGATTCTCTCTGACCAGCCCGTCGATCCGCAATGAGGCTTCGTTGGTCGTGCGCAGCGCGCGGCCATACGCGGAACGCGCAATTTCCGCCGAGGAGTTGAAGAACCGCTCCGCCTGGCGGCGTGCTTCCTCCAGATCGTATCCGTAGCGGTCGCTGAGGCGCGAAGCTAGCGCGCCCACGCCCTTCGTCGCGCTGTCGAGATCCTCATCGGTGAGCTTGTCCCACCGCACCTTGGCGCGCTCTTTGATGGCGCTGATGTTCGAGCCGAACATTTGATTCTCCATGCGAACCCATAGCGCTCGTCGCGAGCGCGGACCTTTCCTCAACGGAGAAGACCCCCGCCTGTTCCAACATGGGCCGGTAGCATGCCCGAGTGAATCCCTTGGGAAGCGCGCTAAGCGGAAGGCCTGCCGCCAGCGCTCACAAGGCTGTCCAAGAGCGTGGAATCCAGAATGACGCGCGGAACTTTGTTCTGCCCGCCGAGCTTGCCGCGCGACTTCATCCAAATCGCGAACGTGCCCGGCGGCACCTGAAGGATTTCGGGCGGCCCCATCCCGAAGTCACCGGCTCGGTGCGCCGCGTAATCTTCCGACGCGTCGGATAATTTCCGATCGAGTTCGCGTCGGAACGTGTCGAGCGCCTCCGGCGACATCGCGGTGGAGAATTCCACGACAAAAAGGTGGTGGCCCGGCCGGTCGGGTTCTTCGGGATATATTGGTCCGACACTGAAATCATCGACCGACGTTCCGATCGAAGCCGCCGCCGCCGCGATCGCCTCTTCGATCTGCTCCCCGATCAGATGCTCCCCGAACGCGGAAAGGCCATAGGAAGTTCTGCCGGTCACCACAATACGCGGCGGATCGAGCGATACGAACCTGATCGTGTCGCCGACGATGTACGACCACAACCCTGCACAGGTCGAGATGACGACGGCGTAGTCGACGCCCGTCTGCACATTCGCTATCCAATGGCGCACAGGCTTGGCGCTCGCCAGCTCGTCGGTCGGCACGAATTCGAAAAAGAGCCCGTTATCGAGCACGAGGCGGAGACCTTCTCCGGGTCTGCGGTCCGCCATCGCGATGAATCCCTCGCTTGCCGGATACACCTCGCGCAGCTCGGCGCGGCTTCCCTGGAGGAGCGCGTCGAAACGTCGACGATAGGGTGCGAAATTCACGCCGCCGTGCACGAGCAGCTCGAGCTTTGGGTAGTAGTCAATCAGCCTTCCGCTGCTGCCCGGTCGCAGAACCCGCAGATGGTCGATGAACACGAGAAGCCAGCTCGGCGTGCCGCCGAAGGTTCGGATGTCCTCGTCGAGCGAACGTGCGGCGAGCCTGGCCGCCTTCTCCTCCCAGTCGGAGATCAGCGCGAGATCGGGGGGCGGAAAATAGCGCGAGTGCGCCCATCGCGGCACTTCGCGCGCGGCGATACCGCTGAGGTCGCCCGCCATCACGCCCGGCGCCAGAAGCGTCAGCTCCGTGCTGCCGCCCAGCATGAAATTCTTGCCGCCGAGTACGCGGCTCTGCGGCTTGTGAGCGATGTGGTGTGTCAGCAGGTCGAAGACAGCGCGTTGGTTGGATCCGATCATAGGGCGTGAGACTGGTATGAACTTGGTTGCGCCTGTCGAAGTGCCCGACGATTTGGCGAAGTACGGAATCCTCCCCGGCCAGGTGACATCATCCAGAACTGGAAACTTCGGCCGCCAATATTGCGTCCAGAAATCCTCATAGCGGCGGAGCGGCACCGTCACCTGGTAATCCGCGACGGACTTTATGCCGCCGAAACCATGATCACGGCCGAAGCGCGTGTGCGCGGCACGCCGAACGAGCGACATCAGCTGCCGCTCCTGCACGTCAACCGACTTCATCCGTGCGAGCTGCGTCAGCCGGTAGCGCGCATAGAGGCGGAGCAGCCGCGTCGCGTCGAGCATCGCTAGCTCTTCGTCAACATCGTGACGAAGGGGAACTCGGTCAGCACAGTTTCTCGTCGCAGCGGCATGCGGATGTAGTCGCCGCGGCGCCATAGCGCGACCTGATCGGTAAAGCTGCTGCTGCCGAACCAGCCATCCTGCCCTCCCAACAGCACGAGGTGCGCGCCGTCCGCATCGGACATGTCAAAAATATAGCGCGCGTTCGAGCCGTAGCGCACGGCATGGCGTCGGTCCGTCAGGCCATTCGCCGTTTTCATGATTGTCTCGCTGCCGCCTCCGGTCGGGAGGTCGAGATACCGATAGCGACGGCCGATGACCGGTAAGGCGCCCAGCATATAAGTGAGACGAAGGCGATGGATCCGACCCCATGCGCGCAGGCCGAGGCTCTTTGCCGTTCGCTGGACCGCCTGCCGCACGAGCGGCCCGATCTGGCCCGGATCGGCGGCTCGGACATCATCGGCGATCAGGTCGCGCATGGCCCAGCCCGCCGCATAGGCTGCTTGGATGGTGTGCGGATAGAAGAGCTTCGCGAAATGCGACAGCAACGCTTCGAATGCGGCCGGCGCTGCGGACTCCGCGTCATAGGCGCCGTCCCAGGTTTCGAGCAACGAGACGAGGCGCGCGGATTTTTCGTCGATAGCGCCGCCCGCGCGAGCCAGACGGGCGAATTCGAGCGCGAGCTCCCGGGCGGTCGGCGCAACGACATCGCGCTGCAGCTTGACCAATTCCGAGAAGCCGATGCGATCGGCGCTGCTCAGCAGCGATGAAATCCTGTCGCGGCGGGTCGGCGAAGAGAAGAAATGACCGACGACGATTTCCGTCTCGGGCGGGCCGTCATTCGCCGACACGACGAAATCGACAGCCGAGCCGTGACGCCGAGGGAGACCGCCTCCGGTCACGAATCCGTTCCATTCGCCGCTGTGCGAAATCAGATCGGCAGGCGCCTTCTCGAGCCCTTTCGGAACCCAGGCAGCCAGCGCATGGCCGACCTCGCCCGTCACGTCGGCATAGATCATGTTCTGTCCGGGCACGGCGAAGCCTTCGAGCGCCGCCGAGAAATCGTCCCAGCCGTGCGCCCGATTGACTCTAAGCATCGCTGTGAACTCGTCGCTCGGAGTATGCCCGACCCAGCGAAGCGCGAGTTTTCGGTCCGCAGAACGAAAGAAGGCCGAGTCCGACAGTACGGGACTTCGCCCATGACGGCGAACGACGCATGTACGCGCATTGCCCCAACGCACCCGGATCGTCTCTTCTTGGCCTTCGAGCGCGGCATCGGGAATCTCGGATATGTCGACGAGTTCACTCGCAGCCGCGTGAAGATTCGTACCGCCCCAGGCGATCCACGGGTTGCGCCCGATCGCCAGGAACGGCAGGCCGGGGATCATCAGCCCCACCGCGTCGTAGCTCGGCGATTTGTATCCGGCGAGCAGCCAATTGTTCGGCAGCGACAGACCTAGGTGCGGATCACCCGCCAACCAGGCGGAGCCGCCGGCGCTGCGCCGCGCGGAGACCGCGAGACAATTGCTGCCCGCGCGATTGTTCACGCCGAGCGCCGCTTGCATGGCGGCAGACCCGACCCCATCCGAAGCCGCCAGATTCGGTCCCAGTCCCCGGCCCGTCTCGATGAGCTTGGACCAGATGCGGTTCCACTCCGGAGAGGAGCGAAGATGCATAAGCTGCAGCCAGGCGAGCCAGGTGATGTCGGCGCCGACCAGGCGGCCGAGCGTCAGGATGTCCTCAACCCGCCACGGCTCACGTTCGAGCCCGAACAGCGCGAATTCATGCGGGAGCGCCGTGACCGCCATCAGATAATGATTGATGCCGCTCACGAAAGCATCGAGCCAATCGCGTGTCTCTCGCGGCAGCATCCGGAGCGTATCCGGCACGGCCTGACCGAAATCGATGATCCGCAATGTCTGATCGAGCTCGAGCGCCACGGGCCCGACGGTTTCGCTGATGCGACCGTAACCGACGCGACGCAAGGTCTCCATCTGGCCGAGCCGCAAATGCGCATGGACCAGCCCCAATGCCGCCGCCAAGTCGCGATCGGTCCGGGCGAGGACGAAGGGAACCTGATGCGCGTTCCAGCGAATCTCGACCGGATGCTCGATCGGAGCGCCATCGAGCGGGAGCGCTGCCAGCCTCTGCTCGAGCCCGACCGTATCCGCCCGGGGCGGTCGAGGCGCGGAAAGCAGAAGATACGCGCCCAGCCGCAAAGTCCCCCTCACCGTCCTGAGCCGCATACGCCCTCCGTCGGCCGACTGGAACGACTCAGTTTAGGCCGATCGCTGTGCGCACCGAAGGGTCAGAGCGCGCGGGAGCGCTTCCGATCTATCGCAAAATTCTGGACCCAAATCCCGTAGACCAAGGCATGCCAGCGGCAGACAAGCTACGAACGCTTCACGCGCTGGTCTCTGAAGGGGTCAACGACGACGGTTTCGCGTTTCGGCCTCTGGCAGCTTTGGGCGTTCAGCAGCTTTGCCGCGCAGCGGCTGAAGCCCGGCTGGACACTTCGGAGAAAAACAAGTCGACGTTAACACTACGAATATGTCGGGTTCATGTAGACTTGAAGCTTGACGCACAATCCTAATTGTCCCATATTAAGTCATCGATAACCCGACATTTTTGTCGGGTATGGGGTGACTTATGAAGAAGATCGACCTCATCCGCCGCCTGGCCGAGCTCGATAGGCGGGGGGTTTTCGTGTTCGCCAAGCGCGACATCGAAAAGATGTTTCCCCAGGAGACTGAGAAGGCGATGGAGAAGTCCCTTGGGCGGATGGCCGCTGACGGCCTCCTCGTCCGCGCCGCCAGGGGCGTTTACGTGAATCCGGCCGCTGCGTCGAAGCACAGCCGGGTCATTGAAGACATCGCCAAGGCTTTGCGCCCTGGCTGCTTTTCCTATGTCTCGTTGGAATCGATGCTTTCCGAATACGGCGTGATCTCGCAGATTCCGATCGATCGGATCACCGTCATGACCACGGGCCGCGACGGCGTCTACAGGACTCCGTACGGGACCATCGAGTTCAAGCACACGAAGCGCCGGCCCGCCGACATCGTCGAGCATACCGAGGCGGTCGAGGGGCGGCCGCTGCGCATCGCGAAGCGGGAGGCGGCCATTCGGGATCTCAAGCGCGTCGGACGCAACGTCGGCATGCTCGACGAATCCGAGATCGCGCCCGCATGAATCCGCAAGACTTCAATCAACTGGTCGAGCGGGCGATGAGGAAGCCGGGTCTGACGGCGATGCGTCCCGTTGTCGAAAAGGAGATCCTCCACTACGACATCTTCCAGGCGCTGGATGCAGCCGGCTTGCTCAAGGGGCTGGTGTTCCAGGGCGGAACATCGCTCAGGCTGTGTCGCGGCTCGCAAAGGTTCAGCGAGGATCTCGATTTCGCCGGCGGCAAGGAATTCGCCGCAAGCAACATGGCCAATATCAAAGACTGCCTGGAGGAGCATATCGGCAGCAGGTATGGCCTCAATGTCGACGTGACGGGGAAGCCCGCTCGAAAGCGGGACGAAGTCAAGGTCGACAAATGGCAGGTCAGCGTGGAGACAACCCCAGGCAACCGCCATATGCCCCGGCAGAAGATCAAGGTAGAGGTCGCGGCCGTGCCGGCCTACACGAGCGAACTGTTGCCTCTCCGGACAAATTACGAGTTCCTGGAAGGCTACCCGAGCGTGCTGGTCCTCGCCGAAACCGTCTCGGAGGTCATGGCGGACAAGGTTCTCGCCTTCCCCGCCGCTCTTGGCGCGCGCGTTCGGCATCGCGACATCTGGGATCTTGCCTGGCTCACCCAGCAGGGCGCCTCCCTCGATCCGGATATGGTCCTGCGCAAAGCTGGCGATTACGGCATCGAGAACTATCAGGAGCTCTTGGACAGGGCGATCGCCCAAATCCCGGAGATCGTCAGGAGCAAGCCCTTCAAGGACCAGATGCAGCGGTTCATCGATCGGGACACTTTCGCCGCCAGGTTAGGGGACGAGAGGTTTCTCGACTATCTGATCTCCGCCGTCGGCGGGATCTTCAAGAAGATGAAAACCAGCCTGTCGGCTTCCGGCCCCGAAACGCCCGGCGCGTTTCGGATTTGACAGGGCGAACCACGAGTCCGATCGAGCCGACGGAAAAATTGTCGTCCGCGCCGAGACCTCCGACTGACGCGAATACCTTAACGCCTCGGCGCTACCGCACCCCGTGACCGACCGCCTGACAGTTGACGATCTGGGACAAAAACATAAGCCACCGCCAACTGGGAATTGCATCCTTTAGTAAGGGAGAGATCCACAGTTCAATCCTGTGCGGCAGCGCCATCGAAACCCAAGGTATTCACGAGCCGCAACGCCAAGGCGCCGCGACGGCTTGATGCCGTGGACGACGTCGTTGCGGATGTCGCCTTATTTGGCGGTATTGATTTGAATGCCTTGCCGCGCCAGGTCGGCAACGATTGCTTGGGCATTCGTGTTGCCCTTGGCGGCGAGCTCGGCGGTTCGGTTGGCGATCGTGTCGAGCTGCCGGCGGGCTTTGGAGGCTTCCTCCATCGGGCCGTTCTGATTGGCGCGGGCGAGCGCGAGAACCGATCGCGCGGACAGGATTTGGCTGGTTTGGAAAGCGAGGAACAGGACGAAGGCCAGGAGCCCGATGATCAGCGGTATGGCGAGACTGGGCTGGAACGCTTCGGGCATTTCGGCGTGATCGGTCATGGCTCTATTTTCCCGCCGGGCTCGCGGGCGGCGTCTCGGTCTGGGGATTCGCCGGCTGGATGGTAAAGCCGCTTTCCGCCAGAAGCTCCTTTATATCGTTGTCGCCGTTTTCGACGGCTGATTGCGCGAGCGCATTGACGAGTGCCTGGCTGATCCGCGAGAGCTGGACGGACTGGTTGATGAACTGCTGACGCTGGTTGACGTCGGTCTGTCGGCTGACGTTGCCCAGAACCAGGATCGAATTGACGATGACCAGCACCAGCGCAAGGATGGCTACCCCTGTTGCGGCCGGCCATTGCCACTTCGCGGATCGTTCAAGCAGAGCCAATCCTCCCACCGGCCTTTCTGCGCCACCGCACCACGGTCAGTCCGATCAGGGCGCTTCCGAAGAGTGCGAAGCTGCCGGGCTCGGGCGCGGGGGGCGGTCCGGAGGTCACGATGTCCCCGGTGAGCTCCAAGGTCAAGAAGGGCTCGCCGGCGAGCGCGGCGTCGTAGCCGCTGGCGTTGCTGCCGCTGAGATCGAGCTTGACGAACACGTCGAAGAAGCCGAGCGCGCTGGTGTCGAGGGCGACCGACAGGAGGTTGTCGATGCTGCCGGCGGCGAGATCGCTCACGGTATTGAAGCCGTTGAGCGTCAGATTGGCCGGCAGCGCCGGGTTGCCCGGGTCCAGCACCGCCGAGAGGGCGTCGGCGGGCCCGATCGCGTCGTTCTCCACGCCGAGGTCCGCCATCAGCGAGCCGGGGCTCTCCGTCACGGTGCCGAAGTCGAGCTTGAAGGTCGAGCCCGAGCCGGAAAGCGTGCCGGCCCCGCCTTCACCCAGGTAGGTGCCGTGCGCATAGTTGTTGACCTGGGCCTCCAAGGCGACCGGCGCGGTGGAGAGCGCCACGTCCGCCAGATCGGCGTCATGGCTGTTCAGGGCGAGGTTGGCCTGGCCGTTGTACACGCCCGCCGTGCCGGTGTTGAGGCCGATCTGTAGGGCGTTGGAATTGCCGCCGGCGGCCACGCCCGTCCCCAGCGTTCCGCTGCTGCTGAAGGCGCCAGAGCTGGCCCCGGTGATCGAGCCGACATTGCCGGTGACGACGTCGGTCAAGGCGCCCGACGCGGTGTTGGCGACGTTGATGCTCTGCGGAGCGACCGTATCGCCCTTATGGACGATCCCGAAATTGACCGGGCCGGGCGACACCGAGGCGACCGCCGTCTGATAGACCTTGCCCGTCACCGTCACGACCTGCGAGCCGTTGTCGACCGGGGCGCCGCCATCGATGCCGGTGCCGTCGGACTTGAACTGAACGGTCGCCGTGCCGCTCTTGACGCCGGAGGAGGCGCTGTCGAGCGTGACCGACAGGCCCGAGCCGTTGGTGTTGCCGGCCGCAAGCCCCGTCACCGAGCCCGACGAGGCGGTGACCTGCCCGCCGGTACCCGAGATCGCCGCGTCGAGATTTTCGGAGAACCCGTCGCTCGCCGCCGTGTTGGTGACGCTCAGATTGCCTGTCAGCGGACCCGCGCCGACGCGGGTCGCGCCGATGGCGGCCGGCGAGGCCGCGCTTCCGGTCGCCAGCCGGTAGACATTGCCGGTGACCGCCACATTGGTGTTGCCGAGATCGGTGATCGTCCCGCCTGAGAAGGCGGTGCCGTCGGACTTGAAATCGATCACCGCGTTGCCGGACTTGGCACCCGCGCTCGAGCTGTCGATCCCGACCGTGATGCTGGTCGTGTCGGTCTGGCCGCCGGCGAGCTCGGGATTGGCGGTCGGCGGACCGAACCCGCCCGCCGCGGTGATCCCGGTGCCCGTCGTCCCGGTCACATTGCCGATCAGCTTTTCGGTAAAGCTGCTGACCGGCGCCGAGTTGGTGATGCTGAGCGCGGTCGGCGTAACCGGCGTCCCGATGCGCACATTCCCGAAATTGACCGGCTGGGTCGTGTTGACGGTCGGCTGGGCCAGGTTCGTGATCGTCGCGTTCACCGTGCCGCTGACCCCCACCCCCTGATCGGCGAGCGCGGTGATGCCGAGCCCGCTGGTGGTGGCGCCGTCGGACGCCTGGTGAACGGTGACCGTGCCGCTGACCACGCCGGCGGTGGCGGTGCTGATGGTCGCCATCATCGAGGTGTTGTCGGTCGCGCCGGCGGCGAGGTTGGCGATGCTGCCGCTGAAGGTCGGCGTGATGCTCCCGCCGCTGTTGGCATAGCTGCCGAAGCTCGAATCCAGCCCCTCCGAGAAGCCCCCTGTCGGCGCCGTGTTGGTGATGCTCAAGGTCTTGGTGACGTTGCCGGCACCGGTATGGAGCACCCCGAAGTTGATCGGCGCGATAATGTTGGAGGACGCCAGATTGTAGACCGCGCCCGTTACGGTCACGCTCTGCGACGAGAGCGCGGTGTTGGCCAGGCCGTCGATCGCGCCGTTGGACGTTAGGCTGAGCGCCACCGTGCCGCTCTTGCTGCCGGCCGTCGTGGTGTCGATGCCGACCGTGATCGCGCTGTTGTTGGTCGACCCGGCCGCCAGGTTGGTGAAAGAGCCGCCGTTGGTCGTCACCCCGCCGGTGACGGCGCCGGCGCCGGCGTCCAGGCCCTCCTGGAAGGCGGCGTTGCTGACCACCGTGTTGGTGATGCTCACCCCCTGCTGGGTGATCACGTCCTTGACATGGTGGTTGCCGAAGACGATCGGCGAGTTGTTCACCGTCGGGTTGGCGTAATCATAGGCCGCGCCGCCGATCGAAAGCGTCTGCTCTCCAACATTGTCGAAATTGTTGGCGACGTGCACCGTCTGGCCCGACAGAGCCCCGGCCGAGGTCGCGTTGAAGGTCACGGCGAGATTGCCGGTCGCGCTCCCCTGCGCGATCGGACCGTAATTGGAGGCGGTGACGCCGCTGCCCGAGAGCCGCCCGTCGCTGATGTTGCCGCCATTGACGCTCGTCTGGAGCGCGCCCCGCAGGCTCGGGCCGCCGCTTCCGACGTCGTTCACCGCATAGTTGAGCGTCGTGCTGCTCTTCACATGCACGTTGCCGAAGTTCATCGACGGGCTGGACGTTGTCCCGTTCGTCACGTTCCCCGTCAGCGTCTGCGCCGTCGTGCCCGACGCCAGGATCTGACCACCCGTCGTCGTCACGTTCGCGTGCTTGTTGAAGCTGTTGCCGGTGCCGAAATTGGTGTTGTTGTAGTCGGCGAACACCGTGACGCTCTGCGCTCCGAGGCTCATCGCGCCGCTGTCCTTCAAGGTCGCCGCCTGGCTGCCCGCCGTCGCCAGCGATAGATTGAGCCCCGCACCGGAGTCGATCGTGACGTTTCCGCCCGAGCCCGATATCCCGGGCGTAACCGTCAACGTCCCGCCCGTCGCATGCACCAGCCCGGAATTGCTGAGCTGGCCCAGCACCGGCGTGATCGTGCCGAAGCCGGACACCGTTCCGGTGCTCGTGTTGGTGAGGCTATGCGATGCGAAGACGCCGCCGCCCAGATCAAGAAGCCCGCTGTTCCCGATATCGTTGGTCGTCGTGTAGTTGCGATTGTCGAGAACGTGCAGCTCGCCGCTTGACGCGATCGTGGTCAGGCTGACCTCGAGCGGCGTGAAGGTTGACCCATTGCCGGCCTGGAAGATGGAGCCGGCGCCCGACACCGTGATCTTCGCGGCGTCCGTCACCACCGGGCCGCCGGTGATCGACACCGTCGCCCCTCCGCCGGTCGAGATCGCCTTCCAGATGCCGCCGGTCAATGTGCCGCCGACATTGTTCTTGTTCGTGGTGCTGGGGCCGTAGGTCACGCTGCTGCCGTTCAGCGCCTGGACGGTGCCCTGGTTGTCGATGATGCCCTGGGTGATCGACAGCCCCCCCGCGCCGGAGCCTTCGAGCACGCCACCGGCCTGATTCTCGAGGCCAGCCGCGAACGAGCCGTTGACCGTCGGCGCGATGACCAGCGCGTTGGCGCCGGTGGCGTCGATCGTGCCGCCATTCACGATCGCGATCGAGTTCGAGACGCCGAACTGGCCGGCGCCCTGGATCGTGTTGTCGACGTTGGTCAGGGTCTCGAGGCCGTTGTTGGCCGCGCCGAAGATGCGGTTGTTGGGGCTGTCGGAGAGCGTAACCGTGCCGCCGCCGGTCAGTTGAGTCCCGTCGGCCACTCGTAGGTCTGTGGAATTGCCTCCGGCCGCGACGTTGATCGTCCCGGTGTTCTTGATCGTGCCGTCGAGGAAGACCGTGCTGTTGTTTGTGACCTGGAAGGTACCGGAATTGGTGAGCGCGCCCACCGTCGAGCCGTCCAGCGTCGCGGTGTGGCCCGCCACCATCTGGACGATGCCGCCGCCGCTGCTGGTCACCGTGCCGCCGGCAATCGTGACGCTGTTCTGAAGATAGACGTTGTTGCCGGTGCCGATCGCCTCGATCGTGCCCGTTTGGTTGTTGAACACGCCGCCGTTCAGCACCAGGCCGCCTGTGTTCGTCGCCTCCAAGAGACCCTGATTAACGAAACCGCCTTTGTTTGCTGACACCAAGGTCCCGTTCGTGGTCGGCGCGATGACCAGTTGGTTGGTCCCATTGGCGTCGATCGTGGCCTTGTTGATGAATTCGAGCGAATTGCTGACGCCGAACTGGCCCGCGCCCTGGATCGTATTGTTGACATTCGTCACCGTCTCGATGCCGTTGTTGGCAGCGCCGAAAATCCGATTGTTGGCGCTGTCGGAGAGCGTGATCGTGCCGCCGCCGGTCAGTTGCGTCCCGTCGGCCATCCGCAGATCGGTGCTGTTGCCTCCCGCCGCGACGTTGATCGTCCCGGTGTTGTTGATCGTGCCGTCGAGGAAGACCGTGCTGTTGTTTGTGACCTGGAAGGTACCGGAATTGGTGAGCGCGCCCTGACTGGTGCCGTCCAGCGAGGCTTGCTGGCCCGTTGTCGTCTGAACGACGCCGCCGCCGCTGCTCGTCAGCGTGCCGCCGGAGACAACCACGCTGCCCTGCAGATAGACATTGTTCCCGGCGCCGACCGCCTCGATCGTGCCGGTCTTGTTGTTGAATTGGCCCTGGGCCAGCACCAGCCCACCGGCCTTCGTCGCCTCCAACAGACCCTGGTTGACGAAGCCGCCGCCGTTGGGGGTTACGACCGAGCCATTGACCGTCGGCGCGATGACCAGCGAGTTGCTAGCCGAGTTGGCGTCGATGACGCCCCCCGACTGGTTGATGACCTCGATCGAGTTGCTGACGCCGATCGAGCCTGCCCCCTGAATCGTGTTGTCGACGTTGGTCAGGGTCTCGGTGCCGCTGTTGGTGACGCCCCAGATGCGGTTGAAGTTGGAAGCCTGATCGCTCAGGGTCACGGTGCCGCCGCCCATCAGCTTCGTACCGTCGGCGACACGCAGGTCGGCGTTGTTGCCGCCGTTCGAGTTGATCAGCAGATTGCCCTTGTTGGCGATCGTCCCGAAGAGCTGGGTCGCGCTGTTGTTGTCGCCCTGGTAGGTGCCGAGGATGGTGAGCGTACCTGCCGTGCTGGAGCCGTCGAGATTGGCCGTCTGGCCACTCACTGTGTGGACGATGCCACCGCCGCTGCCGTTCACCGTGCCGCCGGAGACGGTCACGCCGCCCTGCAGGAACACATCGTTGCCGGCGCCGACCGCCTCGATCGTTCCGCCGCTGTTGTTGAACTGGCCTTGGGCGAGCACCAGGCCGCCCTTGTTCGTCGCCTCCAGGAGACCCTGGTTGACGAATCCGCCCCCGTTGGGGGTTACGACCGAGCCATTGAGGGTCGGCGCAATGACCAGCGAGTTGGTCGCATTGGCGTCGATCACGCCCTTGGACTGGTTGATGACCTCGATCGAGTTGCTGACGCCGATCGAGCCTGCCCCCTGAATCGTGTTGTCGACGTTGGTCAGGGTCTCGGTGCCGCTGTTGGTGAAGCCAAAGATGCGGTTGAGGCCGGATGACACGTCGCTGAGCGTGATCGTGCCGCCGCCGGTGAGTTTTGTGCCATCGGCGATGTGCAGGTCGGTGGTGTTGCCGATCGAGTTGAGCGACAGATTGCCCTGGTTCGAGATCGTGCCGTCGAGCACGGTCGTGGTGTTGTTGTCGCCCCGGTAGGCGCCCAGAATCGTGAGCGTCCCTTGGCTCGAACCGTCGAGGGTCGCTTGATTGCCGCTGGCCGTGTGGACGATGCCGCCGCCGCTGCCGTTCAGCGTGCCGCCCGAGACCGTCGTGCCGGCCTGCAGAAAGACGTCGTTGCCGGTGCCGACCGCTTCGATCGTGCCGCCCTTGTTGTTGAACACGCCGCTGCTCAGCACCAGGCCGCCGGTATTGGTCGATTCCATCAAGCCCTGATTGACGAATCCACCGCCATTGGGAGCCGTCACCGTGGGATTGGTCGAGGGCGTAACCACCAGCGAATGGGTTGCATTGGCGTTGATCACGCCTTTCGACTGGTTGATGATTTCGATCGAGTTGCTGAAGCCGATCGATCCCGCGCCCTGGATGGTGTTGTCGACATTGGTCAGGGTCTCGGCGCCGCTGTTCGCGATGCCCCAGATACGGTTCAGGTTGGATGGCTGATCGTTCAAAGTCACAGTGCCGCCGCCCGACAGCTTCGTGCCGTCGGCGACACGCAGGTCGGTGGTGTTGCCGCTCGAGTTGATCGTGATCGCGCCCGTATTGCTCAGAGCTCCGCCCAGTTGAAACAACGTGTTGTTGCCGATCGCGATGGTTCCCGCGTTCGTGCCGCCGTTGTTGACGGTGAAGGTGCCGTTCGTGCTCGACAGCGTGTCATGGGCGCCGGTCACCAGGCTGTTGATAGTGTTGTTCGTCGAGCTCGTGACGGTGTCCGGCGTTGCGGTCGTGCCCTGGCTGATGGTGACGTCGTCGGTCGATCCCGGCACTGTCGCCGGATTCCATTTAGTGTTGTCGTTGAAGCTCCCGTTGACGTCGGCCGCCCAGCTTATCGCGGTCGCGTGCGCCGATCGCGGTCCGCCGGCCAGCGCAAGGATCGCGGCGGCGGACACGCCGGCGAGAAACCGCCCGCGACGGCTGGCCCCCCCCCCGCACGGGCTTGCGATTGCGCTTCGGCACGTGATCGACGTTCCAGGATTCGACATCCCAACCCCCTCATGCTGTCCTTCGGGGACCGATGCAAATCGCGTGCCACCGTCTAACTACTTGATCTGCAAGGGGGAAAGAATCAGGAAGATTTAAAGTGTCAAAATCTCCGTCCCGTTCATTTGAATGGGGACATGTCGGACGCCGTCGATCCGAACCGGAGCGCGGGCCAGGGTATCGAGACGAGGAGGCGAACGAGATCGGTCTGCCGCTCGGTTCCCGTCTTTCGAAAGATCGAGGCCAGGTGAAATCGGGCGGTCGTCATCGCGATGCCGAGCTCGCTCGCGGCGATTTCCAGCTTGCCGGAGGCCAGCAGCTGCGTTGCCAGCCGCGCTTCCGCGACCGTCAGGCCGTACATGCGCTGCAAAAGATCATGCGCCGGCTCGGGCCTTTCGTCGGGATCGAAGATGATGAGGCAGATCGCGGCGCCCCAGGGCGCAAAAATCCCCTGCCGACGCGGCAGGCGCGTGACGATCACGAGATAGTCGCGCTTTCCCGATCGCCGGGGAAGTCGGAGCACCCCCCGGCAATCATGGCTTGGCCTCAAGCTCGCAGCGTCGGCGATCAGACGCTCGAGCGACTGGCCGTTGCCGTTCCGCAGCATGCGGATCGCATTGCTCTCGATGGCGAACGCATCCCTCCGGGCGGCCATCGCGCGGGCCGCCTCGTTGGACATCACCACGTCGCCGCCGTCGTTCAGGAAGACGATGCCGGTCGGGTTCGCCTCGATCAGGCCCTCGAGCGCCCGAGCGTCGCCGCCTTTCAAATTGAGTCGGTAATCGACCGCGAGAGCCCGCTCCAGGTGATTGAACAGGAAGCCGAACCGCTCGATCTCATCCTGCTGCGCGGCTCCGAACTGCCGTCGACGGTGCAGCGTGATGCCGCCCCAATAGGGAAGATCGGACGCCGTCTGTCCTCCGATATAATAGCGCGTCGCCTGGGTTGACTGATACCAATGATAGTATTCGTTGCGGTCCATCTCCTCTTCCGGTGTGTGCAGGTAATCATAGAGAATGCGCGTGCCGGGATTGCGGGCTATGTGCTGTATGCGCGGGTCGATCTTGAAATAATGCTGCTCGTAATCGACCTGGCTGTCGATCGACAGGCGATGCCATAAGCCACGGACGAGCTGTCGCGAGCTTTCATCGAAGACGGCGACCGACCGGTCGTAAAGGTAGAGGGCGACGCCGTCGAAGCGCATCGCTTCCAACAGCCTTTCAAGAGCGGTCTCCCAGGTCGTCTCCGAAACGGCCGCCGCATAGAAACCGTCAATGACGGCGCCGATCTCGTCCGCCGCACCCATCCTGTGTCCGATCCAAGTAAATTTTTGGAGAATCATAGCAATCGCGGGCGTACTTTGAAAGCGTCGACTCGAATGCACGCCACTTCTGGCCGCTTTCGCGCCATTGTTAAGGGATCGTAGGCGCGGTATTCGGTGAGGTTGAGACCGCTATTGGTATTGTAGAACATTCCGACGTAGCCGAATTCTGTGACGCGCGCCGTACCCTGCAGCGCGTTGCCATACGGATCGTGGCTGTAGGCCGGCGCGCTGCTTGTGCTAGCATATGGTCACTCTGAGTTCATGCCGGTCCATCATATACTCCGGGCATGTCCCACATAGGTATAATAGGTACAACCGCTTTTGGATCTTCAAAAGCGAGCGGGCCGCAGAGCGGTAAAGGACGGCCACCATGAGGTCGGCATTTGGATGGACGGACACCGGATCATGAGCCACGCCGAGCTTGATGCTAAGGCTCCGTAATCACCTTCAGGCTTGGCGACGGCGCTATTGGGATATCCAGCCCTATCCCCGTGATCCGACTTTCGTCCGTATGGGCCCGGCATCCCCCGCCGCTACGATCAGGCGCCCAGGCCGTGCCGCTTTTGGCTGAAAAACTGGGGATGGATCATCGGGACGGCGCTGGCCATCATGGGGCTGCTTATCACCAAGCGCTGACCTACGCGGCGGAGCTCGATGTGTCCACCATCCGCGATTGACCACCAATGTCTATCCAAATCTGCCCCGATATATTGTCCATTCGTTGGACAAACCTGCTGGTGCATTTTGCTAAGTAATTGATTTCATTGGTGACCCCTACGGGATTTGAACCCGTGTTACCGCCGTGAAAGGGCGATGTCCTAGGCCTCTAGACGAAGGGGTCGGGCCGGAGCGGGTAAGACCTAGCGGCAAGGCTGCGAGAAATCAACCGGAGGCGGCTCCGGGCTCGCGGCAGCTCACTCCAACGGCATCTTCCTGGCCATCTCGCGGAAGGAGATGAGATCGCTCTTCACGAGCCAGAAGATCACGCCCCAGATCACGCCGGCGACGAGGCTGGTGGCGAGAAATTTGAGTAGCAGCCTGGGCTTGGCCGGGGCGCTCTCCACTGTGCCTGGGGTAATGTGTTCGGCCGGGCGGTTGCCCCACGGGAGGACGGAGAACAGCGCGACCCACCAGATAAGCAGATAGACGACGATGCCGGTAAACCAGTCCATGGGTCGGGTTCGCGCCTAATCAATCCGCATCAGATGCACATCGACATCCGGCTTCTTGCCGGTGAGGTCGTTGAGCGCCTTGCGGCAGGCGAGGCGGATCGTCTCGTGGAGTTCCGCATCATCGCGGAGCCGGAGCCCGGGAAGCGCGTCGATCGCGGCCTCGACGCGGACCGCCGCCTCGGCCAGACCGGGCTGGTCCTGGTCGGCGCTCAAGAGACCGCGCGCCGATACTTTGGGCGGCGCCATCAGGCGCCCCTTGCGGTCAATGACCACGGTCACCACCGCCTGCCCCTGCTCGATCGCGCGGCGACGGCCGCGAATCACGCCGCTGTCCAAGGGCAGCAGGCGCTTGCCGTCGACCGCGAGGATGCCGGTCGTGACGTTCGACACAACCTTGGGCTCATGCCCGTTGCGGAGCCGCACCACCTCGCCGTTCTCCGGCACGATGGTGTGGCCGATCTGGCAGTTGCGCGCGATCCGCGCATGCTCGGCCTGGTGCGGATATTCGCCATGCACGGCGACCAGCGAACGCGGACGCAGCCATTCATACATCTGGACCAGCTCGTCGTGCGCCGGATGGCCGGACACATGGACGAAAGCGTCGCGCGCCGTCACCACATTGATGCCGCGCCGCATCAGCCGGCTCTGCACGAACCCGATCGCCTGCTCGTTGCCGGGGATCGGGCGCGACGAGAAGATCACCGTGTCGCCGGATTCGAGATCGATGTCGGGATGGTCGCCGGCCGCGATCCGCGACAGCGCGGCGCGCAGCTCGCCCTGACTGCCGGTGCAGATCAGTACGGTCTTCTCGCGCGGCAGGAACGCCGCCTCCTTGCCGTCGGCGAAATCCGGCAGGCCCTTCAGGTACCCGGTCTCGCGCGCCGCCTCGACGATTTTCCAGAGCGAACGGCCGATGATCGCGACTGACCGGTCCACGGCCGCAGCAGCCCGCGCGATGCTTTCGATGCGGGCCACGTTGGAGGAGAAGCAGGCGACGACGATCCGCTGCTTATAGGTGGGAAAGAGTTCGGTCAGGCTCTGCAGCAGCGCGGCCTCGGAGCCGGAATGGCCGGGGGTGAGCGCATTCGTCGAATCGCCAATGACCGCAAGCACCCCTTGGTCACCGACATGCTCCAGCGTGCCGATATCGGTCAGCCGTCCCACAACCGGGCCGGGATCGAGTTTCCAGTCGCCGGTATGCACGACCGTCCCGGCCGACGTGCTGATGCGCAGCATGTTGGGCTCGGGGATCGAATGCGTGACATCGATATAGCTGAGCGCGAAGGGCCCGATCTCGAACGCGCCGGATTGCGGGATCTCACGGATCTCGATCTCGTTCCGAAGCTGATGCTCGATCAGCTTCAGGCGCAGCACGGCAGCGGTGAAGGGCGTGGCGTAGATCGGGCAGCGGAGCCTGGGCCAGAGATACGGCACTGCGCCCAGATGGTCCTCGTGCGCATGGGTCAGCACGATGCCCAGCAAATCGTGCCGCCGCTGGGCGATGAAGGAGACATCGGGAACCAGAAGCTCTACGCCGGGCACCCGATCGTCGGCAAAGCCCATGCCCAGATCGACCATGATCCATTTGCCGCCATGCCCGTAAAGCGTGACGTTCATGCCGAAGCCGCCGGCGCCTCCCATCGGAATGACGTCGATCGCGTCGTCATCCGCGCGCAGTAGTGAGTCAGGTGGCATCAGCTTTGATCAGGGCGATCGGTTGAGCTGGTTGATGATCGCCAGACCGCGGAGCGTCAGATCGTCGTCGATGCGGTCGATGACCGAGGTGGCCTCGGAGAAGAGGCTCGCGAGGCCGCCGGTCGCGAGCACCGAGCGCGGCGCCCCGATCCCGTTGCCGACCATCTCGGCGCGGATGCGGCCGACCAGCCCTTCCACCAAGCCGACATAGCCCCAGAAGATGCCGGACTGCATGGCGCCCACCGTGCTGCGGCCGATCACGCGCGGCGGCTTCACGACATCCACCTTGGGCAGCTTGGCCGCCGCCTGGTGCAGCGCGTCGAGAGAGAGGTTGACGCCGGGCGCGATCACGCCGCCGCGGTAGTTGCCTTCCCCGTCGACGATGTCGAAGGTGGTGGCGGTGCCGAAATCGAGCACGATGACCGGCGCGCCCACCAGATCATAGGCGGCAACGGCGTTGACCAGCCGGTCGGCCCCGACCTCCTCCGGCCGGTCCATCAGAACCTCGATACCGACATAGACCCCCTCCTCGCCGATGATCAGCGGGCGGGAGCCGAAGCGCTCGGTGCAGAGCCGGCTCAGATTGAAAACCGTCGAGGGCACCACGCTGGCGATGATCGCTTGGTCGATCTTATCGGGATCGATCCTGTCGCGGCGCATCACCTGGTCGAGCCAGACCGCATATTCGTCCGAGGTCTTGCGGGCCTCGGTCGCCGCGCGCCAGGCGCCCTTCTTTTCGAAGCCGTCGAAGACAGCGAAGACGGTGTTGGTATTTCCCGCGTCGATCGCCAGAAGCATGATGAACCTACTTGGCCAAGCCTATCCCGGAAGAATTGTCGATATATGGCTACAGATAGCGAATGCTGCCAGAAACCAGCCGGTGCCGTTCGCCCTGATTATCCAGGATGATTATCCCGCCGGTCTCGTCCAATCCCTGGAATGTACCAGAAATCCCTGCGCTCGACTCGATCTGGCTGCCTAGCCGGTGGGCATGACCGATCCATTCCTGGCGAATGGGCTCGAATCCGTCCCGGCTCCACGCATCCATCCGGCGGTCGAGGGCGGCAACGACGGCGCTGAGAAGCCTTTGAACACGAGGAACGCGGGCAAAGGCGGCGATGCAGGTCGCGGGATAACTCGTATCCTTGGGGGCCGAGACGATATTGACGCCGATGCCCACGATCAGGGCCGTCGCCGCCTCGTCCGGCAGCTTTTCGGCCTCGACCAAGATGCCGGAGATCTTGCGGCCGGCGGTCAGCACGTCATTCGGCCATTTGAGCTCGACCGGCACGCCGGCCGGCAGATGGGTCGCTACCGCGTCCCGGACCGCGAGCGCCGCGACGAGGGAGACTTCGCCCAAGCGGCCGGGGTCGGCCTTGGGCCTGAGCACGATCGAGCAATAGAGATTGCCGGGCGGCGATATCCAGTCATTGCCGTGGCGGCCGCGCCCTGCTGTCTGGCTTTCGGCCCAGACGACCGCGCCCGCGGCGGCACCGGCCGCAATCAGCTCGCGCGCAACATCGTTGGTGCTTCCGACCGCGTCACGGGCAATCAGGCGGAAACCCGGCGGCAAAGCCGGCGGGGCGGTATCGCTCATTATCTTCGGCGGACTTTCATCGCCGGTCAGTGCACGATCGAATGCGCCGCGGCGGTCGCCCAGCCCACCACGGGCCCCACGATCGGGGCCAGAGTGAACAGCAATGTGAACGCTGCCGTCAGCGTCAGAGCGGCGTTCAGCCCAGCCCCAGCAGGCTTGTCGAGCGGTGCCGCCGGCGGGTCGAAGTAGATCACTTTGATGATCCACAGATAATAGAACATCGACACCACGCTGATGGTGGCGCCGAGGGCGGCCGAGACATAGAGCCAGTTGGCCGCCAGCGCCGTCGTCGCATGATTGCCTGCGTCGATCGCGGCATAGAACACATAGACCTTGCCGATGAAGCCGGCGAGCGGTGGGATGCCGCCCAGCGAGAACATGAAGATCGCCATCGACAGCGCCAGCATCGGCCGCGATTGGGCAAGCCCGGCGAGCTCCGAGATGTCCTCGACCATGCGGCCGTTCCGACGCATCGCCAGGATGACCGCGAAAGCGCCGGCGGTCATGAACAGATAGATGGCGAGATAGATCAGGACCGACTGGACGCCCTTGTCGGTGCCGGCCGCGAGGCCCAGCAGGATGTAGCCGACATTGGCGATCGAGCTGTAGGCCATCAGCCGCTTGATGTTGCGCTGGACGATCGCCGCGTAGCCGCCCCACAGCATGGAGGCGACGGCAATGGTCAGGATCACCTGCTGCCACTCATGGACCAGCGCCCCGAAGGCGCCGACCAGCAACCGCACCAGCAGCGCCATCGCCGCGATCTTTGGCGCGATCGCGAACATGGCTGTAACCGGCGTCGGCGCGCCCTCATAGACGTCGGGCGTCCACATATGGAACGGCACCGCGGAGACCTTGAAGATCAACCCGACGGCGACCAGCGCCATGCCGATCAGCAGACCGACCGCCTGCGCCCCCTCGCCCGCCGGCAAAGCCGCGATTTTCTCGAAATTGGTCGTGCCGGCGAAGCCATAGACCAGCGTCGCGCCATACAGCAGAATTCCCGAGGCGAGGCCGCCCAGGACGAAATATTTGAGCCCGGCCTCCGACGATCTGACATTGTCGCGCGCGAACGCGGCCAGCACATAGAGCGCCAGGCTCTGCAGCTCGAGCCCGACATAGAGGGATAGGATGTCGTTGGCCGAGACCATCAGCATCATGCCGATGGTGGCCAGCAGGATCAGCGCGGGAAATTCCGGCCGGCTGATCCGCTCGCGCGCCAGATAGCCCGACGACATGACGATCGACAGGGCGGAGCCGATCAGCACCAGCACCTTCATGAAGGCGGCGAACCCGTCGACGACGAAGAGCGATTCGAAGCTGGTCGCACGCGCCGTGTCGGTCACGAGCACCAAAATGCCGGCGATGACGCAGGCGACGACAGACAGAGCCGAGACCAGCCCGGTCGACCGGTCCTTGCCGAAAACGCCGACCATCAGCAGCGCCAATGTCAGGGCGCCCAAGACCAGCTCCGGCACCGCGATCGAGAAATCGGGAAGAGCGCTCATCGCCGCACCTCCAAGACGGCCGCCGGCACGACAGGCGCCGGCGTGGTCGCCATGCGAGCCGGATGCCCCATCGCCTGCTGCTGCTGCGCGACGAGCTGGGCCGCGGCCGGATCGATCAGGTCCTTGAAAGTCGACGGATAGACGCCCATCCAGATCGTCAGCGCGACCAGGGGCGCGAAGACTGCCCATTCGCGCCAGTTGAGGTCGGGCATCGCGCGGACATCATCCTTGATGATTTCGCCGAAGAAGAGCTTGCGGTAGAGCACAAGCATGTAGGCCGCGCCCAGAATGATTCCGGTCGTGGCCAGGAACGCCGCCCAGCGATTCACCTCGAAGGCAGCCGTAAGGCTCAGGAACTCGCCGACGAATCCCGAGGTGCCGGGCAAGCCGACCGAGGCCAGCGTGAAGATCATGAAGACGAGCGCATAGTTGGGCATGGTCCGCGCCATGCCGCCATAGCGCGCAATCTCGCGCGTGTGCAGCCGGTCATAGACGACGCCGACGCAGAGGAAGAGCGCGCCCGACACCACGGCGTGCGAAAGCATCTGGAAGACGCTGCCCTCGACGCCCCGCTCGGTGAAGGTGAAGATCCCGAGCGTCACAAATCCCATATGCGCGACCGACGAATAGGCGATCAGCTTCTTCATGTCGGTCTGCGCCAGCGCCACCAACGACGTGTAGATGATCGCCACGATCGACAGCGCGAACATGAAGGGCGCGAAATACTCGCTGGCGAGCGGCAGCATCTGCACCGAGAAGCGGATGAAGCCGTAGCCGCCCATCTTCAGCAGCACCGCGGCCAGCATCACCGAGCCCGCGGTCGGCGCCTCGACATGGGCGTCCGGCAGCCACGTATGGACCGGCCACATCGGCATCTTGACGGCGAAGGAGGCGAAATAGGCGAGCCACAGCCAGATCTGCAGCTCGCGGTCGAACGGTGAGCGCAGCATGACCAGCAGGTCGGTGGTCCCGGTTTTCAGATACATCGCGAGGATCGCGAGCAGCATCAGGACCGAGCCCAGCAGCGTGTAGAGGAAGAATTTGAACGCCGAATAGACTCGCCGCTGGCCGCCCCAGACCCCGATGATGAGAAACATCGGGATCAGCACGCCCTCGAAGAAGACGTAGAGGAGAATCAAATCGAGCGCCGTGAAAACGCCGACCATCATGGTCTCGAGGATCAGGAGCGCGACCATGAACTCCTTGACCCGATTGTGGATGGCCTCCCAGGTCGAGATCACGCAGATCGGCGTGAGCAGCGTCGAGACCAGCACGAACCAGATCGAGATGCCGTCGACGCCCTTCTGGTAGATGATTCCGGTTCCCGGGATCCATTCGGCGCGCTCGATCAGCTGGAACCCCGGGACCTTCGGATCGAAATAGACCAGAATGAAGAGCGACAGGATGAAGGTGATGAGCGACGTCCAGAGCGCCGTCCACCGGATATTGCGGATGCCCGCCTCGGTCTCTGGCAGCGCCATGATCAGCACGGCGCCCAGGAGCGGCAGGAAAGTGACGATGGAGAGGATCGGCCAGGGCGCCATGGCTCAGCGTCCGATCGCGAGATAGACGGTGGTGAGCAGCAGCACGCCGATCAACATCACCATCGCATAGTGGAACATGTAGCCCGTCTGCGCCCGGCTGAAGCCCATCGCGACGCCGCGCGATACGCGCGTAATTCCGTCCGGCCCGTAATAATCGATCGTGCCGAGATCGCCGCGCTGCCAGAAAATGCGGCCGAGCCATTGGGCGGGCCGAACGAACAGCGCGTCATAGAGCTCGTCGAAATAGTATTTGCGGAACACCATCCGATAGAGGCCGCTGAAGGCATTGGCCACCAAATCCGCCGTCCCCGGTCGGTACATATAAAAGAGCCAGGACAGGAAGATTCCGAACAAGCCGGCGAAGAACGGCAGCGCGCCGATCCATTTCGGCGCCTCGTGCGCGGCCCCGATCGTATCGTGTCCTTGCGCGACGAAGATCGAATTGCCCCAGAAATCGGCCCGCTCTTCACCCACGAACAAGCCGTAGCCGAGCATGCCCGCGAGGACCGCGCCCGCGGCCAAGACATAGAGCGGCACGAGCATCACCGGCGGCGATTCGTGCGCATGCTCCATTGTGTGATGGTCAGCGCGCGGCTTGCCGTAGAAGGTCATGAAGAGGAGGCGCCAGGAATAGAAAGCCGTGAAGAAGGCCCCGATCACGCCAAGCCAATAGGCGAATAGCCCCGCTCCGCCCCCCTCATAGTCCGCCTCGAGGATCATGTCCTTGGAATCGAATCCCGAGAAACCGATGATCGTGAACGGAATGCCGATGCCGGCCAGCGCCAGCGATCCGATCCACATCAGAATTGTCGTTTTCGGGATCACGCCGGCCAGCCCGCCCATCTTGCGCATATCCTGCTCGCCTGAGAGCGCATGGATGACAGACCCGGCCCCCAGGAACAGCAGCGCCTTGAAGAAGGCGTGGGTCATCAAATGGAAAATCGCGGCGCTGTAGGCCGACACGCCGATCGCGAAGAACATGTAGCCGAGCTGGCTCATCGTCGAATAGGCGATGACCCGTTTGATATCGAACTGGGTGAGACCGATCGTGGCCGCCACGAAGGCGGTCAGCGCGCCCACGATCGTTACGACTTCCAGCGCCATCGGAGATTGCTCGAAGAGCGGCGAGCAGCGCGCCAGCATGAACACGCCGGCCGTAACCATGGTCGCGGCATGGATCAGCGCCGACACCGGCGTCGGTCCCTCCATCGCGTCGGGCAGCCAGGTATGAAGGCCGAGCTGGGCCGACTTGCCCATGGCGCCCATGAACAGCAGCAAACAGCAGGTCGAAAGCGCGTCGGCCTGGCCGAACAGGAAGGTGAAATGCGTACCGACCTTGGAGGCCGCCGCGGCGAAGACGGGGTCGAACTGCACGCTGTCGAAGATGAAATAGACCGCCATGATTCCGAGCGAGAAGCCGAAATCGCCGACGCGGTTGACGATGAAGGCCTTGATCGCCGCGGCGTTGGGCGCGGGCTTGTCGTACCAGAATCCGATCAGCAGATAGGAGGCAAGGCCAACGCCCTCCCAGCCGAAGAACATCTGGACGAAATTGTCGGCCGTCACGAGGGCCAGCATCATGAAGGTGAAGAGGCTGAGATAGGCCATGAAGCGCGGGATGTCCCGGTCATGCGCCATGTAGCCGACCGAATAGACATGGACCATCGAGGAGACGACGGTCACGACCGCCACCATGACGGCCGTCAGCGTGTCAAAGCGCAGCGCCCAATTGGCCTGAAAGCTGCCGGCGCTGATCCAGCGCGCGATCTCGATCGTGCGGGGATGGTGCTGAAGCGCCACATCATAGAAAAGCCAGCACGACACCACGGCGGAGAACAGAACCGCCGCGCAGGTGATGAGCTGAGAGCCCCGGTCGCCGATGCGGCGGCCGAACAGGCCCGCTATGGCTGCGGCGGCGAGCGGCGGGAATACGGCCAGGCCTTCGAGCATCCGCTCAACCCTTCATCATATTGACGTCGTCAACCGCGATCGAGCCGCGGTTTCGGAAATAGACGACCAGAATGGCGAGCCCGATCGCCGATTCCGCCGCCGCGACCGTCAGCACGAACATCACGAAGACCTGTCCGAACAGATCGCCCAGGAAAGCCGAGAAAGCGACGAAATTGATGCTGACCGACAGCAGGATGAGCTCGATCGACATCAGGATGATGATGACGTTCTTCCGGTTGAGGAAGATGCCGACCACACCGGTCATGAAGACCAGGGCCCCCACCAGCAGGTAGTTCCAGAGCCCGATCATGATACCGGCGCCCCGGCGCCCGTCGGCACCTGCGTAATGACCAGCACGTCGTCGCGCCGGCGCGACACCTGAATAGCCGCACGCTGCCGCCTGACGCCCGTTCGGTGTCGAAGCGTCAGCACGATCGCGCCCACCATCGCAACCAGCAGGATCAGGCCCGCGACCTGGAAGGCATAGAGATAATGGGTATAGAGGAGCTGGCCGAGCGCCCGCGTATTCGTCACGTGAGCCAGCGACGGCATCGGCGCCGCGATCGCCTGGGCGGCGCTCGGCGCTGAGACCCAATTGTTGAACACCAGGAAGCCGAGCTCGATCAGCATCACGGCGCCAAGGAAGATGCCGAAGGGCAGGTAGGTATTCATGCCCTTCCTCAGTTCGACGAAATTGATGTCGAGCATCATGACGACGAACAGGAACAGGACGGCAACGGCACCCACATAGACGATGACGAGGATCATCGCCACGAACTCAGCCCCGAGCAGGATGAAGAGTCCGGCCGCATTGAAGAAGGCCAGGATCAGAAACAGGACCGAATGGACCGGATTCTTCGAGATCACGACCGAAAGCGCGCTCGCCCAGAGGACGGCGGCGAAGAGGTAGAAGGCGATGGTCTCAATCATGCGGTTTCCTGCCCGGTCGCGCAGGAAACGGCGCGCCGTAGAACGCCGCCGGGAAGCGACGCCGAGATTGCTTGGGCGAGGTCCGGCCGGAATCGGCCGAATGCCGCTGGGTTATTAGCGGTAGGGCGCATCGGCCGCAATATTGGCCGCAAGCGCGGCCTCCCACCGGTCGCCATTCGCCAGCAGCTTCTCCTTGTTGTAGTAGAGCTCCTC
Organism: Alphaproteobacteria bacterium; assembly: GCA_035293565.1. Classification (GTDB taxonomy): domain Bacteria; phylum Pseudomonadota; class Alphaproteobacteria; order BOG-932; family Roseiterribacteraceae; genus DATGMP01. Next base: position 20,108 of record DATGMP010000149.1, on the reverse strand, counting down.
CCGGGTTTCGGTCGCGAACTCGAAATTCGGACCTTCGACGATCGCATCCACCGGGCAGGCCTCCTGGCAGAGGCCGCAATAGATGCACTTCGTCATGTCGATGTCGTAGCGGGTCGTCCGCCGGCTGCCGTCCGCGCGTGGCTCGGCCTCGATGGTGATCGCGAGCGCCGGGCAGATCGCCTCGCACAGCTTGCAGGCGATGCAGCGCTCCTCGCCGTTGGGATAGCGCCGGAGCGCATGCTCGCCACGGAAGCGCGGCGACAGCGGCCCCTTTTCGAAGGGATAGTTCAGCGTCACCCGCGGTTTGAACATGTAGCGGAATGTCAGCGCCATGCCCTTGGCGATCTCGCTCAGGAACATGTTGCGCGCCACGCTGTCGAGGAAGGCCATGAGAGGTTCTCCGACGGTTCGCTATTGGGGGTTGGGCAAGGTGCCGGTCGCAAGCATCACGCCCGCGATCACGATCACCCAACCCAATGTGAAGGGCAGGAACACCTTCCAGCCGATCCGCATGAGCTGGTCATAGCGGAAGCGCGGCAGCGTGGCCCGCACCCAAAGGAAGATGAAGAGCAGCACAAGCACCTTGAGGGCGAACCAGGCCCAGCCGGGCACCCAGGTGAGCGGCGCGACCTCGAGGCCGAAGGGCGGCAGCCAGCCGCCCAGGAACAGGATCGAGGTCATGGCGCTGATCAGGATCATGTTCGCATATTCGCCGAGAAAGAAGAGCGCGAACGCCATCGCCGAATATTCGGTGTTGTAGCCGCCGACCAGCTCGGATTCGCCTTCGGGAAGGTCGAAAGGCGTGCGATTGGTCTCCGCTAGGCCGGAGATGAAGAAGATCACCAGCATCGGGATCTGCAGGATCCACATCCAGACCGGCTGATGGGTGGTGACGATGGTCGAGAGGTTGAGCGACCCGACCGTCAACAGGACGGCGACCAGCACGAAACCGATCGACACCTCGTAGGACACCATCTGCGCCGCCGAGCGCAACCCGCCCAAGAACGAATATTTCGAGTTGGACGACCAGCCGGCCATGATGATGCCGTAGACGCCCAGGGACGAGATCGCGAAGATATAAAGAATGCCAACATTGATGTTCGCGACCACCAATCCCTGACCGAACGGGATCACCGCCCAGGCGGCCAACGCCAAACCAAAGGTGACAAGCGGCGCCAGGATGAACACCACCCGGTTGGCGCCGGCCGGGATGATCGTCTCCTTGGTCATGAGCTTCAGCGCGTCGGCGATCGACTGCAGCAATCCCCAAGGCCCGACCACGTTCGGACCGCGCCGCAGCTGGGCCAAGGCAAGGACCTTCCGCTCCGCATAGATCAGATAGGCCACGCCCAGGAGCAGCGGCACGAGCACGGCCAGCGTCTCGAGGACCAATAGGATTGCGGTGCCAATCGGCGTCGCAAAGAACGCGCCCAGGGCATTCCGGAAGCTATCCATTCGTGCCGGTCCTCTGGGTGCGGCCGACCCCGAGCTCTTCGACGCATTTCGCCATGGTCGGCGAGGACCGGCTGACCGGATCCGTCATGTAGTAGTTCGCGATGGGCAACGCGAACGGGGCCGCATCGATCGGACCGGCCGCGGCGAACGCGCTCCATTCCGCCGGAACGATCTGGTCGACAGCGCGGAAAACCGGCGAAGCCTCGGCCAACCGTCGCCGCACCTGTCCCAGCGAATCATAAGGAAGCGTCTTGCCGACGGCCTCGGCCAGCGCCCGGATGATGCGCCAATCTTCCCGCGCATCGCCCGGCGGGTGGACCGCCTGGCGACCGAGCTGCGCCCGACCCTCGGTATTGACATAGGTCGCGCTCTTCTCGGTGTAGGCGGCGCCCGGCAGGATCACGTCGGCGCGATGCGCGCCGCGGTCGCCGTGATGGCCCTGATAGATGACGAAGGCTTGGCCAAGCTTTGCGGTGTCGATCTCGTCCGCGCCCAGCAGGTACACAGCCTCGATGTCGCCCTTCCCCGCCCCGTCGAGAATCGCCGTGAGGTCGCGTCCGCCTGTGCTCGGCACAAAACCGAGATCCAGCGCGCCAACCCTGCCCGCCGCGCGGTGCAGCATGTTGAAGCCGTTCCAGCCGTCGCGGACCAAGCCCAGATTCACCGCGAGCTGCCGGGCCAGCGCATGAATGGCGAGCCCGTCCGGCCGCGCGGTCGCGGCGGAGCCCAGGATCAACATCGGCGCCTTGGCGTTGCGCAGCGCCTCGGCGAACGGATGCCGTCCCTCCGCCACTTCGGCCAGCGTTTGCGGCCCGGCGCCGAGATATTGGTAGGGATAAGTCAGGTCGAGATTGGCGCCGATCACGGCGGCCTGGAAATGCTCGCGAAGCTGCAACGAGCGCTTGCGGATGCGCGCATTGATGATCGGCGCTTCCCAACGCGGATTCGACCCTGCGATCAGGATGGCGTCAGCCTGCTCGATGCCCGCGATCGTGCTGTTGAAGATGTAGCCGGCGCGCGCAGCCGGATCGAAACGGCCGCCGCCTTGACGGCAATCCAGATTGGGCGAGCCCAGGGCAGTCATTAGATCCTTGAGCGCCATCACGGACTCGCAATCAACGAGGTCGCCCGCGATCGCGGCTATCCGCTCGCCCTTGATGCCCGCAAGCCGGCCCGCGATCGCCTTCAGCGCCTCGGGCCAGGTCGCCGGTTGCAGCTTGCCGTCGCGGCGAACATAAGGCCGGTCGAGCCGCTGCCGGGTCAGGCCGTCGACGGCGTGCCGACTCTTGTCGGCGATCCACTCCTCGTTGATGTCGTCATTGACCCTCGGCAGCACGCGGAGCACCTCGGGACCGCGCGCATCGATGCGGATATTGCAGCCCACCGCGTCCAGCACGTCCACGCTATCGGTCTTGCGCAGCTCCCAGGGCCGGGCGGCGAACGCATACGGCTTCGACGTAAGCGCGCCCACCGGGCAGACATCCACCAGATTGCCCGAGAGCTCCGACGCGATCGCTTTCTCGACATAGGTCCCGATCTCGACGCCTTCGTTGCGCCCCATGAGACCGAGCTCGGGCACGCCCGCGATCTCGTCCGCAAATCGGATGCAGCGCGTGCATTGGATGCAGCGCGTCATGAAGGTCTGGATCAGCGGACCCATATATTTTTCGTCGACCGCGCGCTTGTTCTCGAGGTAGCGCCCGCGATCGAACCCATAGCCCAGCGCCTGATCCTGCAAGTCGCACTCGCCGCCCTGATCGCAGATCGGACAATCGAGCGGATGGTTGATCAGCAGGAACTCCATCACGCCCTTGCGCGCCTTGTGGACCAGCTCGGTGTCGGTAAAGACCTCCATCTTGTCGGCCGCCGGCATTGCGCAGCTCGCCACCGGCTTGGGCGAGCCTTTCATCTCGACGAGACACATCCGGCAATTGGCCGGAACCGACAGCCGCTCGTGATAGCAGAAGCGCGGAATCTCGATGCCGATCTGCTCGCAAGCCTGGAGAATGGAGGTTCCCGGCGAGACTTCGACCTCGGTCCCGTTGATCGTTATGGTCGGCATGTTGGCTGACTCAAGTCTCGTTGGAATATTTATCGCGGCGGAGCCGCTCGGACACGAAGAGCCACCCCATCGCGCCCAGGAGGCCAAGGAGCGGCGGTGTGATCGCAATCGCCATGAATTTCACGAGGGGTCGCCGCAGAAAGTCCCAGTACGTGTACTCGTGCTTCACGTCGATCGACTCGACCCATCCGGCTTTCGCGCCGAAGACCTCGTATGGCAGATAGACCTTGTGGTTGCCGTCCGGGAGTTTGACGATAGGCGTCGGCCTGGGCTCGATATGCGGCAAATCCGGCCGCAGCACCCAGAAGGTGCCGCCGAACCACAAGAGGGCGAGCGCGAAGAAGATCTTGCCGATCCATTCCCGCCCGCCGCCGATCAAGGGTGCCATCGCAACCGTGCTCACTCCGCGGCCATCCTCTGGCTGTGATGGGACGCGATCCGCTGCTCGATCATCGGCCGGAAATGGCGGACCAGGCCCTGGATCGGCCAGGCCGCCGCGTCGCCATGCGCACAGATCGTATGGCCTTCGATCTCCTTGCTGACGTCGATCAGCATGTCGATCTCCTCCACCCGCGCGTCGCCCCGGGCGAGGCGCTCCATCACGCGCCACATCCAACCGGTCCCCTCCCGGCACGGCGTGCATTGGCCGCAGCTCTCATGGGCATAGAACTTGGCCAGCCGCGCGATCGCCTTGATGAGGTCGGTCGATTTGTCCATCACAATCACGCCCGCGGTACCGAGACCCGAGCGAACCTCGCGCAGGCTGTCGAAATCCATCAGCACGGTGTCGCAGATCTCGCGCGGAATCATCGGCGTCGAGGAGCCGCCCGGGATCACCGCCAGCAGATTGTCCCATCCGCCGCGCACGCCGCCGGCATGCTTCTCGATCAGCTCCTTCAGCGGGATTCCCATCTCCTCTTCGACGTTGCACGGATTGTTCACGTGCCCGGAGATGCAGAAGATCTTGGTGCCGCTGTTCTTGGGCCTGCCCAGGCCGGCGAACCAGGCGCTGCCGCGCCTGAGGATCTCCGGCACGACCGCGATCGTCTCGACGTTATTGACCGTGGTCGGGCAGGCATAGAGCCCCGCGCCGGCCGGAAATGGCGGCTTGTTGCGCGGTTGCCCCTTCTTGCCCTCCAGGCTCTCCAGCAGCGCGGTTTCCTCGCCGCAGATATAGGCGCCTGCGCCGCGGTGAACGCAGATGTCGAGGTCCCAGCCCGAATTGGCGGCGTTCTTGCCGAGGAGGCCGGCCGCATAGGCCTCGTCGATCGCGATCTGGAGGTTCGACGCCTCGTGCGCGAACTCGCCGCGAATGTAGATGTAGCAAGCATGCGCGCCCATCGCGAAGCAAGCGATGAGGCAGCCCTCCAGCAGCTTGTGCGGCTCGAAGCGGAGAATGTCCCGGTCCTTGCATGTCCCGGGCTCGCCTTCGTCGGCATTGACGACGAGATAATGCGGCCTGTCCGCCGTCTTCGGCATGAAGGACCATTTGAGGCCGGTTGCGAAGCCGGCGCCGCCGCGACCGCGCAGGCCGGACTGCTTCATCTCCTCGATGATCGCGTCGCGCCCCTTGGCGATCAGCGCAGCCGTGTTGTCCCAATCGCCCCGCTTGCGCGCCCCCTCCAGGCCGAAGGGCTGCCAGCCATACAGGTTGGTGAAGATGCGGTCCTTGTCCTCGAGCATGCTTTAGCTTTCCACCCCGGCCGCCTTCGCGACCTCATGCAGGCTCGTCGGGCCTGTGACCGCCTGCGCGCCGCGCCGCCCTGCCTGCGAGCCCGGCTGGATCGGCTTGCCCGTGCGCAACGCGTCGATCATCGCTTCCATGCGCTCGGGGGTCAGATCCTCGTAGTACTCGTCTTCGATCTGAACCATCGGCGCGTTGACGCAGGCCCCGAGGCATTCGACCTCGACGACGGTGAATTGACCGTCCGGCGTGGTCTCGCCCGGCGAGATGCCGAGCTTGCGCCGACACGCCTCGACGATGCCGTCCGAACCCATCAGCCAGCAAGGCGTCGTCGTGCAGATCTCGATGAAATGCTTGCCGACCGGCTGCAAATTGTACATCGAGTAGAAGGTCGCGACCTCATAGGCGCGAATGCGCGGCATGCCCAGCATGTCGGCGACCGCGTCCATCGCCGCGCGCGGCAGCCAATTGTCGTTCTGGCGCTGCGCCAGGAACAACAGCGGCATCACCGCGCTCTGCTGCCGTCCCGGAGGATATTTGGCGATGATCTTCGCCGCCTTCTCCAAATTCTCGGGCGTGAAGGAGAAGCTCTCCGGCTGCTCGGGCCCGAAGCTCGCCTTGCCGACTCTGACGCCGCCGCTCATCGGTCGATCTCCCCGAAGACGATGTCGAGCGAGCCGATGATCGCGACCGCGTCGGCCAGCATGTAGCCCTTGGCCATGAAATCGGTCGCCTGAAGATGGGCGAAACCGGCCGGGTGGATGTGGCAGCGATAGGGCCGGTTGGAGCCATCAGAGACCAGAAACACGCCGAACTCGCCCTTGGGCGATTCCACCGCCTTATAAGTCTCGCCGGCTGGGACGTGATAGCCTTCGGTGTAAAGCTTGAAGTGGTGGATCAAGGATTCCATGTTCCGCTTCATCTCGCTCCGGGGCGGCGGCGCGATCTTGCGGTCATCCACCTTCACCGGGCCGTCGGGCATCTTGTCCAGGCATTGGCGCATGATGCGGATCGATTGCCGCATCTCTTCGACCCGGACGAGATAACGCGCGTAGCAGTCGCCGGTTGTGCCGACCGGAATATCGAACTCGACCTGGTCATAGACGTCGTAAGGCTGGGCCTTGCGCAAATCCCAGGCGACGCCCGACGCGCGCAGCATCGGACCCGTAAATCCCCAGGCGAGCGCATCGGCGCGGCCGACGGTGCCGATATCGACGGTCCGCTGCTTGAAGATCCGATTTTCGCTGAGAAGCTCCTCAAGATCGTCGATGACCGTCGGCAGGTGCTCGATCCAGGCCATCATGTCGTCGGCCAGCCCGGCCGGCATGTCCTGATGCACGCCGCCGGGGCGGAAATAATTCGCGTGCATCCGCGCGCCCGAGACGCGCTCATAGAACTCCATGCCGCGCTCGCGCTCCTCGAAGCCCCAGAGGGTCGGCGTGGTCGCGCCGAGGTCGAGCGCAAAGGTAGTGACGTTCAGCAGATGATTGAGCACCCGCGTCAGCTCGGCGAACAGCACGCGGATATACCGGGCGCGCGGCGGCGCCTCGATATTGAGCAACGTCTCGACGCCGAGCGCGAAAGCGTGCTCCTCGCACATGGGCGAGACGTAATCCAGCCGATCGAAATACGGGATCGCCTGGACATAGGTCTTGTATTCGATCAGCTTCTCGGTGCCGCGATGGAGCAGCCCGATATGGGGGTCGCAGCGATCGACGATCTCGCCGTCCAACTCCATCACCAGCCGCAGCACGCCATGCGCGGCGGGATGCTGCGGACCGAAATTCAGCGTGAACGGCTTGATCCGCATGCCGATCTGGTCTTCGGTTTGGATCACGTCGCTCACTTCGGCTTCTCCCAAAAGGGCGGCTTCACCGCCTTCTCGTCGCCCGGCAGCTGGATATCCGTGATCGCTTCCCATGGGCTGGTGAAATCGAACGTCCGGAAATCCTGCTGCAGCTTGACGGGCTCATAGACGACCCGACGCTGATCGGGGTCGTAGCGCATCTCGACATAGCCGGTCAGCGGGAAGTCCTTCCGCATCGGATGGCCGTCGAAGCCATAGTCGGTCAGAATGCGGCGCAGGTCCGGATGGTCGGAGAAAAACACCCCGTACAGATCCCAAGTCTCACGCTCGAACCAATTGGCGGATGGATAGACGCCGACGACCGACGGGACCGGCGTATCCTCGTCGCTCGTGACCTTCACCCGAATGCGCTGATTGAGCGACACCGACAACAGGCTATAGACGATCTCGAACCGCTCGGGCCGCTCGGGATAGTCGACACCGCAAATGTCGATCAGCTGCTCGAACAGGAAATCGGGGACGTCGCGCAGCTTCGTCAGCGCCGCGACGATCCGGTCGCGCTTGACGACCAAGATCGCCTGACCGTGCTCGATCGACGCCGAGAGGACGTCGTCGCCCAGCGCGGCCTTGGTCTGCTCGAGAAGTTCGGAAACGGGCTTCGGCATGATCTCAGCGGAAAATCGGCGTCTCGTCGCGACGGATCTTCTTCTGCAGCTGCAGGATTCCGTACAACAACGCCTCGGCCGTCGGCGGGCAGCCGGGCACATAGATGTCGACCGGGACGATCCGGTCGCAGCCGCGTACGACCGAGTAGGAGTAATGGTAATAGCCCCCGCCATTGGCGCAGGAGCCCATCGAGATGACCCAGCGCGGCTCGGCCATCTGGTCGTAGACCTTGCGGAGCGCAGGCGCCATCTTGTTGCACAGCGTGCCGGCCACGATCATGACGTCCGACTGCCTGGGGCTCGGCCGCGGCATGCTGCCGAAGCGGTCGAGGTCGTAGCGGGCCATGAAGGCATGGATCATCTCCACGCCGCAGCAGGCGAGCCCGAAAGTCATCGGCCAGATCGAACCGGTACGGGCCCAATCGACCAGGTGCTCGAAATTCGAGATCAGGAAGCCCTTCTCCTGCAGCCTCTTGGTCGCGCGGGCCAGAAACTCATCCTGGCCGGGGCCCGGCGGCAAAGCTGCCGGGCGAGTCGGGTCGAACGAGGTGATCACTCCCATTCGAGAGCCCCTTTCTTCCACTCGTAAATAAAGCCGACGGTCAGCACCCCCAGGAACACGACCATCGACCAGAAACCGAAGGCCCCAATGTCCTTAAGCGAAATCGCCCAGGGAAACAGAAAGGCAACCTCCAGGTCGAAGATGATGAACAGAATCGCAACCAGATAGAAGCGCACGTCGAACTTGGACCGGGCGTCATTGAAGGCCTCGAACCCGCATTCATAGGCCGACACTTTCTCGCTATCGGGCTTTTGCTGCGCCAACAGATAGGAGATGCCAATCATCGCGGCCGCGATTCCGGCGGACACCACCAGGAAGACCACGATCGGCACATAATCGACGAGCAACGGATTTTGCATGGTCATACGACGTTCGTAAGGCGATTGCGGAAGCCCGCACCAGCGGCGGAATGGCTACCGCGCCGCACCGCAGCGCGGGGGCTGTGTAGCACAAGAATCCACGTTGGATATAGGCTCGTCTGGCCGCCGCTGAAGGCCCCATTTGGGGGACCGGACCCGGGCCCCGCGTGGCGCGAGTGACGGGACTTGAACCCGCGGCCTCCGGCGTGACAGGCCGGCGCTCTAACCAACTGAGCTACACCCGCGTGCGTCGCGAGGGCCTGTAGGTACGCGCAGCGCCCGGAAGTGTCAATCCAAGCCGGGCGGCGGAGAGACCGCTTTTTCGTCGCGAAGCGCGTCAAGCGCTGTCCCAACCCGTTCAATCACATCCGCCCAATGTCCCCGTTCGCCCTGACGGAAAAGCCGGGCGGTCGGATACCAGGGGCTGTCGTCGCGACCGAGCAGCCAACGCCAGTCGGGCGGATCGGGGAGCAGAACCCACACCGGACGGCCCAGCGAGCCCATGAGGTGAGCCGGCGCAGAGTCGATCGTGATCAGAAGATCGAGCCCCTGCATAGCCTCGGCCAGATCGGCGAGATCATGGAGCCGCGGCCCCAGATCGAGCTCGATGAAGTCCGGCATGATTCCCGGCCGATCCTTCTGCACCGATACCCAGCGTATGCCGGCGACGTCGCCGAGCGGCGCCAGCAACTCGGGGGCGATCGAGCGGTTGCGATCATTCTCGTGAGTCGGCCTTCCGGCCCAGTTCAGCCCCACCGTCATCCGGCGATCGGCCGGCGGCACGATCCTATCGCCGGAGGCCGGCGGCGGTCGAAACCGGAGCGGCGGCGGTATCGTGTCGAGACCTGTTCCGAGCGCCCGAGGAAGGCTCATCAAGCGTATATGCTGCTGGAAAGGCGGAAGCGGTTCACCGCGCGCGACGGCCACGGTCGAGGAGGAGAAGCCGGCGAACAACCGCTTCAACTCCGGTTGCACTTCGAGAACGACGCACGCTCCCCTCGCCTCGGCCATCGGGAGGAAGCGCGCGAACTGGATCGTGTCTCCGAGGCTTTGCTCGGCATGGACGAGAAGCGTGGCGCCGTTCAGCGGCTCGCCCTGCCATTCCAGCCGATCGAACCGGCCCCGCGACACGAGATCGCTCCCCTCGCCCCGCCACGCATATTCGCGCCAGCCGCGCTCGAAATCGCCGGTCAGAAGCAGGCTGAGCGCCATTTGCGCATGAGCCGGCGCAGCCTGGGGGTCGATCGCGACCGCGCGCTCATAGGATTGGATGGCCGCGTCGAAACGACCGAGCTCATGGAGCGCGCGGCCTCGATTGACCCATGCGGGGTAAGAGTCCGGCCGAGACGCGATCGCGCAATCGGCATGCAACACAGCGTCCTCGAGGTGGCCAGCTCTGCGCGCGACGATCCCGAGTGCGATCTCCGCGTCCGACGAACGCGGATCGAGCGCGAGCGCCGTCTGAAGCGCCCCCTCGGCTTCGGCATCACGATCGAGCTTGATCAGCGCATTCGCGAGATTGATCGCGTGAGCCGGATTGGCGGGCTCCAACGCGCGGGCGCGGTCGAAGTAATGAGCTGCGGCGGCAAATCGGCGGAGGGAGAAAGCGGCGAGGCCGGCGAGATGCCAGATCCCGGGTTCGGACGGAACAACGGCGATCAGATCATCGCACAGCGAGAGCGCGGCTTCGGCATTGCCCGCCCGAAAGCAGGTCAACGCTTCGCTGAATGCCTCGCTGGGATTCACCTACGCACAATAACATACTGGGAGCGGGTGGTCCGATACACAAACCACGCCAACTGGTGGGCGATGACGGGATCGAACCGCCGACCCTCTCGGTGTAAACGAGATGCTCTCCCAGCTGAGCTAATCGCCCGACAGGCGCGGGCGGCTGCGCCGCCCGGCGATGTCAGATCAGTTGACGGCGTCCTTCAGGCCCTTTCCGGCCTTGAACTTGGGTTGCTTGCTGGCCTTGATCTTGATCGGTTGACCAGTCCGTGGATTGCGGCCTTGCGAAGCGGCGCGGGCCGTGACCGCAAACGTGCCAAACCCGACCAGACGAACTTCGTCTCCCTTTTTCAATGAGTCAGTGATGCCGTCGAAAACGGCATCGACCGCCTTCGTCGAATCCGCCTTGCTCAAACCGGCCTGCGCCGACACGTGAGCAACGAGGTCGTTCTTATTCACATGCGCCCCCTTCTTGCATCCGAAGCAACCCGGCCTGATCTCGCGGCCGCTTTTGGTACTCCGGCGGATTGAACCCACCCGACCCCCTCGACGCACGGACGCACGCCTTCGGGTCAGCGGAGGACTTTATGCCGAAATTCGGCGGTCACTCAACGGTGAATCGCGCGCAAATCGTGTGTTTCCGGCCCGGATTCAGTGATTTTTCGAGGTCGCTCGATGAAAAAGCCCGCCGGAGTCGCATCGGCGTCTCCGGCGGGCTCGATGGTAACTATTCGGTGAAGGCTCAGTGCCGGATGACCTCGGCCTCCTTATCGGTCGGCTTAGCGGCCACCGGGCTCTCCTCGGGCTCGGACCATTCGATCGGCTGAGGCGCCGTCACGAGCGCGTTGCGCAACAGCTCATCGACGGTCGAGACCGGAATGATCTTGAGACCCCGCTTCACATTGTCGGGAATGTCGGCGAGATCCTTCTCATTGTCCTTGGGGATCAGCACCGTCTTCAGTCCACCGCGTAACGCGGCGAGGAGCTTCTCCTTCAATCCTCCGATCGGCAGCACGCGGCCGCGCAACGTGATCTCGCCGGTCATGGCGATGTCTTTGCGCACCGGAATGCCGGTCAGCACCGAGACGATCGATGTCGCCATCGCAACACCTGCGGATGGCCCGTCCTTCGGCGTGGCGCCTTCGGGCACGTGGACGTGAATGTCCTTGCGATCGAAAATCGTCGGCTTGATGCCGAGCGAAGGCGCGCGGCTCTTGATGTACATCTCGGCCGCTTGCACCGACTCCTTCATGACGTCGCCGAGCTTGCCGGTCATCGTCACGCGCCCCTTGCCGGAGAGTGTGACAGCTTCGATCGACAGCAGCTCGCCGCCGACTTCCGTCCAGGCGAGGCCCGTCACTGCGCCGACCTGATCTTCGAGCTCGGCTTCGCCGAAGCGGAATTTCCGCACACCGGCGAACTTGTCGAGATTGCGCCGCGTGATCGACACCTTGTCGCAATTCTTGAGGAGAATCTCCTTGATCGATTTGCGGCAGAGATTGGCGATCTCGCGCTCGAGATTACGCACGCCCGCCTCGCGCGTGTAGTAGCGAATGAGGTCACGGAGCGCGTCGTCCGAAATCACGAATTCGCTCGCCTTCAGACCGTTCGCCTTGATCTGCTTGTCGAGCAGATGCTGCTTCGCGATCTCGACCTTCTCATCTTCCGTGTAGCCCGGGATGCGGATCAGCTCCATGCGATCGAGCAAGGGCTGCGGCATCCGAAGCGTGTTCGCCGTGCAGATGAACATCACGTCGGACAGATCGTAATCGACCTCGAGATAGTGATCGTTGAAGGTCGAGTTCTGCTCGGGATCCAGCACCTCGAGCAAGGCCGAAGACGGATCGCCGCGCCAATCGGCGCCGAGCTTGTCCACCTCGTCGAGCAGGAAGAGCGGGTTCGACGACTTCGCCTTCTTCATGCCCTGGATGACCTTGCCGGGCATCGAGCCGATGTAGGTTCGGCGATGACCGCGAACCTCGGCCTCGTCGCGTACGCCGCCCAGCGACATGCGCACGAAGTTGCGTCCGGTCGCCTTGGCGATCGACTTGCCGAGCGAGGTCTTGCCCACACCCGGAGGGCCGACCAGGCACAGAATCGATCCTTTCACCTTCTCGGTCCGCTGCTGGACCGCGAGATATTCGAGGATGCGTTCCTTCACCTTTTCGAGGCCGTAATGATCGGCGTCGAGAACATCCTGCGCGAGCTTGATGTCCTTCTTGATCTTGGTGCGCTTGCTCCACGGAATCGACAGCATCCAGTCAAGATAATTGCGCACGACCGTGGCCTCGGCCGACATCGGGCTCATCGTGCGCAGCTTCTTCAGCTCCGCCTTCGCCTTCTCGCGCGCCTCCTTGGAGAAGCGGGTCTTGTTAATCCGTTCCTCCAGCTCCGCAAGCTCGTCGCGGCCCTCCTCGGACTCGCCGAGCTCCTTCTGGATCGCCTTCAGCTGCTCGTTCAGGTAATATTCGCGCTGGGTCTTCTCCATCTGGCGCTTCACGCGATTGCGGATGCGCTTCTCGACCTGGAGCACCCCGATCTCGCTTTCCATCAGCCCATAGACCCGCTCGAGACGCTCGCTGATCGTCTCCAGCTCGAGAAGCTGCTGCTTCTCCGGGATCTTGAGATTGAGATGCGAGGCGACCGTATCGGCCAGCTTCGAAGGCTCGTCGATCTGATTGATCGACACAAGCACTTCAGGCGGAATCTTCTTGTTGAGTTTGATGTACTGCTCGAACTGCGCGACCACGGCGCGCGAAAGGGCTTCGAGCTCCTGGCCCTGCCCCAGATTGTCCTCGATCGGCTCCGCGACGCCCTGGAAGAACATCGGGTTGTCGGTGAACCGGAGAATCTTGGCGCGCTGGACGCCTTCGACCAGAACCTTGACGGTGCCGTCCGGCAGCTTCAGCAGCTGCAGCACGGTGCCGATCGTGCCGACCCGATAGATATCCTCCTCGCTCGGCTCGTCCTGGGCGGCGTTCTTCTGAGTGGCGAGCAGAATCTGCTTGTCCTCGCGCATAACGTCGTCGAGAGCGCGCACGGACTTCTCGCGGCCCACAAAGAGCGGGACGATCATATGCGGAAATACGACGATGTCCCTCAAGGGCAACACCGGGTAGATCGACCCCGCGGACAATTTGATCATGAACTTCCTTTCAAGCTTGACCCCAGACCGTCCAAGGGACCGGACGGTATCGGGAATCGACGACGGGCTCCAGCCTACCCCATTTGAGCGGCGGTCAGCATGGCCCTCCAGGGATAAAAATGGCCCAAACCGCCCCCGCTTCAAGCAGCTTAATTACACTATCGCCAACGAGCCCTTAATTCGAATTAATTCGTCCCCCGATATTATGAGACTCGTCGGCCGCCAGCTCGGCAAACAGCCATTCGCGAAAAGCCTTGATTTTCGGGACGTTTCGCCGTTCTTCGAGGCATACGATGAAATAGCGCTCCACCCCCCGCAGAATGATGTCCAGAGGTTGAATAAGGACGCCCGACTTCAATTCATTCTTGAAAAAAGCCGGGGTCAGAAGCGCGACACCTTGCCCCGCGATCGCGGCGGCACCCGATAGCGACTGGGTCGTGAACGCCGCTTTGAAGGACGGGAGATCATCGGGCGGCAGCCCGGCCGCCTGAAACCAGGCCCGCCAATCCCGATCAGCCCCAGTTCGCAGAGACATATCCATCTCGCCCAACAGCGGGAGCCGCAGGAGGTCGCGCGGCGATGCGAGACGCCCTGCACCCCCGATGAGACGCGGACTGCACATGGGTACAAGGTCAACCGAGATCAGCTCCTCCGAGGAGAGTCCGGGCCAGGATGCGCGGGACGCCATGCCGCCCCGGATGCCGACATCGAATTCCTCGCGCGCGAAATCGACCAGCCGCGTCGAGGTCTCCAGGCGAACCGCGATATTGGGCCAGGCCATCTGGAAACGGCCGATCCGGGGCACCAACCAGTTGCCGGTGAAGGTTCCCACGGCGGTAATCGACAACACCCCCGTCCCATCGTCGCGAATCGAGGCGAAGGCGTCCTTCAGTCTGGCAAAGGTCTCCGCCACTGTCGGCGCCAGCCGGGCGCCTGCATCGGTCAGGGCCAGAGACCGCGTCAGCCGCCGAAACATCGGCGTGCCGACCCGCTCTTCGAGCTGCTTGATCTGATAGCTCACCGCGGCCTGCGTCATGCCGAGCTCGTCGGCAGCCTTCGTGAAGCTCAGATGACGCACGACGGCGTCGAAAACCCTCAACGTGTTCAGCGGCGGCAGCGGTCCGGACACTCTTTCACCCATAAAATCTATTTATGGATGGCATAGGGAGAACTCGTTTGTCCAGGTCTGACTGTCCCTCTAATTCCTTTGGCACACGACATGAGTTGCGGTCGGATTTCGGATCCACAAGGGCTCAGGCGATCAAAATTCCTTGTAAGCAAGATCCGGAGTGCGTCGGTCTCTCGTGACCGTGAAAGATCAGCGGATGGACCTGTCGGCGGAATTTAGATCCACACCCGACAGACATGCCGATCGATGCAAGCCATGGGAGAAAAATGATGAATTATGTTGCTTCCTTTATCGCTGCGGTGGCGCTCATTGCGCCTTTGAGCTCCACGGGCGACGCGCGGGCGGCCGCGCCGGTCATCGTCGCCGAGGATGGTCCGGGCGCGCCGCTCACACTGACAGGCGCCAAGCAGGCCGTGTCCCGCTATCTGGACGCGAGCGGCCAGCACCAGCTCAGGGTCGGAAGCGCCGCGTTCAATCGGGACGGAAATGTCGCGGTCGAGATCGTGAGCCTGCAGGGCATCGCCGTGGGCCACGTTCTCGTCGACGCGAAGAGCGGGGCGATCGCCGATGCGAAGACGGGCGCGACCCTCACCAAGAAGGGCTGATGATCGTTACGCCCCGCACCGCTCGCCATGCTCGGGCTTGATCCGGTCAAGCCCGAGCATGAGGTCGCTTCATCGGCGAGCGGGCAGGACCTCAGGCGGCCGCTTCGAGCGGCCTCGGCCGGTTGGTCACCACCTCGTCGACGATGCCGAACTCCTTGGCTTCATAGGGGTCAAGGAACTTGTCGCGCTCGAGCGCGGCCTCGATCTGCTCCAGCGTCTGGCCGGTGTGGTGGACATAGATCTCGTTAAGGCGCTGCCGCATGCGCAAAATCTCCCGCGCATGAATCTCGATGTCCGCCGCCTGGCCCTCGGCGCCGCCTGACGGCTGGTGCACCATGATCCGGGCGTTCGGAAGCGCGTAGCGCTTGCCCTTGGCGCCGGCCGCCAGCAACAGCGAGCCCATCGAAGCGGCCTGGCCGATGCAGACGGTCGAAATCTCCGGGCGGATGTACTGCATCGTGTCGTAGATCGCGAGGCCCGAGGTCACGAGGCCGCCCGGCGAATTCACATAGAAGTGGATGTCCTTGTTCGGATTCTCGGATTCCAGGAACAGCAGCTGAGCGCAGACGAGGCTCGCCACCGCATCGTTCACCGGCCCGATGAGGAAGATGATGCGCTCCTTCAGAAGACGCGAAAAGATGTCATAGGCGCGCTCGCCGCGGCTGGTCTGCTCGACCACCATCGGCACCATCGTGTTCATAGTGATGTCTTCGTAGGACATGATTTCCTCGGGGTTCCGGGTACTCAGGCCGCGATCTCCGCCTCGTCCTCGTCGCTGGTCAGCTCGTCGGGCGTCACGGTTCGATCGGTGATCTGGATCATACCAAATATGTGGTCGACGACCTTGTCCTCATAGATGGGCGCTCTCAACGCATCGAGCGCGCGGGGATTCTTGGTATAGGCCTCGAGCACCTGCCGCTCCTGGCCGGGAAAGCGCCGCGCCTCGGCGATCAGCGCCCGGTTCAGCTCCTCTTGCGCGACCTGGATGTTGTTGCGCTTGCCGATCTCGCTGAGCAGCAGCCCCAGCCGCACGCGGCGCTCCGCGATCTTGCGGTACTCGGCCTTCTGCTCCTCCTCCGTCTTGTCGGAAGGCTCCTTCTCGAGCTCGGCCTGGATTTGGCGCCAGATCGAGTCGAACTCGATATCGACCATCCCCTGCGGAACCGCGAAATCGTGCCGTTCGGCCAGCGCATCCATCAGCTTGCGCTTCAGCTTCAGCCGCGAAAGCTGCCCGTAATCCTTGTCGAGCTGGGTTTTGACGGTCTCCTTGAGGGCCCCCAAGTCGGCCTGCCCCAGCTTCTTCGCGAACTCGTCGTCCAGTGTGGCCTCGACCTTGCCGCGCAACTCCTTTGCCGTGACCGTGAACTTGGCTTCCTTTCCGGCCAGCTCCGCCGCGTGATACTCGGTCGGAAACGTGACGGTGATCTCTCGTGTCTCCTCCGGCTTGATGCCGATGAGCTGGTCCTCGAAGCCCGGAATGAAACCGCCGGATCCGAGCTCCAACGGGTAGTCCTTGCCATCCATGCCGGGGCGAGCGACGCCGTCGACGGTGCCTGCGAAATCGATGACGAGCTGGTCACCCTTCTTGGCCATCCGCGCCTGTTTCACCGGCTCGAAGGTCGGATTCACCTCACGGAGCTTTTCGAGCGCCTTATCGACCTCGGCCTCGCCCACCGGCACCACCGGCCGCTCGAGCGCGAGCCCGCTGAGGTCCGCCGGCTCGACGTCGGGAAGCGTCTCGACGGCCAGCGTATATTCGAGGTCGGTGCCCTCGGCGAAATTCACCACTTCGATCTTCGGTTCGAGCGCCGGCCGGACTGCCTGCTCCTTCAGCACCTGGCTCGAGCTGTCCTGCACCGTCTTCTCGAGTACCTCGCCCAGGATCGAAGAGCCGTAGCGCTTCTTGACGATGCCCAGCGGCACCTTGCCCGGCCGGAAGCCCGGGAGACGGATGGTCTTGCTCAGCTCCGCCAGTCGCCGGTCGACATTGGCGCCGATCTCGGTCGCCGGTACGACGACGCGCCAGGTGCGCTGCAGGCCCTCATGGGCGGTCTCGGTGATGTTCATCTTCTTCCTAAAACGTCAGCTTCCATCTCTTTTGAGGCGCGCACTGCGGCGACCGCCCTGGTGCGGGCGGAGGGACTTGAACCCCCACGACTTTCGCCACTGGAACCTAAATCCAGCGCGTCTACCAATTCCGCCACGCCCGCGCCTGGGGCAAGCCTTCTATAGCATAGGCGCGGCGGGGCCAAGCCGCGTTGCGACAGCCGCGTTGCGCCGCCGATCTTCGTGAGGATCGACGCCAAATCGGGTGACATCCTTAACATTTGACAGATGAATACCAACTTGTTCGCGAGGCATTCGTCCAAAGTGCCCCGAGACAGGACCGCAGGAAGAGAGAGTTTGAAGACACGAATGCGTTTTGACCTTACCGGATGGCTTCGCCATGTCCCGTGACCCGCATAATTGGATGTGGGCGGACGCTGTCGCCCTGTTGAACCGCGCGGAGCGGATGCACCGCCAGCTGTTCCAACCCGGCAACGAGGGCGGACGGCCGGTCTGGGAGCCGCCGGCTGACATATTCGAGACCGACCGGGAGCTCTGGATCATCCTGGCTCTGCCCGGCGTTGCGCCCGATCAGATCAAATTGCGCGTCGAGAACGGCACGCTGATCATCTGCGGCGAGCGCAGGCTTCCCGACGCCTGCCGCAAGGCCCGGGTGCTTCGGCTGGAGGTGCCGAACGGCAGCTTCGAGCGCCGCCTGCCGCTTCCAGCCGGGCGCTATGAGCCTGGCCGGCAGGAATTCGCCAATGGCTGCATGCTTCTAACACTGACCAAAATACCGTGACCGAACATCGAATCGAGCCCGCCAAGAGCGGGACTGACAGTCTGGCCCCGCTGGATGGCGGCCATGCCCTCACAGCGACCGAGCCCGCCGGAACGGCGGGTACGGCGACGCAAAAGCCGTTGCCCGCCGACGCCCTCATCATTCTTCCCGTCCGCGCGATGGTCATGTTCCCTGGCGTGGTCCTGCCGATCTCGATCGGCCGGGATCGCTCGGTCATGGCCGCGCAGGAGGCCGTCCGCGCCGAGCAGCAGATCGGCATCGTCCTGCAGCGCGACGCGGCCGAGAACGATCCCAAGCCCGAGGACATGTACAGCTTCGGCACGGCCGCCGGCATCGTCCGTTATCTGACCGCGCCGGACGGCAGCCATCACATCGTCTGCCAGGGGGCGCAACGCTTCCGCGTGATCGAATGGCTGGAGGGCTGGCCTTACCGCGTCGCGCGCGTGGAGCGGATCGCCGAACCCGAGACGCGGGGCACCGAGATCGACGCGCGGATGCTCCAGCTCAAGGAACAGGCCAAAGAGGCGCTGAAGCTGATTCCCGACGCCCCGCCGGAGCTCGGCGGCGCGATCGAGAACATCACCAGCCCCGCGCTGCTCGCGGACATGGTTGCGAGCTTCATGGATCTGAAGCCTGCCGAGAAGCAGGAGATTTTGGAAACGATCGATCCGCGCGCCCGCATGGATCGGGTGCTTTGGCACCTCGCCTACCGGCTCGAGGTTCTGCGCCTGTCACGCGACATCGGCCAGCAGACCCGCGCGAGCATGGAGGGCCGTCAGCGTGAATATCTGCTGCGCGAGCAGCTGAAGACGATTCAGAAAGAGCTGGGCGAAGTCGACGAGAAGTCGAGCGAGATCCAGGAGCTTGAGAAAGCGATCGCCGCCGCCGGTATGCCGGAGGAAGTCGAGCAGCAAGCCCGCAAGGAGCTGAAGCGCCTTGAGCGCATGCCGGAAGGCGCGGCCGAATACGGGATGGCGCGCAACTATCTCGATTGGCTGATCGAACTGCCCTGGTCGAAATATTCGGCCGGCGAGATCGACATTACCGAGGCTCGGAAGATCCTCGACGAGGACCATTACGGGCTCGAGAAGATCAAGCGCCGCATCCTCGAATATCTGGCGGTGCGCAAGCTGTCGCCGTCCGGCAAGAGTCCGATCCTTTGCTTCGTCGGCCCTCCGGGCGTCGGCAAGACGTCCCTCGGTCAGTCGATCGCGCGGGCGACCGGACGGAAGTTCGTGCGCGTGTCGCTGGGCGGCGTCCATGACGAGGCCGAGATCCGCGGACATCGGCGGACCTATATCGGCGCGCTGCCCGGCAACATTATCCAGGGCATCCGCAAGGCCGGCACGCATGACTGTCTGATCATGCTGGACGAGATCGACAAGCTGGGCGCGTCCATCCAGGGCGACCCGGCCTCGGCAATGCTCGAGGTTCTGGACCCGGAGCAGAATTCGACCTTCCGCGACAACTATCTCGGCGTCCCGTTCGATCTCAGCAAAGTGCTGTTCATCGCGACCGCCAACATGCTGGATTCCATTCCCGGTCCGCTGCGCGACCGCATGGAGGTGATCCAGCTCGCGAGCTACACCGCGCAGGAAAAGCTCCAGATCGCCAGACGCTACCTCGTGCGTCGGCAGATCGAAGCGAACGGCCTCAAGCCCGAGCAGGTGACGGTCGACGACGACACGCTGCGGACCATCATCGAGGACTACACGCGCGAGGCGGGCGTCCGGAATCTCGAGCGCGAGATCGGCTCGGTGTTCCGCAACGCCGCGATGAAGATCGCGGAAGGCACGACGACTCACGTGACCGTCGAGCCGAAGGATCTGCCCGCCATCCTGGGCGCGCCTCGCTTCGAGAGCGAGATCGCGCAGCGCACCAGCGTGCCCGGCGTGGCGACCGGCCTCGCCTGGACCCCCGTCGGCGGCGACATCCTCTTCGTCGAAGCGACCCGGATCCCGGGCGGCGGGCGTCTCATCCTGACGGGCCAGCTCGGCGAAGTCATGAAGGAGAGCGCCCAGGCCGCGCTGTCCTTGGTGAAGTCGCGGGCTGAAGGGCT
>DATGMP010000148.1:0-31096 GCA_035293565.1 Alphaproteobacteria bacterium | reverse complement strand
TCATGGTCCGCCTCGCTCAGTGCCTGGGGATAGGCTCCGACCATCGGAGAAACCCCCGCAGCGTTGCTACACGCCTTAGTCGACACTTCGGGGCGGGCCACCTCAACTGGCTAGCGCCTCACACGGACATGATGGTCTAGGCTCCCTTTCGGGGAGGCAGTGGGGTTACGTCCATGCAGCAGCCGCACCCTGACCGGCCTGCCGACGAGAAGATGAGCAAATATGGCGCGCACACGGTGCGCCGCCGCATCATCATACTCGCTGCCGTTCTGACCCTGCCGCCTTTGGCGGCCACCGCCTTGTTGCTCGACTACGTCTATGAGCGCGAAAAAGGGGCGGCGGAGCTGGAACTGCAATCAACCGCTAGGGCGCTGTCCCTGGTCATGGACCGGCAGTTCGGCCAGGTCGGCGCGCAGCTTCGCACGCTCGCAGCCTCTCCGGCACTCAAACAGAACGATTTCGACGCCTTCGACCGGGAGGCGCGCGAGGCGAACGAGGATGACGGAAGCTGGATCTCGCTGAGGGACCCGTCCGGCCGTCAACTGGTCAACACCCGCTTGCCGAGAGGCGCCGTCTTGCCGCGTGTGCCCGTCGTCGATCCGCAAAGGATCAAGACGATGGCGCCACCCTACATTTCGAATCTGATCGTGTCCGCTCCCGCCGGCGCAGCGATCGTGGCCGTCGATTTTCCGGTGATGCGCGATGGCGCAATGGCCTACGATCTGGCGTTCGCGATGCCTGCGACGACCTTCGCACGGATATTTTCGGATCAGAAGTTCCGTCCGGGCTGGTCCGCGGCGGTCATCGATCAGAAAGGGGTGATTGTCGCCCGATCTCAAGCACCGGAGCGGTCGGTGGGCGTCTCTTTGCCCCCGCAATATGTCCAGACTTTTGAGACCCACCCCGAAGGGGTCCTGCCGGGTATCTCCCTCGAAGGCGAGAAAGTGCTGTTCGCCTATGTACATTCCAAGAGCAGCGGGTGGACTCTGGGAGTCGCGGTACCCGCCAACGAGGTCGCGGCCCCCGCGCGCCGCTCGGTCTATCTGGCGCTCGCAATCGGCATCCTGGCATTCGGCGGCGGCGCCCTAGCGTCACGATCTGTCGCGCGGAGCATCGGCCGTCCGATCCAAGGACTCGCTACCAGAGCTGCCGCGCTGGGGCGAGGCGAGCCGATCGCCGCCCTCGATTCGGGCCTGGTCGAAATCGATCTGGTCGCAGATGCGCTCAAACGTTCCGGAGACTCGTTGCACGCGCTCACCACCACCCTGGAGCACAAAGTCGTCGAGCGGACCCGCGACCTCCGGGAGGCCAACCGGCGCCTTTCGGAGGAGATAGAGGAACGGCGGCGGGCCGAAGAACAGCTGGCCAGGGCGCAACGCATGGAAGCGATCGGGCAGCTGACCGGTGGTGTGGCGCATGATTTCAATAATCTACTCCAGGCGGTGATCGGCAATTTGGACTTGCTGCGTCGACGCATATTCGATCCTCCGGCGATTCGTATGATCGATCACGCCCTTCAGGCCGCCGAACGCGGCGCCAAGCTCACGGGGCAGCTCCTGGCCTTCTCGCGGCGACAGCAGCTTCGCCCGGGCTCGGTCGACACGAATGCGCTCGTATCCGGCCTGAGCGAGATGCTGCGGAGCGTGTTGGGCGGCACCATCGTGCTCGAGACCGATCTGGCCGAAGATCTATGGCCAATCCAGGCGGATACGACCCAACTCGAGCTCATGATCCTCAACCTCGTGATCAACGCGCGCGACGCGATGCCCGAGGGTGGCCGGATTGCGATCCACACCCGCAACGTCGTGCGGCAGAAGCCGGAAAGGCCGGAAGAGCCGGAGCCGGGGGAATATATCGAGCTGACAGTATCGGATGACGGCAGCGGCATTCGGCCGGAAGTGCTCGCGCGGGTTTTCGAGCCGTTCTTCACGACCAAGCCGGTCGGCAAGGGCTCGGGATTGGGGCTCAGTCAGGTCCTGGGGTTGGCTCAGCAACAGGGAGGAGGGGTGGCGATCGACAGCACGCCGGAGCAAGGGACCGAGGTCCACATCTATTTGCCGCGTGCGACGGAAGGAGCGGCGGTCGCGGCTGCTCAGCCGCCGTAATGGACGATTTCCGGCAAGCTGTCGGGAACCACGGCGTAGCTGTCCATCCGGGACAGAAGCATGTCGACATCCTCGTCGGCGGTGTCCTCATGTGAGGCGAGAGCCTTGAGCGCGATGTCCCGCCGACGGTCGAAGAACTCCTCGGGCTCGAGATCGGCGTCGAGTTCCCGGGCGATGGCCAGAGCCACTCGGAACATCGCCAGCAGCTTGATCGGGATGTTTGCCTTGTGAAGCAAGGATTTGAGTCCGAGCACGCCGCTGTCACGGACCAGGATACGCGCATTGGTCAGCGGGATGTCGGCCATTACTGCGAGGCAGGCTTCGAAAAAGGGGAGGTCGCCCAGACAGAGCGCTCGCAGGATCACTTGCGGCGTCAGGCGGCGCGACGCCAGCATTTCCCGGGCGCGCAGGAACGGATCAGTCGAATTGGCGGCCGAGGAGTAGAGCGCCTTGGCTGCCCGCTCCTTGGTCTTGACCGCCACGTCCTTGGCGACGGTCGGCGTCAGGTGATAGCGCGCGACAAGCTGGGTCTGGAGCCCTTCCGACACGAGATTGATCAGCCTGACCACAATCTCGGCCGGCAGCTGCTGGCGGCGCGCCATTGCGTCGGGGACGAGCCGGCGATTGCCAAAGCGATTGAGCGCTCGGCTGAATCCGTCCTGGGCAATCTCGGCGCGCTTGTTGTTCATGAGCTGAAGCAGCGCGAATTCGTCGCCGTGATCGATGAGGGTGTCCGATACCGCGCCGGATACGGTCGGGCGCCCGGCCACTGCCGATTGACGCGCCGGATCGCCGCCGCGGACGATGTCGATCAGATCGTCGTCCGTAAGGCTCAGCGAGTATTGCAGGATGGGGAGCGCGACCTCCTCCACGTCATGGGCCAGGCGAAGCGCGACATCGTGGGGCAGGGCGGGCGTCGATTTGACGGCATCGGCGAGTGCGACTCGGACGCGGACCACTGTGTCACGAGCGAGCAGGCGGATGATGTCCTCGGCCAGAGCGCGCTCGCTAGTCGTCAGCGTATCGGAGGCGAAGCCGACCCCGACCTTGCGGGCGATACGCGCGCGGTTGCTCTCCGAGGGGTCGCGGAGGAGGCGCGACACGTCTTCGGGCTGCAGCTTTGGAAAACCGACCCGCTCCTCCAGGCGCCTCGAAATGTCCATGCTCTGAGCCGGCATACAACGCTCGCTCGCGGCGCCCGTCATGACGCCAAGCTCACTGAAGACCCGGTTTGCTTAAGGCGGAGTAAAATATCCGAGCGGTTTTAGGGGTTGCGGCCGCCTTCGGCCAATGTCCAACCGACAAGTTCGGGCAGAAGCTCGCTCACGGCCTGGTTGAAGCTTGCTATCACGCCGTCGAAGCCGCCACTGCCGATCGGCGCGGTCGTGTCGAACATCCGGCTTGCCACGATCGCGCGATCCCGCGTTCGGACGAGCCGGCCGGTGAGCCGCACATGCACGTTGGCCGGGCTGGATGCGGCATCGACTTCAAAATCCTGAAGATCGACGGCCAGGATATAGTCTGCCTTGAGACCGCCGCCTTGCCGCTGCACCGCCTGGATTCGACCCGAACGGTCGAAGGCCTGCAGAATGAGTTCTTGCAGCATGGCCGGCGCTTTGTCCGCCCAGGCGACGTCCGCATAATAATCCATGCGGTTCGGCGCAGGTACGATCGCGATCCGCGTCGTATCGAGCGCCAGCGTCGCCGTGGGTTTGTCGATCAGCAGCTGCCAAGGAGCGGCCGGCCCGGCGGCCGACACCGCGCGCGGCGCGTCGAGCCTGTAAAGGGCGGGGGACGGCCCGGAGGGGGCCAGCAAGCCGCCGCAGCCGGCCGCGAATAACGGGAGGAACAGGAGGAGACGTCTGATCATTGCGCGGCCCCGGCTGAGGCCTTGGGTCCATAGCCACGATTGGGATCGACGCCGATATGCGTCCCGCCACCGAAGAAATAGCGCTGCGGATCCTGGTCAAGCCGATCGGCGACATGCTGCAACGTGTCAGTGAGGCCGCGAAGCTGGGTCGCGAGCGCGGTCAGCTGATAGAGGCCGGTGCCGGTGAACTCGCGTAGCGGTCCGCGATTTTCAGCCAGCATTGTCTCGACCTCGTTCGTGGTCTTGTGCAGCTCCTCCACCGTCGCCCGCACGGCCTTGCCGTCCGCCTCGAAGGTCTGGGAGAGCCGGGGCAGATCCGTGTGTAGGTCGCCAAGCACCTTATTCATGTTCGTCACCGCGTCCTGCACTTCCGGCGTGACCGCCCTCAAGTTCGCCGACAGGACCCTCAAATTGTCGATCGTTTCCGAGATCGCTTTCACATTCTCAGGAGAGAGAGCGTTATTCGCGCGGTCAGCCAGGTCTATTAGCTTGCCGATCAGCTTGGGCGCGTCCTCCTCGAGCGACATGAGCGTCGAATTCCGCGAGGCAATGACCGGAATTTGATCGTCGGGCGCCGTGAGCGCCGGACTCGATTGCGTCCCGCCGGTGATCTCGACATAGGAGCCGCCGGTAATGCCGGCGATCTCCAGCGACGCCACCGAGTCGACCTTGATCGGCGTGCCCGGGTTCAGGTTCAGCGTCACGCGGATCCGTTCGATGTTCGTCGGATCGATCTCGACCGCGCCGACGCTTCCGACTGGCACGCCCCGATAACGCACCGCGCTGCCGCCCTGCAATCCGGCTACCGAGCCGTTGAAATAGGTGTAGTAGACATCAATGTTCCGGCTGAACTCCGTCCGTGCCAACCAAAGGACAAAGATGACCAGCGCGGCAAGCACGACCAAGACGATGCTGCCGACGAGCACGTAGTTGGCGCGGGTCTCCATCTAATTGAGCTCCATTTTCTCGAGCGCGGCCCGCCCGCGCGGCCCCCGGAAATAGGATTGGATCCAGGGGTGGTCGACCTCCATGAGCTCCGCCATGGTGCCGACCACCGTATGCCGGTCGACCAGAACGGCAATCCGGTCGCAGATCGCAGCCAAGCTATCGAGATCGTGGGTTACCATGAACACCGTCAAGTCGAGGCTGGATTTCAGCGACTTGATCAGCGCGTCGAATTGCGACGCGCTGATTGGATCGAGGCCGGCGGTGGGCTCGTCGAGGAACAGCAGCTCGGGATCGAGCGCCAATGCCCGAGCGAGGCCGGCGCGCTTCTTCATGCCGCCCGAAAGCTGTGCCGGAAACTTGGCCCCGCTATCGGGCGGCAATCCCACCATGGAAAGCTTTACTCGTGCGATCTCGTCCATGACCGATTGCGGAAAGTCGGTCAGCTCGCGGACGGGGACCTGAATGTTCTGGGCAACGGTCAAAGAGCTGAAGAGCGCGCCGTCCTGGAAGAGCACGCCCCAATGCCGGCGCAGGATCTGCTGAGCTTCAGCACCGCAGGTCGTCACGTCCGTCCCCAGCACGTCGATCCGGCCGGCCGATGGCGTGGTAAGCCCGACGATTTCCCGCAGCAGCACCGATTTGCCGGCGCCAGACCCGCCCACGACGCCCAATACCTCGCCGCGATAGACGTCGAGATCGAGATTTTCATGGATCGTCTGCTGGCCGAACCGCGTGGTAAGGCCGCGCACACTGATGACCGTCTTTTTGGTTGTGGCGTCGGGCTGCATCAAAACCCGATTCTGAGGAACAGCACGGCAAACAAGGCGTCGAGCAGGATGACGAGGAAGATCGACCAGACCACGGACTGAGTCGTGTGTTGGCCGACGCTCTCGGCGCTGCCGGATACCTCCAGCCCGTGATAACAGCCGACCATGGCGATCACGAAGGCGAAGAAAGGCGCCTTGACGAGTCCGGCCCAAAGATGACGGGTCTCGACCGCTGAGCGAAAATTCTCGAGGAATTGGCGCAGCGTGATCCCGAGCGTGAAATCGGCGGTAATTGCGCCGCCGACAAGCATCACGATGCTGGCGAAGAATGCCAGTGGAACCAAGATCAGGATCAGCGCGGCGACCCGGGGCACCACCAGCACTTCCATTGGGTCCAGCCCGATCGTGCGCATGGCGTCGATCTCCTGGTTGATCTTCATGGTCCCAATCTCGGCCGCGAAGGCCGATCCAGAGCGGCCGGCGACCATGACTGCGGTCAGGAACACGCCGAGCTCTCTCAGGATCGAAATGCCGAGAAGGTTGACGACCAGGACGCCGGCGCCGAAGCGCTTGAGCTGATCGGCGCTCAGATCGGCCAGCACGATTCCGATCAGGAAGGCAAGCAAACCTACGATGGGCATCGCGTCGATGCCGATCCGCTGCATCTGGTTGACCATGGACGTCAGCCGTAGGCGCCGAGGTTCGCGAATGACGCGCCAGAAAACGACGAGCAATTCGCCGTAGAAGCCGATGAGGTCGCGCGCATCGTGCCCGAGATGCACGGCCCAATCGCCAAGCCCGGCGATCCGATCGACGATCGTCGGCCGCGACGGTTCGGGCAGCAAGTGACTATCGGCGCTGCTCACCTGGTCGAGCAGCGCGGCCTGTGCGTCATGGGCCCCGACGACCACCGCCGGCCCCGCTTCGGCGAGGCGCTCGCGAACCCTGGCGACGGCAATGGCGCCGACGGTATCGAGCAAGGTGACGCCGGACACGTCGATCTCGGTCGGTCGGCCGGGCTCGGGACGAATCTCGCTGAGATCCCGCTCATGCGCCATCACGGTGTTGACATCCCAACGACCGCGGAACAAAACCCGCAACTTTCCCGCCTCCGGCGCGGCGATCACTGTGCCGAGATCGGATCTGGGTGGCGTCGCGCGCGGCTTCCTGCTCATCAACATAGAAGAACCTCGGCGCCGAGAAGCATGCCTGGTCATGTGACGGCAAGGCGCGCTTCAGTTCAACCCTGGCATTATGTAGAAGGTTTCCGAATCAGCTCGGAAGATGCATAGCTCACGATTCGGCAGTCTCCGGACATGATAACCGCTTGGACCCGCTCATGATCGATCTTAAAACGCGTATTGCGCTCATTCCGGAATTTCCGAAGCCCGGAATTCTGTTCTACGACATCTCGCCGCTTCTGGCCGACGGCGCGGCTTGGCGCCAGGCGGTCGATCAGCTCGCCGAACGTATCGCAGCCTATAAGCCCGATCTATTGGTCGGGATCGAATCACGTGGGTTCCTGGCTGCCGCGCCTCTCGCCCATACGCTGGGCATCGGCTTTGCGATGATCCGCAAGCGCGGCAAGCTCCCCGGCGACCTCATGGGCCATGATTACGCTCTCGAGTATGGCACCGATCGGGTCGAAATCCAGAGAGAGGCGGTGAAGCCCGGCCAGCGCGTCATCGTCCTGGACGACCTCCTGGCCACCGGCGGCACGATGGCTGCGGCGATCGCGCTGCTTAGGCTCTGCGGCGCCGAGGTCGCCGCCGCCGGGTTCCTCATAGAGCTGGGTTTCCTGAGCGGTCGGGAGCGGCTGGACGTGCCGATCGAAGCGCTGATGCGGTTCGACTAGGCGGTCGAACGCCTTCGGTAGAGCTCGATTCCGACACCTAACGCCTCTGAGAAGATGTCGGGCTTTTCCAGGCGCACGCGGGCGGCTTCAACGGCCGGATGGGCGAAGCAGAGCTGGATCAGCTCCTCGGCCAAGGGCTCCAAAAGCTTTGCATGCGGCCGCTTGGGCCATTCCTCGCGGATTACATCCCGCAATCGGTCGTAGTCGAGGATGCCGTCGGCGTCCGCGTCGGTATAGGTCGCGCCGACATAGGCCCAGGCCTCGACATTTACCACCAACCGCTGGGGACGAAGCTGCTCCCAGGGATGCAACCCGACCTTCACCTCGACGACAAGGTCGCGAAGCAGCATGCGGACATGATCGCGCGCCGGATCGAACAGGCCGACGCTCGGCTGACCGGTATCGATCGGGCGTGCGATCGTGCTCGCGGGCGCTGGGCGGCGCGTCGTCATGGCTCAATAGGCAAGATAGGCCTTACGAGGAGCGCTGCGTCGCGTCCTTCTTGCGATCGGCATAGATGTACAAGGGTTCGGCGCGCTTTTCCGCCGCTTCCTTGTTGATCACGACCTCGGAGATGTCGGTCTCGCCCGGCAGCTCGAACATGGGCTCGAGCAGGATGCTCTCCATGATCGACCGGAGGCCGCGGGCCCCGGTCTTCCGCTCGATCGCCTTGCGGGCGATCACCTTCAGCGCCTCGTCATGGAAGCCGAGCTTCACATCCTCCATCTCAAAGAGCCGCTGGTACTGCTTCACGAGCGCGTTCTTCGGCGTGGTCAGGATCTCGAGCAGCGCGCCTTCGTCCAGGTCGTCCAGAGTCGCCAGCACCGGCAGGCGGCCGACAAACTCGGGGATCAAGCCGAATTTCAGCAAATCCTCAGGCTGCACATCGCGCAGGATCTCTCCGGTCCGGCGCTCCTCGGGTCCGCGCACATCGGCACCGAAGCCGATCGAGGTACCGCGATGGCGCTGGGCGATGATCTTTTCCAGACCCGCAAAGGCACCGCCGCAGACGAACAGGATGTTCGTCGTGTCGACCTGCAGGAACTCCTGCTGCGGATGCTTACGGCCGCCCTGCGGCGGCACGGAGGCGATCGTGCCCTCCATGATCTTGAGCAGGGCCTGCTGCACGCCTTCGCCGGAGACGTCTCGCGTGATTGAAGGGTTGTCCGACTTGCGGCTGATTTTGTCGACCTCGTCGATATAGACGATGCCGCGCTGCGCCCGCTCGACATTGTAGTCGGCAGCCTGGAGCAGCTTCAGGATAATGTTCTCGACGTCCTCGCCGACATACCCGGCCTCGGTCAGCGTCGTGGCGTCCGCCATCGTGAACGGGACGTCCAGGATCCGGGCCAGCGTCTGGGCGAGCAGGGTCTTGCCCGAGCCGGTCGGCCCGATCAGAAGGATGTTCGATTTCTGCAGCTCGACATCGGAGTTCTTCTGACCGTGCGCCAGCCGCTTATAGTGATTGTGCACTGCAACGGAAAGCACGCGCTTGGCGTGCTCCTGGCCGATGACGTAGTCGTCCAGAACCGCCTTGATGTCGCGCGGGGTCGGTACGCCGTCGCCGGATTTGACCAACTGTGTCTTGGTCTCCTCGCGGATGATGTCCATGCACAGTTCGACGCACTCGTCGCAGATGAACACGGTCGGCCCCGCGATCAGCTTGCGTACTTCGTGCTGGCTCTTGCCGCAGAAGGAGCAATAGAGCGTGTTCTTGGAGTCGGTGCCGGTGGATTTGGTCATTGGGGCTGACCCGTCGTCTTCCGCAAAGAGTTCTTTCGTACCAGTGTTATCATTGACCCGTATCCAGAGCCAAGGCAAGGGAGCCGTCGACCGGGCGAGCGCTCGGAAAACCGCTCCGGTCGCCCCGTCGATCGGGGGCTCCTATATGAGACTAGGGCCTCCATCCCTAATAGATGCGTTAAAATTGTGGCAAAAGAAGAGGGCATGACTCCCGACGTGATCGAATCCGTGGTCGAGGCGATCAGCTTCGATCCCGCCGGCCTGGTTCCGGCGATTGCACAGCAGCACGATACGGGCGAGGTCCTGATGCTCGCCTGGATGAACCGCGATGCAGTGCGGCAAACCCTATCCACGGGCTGCGTCACCTATTGGTCGCGCTCCCGCCAGGGGCTCTGGCGTAAGGGAGACACCTCAGGCCACACGCAGCGGCTCGTCGCGATGCGGATCGACTGCGACGGCGACGCGCTGCTGCTCTCGGTCGACCAGGTCGGCCCAGCTTGCCATACGGACCGACCGAATTGCTTCTTCCGGCTGGCGACGGACAAGGGGTTGGTGGTTACGGCAGAGCCGGTCGCCTAAGCCAGTTCCAGCAGTTTCGGCAGCAGCGAACTGGCGCCGATACGAAAATTCGCCGGGGTTGCCCAGCCCGATCCGAGCATTGCTTCTGCAAGGGTCAGGTAAAGCGCGGCCGCGGCGGGCTCTCGGATGCCGCCGGAGGCTTTGAAACCAACCGGAAGTCCGGCGGCCTCGATACATGACAGGATCACCGCGGCTGCCTCGGGCGTCGCTCCGGTGGCGATCTTGCCGGTCGAAGTCTTGAGGAAATCGGCGCCGCTTTGGATTGCTACATCCGCGGCGGCGGCCAACCGCTCGAAGTCGGGATAGGCGCCCGATTCCAGGATCACTTTGCAGCGGACGTCATAACCGCCGGCATCCCGCACTGCCCGGACATTTTTTGAGGCGGGTGGGGCGGAATCGGAAAGAAAGCGGCGGTATGGGAAAACGAGATCGATCTCCTCGGCGCCCTCGCGGAGCGCCTCGTCGACCATGCGCATTACGTCCAAAGGGTCGCTGTTGCCCTCGGGGAAGTCGATGACCGTAGCGACCTTGACCTCGGTCCCTTCGAGCGTCTCGCGCACCTGTCGGACGAAGCCCGGATACACGCAGACGGCCGCCACCGGCCCTTTGGGCGTTACCGCAGCACGGCAGAGCGCGGCGATTTTCTCTGGCGTGTCCTCCCGCTCGAGCGAGGTCAGATCGATGGAGGCGATCAGCCGCCGTGCGAGGCCGGGCGTAACCTCGACGCGTCGCGCCTCCTCGATTAGAGCGAGCGTGGCCTCATCCAGCATCGGATTGCCAGGTTTCGGGATCGGTCTGCGTCTGAGCACCGGTCTCCATATTCTTGATCTCGTGTGGATTTCCGTCCTCGAAGGGTGGAAACCAGACGAAGGGGATGCCCTTCTTCTCGGCATAGGACAGCTGCCGTGCCAGCTTCTGCGGCGCGTGATAGGTCTCGACCCTGAAACCGCGGGCGCGAAGGGTCTGAGCGGTGGATAGGGCCATTGCCCGCCTCTCGGCGGAAGGGAGCACGACGAGAATGTCGGTTGGGCTTTTGCGTCCGGTTTCAATTTTATTGGTTTGCAACAGCTTATAGAACAATCTTGAGAAGCCGATCGAGAGTCCGACGCCAGGCAGCTTCTTGTTGATGAAAGCTCCCGCGAGATCGTCATAGCGGCCGCCGGCGACCACCGTCAGATCGGGCTGGTCGGCAAATCGGCCCTCATAAACGGTGCCCGTGTAGTAATCGAAGCCGCGCGCGATCGACAGGTTGGCAACGACGTCGTCGATGCCGAGATGGCCGAGTTCCTCGATCACCTGCTTGAGCTCTAAGACGCCTTCCTCGAGGAGGGCGTTTTGGACTCCGCTTTCCCTGACATGCTCTATGAAAGCCGTGCCCGACGAAATATGGCGGCTGAACACGACCGCCAAATTCGCGGCGACCTCGCTCGTGGGGCCGGGGAAGCATGGAATCAGGCCCCTGACCAGTTCAGCGGGTTGCACTTTTTCGGCCTTGTCCAACCAACGCACGGCGCCGACCAGGTCCTTGCAGCCCATCCCGGTCAGATAACCCTGCAGGATCTTCCGATTGCTGAGATGCAGCGTCACATCCGCGATGCCGATCGCCTTCAGTGCTTGCATCGCGACGGCCGCGAGCTCCGCATCAAAGGTAAGGGCGAGGTTGTCGACGCCGATTACGTCGATATCGCATTGCAGGAATTCACGGAATCGGCCGGCTTGGGGACGTTCGCCGCGCCAGACCCGCTGCATCTGATAGCGCTTGAAGGGGAAGACCAGCTCGCTGAAATGCTGCGCAACATAGCGGGCGAAAGGGACCGTCAGGTCGTAATGGAGGCCAAGCCTGGCCTCCGATCCGGTCGTCTCGTCGGCCTGCAGGCGCTCGATTGTGTAGATCTCCTTGTCCGTCTCCCCTTTTGCGAGAAGCACTTCGAGCTCCTCGACCGAGGGGGTCTCGATCGGCGCGAAGCCGTAGCTTTCGAAGGTCGCGCGGATGCGGTCGAGCATCGATTGCTCGACCATGCGAATTTCGGGCAGATGCTCGGGGAATCCCGAGATTGGGCGGGGGCGGTAGGTCATGGCCGGGGCGATGTATCGGAAAAGAGAGGCGCGGGCTAGGCCGCGGCGCCCCGCCGGCGGATCGCGGGCTCGGCCTCGAACAGCTCGCTGAGCTTGTTGAGCATCGTGCCGCCCAGCTGCTCGGCATCGACCAGCGTCACGGCGCGGCGGTAGTAGCGGGTCACGTCATGGCCGATGCCGATGGCGATCAGCTCGACCGGGCTGGTCGTCTCGATCCATTCGATCACCTGGCGCAGATGCCGCTCCAAATAGTTTCCCGGATTCACCGAGAGGGTCGAATCATCGACCGGGGCGCCGTCCGAGATAACCATTAGGATGCGGCGCTGCTCCGGCCGGACGATCAGCCGATTATGCGCCCAAAGGAGCGCCTCGCCATCGATATTCTCTTTGAGCAGCCCTTCCCGGAGCATCAACCCCAGATTTTTCCGCGCGCGCCGCCATGGCGCATCGGCGCCCTTGTAGACGATGTGGCGGAGGTCGTTCAGCCGGCCCGGATTGGACGGCTTGCCGGCGGCGATCCAGCGCTCGCGCGACTGGCCGCCCTTCCAGGCGCGGGTGGTGAAACCCAGGATCTCGACCTTGACGCCGCAACGCTCCAGCGTATGGGCCAATATGTCCGCGCTCATTGCCGCAATGGTGATCGGACGGCCGCGCATCGAGCCCGAATTGTCGATCAGCAGCGTCACCACCGTGTCGCGGAAATCCATCTCCTTCTCGCGCTTGAAGGAAAGGGGGAGCACAGGGTTGACCACCACGCGAGCCAGCCGCGCGGTGTCAAGCAGCCCTTCCTCCAGGTCGAACTCCCAGGACCGCGTCTGCTTCGCGAGCAAACGCCGCTGCAACCGGTTGGCGAGCCGTGCCACCACACCCTGCAGATGCTGCAGCTGCTGATCGAGCAGCCGGCGGAGCCGTGCCAGCTCCTCGGGGTCGGCCAGCTGGTCCGCTTCGACGATCTCGTCGAATTCGAGCGTGAAAGCCTTGTAGTGGCGCTGATCGTCGGAGGACGACGGCGCGTGCTGGCGCGGCGGCAGATCCGAATCGGCCTCCTCGCTGCCTTCCTCCCCCTCGGCCGCTTCGCTGGTCGCAACCTCGATCTGGGCTGTGTCGTCGCTCTCCCCATCGCCTACGGTCGGGCGCATATCGCCCGCCTGATCCTCGGTTTGGCCGCCCTGGCTCTCCTGGTCCTGCGACTGGTCCTGGCCTTCTTCGCCTTCGGACTGAGCCTCCTCCTGGTCTTGCCCAGCCTCTGGCTCCGGACCGACATCGAGCGAAAGCTGAGTCAGCAGCCGGCGCACCTCGCGCGCGTATTGGTCCTGGTCATGGAGAACCTTGTGAAGCCCTTCGAGCCGGGTCGGCAGTTTGGCCGTGATGACAGGGCGCCAAGCATCGATTAGCCCCTTGGCAGCCGGCGGCGGCGGCGCGCCGGTCAGCGCCTCGCGGGCCAGCAGCCGCAACGCCTCGGGCAGTTGCGCCTCGTCCCGCTTGGTGACGCGGTCCAGGCCTTGGCGGCGGCAGCGGTCGTCGAGTGCCGCGCCCAGATTGGACGCAACCCCCGCCATCTCTTCGGCGCCGATCGCCTCGCAGCGGGCCTGCTCCAGCGCCTCGAAGGCGGCGCGCGCCGGTGCGGATTGCGGCATCCGGTGAGCGTGGACCTGCGCATCATGGTGCCGCAGCCTGAGTGCGACGGAATCGGCCGCGCCGCGCGCGATGGCGGCGTCGAGCGGGGACAGGTCGCGCGCCGGGCTCGGAATCCGCACCCGCTTGCCCATGATCGCGGGCGGATCATTGGAGAAGGCGACCTCGACATCCTCCTGTCCGGACATCGCGCGAAGCGTGTTCGCGGTCGCCCGCTTGAAGATGTCGATCGGCGTTTCGTTCCCGTCCATGCGCGCGAAACGCTAGGCCAGCGGCGAGCGTACGCCCGTTTCCGGCAGCTCCGTGCCGAAGCAGCGCTGATAATATTCGGCAACCGTCGGCCGCTCGAGCTCGTCGCACTTGTTGAGGAAGGTCGTGCGGAAGGCGAATGCGACGTCGCGGAAGATCTTATCGTTCTCGGCCCAGGTGATCACCGTCCGCGGGGACATGACGGTCGAGATGTCGCCGGCAATGAAGCCCTGGCGGGTCAGATCGGCCAAGCGGACCATCGCGCTGATCTTCGTACAGTCCGCATCCGAGGTCATGCCGAGCTTGGCGGTAACGATCTCGACTTCCTCGTCATGCGGCAGGTAGTTCAGAGTCGCCACGATGTTCCAGCGATCCATCTGGCCCTGATTGATCTGCTGCGTCCCGTGATAGAGGCCGCTCGTATCACCAAGGCCAATCGTGTTCGCGGTAGCGAACAGGCGGAAGGCCGAGTGGGGCCGTATCACCCGGTTCTGATCGAGCAGCGTGAGCTTGCCTTCGACTTCCAGCACCCGCTGGATCACAAACATCACGTCCGGCCGCCCGGCGTCATACTCGTCGAACACGAGCGCGCAGGCATGCTGGAGGGCCCAGGGCAGCAGCCCTTCGCGATACTCCGTGACCTGCAGCCCGTCGCGCAGCACGATCGCATCCTTGCCCAAGAGATCGATGCGGCTGATGTGACTGTCGAGATTGATGCGGATGCATGGCCAGTTGAGGCGCGCGGCGACCTGCTCGATATGAGTCGATTTGCCGGTCCCGTGATAGCCTTGGATCAGCACGCGGCGGTTGAAGGCAAACCCGGCCAGGATCGCCAACGTCGTGTCGTGATCGAAGCGATAGGCCTCGTCCAAGTCAGGTACATGGTCGGTGGGCTTGCTGAAGGCGGGCACGGTCATATCCGTGTCGAGTCCAAAGGTCTGCCGAACCGACAGGGTAATGTCGGGCGTCGATGTCTGGCCGACCGTGTCGGTCGAGATGCTCATCGGAAACTCCAGATAAGAAATCCGGCCGAGCTATTCCAAATAAACGGCCTTGAGGGTCTGAAGGGCCTGATTGATCGTCTTGAGACGCTCCTCGGCCCCCTTGTCGCCACCATTTCTATCCGGATGGTGGCGTTTTACCAACTCGATGTAGCGCGCTTTGATACTGGCATAGGTGACCGGCGTCGTCAGCCCAAGCGTGCGAAGCGCCGCAGCTTCGGGGGTCTGAGCTTCGCGTTCGCGCTGCCGCGCCCGCTGATCCCACTCGGTCCGTGCCTGTCGCTCCTCGCCCGCCGCGTAGGCGCTGGCGGCTGCGCGCAGCTTCTGCTCATGCGCGAACCAGTGACTCATGGGGCGCGTCGGTCGCTCCCATGACGTGTCGTTGCGAATCAGGGCCTCGATCTGGGACTCGGAAAGGCCGGCACAAAAATTCCATGCCTTGTTGTATTCGCGGACATGATCGAGGCAGAACCAATGATAATCGCGCAGCCTCTCCGGCGCTTTGGGCGCACGATAGAGACCCTCGCCGGTGCAGCCGGGGCTGTCACAAGCGCGGACCGGCTCCGTCTCATGGTCGCCGAAATCGAAGACTGAATATGCGCGTTGCATCGAGGAAATTATGGGGTTGGCCGCGCGTTCAGGCAAGCCAAGTCAGGGTGACTCGACCGCCGCGGCCAACTCTCTCTTGCGGCCGCTTGTCGAAGCGTTAACGTCGTTTGCCCGCCCAGAATTTGCGAAGGAAAAGCAATGGGATCAAGCGAAACCGGCCCGGTCGCCCAGACTATCCGCATCAAGCTCGAACAAGCCTTTGCACCGGTCTTGCTATCGATACTGGACGAAAGCCACTTGCATGCCGGCCATGCGGGACACGACCGGCGTGGCGAGTCGCATTTCGCCGTCGCCATGCGGTCGGCAGCCTTCGTCGGCAAGTCGCGGATCGAGCGACAGAGGATGGTCTATGAAGTCTTGGACGCGGAGATGAAGGACCGGGTCCACGCGCTGCGGCTATCGCTTCTGGCGCCGGGAGAAGAGGGCAGGGGCTAGACCTCTTCGGGCGCCCAGTCCTCTGGGAAATAGTTCCGGACCATCTCGCCGTCCTCGCGCCAGATATGGCAGCTATTGACGACGAACTTGGGATGCGTGTCGGCCACGACGCCTGGATTTCGCTTCGAGAGCAGCGGGCCCATATTCTGAAAAGCCACCGTGGCCAGCAGGCACAGCAGTTCCACATGGTGCGCGCAGCCTTCGACTCCGCCGACAAGAGACTTCACCCGCCGGCTCCAGCCGGGCCCGACCCGCTCTCCGACCAGCCGCTGGAAATTGCCGACGATGGCGCCGCAGGTCGGGAAGGGCGAGGCGTCGCTGGTGCATTCAACTGCGACGACTTCGAAATTCTCGTCGAGCGTCAGCCGTGCCCACATCTCATGGACCGCATCACCGGGAGCGACGCCGCCGCGCCAAGGATTTTTGAAGGTGTAGCTCTTGGTGTCGAGCAAATGCCCTTCGATATCCCAGAGTCCGTCCTGCCGGCGATAACCCTGGCAGGTGATCGTGCGGTTATGGATCGGCTCGCGGGGAGCCGGGGGCGAAAGCGGCATTGGATCAGATCGTTTCCGGCGCAGAGATCAGTTGAGCCCCGTCTCCCGCCCGATGGAGAGGAACTTCTCCCGCCGGCGGTGCTTGAGCGTTGCGCCGTCCATGCCGCGCATTGCGTCGAGCGCCCGTTCGATCGCATCGCCGGCCGAGCTGATTGCCTCGCTCCTATGGCGGTGCGCTCCGCCCAGCGGCTCTGGAACGATCTCGTCGATGACGCCGAGTTCTCGCAGATCCTGGGCCGTCAGCTTGAGCGCATTGGCAGCGTCGGCCGCGTGCTCGCCGCTGCGCCAAAGAATGGCGGCGCAGCCCTCCGGCGAAATGACCGAGTAGAAGGCGTGCTCCATCATCATCACACGGTCGGCGGCGGCGACCGCCACCGCACCGCCCGAGCCTCCCTCGCCGATAACCAACGAGACGACCGGGACCTCGACCTTCAGGCAGGTTTCAAGGCAATGGGCGATGGCCTCGGACTGGCCGCGCTCTTCGGCATCGATACCGGGGAAGGCGCCCATCGTGTCGACGAAGGTAATCACGGGCAGGCCGAACCGATCGCCAAGCTCCATCAGCCGTTCGGCCTTGCGATAGCCCTCGGGACGCGCCATGCCGAAATTGTGCTTGATGCGGGTGTCGGTGTCGTGGCCGCGCTCATGTCCCAAGACGATGCAGGAGCGGCCCCGGAAGCGCGCCAGCCCGCCCATGATCGCCTGGTCCTCGGCAAAGACCCGGTCGCCGCAGAGCGGCGTGAATTCCGTGAAGAGCTGGGCGACATAGTCGCTCGTGTGCGGCCGGGCAGGGTGGCGTGCCACCTGGACCTTCTGCGCCGGAGTGAGCTTGGCGTAGGTTTGCTTGACCAGGCGGCTCAGCTTGGCCTCGAGCTTCTGAATCTCTTCCGTGATGTTCACGTCCCCGGTGGACAGCCCTTTCAGCTCGTTGAGCTTGCCCTCGAGTTCGATGATCGGCTTCTCGAAATCGAGGCCCTGGGTCATCGCCATGGCTCAGCCTCCTTCCGCGATCAGCCGGTCATAGGCCGGCAGCGTCAGGAACTCTATGAATTTGTCTGAATGGACGAGCTGGCGGAGCATCTCGCCGGCGTCGTCGTAACGGCCGGCCGCGTAGCGCGGCGCGCCGATCCGCTCCTTCCATTTCGCGAGCTCTTCGTCGATCGTTCGGTCGACGAGCGCCCTATCGACCGTCCTGCCGTCCGCGAGCTTCGCGCCGTAACGCTGCCACTGCCAGATCTGCGCACGGCTGATCTCGGCGGTTGCCGCATCCTCCATCAAATTGAACAGCGGCACGCAGCCGATGCCGCGCAGCCAGGCCTCGATATAGCCGATCGCAACGGCGGTGTTGGTCCTGAGGCCGGCCTCGGTGCGCTCCCCAGGAGGGACGACCAGAAGATCGGCGGCCGTGACGTTCACGTCATCGCGCTTGCGATCAATCTGGTTGGGCTTCGGCATGTTGCGATCGAAGATCTCACGGACCATGCCGACGAGTCCGGGATGAGCGACCCACGTGCCGTCATGGCCGTCGCTCGATTCGCGCTCCTTGTCCACGCGCACGCCCGCCATGGCCCTCTCGTTCGCCGCGGGATCGTCCTTGATCGGGATGAGAGCGGCCATGCCGCCGATCGCGGGCGCGTTTCGACGGTGGCAAGTCTTGATCGCCAGCAAGCTGTAGGAGCGCAGGAAATGCGTGGTCATCGTGACCTGGTGGCGATCCGGCAATATCGCATTAGGATTGCCTTGGAACTTCTTGATAAAGCTGAATATGTAATCCCAGCGGCCGCAATTGAGCCCAGCCGAGTGATCGCGTAGCTCGTACAGGATCTCGTCCATTTCAAAGGCCGCCAGGATGGTCTCGATAAGGACTGTCCCTTTGATTGAGCCGTGCGGAATGCCGAGCGTCTGCTCGGAATGGATGAAGACCTCGTTCCAGAGCCGCGCTTCGAGATGGGATTCCATCTTAGGAAGATAGAAATAGGGTCCGGTTCCGCGCGCCAGCAACTCCTTGGCGTTGTGGAAGACGTAGAGCCCGAAGTCGAAAAGGCTCCCCGACATGGGCTGGCCGTCGACGGAGACGTGCCGCTCTTCGAGGTGCCAGCCGCGCGGCCGGACTTTCAGGACGGCAATTTGCGGATTTAGCGCGTAGTGTTTGCCGCTGGCCGGGTCCTGGTAGGTGATCGTTCGGCGGACCGCGTCGCGGACATTGATCTGGCCCTCGATCTGGTTGGTCCAGGAGGGCGTGTTGGCGTCCTCGAAATCCGCCATGAAGAGCTTCGCGCCGGAATTGAGCGCGTTGATGACCATCTTCCGGTCGACCGGCCCGGTAATCTCGACGCGCCGGTCCTGGAGGTCGACGGGCAGGGGGGCAATCGTCCAGTTGCCGTCGCGAACAGACTTGGTCTCCGGCAGGAAGTCCGGTCTCTCGCCGGCGTCCAGCCGCTTCTGCCGTTCGGCTCGGGCTGCGAGCAGCCGTTTGCGCTCGGCGCCGAATTTGCGCTCGAGGCCGGCGACGAAGGCCAGTGCTTCTTGGGTGAGAACGGTCTCGAAACCGGGCTTCATCGGGCCGGAAATAGCAATGCCGGCTTGGCTGGCGATCGGGGTATCCATTGCCGTCTTCGAATGGTGTTGGTGAAGCGCGCTGCTATAGCACGATCATGCTGCAGCGCCAAAACCATGGGAACTCAAGCTTTTCGGCCTGCCAAGGGGTGATGGGCGCGGACCACGCGCTGAAGCCGCTCGCGCGCGACATGGGTATAGATCTCGGTTGTGGCGATATCCGCGTGCCCAAGCATCTTCTGAACCGCCCGGAGGTCGGCGCCATGATCGATCAGATGGGTCGCGAAGGCATGACGCAGGACGTGCGGGCTCACGCGGACCGGATCGATGCCGGCGACGGCGGCACGCTCCTTGAGGAGCTGGGCGAAGCGTTGCCGGGTCAAATGGCCGGACCTGGAGCCTATCGATGGAAACAGCCATGGTGATTCGCGGCCACCGGGAGCAAAGGAGCGCCGCACAGGAAGATAGCGGCCGAGCGCGGCGCGCGCAGGCTCGGATACTGGGACCAGCCGGTCCTTTTCGCCTTTTCCGCGGACGTTCAGGACCGTGACCTCCCGTCCGAGTGCGGCCATCGGCAGGCCGACCAGCTCGGAGACTCTAAGGCCGCTGCCATACAGAAGCTCAATCAGCGCGGCGAGGCGCAGCGAGGCGGCGGACTCCGTTCCTTGCGGGTCGGCGGCGAGCAGGGCCGATACCTCCGCTTCGGACAACAGCTTCGGCAGTGGTCTTCCAAGCCTGGGCGAATCGAGCGCGGACGAGGGGTCGTCCTGCCGCCGCCCTTCGGAAAGCAGGAACCGATAGAATTGCCGAAATGCCGAGAGGCGGCGGCCGACCGTGCGCGCGGCCGCGCGCGAAGACGCAAAATAGGTTCGTAGCTGGTCGGTCGTGGCCGATTCAGGAAGGCTGCTCAGGAAGGCGCTCAGGTCAGCCAGATCCGCGGCGTAGGCTTCGCGCGTGTTCGGCGCCACGCCTCGCTCGGCGACCAGCATATCGAGAAATGCATCGACCGCGGGCGAAGTCGGCGGCCGCGGCCTAGGCTTGCGTCCGCGCCCCACGATCAGTGCCCGAGCAGCGTCGCTGTGATTGCTTCGAAGGCCAAAGCGTGCGCCTCGTCATGGAGATGCACGAGGTCGAGGTCAGCGAGCGCTCGCCGAAGCGCCAGCGGATGCGCGGTCGCCGGGCCGCCTTCGCCCAGCATGGCCAGCGCCCGCAGAACCGTCTCGCCCACGCGCCCCTGCTTGGCTGCGCGGTCCATCGCGATCAGGTCGCCGATTACGGGCTCGGGCCGGTCCTCGCCGGCGGCGACCTCCGTACCGGAAGGCGCGCTCGTAACGCCGAAAGCCGAGAGGATCGTCACGATCCGGGCGCGATGCGCCGGATCAAGTCCCGATTGCTGCTCCCAATCCGCGATCCCCATCGGATCGGCCTGCTTCAACAGGACGCGGTAGGGCCAAAGC
Source organism: Alphaproteobacteria bacterium (assembly GCA_035293565.1). GTDB lineage: Bacteria > Pseudomonadota > Alphaproteobacteria > BOG-932 > Roseiterribacteraceae > DATGMP01. The sequence goes on along the minus strand of DATGMP010000148.1, from coordinate 10,657 downwards.
GCCGCACCGGAGCCGGTTTGCTGAGCAAGCTCTGCCCAGGATGTCGCGGCGTCCACGTCACCCAGGCTGTAGAGCACCATGGCGACCCGCGATGCGGCGGCGGACCGATTGGGCCCCGCCTCGAGCTCGCGGAGCCCGCCAGCCATCGCGACGCCGACCTTGTCGAGGACTCCATCGGGCGAAAGCAGCCCCTGATCGATCAAATCGAGCTTCTGACCAAGATCAGACTGGTGCGCGATCGCTCGGAAAAGGGCGGCAGCCGTCGCACCGTCCTTGGGTGCGCCGGGGTCGGCCGCGATATCGGCCTTCGTCGGGGCGGCGGCGAAAATCGCCGCCAGCGCCTCTCCCGAGAGCGCGCTCGCCCGGCCGGCAGCGAAGGCCGCTTCCAAGCGCTCGTCGGCCGAAACGCGCGGATCGCGAGCCGCCGCGACCAGCAGCGCGGGCGTAGCGGTAGCCGGATCGACGGTGAGAGGTGCGCCCGTGATTCGCGCCAAGGGGCCGAGCTGCTCAGCGTCGATTCCATTGAGATCGCCCTCGACCTTCTCGCCGGCGGCAGTTCGGCACAGAAGCAGACCCGTTTGCGCCCATTGCGCCGAGATGGTGGAGGCGAAGGCTCGGATGTCGATGCAGGCTGCCTCCACCTGTCCGGCCAGCAGCTCGGCCTCAACCTCGGCATGGGCCAATGCCTCGTCTTGCGGGAGACCGGGGGCGGCCCGAGCGAGCGCCGCGGCGTCCGCGAGATTGCCCATCTCCATCAGCTTACGGACCCGGCGCAGAAGCATCTTGGAATCGCCGTCGTCGCCGGGTGGCGCGTCGCCGACACTCACCAGCAAGTTCTTGGCGAGCTCGTGCTCCGCCGCCGAGTTGATGCGGCTCGGGACGAGGTCGATCAGCTGAAGGACCAGAGCAAAGGGCGTATCGCGCCAGGTTCGGAGGTCGAAATCCGTGTCGCGCTGCGGAAGCGTGCCCACGGAGTCTGGTCCGGTCGCGCCCGAGCCGCCGAGCGATCCGGAGACCCCGGATGCCGGCGCCGAGCGGGTCGATTCGCCGAGAATCGGCACCTGCTCGGGACCGGAGGGCGGCGGGAGCACATCGGTGGTGTCTTGCGCCCAAGCCGCGAGCGACCAGGCCGCGGCGAGCGCGGCCGCGATTGTCAGCGCTGGGCGGGTCAATGGATGAGCTTGTCGGTTGGGATGGTCTTCTCGATCTGCGCCGACGGCGCCGGTATGTCGACCGAGGCCAGAACAACGAGGGTTACGCCGATGATGACCAAGGCCGCGACAGCGGCGATGAGAGCGACTTTCATAGGTCTCCGGCCAATTGCCAATCGCAAGGGGCTTTGTGATAAACAGCGCCGTGACGCCACGTCAAACACGGCAGCCGCGGCAAAGCCTACAGCCGCAATCCGAGTCGCATCCAGCACCCGAACGCTCCATCGTGCTGGTCGGGTTGATGGGCGCGGGCAAAAGCCGGGTCGGAAAGCGGCTCGCCGAGCGACTCCGCCTACCCTTCATCGATGCCGACCAGGAGATCGAAAAAGAGGCCGGCACGAGCGTTTCCGAGCTGTTCGCGACAGTGGGCGAGGCCGTCTTCAGGGACCGCGAGCGGCAGATGATCGGCCGGCTCCTTGCCGGTCCGGTCTGCGTCATCGCCGTGGGCGGCGGCGCCTATCTCGACCCGACGACGCGCGCCGAAATTCGAGCGCGCGGCCGTTCGGTCTGGCTTCGCGCCGATCTGGAGACGCTCGTCGAACGGACCTCGCGCTCCAACCGCCGGCCCCTCCTGGAGGGCGTGGACAAGCGCGCGAAGCTCTCCGAGCTTATGGAGCGCCGCTACCCGATCTATGCCGAGGCCGATCTGGTCGTCGACAGCCATGCGGGCCCGATCGACGCGACGGTCGAGGCGGTTTTGAAGGCTTTGTCCCCCGCGCCTGAGACGAGCGCCCCGGCATGAAGAAGGGCTCCATTCTCGATACGGTTCGCGTGGGTCTGGGCGAGCGCGCCTATGACATTGTGATCGGGCCGGGCGCGATCGGGCGGACCGGAAAGCTTCTGGCCGAAATCGTCGGCGACCGGCCGCTTATCGTTGTGACCGATACGAACGTGGCCCGCCTCCAACTCCCAAAGCTGGAAGCTGCGCTCGGGCCGAGTCGGGGCGCGCCGAAAACGATTGTCGTGCCCGCCGGCGAGCAGACCAAGACCCTTGCGTCCTTCGCGGACACTGCGGAGCGTGTGCTGTCCCTTGGAGTGGACCGCAAGACGGTCCTCGTCGCGCTGGGTGGCGGCGTGGTTGGCGATCTGACCGGGTTCCTTGCGGCGACGCTGCTGCGCGGCATCGATTTCATCCAGATCCCGACAAGCCTGCTCGCTCAGGTGGACAGCTCGGTCGGCGGCAAGACCGGCATCGACAGCGTCCATGGCAAGAATCTGATCGGCGCCTTCCACCAGCCGCGCCTCGTCATCGTCGACACCGAGTCTCTGCTCACGCTGCCGCCGCGCGAGCTCAAGGCCGGTTACGCCGAGATCGTGAAGTACGGCTTGCTGGGAGACGCTCCATTCTTCGAATGGCTTGAGGCCAACGGCGCGGCTCTTCTGTCCGGAGATCCGGCTGCGCTCGTTCATGCGATCGCGACCAGCTGCAAGGCGAAGGCCAGGATCGTCGAAGCGGATGAGCGCGAAGAGGGTCAGCGGGCGTTGCTCAATCTTGGGCACACATTCGCTCATGCGCTCGAAGCCGAAAGCGGATTCGGCGTCGATTTCAACCATGGCGAGGCGGTGTCGGTCGGCATGGTTCTCGCTTTCGACCTGTCCGTCAGGCTGGGCTACTGTCCTGCCGGCGACCTCATGCGGGTCAGGTCGCATCTGGCCCGCCACGGTCTGCCGGTCTCGCCGCCCCAGGGCTTCGGCTTCGCGCCACCTGCGCTGATCGCGCGTATGCAGCAGGACAAGAAAGCGGAGCGAGGACGCCTGACCTTCATACTTGTACGGGGGATAGGAGGGGCGTTCGTCGCGAAAGGTGTCGAACGGAGCGCGGTGGAGTCGGCGCTGGCCAACGCGCTCGCCGCGTGACTCCGCTCCAGGCCGCGCTGGCTCTGATCTTCGGTTTCGTGCTGGGGCTGGGGTCCTATTGGGCGGGGCACTGGCTGAGGCGCCGCCTGCGGCCCGACGATGCGGCCGAGCTGCTGAGAAGCGCGATCGAAGAGCATACCGGCGAGCCTGGTGAGGAGGCGCCGGAGATCCGGCAGGAGCGAGCGATGCTGCGCTCGATCCTCGACCTGGCCGAGGTGCCGGTCGGCGCGGTGATGACTCATCGCCGCGACATGGTGACGATCGACGCCGACCTGCCTGCAGCGGAGATCGTCGACGCCGCTCTCGCCAGCCAGTTCACGCGACTTCCGCTTTGGCAAGGCGAGCCCGACAACATCGTCGGCGTGATCCATGCCAAATCCCTTCTCCGCGCGGTACGCGGCACTCTGGACAATTTGAACGTCGTAGCGCTGGCCTCGAAGCCGTGGTTCGTGCCCGACGCGACGAGTTTGCTCGACCAGCTCACGGCTTTCCGTGCCAGGCGAGAGCATTTCGCCCTGGTGGTGGACGAATACGGCACGCTGCTCGGGTTGGTGACGCTCGAGGACATATTGGAGGAGATCGTCGGCGACATCACCGACGAGCTCGATATCAACGTCGCGGGCGTATTCCCGCAGCCTGACGGCAGCTACATCGTCGACGGGCGCGTGACGGTGCGGGATCTCAATCGCCAGTTCGACTGGACGCTTCCCGACGAAGAGGATTATTCGACGATCGCGGGCCTGGTGATCTATGAGGCGCGGAGGATCCCGGCGGTGGGCCAGACCTTCACCTTCTTCGGTTTCCGCTTCGAGATCCTGAAGCGCCAACGCAACCAGATTCAAACCTTGCGTATCAGGCCGCCTGCGAAGGTCGAGTAACCTCAGCCGACCTTGCCGAGCAGATCGACCATGTCGTTGGCGTGCTCCTCCTCGATTTTCAGGATCTCCTCGATGACCCTGCGGCTTGTGGGATCGTCGGTTCCAAGCCAGCGGGCGATCTCGGTGTAGGATTGGATCGCGATCCGCTCCGCGACGAGATTTTCGCGGATCATCGACTGCAAGTCGGTGCCTTCGACATATTCCGAATGGCTCCGTTCGGCCAGACCATCGGGATTGAAATCCGGCTCTCCGCCCAGTTGCGTGATGCGTTCGGCGACCATGTCGGCGTGTTGCTGCTCTTCGGTCGCGTGCTGAAGGAACTCAGCCTTCACAGCTTCCGAGTCGACGCCCTTCGCCATGAAGTAGTGCCGCTTGTACCGCATCGCGCAGACGAGCTCGGTCGCCAGCACCTCGTTGAGGACCGCGATCACGCGTTCGCGATCCGCTTTATAGCCCTCGGTCACCGCGCCTTGATCGATATGCTGGCGTGCGCGGTCGCGGATTTCTCGAATGTCGGTCAGAAACTGCCTCATGAGGCACCTCGGCATGGGGTTGCCGCCAGGAGCCCCGGAGAAAGATAGATGACCCGCGGATTACAACTGCGTAATGCGATGCCGGCTGCCGCCGGCGCGAAATGCGCGGTCGGTCAAAATGTTACCTTCCCGGAAGCGCCATGGCGCTCTGCATCCGTCCAAACGCGCGGCGGTTAAACTTTGTTCATGTCGCGCAGTGCATGAAAATCCGACTCGTTGATCGCGCATCCGTCGCGTCGAGTACGCGACCCTAAGAGGGAGAGCAGCAATGACGAGCAATTTGAAACCGTTCTTGTGCGCGGTCGCAGCGATCGCCGTTTTCGGCGCTTCGACGACTGCCCTGGCGGACACGACCTGGCAGAAGGAGCATCCGCGCCGCGAGGAAGTTAACAACCGCCTGAACAACCAGAACAAGCGGATTCATAAAGAGGTCAAGGAGGGCGAGATGACCCATGCCCAGGCCGCGCAGCTTCACAAGGACGATCGCCAGATACGCCAGGAGGAGCGCGACATGGCGGGCCAGAATGACACGCACATCACCAAGCAGGAGCAGCGCACGCTGAACCAGCAGGAGAATGCGGTGTCCAAACAGATTGGGCAGTAGGCGACTCGAGACCCCCTCCTCGAATCCCGCTCCCCAAGTGGGAGGGGCAAGGGGAGGGGTGTCTCCACCAGTGCAATCGACGACGAGCGAGGGCGGCGCTAACGGCGCCACCCCTGCTCCTGCGCCTCCCGCAGGGGGAGGATTTGACTGCGTTTATTCCGCCGCCTCCGCCAACCGCTGGGCCCTGAGCGCCGCGGCGGGGTCGTGGCCGATCAGGCGGTCGTAGTTCTTGTGCATGCGGAGCACGTTCTGCTCGCGACGCCCGAGCAGGATGGACGGCACCGCGCCTTCCTCCATCATGATCTGCGACTGCGATTGAACCTTCATGTCTTCTTCGAGCGCGACGCGGATCAGCAGGTCGGCGACTTCCTGGTCCCGGGCCTTGATCTCGTCCGACGCGTCGCGATCCCAGCCATAGAGCCGGAAGATGTAGTCGCATTTGCCCGGCTCGTCGCTCGGATCGCTGCGCTGGAAGAAGGACATCAGCTCGCCCGCGCCGATCACCGTGTTGGGGAAGATCGCGTTCGAGACCGCGAAGCCGCAATATTCCGGCCATTCCGATTCGGGCTTGTGGCGGAATTCCTTGATCGAGGGCTGAACCGACACCAGCGTGTGATGCAGGCCGAAATCGATATGCAGAAACTGCGGCAGCGTCATCGGACCGACAGTCTGAGGATGCAGATAGGGGACGTGATAACCTTCGACCCCGCCGTCGACCGCGTGCTTCCAGTTGATCCTCGCCGGTGCGCGATACTCTTTGACCAACCGCAGGTTCTCGAAATGGTAGCCGGCGAGATTCGCCTTCATGGGGCCGAAGAACTCATCGAAATCCAAATGAGCGCCGGGCTGAGGATGGACCAGGATGAGCCCGATCTCTTCGGCCAGCGGCAGCTCGATCAGCCCGCGATTGCGCAGCTGGTCCTCGTCGAAGGCATTGCGGCTAGGAACCGAGATGAGGTCGCCGTTCAGAGCGAACGTCCAGCCGTGATAGCGGCAGGTGAAGCCGGCGGCGTGGCCGCAGCCTTCCGCCAGCGGAACGCCGCGATGGCGGCAAGCATTCAGGAAGGCGTGCGCCTTTCCGTCCTTGCCGCGGGTCATCAGAATCGGCTTGCCGGCGATATTGGTGGCGTAATAGTCGCCCGGATTAGGAATATCGGCCGAATAGGCGATGAGCTGCGCGCGCTTCCGGAAGAACTCCTCCTTCTCGAGCTCGAAACGCTCTTTGTCGACGAAGCGGCCGATATCGAACTCGATCGACTCCTCGCCCATCTGGACTTCGTCCTTGTCCAGCATGTCGATGACCTGCTTTGCGATGGCGATGCGGGCAGCCCGATCCATATCCGAATCCTCCGTCTTGGTCGCTCTTGCGGTAAAATCGTTGCGGCAAACGCTTTTATCGGGCACCACGCCCGCGCATGCTTGTTAGCCATTTGGGCCCAATCAGTTTATATGCTAAACTAAATGACGATGATGAGCAAGACGAAGGAGGCGGCGGCTCCGGCCGCGATCGACCGCCACCCGCGCACGCCCAAGCGCCGCGGTCGCCCGGCGCGGCTTTCGACCGAAGCCGTCATCCAGGCCGCGCTCACGCTGATGGAGGGCTGCCCGGCCGAAGAATTCACGATGACCAGGATCGCCCAGGCGCTCGGTACGACCACGATGGCGCTCTACCGCTATTTCCCGAGCCGCGAGGCGCTTCTGGAAGCGCTGGCCGATCATGTCTTCGCCCAATTCCACATGGTGGTGAAGCCGGGTGCGACCTGGCAGGAGACGCTGTTCGCCTGGCAGTGGGCGCTCAAATCGCATTTCGAGGAGCACCGGACGCTGCATCGGCTGATGGCTTGGAATGGACACCTGTCCGGCGCATGGCTCCGTGTCCAGATGCCGGTCATCGAGACGCTCCATGCCCTCGGGCTGCGCGGCCGGAAGCTCAACAATGCGGTGACCTGGTTCATGACCGAGACGGCGGGCCTCCTCACCATCGGCACGGCCGACGTGCTGTTGAGCTTCGAGGGACGGGGGCAGGCAGCCAAGGGCTACGGCGCGATCGATGTCGCCGACAGCCTGGACTATTTGAATCCGCAGCAGCGCCAAATCATGGAAACCGACATGATTCCCTATACGCCGACGCTCGATGTCGACGCGATGATCGAATTCGGCTTCCGTCATCTGATCCGCGGCATCGAAGCCATGATCGCCGGTGCCGGATTCGGCAAGAGCGGGTAGAAGGCCGGACTTGCCGCTCGCGTCTCGACCGGCAAGAATACCGAAAATCCGAAGGGGGTAGGGCCGCATGTCCTTTCTTCTGACCGGCCGGATCGCGGTCGTCACCGGCGGTGCGAGCGGGATCGGCGAAGCGTGCGCGCGGCTGTTCGCCGAGCGGGGCGCAAAGGCCGTCGTCACCGACGTGAATCTCGAAGGCGCCAAGGCGGTTGCGAGCTCACTTGGCGGCGTGGCCTTCGAGATGGACGTCCGATCGCCTAGATCGGTCGAGGCGGCGGCCGAGCGGATCGAAGCCGAGGTCGGACCCGTGAACATCACGGTCTGCAATGCAGGCGTGACTCAGCTTCCGGTTCCCGCGGAGAAGCTGTCGCTCGACGTTTGGGACCGCATGCAGGAGACCGATCTGCGCGGCGTGTTCGTGACCGCGGTGGCGTTCGGCCGCCATATGGCCGAGCGGGGCAAGGGCGCCATCGTGAACATCGCCTCGATTACGGGCATGCGCGCGACGCCGGTCCACGCTTACGCCTCGGCCAAGGCGGCGGTGATCAGCCTGACGGCAAGCCTTGCCGCCGATTGGGGACGCTCAGGGGTGCGAGTCAATTGCGTGTCGCCCGGCTATACCTTGACCCCTTTGCTGCAATCGCTGATCGATCGGGGCGAGCGCGATCCGGCCTCGATCTTGCCCAGCACGGCCATGGGGCGGCTGGTTCGCCCGGACGAGATCGCCCGCGCCGTCGCCTTCCTCGCGTCCGACGAGGCGTCGGCGATCACCGGCGTCAATATCCCGGTCGACGCCGGTTGGCTCGTCGCGGCCTCCTGGCATACTTATGGCGGCGTCCCGCCGGCGCGTAACCCGCAAGGCAACTGACGCGAGGGGAGCGGGCGCAACGACAAGAGGGATGATGAAAGCGGTTGGAATTCTGGCTCTGACGGCCACGCTGCTGCTGCCGGCCTGCAGCGATTCGGCGGATGCGAAGCTGAAGCCCTACGACAATGCCGGCGTGCCGCTCGACCGCGGCAAGCAGGAGTGCAAAATCCAGGCGAAGGCGCAGGCTCAGGGCATCGCCAAGGGTACGATCGATAACGGGGTGGCCGACGACCTCTATAGCGACTGCCTTTATCGGCGCGGCTATTTCAAGGACTGACCGCGCCTAGCCTGCCTTCGGCATCAGCAGCGCGCGGGCCCTGTTGCGATAGCTGTGGGCGAGCCTCAGCAGCTCGTTGCGAATCGCGCGGTCTCGCGTCTCGCGCGCGAGCCGAAGACACTCGTCGGCATTCGAGCCCAGCAAGTCCGTTTTCCCTTGTGCCGCGCCTGTCTTCTCAGAGGTCGGGGTCGTTTTTATCTGTCGAAACATGGTCTGCTCCTTAACTCCGCTCTGAGTTAAGCAAGAAGCGTGCCACGCCGGATATATAGCAGTATCAAGGTGTTGTAGGTGCGCCAGACAACTATCCTGCTGAAAGATCTCGGCAAAAGCTGCCGCCAGCCACGGTGTGGTAAGATGTAGGTCAGTCTTCCGGCGTCAAAGACGTGAAGCGTACCATTACCACGGGATGCCGCACCATTTCTTCGTCGCTTGCCAGGCGGCCGCCAATAAGGACCGCGCCGAATTTGACGACCCGTCCTGTCTCGAGGCGGCTGACGGTTTCGTAGAGTTTCGTGCCGGCGGTAATCAGCGTCTGATTTTGGGGATCGGCCAGCCGGCTTGTAGCTGTCGAGAAATTTATATCCGGCCAGATCTCGATGCTAATCGAAGCAAAACCCGCGCGGTCCGTATGAGTCCTGTGGACGACCCCGATCCAATCCAGCGCCGATGGCGACAGCTTTGCGAAATCGGCCAAGTGCATCTGCATTTCAAGACGCACATTTCTCCTTGATTCCGTAGTTCGCGCCCCCCCGAACTTGTCTTGAGCTTGTCTTAGAATGCCAATGAAATCGCGCTCACGCTGCGGCATGGTCTGGAGATCGAATGCTTTGATGTTCGAATCCGCGAGCGCGAGGCGCGCGTGGAAAACGACGAAGAGGAGTATCAGCAACAAACGAATCATGAAGGTTGTTCAAACCTGCGGGTGCGCGCCAGTGCCTTCCTGGCTGATACTTACTCTAATCGAAATTGCGCAGTGCATGAAGAAAAAGGGCGGCCGTTAAGCCGCCCTTGGATTGCAAACCGGATCTGTTCGATGCGTTAACGCGCCTTGCGCCCGCGATACTTCGCCAAGGCGAGGAGGCCGGTACCCAGAAGCGCCAAGGTTCCGGGCTCGGGAACGGATCCGCCACCGCCGCCGACGATTATGGTGCTGGTGGTACCGCTGAACAGGTCGAAATTCGATAGGGCGCCCTGCTTGCCGCCGCCGTTGACGTTTTCGCTCGTGTCCCAGACGCCCGAGAGGCTCCCCGGCGTGGCGAGCTCGTACAGCACATCGAATGCGCCGCCGCCGGCATGGATGGCGACGAAGCCTGCGGCGAGCCCGGTAGTTCCCGGATTGAACGTCCAGGTACCGGAAAGGCCGCCGTCGCCGCTCGTTACGGTGAAGCCGGTTCCGGCGGGGCCGCCGCTGCCGGAACCACCTGTCGACCGGCCCAAATACTGAGTACCGGTCACGCCGATGTCAGAAAGATACGCCAGCACGGCCGTGGTGATCGTGGCGGGGCTCTCATTGCTCGGTGTGAATGTAGCAATGGGATTCAAGCCGTTCGGCACGCCATCATCGATTTCAGTCGCGCCCGAGGCATCGGGAATAGTGCTGTCATTGCCCGGCGTAAATGTCGCGCCCCCTGCGGTGCAGGGGGTAGTGGACGTCGCGGTACATGCCGCCGCGAAAGCTTCCGGCGAGCTTCCGGCAAACGCCGCCGCAAGCCCAACCAACGAAGCCGTCAATAGTCCGACCTTCATCTCGCGCTCCCTGCCAGCATCCGCTGGAAAAATGGATTTCATCTACAGTTGATCGATTAAGCAAAAATCATGCCAGATTCCACAACTACTTGAAGTTCCTAAATTAACCATTAAGCCGTGCCCGCGCCCCAGAACCGATTGTAAAAAAGTTCGACACTTAGGTAATGAGAAATACCCGAAGGCTGGACACGTAAGAGTTTTGGTGACCCCGGTGGGCCTTGAACCCATGACCGACGCGATTGATGAACCGGGATTCTTTTGACCCTCAACGATCTCGTGAATATGGGGTTGTCCGCGAGTGGCCAATGCGCGCCACAGCTCCTAGTGGATCGAATCTAACGTTTGGTGTCCGCGTTTGACGGCGGCGATGATCGTGTCGGCATCTTTGGTCCATGTAAATGGCTTTGGGGCCTGGTTGTGCTCGGCGAGGTATCGATTGATCGCGGTCTGAAGGTCGACG
>DATGMP010000147.1:0-19293 GCA_035293565.1 Alphaproteobacteria bacterium | reverse complement strand
CGATCCGACGCGATCGCCTCAAGGCGAGACCGATCCGCAAAATTCAAGTCGAGGGCCGTGCTATGCATCGCCCAGACTCGCACGACCCCACACCGCCGGGAATCCACTTTCCGACTCTTCCCTCAGATTTTATCCACTAGGACGCGCGTGCAAACGAGTTTGGAGGTCTGAGATGAACCGGAGTTGGTTCCCCCACTTTAATGACCTCGCACCCACCCTGCTCCAGAATGGCTACTCCGTCGTGCCGATCAGGTGCGACCAGAAAGAGCCGCATGTTAAGGAATGGCGGAAAGAATGCGACGAACGCATCTGGCTGACGCCCGAACACAGGTACTGCTACACGGGGATTCGGACGGGCTTCAACAATGTCGTCGCGTTCGACATCAGTACCTCGAATCAGGACCGTGCCCAGATCGTCGAGAAGGTCGCGTGCGACGTATTCGGCCGTACTTCCTACATCGCCCGTGGTCGTTGGCCTCGCCGCGTCCTTTACAGGATACTGACCACTGGGCAGCAGTTCGGCGCCTTCGCGACTCCGTCGGACTCAAAGCGGCCCTATGAGTGGTGGGTGGGTCGCCTCTTGCCATTCCAGCGTCGACGCTTCCCGTCATCACCGCCGAGCTGATGACGACCTTCAGGCGCGAGCTCTTTTTTGTGGTCCCTCCGCGGATGTGAGGCTCACCCACTCGCGATCAACGGGATAATCCAGAATCACGACAATGCCATGCCCGGGAGTGCTCCAATCGCAGGGGCTCTCCCGGTAGCCCCGGTGGATTCAGGATGATGCGCGAACCTCCACAATAACTCGCTGAATTCGTCCCCACTTCGATCACTACCCTCTTCAGTCAGTCACGGCCTTGCGCGGTCGTACAACACGTAAGGACGACAATGATGGACTTGGGTTTGCTTTCTCAAGCGGACTTGGCCTCGCAGCTGCAAGTCTCGATCCGCACGCTCAATCGGTGGCATGCCCTGAGAAAGGGGCCGCCCCGGATCAAGGTTGGTGGCTTCATCGGTTATCGCCGCGATGCGCTGCAGAAGTGGCTGCAGGCCAACGAACTGCAGCCGGTTGGCAGGACAATCGCCGGTGAGCAGGCAATGCATCTAGGCCTTGAAGTAGTTGCCAGTCGGGCGGGTTTCCGGTGACGCTAGAGTTCGACAGAACAGATCCCACTCACAGGTTCTGGTATCTCGGTAGACGGCTGCTCCAGAACGGCTATTCCGTCGTCCCGATCCTTCAAGGCGAGAAGTCGCCCAGCATCACCGGCTGGAGCGGTGATTTCGACGAGGAGCTCTGGTTCTGCTGTGGATACTGGGACCGCTATACCGGAATCCGGACCGGCTTCAAAAACGTCGTCGCACTGGACATCGACACCCTCGATGAGAAGGTCGCCGAGGCTGTCGAAAAGGCGGCGGTCGAGATCTTCGGCCCCACCCCACTTGTGCGCATCGGCCGTTGGCCGAAGCGGATTCTGGTCTATCGATCGGACGGCACAATCCCGAACAAGGTCGCGTATAAGGACCGTGAGGGCAAGGTAGTCTTCGAGATCCTTACAAAGGGTCAGCAGTTCCTCGCTTTTGCAATTCATCCAGGAACCAGGAAGCCGTATCGATGGGTGGATAAATCTCCACTCGATGTTCCTTCCTCGGCCCTTCCGGTCATCACGGACGACTTACTGAAGCGGTTCACTCAAGAAGTCGAACGGCTCATCCCGCGCGGCGGACATCAATCGGTGCTTGGATCGCGGCCGGCACCAAGCAGTGTCACGTCGCCCGAGGACTCGACGGGCAAGAAGCTTGATGGCCGGAATGACGATGGGACGCGAATCCGCTTTGCGATCTACAAGGACCTGTTGGCGCGACATGGCAAGGTGGACCTCGACCTTTTCGCTCGAACGAGCTGGGAGAGGTTCAAAAGCGAGTGCGCGATTGAGGCGACGCCGTATTCATCGAACACCTACACCGACGAAGGGTGGTTCCGCACCTGCATGCAGGATGCGGCTAGGCTGGAGAGCAAGTTCAAAACGTCTCCCGGGACCTTTGCTGGAATACCTCCTTGGTTCAGCAATGACCTGGTCGATCCCGAAGCTGCCCAGGAGATTTTGACCAAGCACGTGCAAGGATTTTTTGCCGAGCCTGCGCACACCGTCATTCGCATCACGGCGGGAACCGGCAAGACCACCACGGTCGCCCGCGAGCTTGCGCGGGCGATAGGCAGCGGAAGGAAGGTTGCGCATTGGTACACGCCACGCATTGCGCTCGCGCTGGACGTTCGTGACGAGATCCTCAAGTGGGATCCGACGTTGCGCGTTGTCGTAATCCGGGGCAGGAGCGAGGAGAATTGCTCGGCGGTGAACGCCGCGATCGAGAAGCATCTTCCGGTCGGCAAAATCGTATGCGGAGATAGCCACGACGTTCGCGCCGAGGGTCAGGCCGGTCTGCCGCTTGCTCGCGAGGCTGGGCGATGTCCGCATTTTGATGAGTGTCCGTATCAAGCACAATATGCCGCTGCCCGTGACGCGAATATCGTCATCATGGCGCACGCTCAGTTGCGACGGAGGAAAGACCGCCGCATTCCGGCCGCCGACTTCATCATCATCGATGAATCGTTTTTCGACGAGCTCCTCGAAATCGAGGAAATTCCCGTGTCGGAAATCGAGCACAATGAGCTTGGGTGGCTTCTATTAAGCGCTCTCAAGCAGCGGGACGTGCCGCCGAGGGATTATCTGGAGAGAAGAGGCGTGACGGCTGACCGCGCGCGCTCGGCCGCAAGGGGGCTCTATGCTGTTCACAAGGCGCTTGTCGAAAAACTCTGCGAGTTCACTGCGACCGACCGACTAACGGACCAGATCGGCGCAGTCCGCCCAGTTCCACGGCTGGCCACCGTTCTCAACGCCTTGGCTGATGAGCTCGAGAGTGATCGCGTGAGCTTGTTGTCGTTCGAACTGCGCAGCGAGGGTAAGCAGGGGCGTCTTGTCGTTCGTCGGCGAACAAGACCGAGGGCGTTGAAGAAGCCCGCCCTGATCCTTGACGCCACTGCCGACAAGCGTCTCCTGGAGCTCATCATCGCCAAGAAGTTCGCATTCCATGACATTGCCGTCCGCAGGAGCGGACGCATCGTGCAGACCTCGAACGTCCTTATGGATGCCACTTCGCTCAATGGTCCCAGGGGATCAGTATACATCGATAAGGTCCGACGTCTTATCCATCAGTTGGACGAGACTGGCCGCAAAGGCGTGATCTTCAGCTACTTGAAGCTCAAGGAATTGCTCCGGGCGCCGGAGGGCTGGAAGACCGATCATTTCGGAAACCTGCGCGGCACGAACGACTACAAGGACGAGACCACGGCAGTGATCGTCGGGCGATGGCAGCTGCCTCCCAGTGCCATCGCGGACAAGGTCGCCGCGCTCCTGAGCGGCACCGATCTTGAGCCCGACATGTCGGGCAAGCGATCGAAGGAACTTCGCGGATACCGGATGCGAGACGGCTCCCTCGTCGGAAAGTCCGTCGACGTCTACGAGGATCCGATCTGGCAGGCCGTCGACGAGCAAACCCGGGAGGCGGAGCTTGAACAGGCTATCGATCGCTTGAGGCTGGTCTGGTCCGGGAGGGGGAAGCAGATTTACGTGCTGACCAGTTTGGTCGGGCGGTTCGAGGTCGACGAGGTCGTCATTCTCGACGAGCTTGCCGGTTGCACGAAATTTGATTTGGCGCACGACAAGATCGGCCCTGTTGTCCCGATGGGAGCTAGGTGGCTCTCAGAGAATCTTCCCAACATCTTCGGCAAGGAGCGCGCTGTGAGGGCTGCCGTGCGTGAGGAGTGGAGCAAACTGGAAGGCCAACGGACCGAAAGGGTGCAGAATTCGTATATGAATATACCTATTACGAATTCTGCACCCTTTCCGTCCTCGAAGGTGTCTGAGGCCAAGCTCATACCTTATCGGGTAGCCGGTCAGCGCGGGAGCAATACCTGCGCTCACGTGCTTCCTGGAACGCCATTGGAGGTCATCGTCGCAGAACTTGAGCGCCTTCATGGCAAGGCGGTCGAGCTGAAGCTCGGAGAGAACATCGCTCTCTTTGAATCTCAGTCGCCGGCAGAGCCGGAAGCGCCGAAACTCAAACGAGTTATTTGATAGAAAGCGACGCCACACTCATTCTCGCGGCGAGATGTCGTGACGATCACCGATCGATATCTTGGCTCGTTCATTTTCCTCCTCAATGGTTCAAGAAAATTCATGCGTTTAAGCTTCAATATCGCGTCGATCGGCGGACACTGCCCAGGCGCCTTTCACTCACGCCTGAGGATTTCCAATGTCTGACTCATCGATCGCCCCGCAGCCCTGGGAGTCCACACCCGAAGGCCTTGCTATCGCCGAAGCTCAGTGGCACCGGCTAGCGGCCGCCCGCGAAGAGCCTGATGACCTTGCACACTGGTGGATCAGGCAGGGCCCGCGGACAATCGTGGCAGAGGAATGTCCGGCCGGCTCTTCCCGCGTCGTGGTGCGGCCCCTGGCTCGTTTCGGAGCGACGGCATTGGACGTGGAGGTCGCTCGGCTGATCGTCGAATACCGCGAACGACCGTGGCTCCTGTGCGCCCGGCCGAGATCGCTAGAAGAGCACCGCGAGTTCTTGGATTTTTTCAGCGCGCTGAGGAAGGTGATCCGGTCTGACTACTCCTACCGCGTCATTCGGGGCGACTGTTCGAGCGAAGAGATTCCGGAGGGCACGTTCGTCGTCGCCGCCGAGGTTGACGATTGGACCTTCAGGTACCTTCAGCAGGTCTTCGAGGAAATCAAGCGGATCGCCTGGGCCAAGCTCTACCTTTCCGCCTACACGCTCGAAGTCAACGACGGTGAAGACATGGTCCTGATCGACCGGCCTGACGCCCCGCTACTCGATGGTCGCCCATTCAGGATCAATGAGTTCAACGGACGGCTCTGGGACCGGGCTCAATATCTCGATGAGCTGCTTTGCCAGCATGACGCCGATACGCAGCGCGTCAAGCACATCAACGGAGACGAGCTCGACTTCAGACGCTCCAATTTGAAGCGCGTAAAGATCGCCCAACGCCACCGCATCGTCGCCGATGCGCTCGGCTTCCGCCCCTGATCGGAATGCATCGGAGGACCCCATGGCGCGCGCCAAACCTGTCTTGGTCTATCTCATGCCATCGGACCGCCTGAAGCTTGAGGCCGTCGCGCTCCTGCGGAAAATGTCGTTGTCGTTCACGCTGACGGCGTTAGTGCGTGAGGCCTTCACGGTTGGGTGGGGCATGGTGGCCGACCCCGCCTCTGTGCTTGAACAGCTTCGGCCGGCGCTCGGCGGAGAGCGCGTGGCCACGCAGCGGACCAAGCGCCGGGAAAGGCCTGATCGCACAGAGCACCCTCACAGCCAAGTCGTGCATGATGGTGAAGCTCGGGGTGGATCCGGTCCATGCAGCCAACTGACGGCCCCGGAACTGGAGAGGCTGTGCGCGTACATCGATCGACATGGGTTCTTCGGCGCCGTCAGGAAGAGCCAGATGCCGAAGCCGTTCGTCCCGGAGGGCGCTGCTCGGCGATTTATCGGGTACCCCATCTCCGCATGAGCTGCTGCGGAAAGCCTTAGCATAGGTCACTTTGAGGTGTTCTTATTGAGGTTTTCATAAGCAATCCTAATTATAATGGCCTGTCGTCCACTCTTATTCAGGACTTTAACACCGCCATGAACCGGGAAGCTCTTGCCATGAGGTCCGGAAGAGACTCAAGCGCCTTTCTCCGCCGCACGATGCGCATTATGGCGTCGTCCCCCTCCCGCCTCCGGAGACGGCAATCGCCCTGGGGACGGCGATGGCTCGCTATGAGGCAGCACGGTCCGCGATCACGAAGGTCGATGCCATCGCTGCCGAGCTGAACGACCCCTACCTCCTGGCGCATGATTCTGCGGTGGGTCGATATGTTCCAAAAGTTTGAAAGATTATTGTAAATAAAAACCTGTACTCATTCGAAAAGCCACTGTAATACTCAGAAATATTTAGGGCCCCTCTTTCTTATCGACCCCGGTCGACACTCTCATCACAACTGTCACAATACATGCAGCACAGCGCGAGTTGTCGCGCGGCAGGCCTAGTTTGCAAATCCGGCAACTGGCGTTGATCCAAGGCCCGAAAGGCCGGAGCAGCTCATCTTTCTCGGACCGCCTGCCCGCACCGGCTTCATCCCGAGCCGAGGTCTTCCGTCGCCTGGCAGTTCTCCAGGTGCACGTCCGGACTCGGCCCAACATGGAGCAACAGTTTATGAGCGGTCGTCGCAAACCGAGTATCTATTCCCGCAGGTCCAGCCAGTACCTCTGGATTCGCTACCACGACCATCGTGGGCGTCTGGTCCGGCGCTCAACAGGAACCACCGATGGCGCGGAGGCGCAGGAGATGCTAAACGTGTGTCTGGCCGATGTCGCGCAGATGCGGACGGACCCGTTGGGGCTTTCGGTGAGTGAGGGCCTGCATCGGTTCCTCCAGCGGTCTTAAGCTTGACCCGAAGAAGGCCCAGCAGTACCGCCACTCGCGCATCTGGATGTGGTAGTTCAAGATGAAGGAGCGGGTGCCGGTCGATGTAACCCGGATACCGAACCCTGGGATATCCGTGCTATAGGTGATGTGGTGCCCCGCCTTGGGCGGTTCGAGATTCTTGACGAGTTTGTCGGTGAGCTTTTGGGCCATTCGTGTCCGTCTGGTGTCCGGCTGCGAGTGGCCTTCCAAGTGGATTCACTGACTCCGAATGTCCACCATTAGTATGCGCCAATTAACTCGAAAGATTGGCAGAATCGGGGTTTCCGAGGGTTTCCGCGGGATCCGGGAAAGGTCCTGAGTCAGCCTACGGATCAGAAGGTTGGAGGTTCGAGTCCTTCCGGGCGCGCCACTGATTTCAATAGATTAGCTTACGAACGACTGCGGCGACATGGCGCGATTATATTCCCCATCGCTTCCGGCGTAACGCGGGGCCTCTCGCTCCCCCCGCCCGCGCCTCGATGCCTATTTGCGAGAAAGCCGCTGGTTCTCGATTGAAGTCCGGTTTCGCTCTGGCTTCACGGCAACGAAACCGCAATGCGTCAGCTTGCCTTGCGAAAAATAGGCGATGAATTCCGCCCAGAGCTCGAGCAGGCCGAAATAGACTTCACCGCCCGCCAATCGTAGGACCCGCTCTCTGTTTGAAACAAGCTGATACAGCGAACGCGCAACGTCCCGTGAGGCAAGGTTCGTCGTGTCGTAATGACGGATGTTCGTAAAGCCCGCCGCCTTGAGCATCTCGGTGTAACGGCCGATGCTTTCATACCGGACGAGGCCTAGAAGATCTTCGGTGTGTAGACGAACCGGCGTCTCGCAGGCAGCCTCCAGGAACGCAATGATACCGCCCGGTCTCAGTACCCGCTTGGCCGCCCTATACAGAGCCACCTTGTCCGGGAAGTAGCACCAGGACTCGCAGCCGAGCACATGCGTGAAGCTCTCGTCCTCAAAGGGGAGGTCGAGGGCGTCTCCATGACGAAAGCTCACGAGGTGGTCGAGCCCGGCTTTCTTCGTCCGTTTCTGCGCGGCGCGGTGATTGAATTCTGAAAGGTCGATGCCCGTCACATTGCAGCCATAGGCGTCGGCGAGAAAGCGTGCCGGCCCTCCGATTCCCGAGCAGAGATCGAGCAAGTGAGACCGTCTCGTGAGCTTCAGCTTCTTACCGAAGAAGGCGAGACCCTTCCAAGCAGCGATGCCATAGAAATCATCCCGTCCAATGATGTCCATGCCTTTGAGAAGCACGTTATCGTATGTTTCATTGATAGCGTCGGCATATGCTTGCGAGCCGAATTTGATGCGACTGACCGACATCGCGCACTCCCTCTAAGCCCGAAAGAATGACCGCCGCAGCCAGTCGAGATCGAATCCTTCGGCCCAAATTCCTCGGCATGATGGGCCACCGCGTCATTTCCCAGCGTATGCGGGAACAAGCATTCTCGCCAGTCCGCGCTGTCAAAACCTGATTTCACCGGAGCCGCCTAATCGCGGATCAGGACTTGTCCGTCTCCGCGAGACGGTCGCGTGAATAGTCCAGCACGCAAAACGGGCCGCCTTGATATCGTTCGGCCACCGGATGGCCGCTCGTCATGCCGAGCAGCCGATTCTCGAAGGCATCGGCGCTGTCTTGCGGGCGCCAGCCGATCGCTTCGCGCGCATCATTCCGCCACCAGGTCATGCGCCGATTGTTGGAGGCGCCCCAGATGACGACGCAGCCGCTCGTCTTGGCGAGCGTGCCGCGAATGACGAGCCGCGTCAGATCGCCGAAGGAGAGCCAGGTGCTCAGCATGCGAGCATCAGTCGGCTCGGCGCGGCAGGAGCCGATGCGAAGGAACACGCTGTCCACGCCGTGCTTGTCCCAATAGAGCTGTCCCATCAGCTCGCCATAGGCCTTCGACAATCCGTAATAGCCGTCGACGCGGAAGGAGCAATCATCGTCGAGCGTCTCGTCCCGCTCGTGGAATCCCACGACATGATTCGAAGACGCAAAAACCATACGCGCCTTCTCGCGCCGCGCGGCCTCGTAGATGTGATAAAGCCCCCTGATATTGGGCCCGATCACCGTCTCGAACGGGTGTTCGACCGAGATTCCGCCGAAATGCAAGATCGTGCCGCAACCTTCCGCCAGTCGGAGAATGGCCGGACCGTCGCACAGATCTACCTGATGAAACTCCGCGCCGTCTGGAACCCGATCGGGAAAGGGCGCCAGATCGGTCAGCCGCAGCGACCAGCCCTGCTCTCCAAGCGCCTTGACCAGCACGCGCCCCAGCATGCCGGAGGCGCCGGTCAAGAGGACGGGTTTGTCCGGACGCTCCATCTCCGCCTCCTGTCGGCGCCTTCAGCCGGTCTTCTTGCCCTTGGCGGCGCGGAACGCTTCGTAGCGTGCCCTGGTCTCGGCGTTGGCGGGATAGAGGCCGGGAAGCGACGCGCCCGCTTTGACCTGGTCGAAGATCCAGCTTTCGAGCTGCTCTTGTTCCGCGGCTTCCGCCGCAACCTCCGCGACCAGCGCGCCCGGTATAACGATGGCGCCGTCATCGTCGACGACAATTATGTCATCGGGAAACACGGCGACGCCGCCGCATCCGATCGGCTCTTGCCAGCCGACGAAGGTGAGACCCGCCACCGACGGCGGCGCGGCCGCGCCTTGGCACCAGACGGAGAGCTCGGTGGCGCGCACGCCGGCGACATCCCGGATAACGCCGTCCGTGACCAATGCCGCGACCCCGCGAATCTTCATCCGCTGGCAGAGTATATCGCCGAAGATACCGGCGCCCGTGATGCCCATGGCGTCGACCACCGCGATGCAGCCGGGCTCCATCGCTTCGATAGCGACCCGCGTGGAGCGCGGCGAGCTCCAGGATTCCGGCGTCGCCAAATCCTCACGCGCAGGGACGAAGCGCATCGTGAAGGCCGGACCAACCAGCCGCGGCTGGCCGGGAAGCAGCGGCCTGGTGCCGCGAAGCCAGACATTGCGCAAACCCTTCTTCAGCAACACCGTGGTTAGTGTCGCTGTCGAGATGTCGGCGAGCGCGGCGATCATCGTCTTGTCCAGTGCCATCTTGATACGTCCATGAAGCGGTGAAGGAAATCGCTAGATGCTGGCGATCAAGCCGCCATCGACCCGGACAACCGAGCCCGTGACGTAGGAGGCCCGCTCGCTGGCGAGAAACGCAACCACGTCCGCATATTCCTCGGGCAGTCCATAGCGGCCTACGGGAATCGCGACGGCGCTCTCCTCCGCCACGTCCGCAACCGCGCGCCCTTCGCGCTTCGCCTTGGCCTCGTCGAGAGACTTGGTGCGAGCGGTCGCGATGCGGCCTGGCACAATGACGTTCACGGTAACGCCATCGCGCGCGACCTCACGCGCCAGAGTCTTCGACCAGCCGACGAGCGAGAGTCTGAGCGCGTTCGAGATCGCGAGGTTGGGGATCGGCGCCACCACACCGGAGGACGTGCTGGTGATCACCCTACCCCACCGCCGCTGCCGCATCCCGGGCAGGATGCGATCGGTAACGGCAATCACGGACAACACCATGGACTGGAAATTTTTGGACCAGAGCCCGGGATCCTGGCCGCCGGCCGGGGTGGGAGGAGGGCCGCCCGTATTGTTGATCAGGATATCGACCGGCCCGAGCTCGCTTTCGATCTTCGAGACATTCGGCTCGATCCTGGACGGATCGCCGAGATCCCATTCCAGCCCCAAGCTCGGTCGCCCCGTCTCGGCCAGAGCGGATTGCGCAGCGGCGACGGACTCAGGGTGGACGCCGGCGACCGCTACTTTCGCGCCTTCGGCGGCGAGCGCCTTGGCGATCGCGCGACCGAGACCGCCGCTGCCGCCGAGCACCAGCGCTGTCTTGCCGATAAGCCCGAAATCCATGGCGTCACTCCTTCCAGGTCACTGCCACACGTCGGATTCGAAGCGCGAGATAGCCGCCTCGTCGAACCGGTATCCCAGCCCCGGCTCCGTGGGCAGCAGCAGGCCGCCATTCCGCACCTCGAGCTGCCGGTCGATGATTTCCCGGAAGTTGAAGACCTTGGCGTCGGGGAAGTACTCGACATACTGCCCGTTGGGCAATGCGGCCACGAGCTGCGCATGCAGATCGTGGAACCAGTGGGGACAAAGATTCACGCCGTAGCAGTCCGCCAGCGCGGCGATGCGACGGAACTCCGTGATGCCGCCGCACACCGCCGCGTCCGTCTGCAGTATCGACGCCGCCTGCTTATCGAGCATTTCCTTGAAACGCCAACGGCCGGCCTCGATCTCACCAGTCGCCACCGGGATGGCGATCGCCGCCGCCAGCTTCGCGTGATTGTCGATCTGATCCGGGCTGAACGGCTCCTCGATCCAGTACGGATCGTAGGGCGCGAAGCGCTCGATATAGCGAAGCGCCGTCGGCACGTCCGACCAAGCGTTGTTGGCATCGAGCATCAGCAAGATGTCGGGACCGATCGCGTTTCGCGCCGCGGCGATCCTCGCTTCTTCCGATTTGAGATCGCCGCGACCGACTTTCATCTTGACCGCGCCGAGGCCGAGCGCCACATAGCTCGCCATCTCCTCGCCCAGCATCTCCGGGGTCTTGCCGTCGAGATAGTATCCGCCGCTCCCGTAGGCCGGCACCATCCCTTCGTATGCAGCTCCCAAATATCTATAAAGCGGTAAATTCGCTGCCCTAGCGTTGCGGTCCCAAAGCGCGATGTCGATGATGCTGAGGGCCCGCATCACTGATCCGGCCCGACCGTGCAGCAGGACCTCCTGGTACAGATTTTTCCATAACAGCTCGGTTGACGTCGAATCGGCTCCGATGACCAGAGGCGCCAGCATCTCTCGAACGGCGAGCGCCACCAGGCCGCCGCCGGAATGCCCGGCGTAGCAATGGCCGATACCCTCGACGCCGTCGTCAGTCCTGATCTTAACGAGACAATAATCGCGGGCACTCACCTGACGGCGGGCGAAGGCGGTCGGCTGACGTAGCGGAATACGCACGACCCGCGCTTGGACCGACACGATTCTGGCCATCGAAATTCCCCCACGAAAGGTCGGGTCTTGGCGGGCCCGCTGATACGATCGACGTCACTCGTAGCTGCCGCGGCAACAGAGGTCTTGTCTCAGACCGCCCGAATATTTGGCGCCACTTCGGCAAAGCCGCGGCGGACTGCATCTTATATACCGGTGCGCCCCGAACGCGCTCGGTCGGCATGGACACACGCACGCCGGCGTCTCAGTGCCGCTTCGTGACTTAACGCGCCTTCCGATCAAGCCACTGCTTCAGCACGACGGCGTTGTTGTGTTGCTCGTCACGGGCGGCATAAAGGAGCGTGACGGGTCCCTGACGAATGCGCTTCAGGATTTCCTCGACCGCGGGCTTCGCATCTGGGCTCTTCAGCTCCGCGGCGTAGGCGGACTTGAACGCGCCCCAGTCTTCCGGCTTGCCGTGAAAGCGCTTGCGCAGAGCGTCGCTGGGAGCGATCTCCTTGAGCCAGAGGTCGATATGCGCCTTGTCGCGCGCCAGACCGCGGGGCCAGAGCCGATCGACCAGGATCCGCGCCCCGTCGTCCGAATCGGCGGTCTCGTAGACTCGCTTGAGCTTGATTACAGTCATTCCGCCGCCTTAGGAGCTTCGGCAGGGGTGCTGCGCGCGAACAGGCACTTCTGAAAAAGTCGCAGATGATCGAGCCGTCCGTAATGGGCATGCCGACCGAGCGCCGAGCGCCGGTATTGCCGCCAGGTCTCGGGGCCGAGAAACGAGGCCTCCCGGCAAAGCTCGAACCATTCATTGCCGATGACCGCCCGCAACGCCGGCGGCTCATAGAGCCCGCGCGCATCATTGGCGGCGACGATGCGCTCCAGCCACCCTTCGGCCTGCTCCAGCTGCCCACGCGTAGGTGATGTGATTCGCGTGCTCAGATTGTCGTGCAACCCTATCTCGTCTTCGGTTGCGTCGATTCCGAGCTCCTGCAAAAGCGATCGCTTCAGCTTGCGCCCCAGGGCCTGCATCTCCGGTCGGGCCTTTTTTGTATAGCTTTCTCCTACCGCGCGGTAATGGACCAAGATCTTCGGAATCAGGTCGATCTTGTATTTTCGAGCGATCTGGACCACGAGGAAATAGTCCTCGCACAGCGGATATTCCGGCGCATAGGGAGGATTCGGCAGCGCCTCGCGCCTGATCATAACGGTCGAATGACCGACAAAGTTTCGAAACAGCAATGACGCGCGAAACTCTTCCGGCGAATATCGCCGGCGGATCGGGTGATGCGCATACCGGTCGTTCTCGTCGATCGTATTGTACCAGGATCCGACGAGCCCCACGTCGGAGTGATCGGTGAGAAAGCGTATCTGGTCGGCGAGTCGCGTCGGCAGCGAAATATCGTCGTGATCCGTGACGGCGATGAACTCCCCTGCCGCGGCCGCGATCGCACGATTGCGCGTATAGACGAGACGGCGATTCCGGTCATTGCGTATCAGGCGTACCCGCGGGTCGCCGATCGCCTCGATAATCGCGGCGCTGTTGTCGGTCGAAGCGTCATCGATCAGGATATATTCGAAGTCCGTAAAGGTCTGCGAGATAATGCTGTTTAATGTCTTGGTTATAAAATTTTCGGCATTGTAGACGGCCGTTATGACGCTGACCTTCGGAGGCATGCTTTGGCTTTCCCGCCTCGGTTCTGCGGCGTGTGAGTTCGCGGACATCCTAGCTCGGCGCCGATGCAGCCGCCAGCCGTCGGGCTCCGCCGCCGTGCCGCCGCTATTGTTCGCCGCAATCCCGCGATTTAAGATCGAGAAGGCTGAATCAAAAGCAAATTCGGGACGAAGATATGGAGATCCGCGACACTTCCATTGCCGGCGTGAAATTCATTGTTCCCAAAAAGTTCTTCGACGATCGCGGCGAGTTTTCCGAAATCTATAAGAGGTCGGCGCTTCTCGAGGGCGGCATCGACCTCGACTTCATTCAGGACAACCGATCGCTCTCGACCCGTCGTTACACCGTTCGGGGATTGCATTATCAGGTTCCGCCCTTCGCGCAAGCCAAACTCGTCTCGGTGCAGGCCGGTCGTATCTGGGACGTCGCAGTCGATCTACGGCTGAGCAGCCCGAGCTTCGGCCGCTCGTTCGGCGCGGAGCTCACCGCCAAGGGCGGCGAGCAATTGCTGATCCCGGCCGGCTTCGCGCATGGCTTTTGCACGCTGGAGCCCGATTCGGTCGTCACCTACAAAGTGGACAATCGCTACGCGCCCAGCCATGAACGGGGCCTGCACTGGCTTTGCGAGGAGCTCGACATCGAATGGCCCTGTTCGTCCGGCGACGCATTCCTGGCACCCAAGGACGCCGCTCTTCCGGCGGTCATCGACCGCGAACAATGTTTCCCCTGACCGAGCGAGGATCCGCGTGAAGCTCCTGGTAACCGGCGGCGCCGGCTTCATCGGATCGGCAGCGGTCAGGCTCCTCATCGAATTGGGCCATCAGGTGCTCAATGTCGATGCGCTGACCTATGCGGCATGCCTGGAGTCGCTGGCGCCGGTCGAAAAGCATCCGCGCTACAGCTTCGAGCATGCGGATATTTGCGACTCGGAACGCATGACAGCCCTGTTCGAGCGGTTCAAACCGGATGCGGTTCTTCATCTGGCCGCCGAATCGCATGTCGACCGGTCGATCGACGATTCCTCCGCGGCGATCCGCACGAACATCGTCGGCACGCACAGCCTTCTGTCGGTGGCGCTTCGCTATTGGCGCACGCTGGCCGATCCGGCCGCATTCCGCTTCATGCATATCTCGACGGACGAAGTCTTCGGCTCGCTCGGCGATACCGGCTTCTTCACCGAGACGACGGCCTATCAGCCGAACTCCCCCTATTCGGCGAGCAAGGCGGCCTCCGACCATCTGGTCCGCGCCTGGCATCACACCTACGGGCTGCCGACCATCATCACCAATTGCTCGAACAATTACGGGCCCTGCCAATTTCCCGAGAAGCTGATCCCGCTGATGATTCTGAACGGCATCGAGCGAAAGCCGCTGCCGGTCTACGGCAAGGGCGCGAACATCCGCGACTGGCTCTATGTCGAAGACCATGTCCGGGCGCTCGTCTGCGTGCTGGAGCGCGGCCGGCCGGGCGAGACTTATAATGTCGGCGGCAACAGCGAGCGGCGGAATATCGACGTCGTGAAGACGCTGTGCAAGCTGCTCGACGAGCGCCTCGGCGGCGAGCCGCGGGAATCGCTGATCCGCTATGTCGCCGATCGACCGGGCCACGATCTGCGTTATGCGATCGATAGCGCGCGTATCCAGCGGGAGCTCGGTTGGAAGCCGCAAGAGACTTTCGAGACCGGCCTCGCGCGCACCGTCGACTGGTATCTGGCCAATCGTCCTTGGTGGGAGGCTGTTCGCGCGCGGGGCTATGGGGGTGAACGGCTCGGCCTCGGCAGCAAGGTCGGCTGACTCGCGATGGCGATCCGAATCCTGATCTTCGGGCGGAACGGGCAAGTGGCGCGAGAGCTCGCCCGAATCCCCTGGCCACGATCGGTGGAAACGATTCTCGCCGGTCGGGCCGAATGCGACCTCGCGCAGGTGGGTGCGGCGGAACGGATGATCGGCGCAACCGAGCCGACGATCATCATCAATGCCGCGGCCTATACCGCGGTCGATCTCGCCGAGAAGGAATCTGAAGCGGCGCGTAGGCTGAACGCGGACGCCCCGGCAGAGATCGCCCGTGCCGCGGCCAAGAGCGGCGCCAAGCTGATCCACCTGTCGACCGACTATGTCTTCGATGGAGGCGGGTCCGCGGCGTGGCGCGAAACCGATCCGTGCCGCCCGCTATCGGTCTATGGATCGACGAAGCTGTCCGGTGAAGAGGCGATCCGCGCCGCCTTGATCGAGCATGTCATCCTGCGGACTTCTTGGGTCTTCAGTCCGCATGGCGCCAATTTCGTGAAGACGATGCTGCGACTGGGACGAACCCGCGACGATGTGGCGATCGTCGGCGATCAGATTGGCGGCCCGACCGCCGCGGCCGATATCGCGCAGGCAGCTGCCCGGATCGCCGCCGACATTGTTCACGGCAAGAAGGCCTACGGCACGTACCATTTTGCGGGCGCGCCGGACACGAGCTGGCATCGCTTCGCCCAAGCGATCTTCGACCGCGCCGCAAAAGATGGATTGCGGGTCCCATCCGCCATCCGCGAGATCACGACAGCCGAATATCCCACGCCAGCGTGCCGGCCGCTCAATTCGCGGTTGGATTGCGCCGCGATCGCGCGCGACTGGGGAATCGCGCGCCCCTACTGGGAGAAGGCGCTCGACAGATGCATCGAAGTCCTGGCAAAGGAGCCCGCCCCGTCGTGAGGAATCTCGGCCGATGAAAGGCATCATTCTCGCCGGCGGCGCCGGCACGCGGCTGCACCCGCTGACCTTGGCGATCAGCAAGCAGCTCCTGCCCATCTACGACAAGCCGACGATCTATTATCCGCTGTCGACGCTGATGCTGGCCGGCATCCGGGACATTCTCGTCATCAGCACGCCGCGCGACCTGCCGATGTTCAAGGCGCTGCTGGGCGACGGCGCGCAATGGGGTGTCCGCTTCGCCTATGCCGAGCAGCCGCAGCCTAACGGGCTCGCCGAGGCCTTTCTCATCGGTCGCGACTTCGTGGCGGGTGAGGCTTGCGCGTTGGTTCTGGGCGACAATCTGTTCTTCGGTGCCTCTATGACCGAAATCCTGTCGCGCGCTTCCGCTCAGAAGGACGGCGCGACCGTTTTCGCCTATCGCGTAAGCGACCCCGAGCGGTACGGTGTCGTGTCCTTCGATCAGGACGGGCGCGCGACATCGATCGAGGAGAAGCCCAAACATCCGCGCTCGAACTGGGCCGTTACCGGTCTCTATTTCTATGACAAGGCGGTCTGCGACCTCGCCGCGACCCTCAAGCCGTCGGCGCGCGGCGAACTCGAGATCACCGACCTCAATCGGCTCTATCTCGAACGCGGCGCGTTGCGCGTCGAGAAGCTCGGGCGCGGCCATGCTTGGCTCGACACCGGTACGCATGAATCGATGCTCGAGGCCGCCGAGTTCGTCCGCGTGATCGAGCACCGAGAAGGCCTCAAGATCGGCTGCCCGGAGGAGGTCGCCTATCTGCTCGGCTTCATCGACGCCATCCAGCTGCGAAAGCTGGCCCAGCCGCTGTTGAAGAGCGGATACGGCGAATATCTGCTCAGGCTTGCGGACGACCCGGATTGAACATCGTCACCGACAAAGCCCGCTTTGCCTTCGGCGACGAATGCGAAGGGGCTGTCCCAGGCGCAGCTTGGACCGGGCCAGGCGGTGACGAGACACTCTCCTCCAGACCGGCCACCTCACCGCAAAAAAATCCATTTCTTCCTTACGCACCAACAAAATGCGGGACGCGCTCCCCGGACTCCTGGTAAACTCGGAACGGGATGAATCGAGATTCGATGGAAGGGACCCAGAGGCCCGCCAATCGTGCAATGAGGGTCGGCCTCGGGATCGCGGGGCTGGGTTTTCCGGTCTGGATCCTAGCCCTGGCGACGCTCAGCCATCTCGACGGCAGCGATGCCGCGCAGGCTCGGGGCGCTGTCGAAACCGGTATTCTCTGGTTGTTGCTGGGAGCGCTCGGATTCACGGCCTACGCCTTGGGGCGGTTGTCGAAGGCGGCAATCGCCGCGCTGCTGGTCCTTCTTCCCCTCTCCGGCTTCACGGTAATGACGGTCCTGGATTTGCTCGCCCGGCCCGAAATGGCGCCCTATTTGTGGCCGATCGTCGTTCCGGCACTGATCCCGCCGATAATCGCAGCCTTCTGTATCCGGGCGTTGTCCCCGGAGATTCGGTTGATGATACCCTCCAGGGTGGCGACGCCGGTCATGTCGGGTGCAGTTTTGCTTCTGTGCCTGTCGCTTCTACCGATGCAGGAGGCACGGAATAGCGCCGACAAAGGCACCGACCGCCGCGCCGCGAGCGAAGCAGCCTTGCTGGCTCTGCCGGCCAATTCGCCGCTTTGGGCCTATACGCCGTTCCTCGCAACGAAAGATAGGGCCATGCGAGAGGCGGTGCTGGAACGCATCCGTCACCTGGACCGTCGCCAAGCCGACGCGGAAATCATGCTCCGACGCGGGGATTTTCCTTTGGGGCAGCTGGGCGCGATGGATTTGGATCCGACGCCTGCGATCTGCAGCAAAGCCCGCGACCTGTTGCGCCGACAACCTGCGGCCTTGACGCCGCAGCAGGTCGGCACCAGGCCCTATTCCGAGATCGACGACCGCGTCGAGGACGCGGCCGCCGCGATGGAATGGCTTGTGGGGTACGGCTGCTCTTGCGACGCCGAGGCCAAGGCTTGGCAGGACCTCGCCGAAGCCTATCGCGATCACGACTTCGACACGCGCCGACTTGCCGAGCTGAGAGACCCGGCGCGTCTCGGCAAGGTGCTGCGGGAGGATCCGGCGCGCTTCTCGATGCTGACGCCGCAGTCTCATCTCAAAGCATGGCTAAAATTCGCCGACGAAAGCCGGCCGGGCGACCCCGCGCAACGAGAGCAGGCGCTGGCGGGCGCCCGCATGGTGGTCGGCCGGAACGAGGATGCTGTCGAGATCTTGAAAGAGGGCGACTATCCGGCGCCGGTGCTGATGGCTCATCTGCCGGAGCTCGACATCAGGGCGACAAGCGAGTTTTGCGGCGAAGCGCTCAAAATGGTACGCGGCGAGCTTGCGCGCGCGTACCACCCGCCGCCGGAGGAATCCCATCCTTATTCAGAGCTGGTGGAAAAGCTGGCCCCCTCGCGCACGCTCGCCGCGCTCACATGGCTGGCCATGCAGGGCTGCGAGGCGAACTCCGAGCTGGAGGAAACCATCTCGCTCATCCACGCTTATCAGGACTCGCCTGACGCCGCCGTGATGATCGACACGCTAGCGCGCCTCAGACGGGACAAGTAGACCCGATTGATCGGGCGCTACGGCGCCCGCCTGCTAGGCAGCGTCCCTCTTTGGTTTTCCGCGCATCCCGACCACCGCATGGAAGCCGTCGACCCGTGTCTGGATGGCGGCGGCCTTGCCGCGCGGATTGAAGAATTGGCTGTACCAGAGGCGGGTCTTGTGGAAAGGGCCATCCTCGGGGATCTGGAGGATGCGCGTAGCGCCGCGCTTGTGGCTCCAAATCTCGAAATCCTGGGCGAAGGCCTGGCGGCTTGCCTCCTGGTAGGCGCGCCCGGTCTCGACGTCTTCCTCCGTGGCGACCGGATGGGCGGACTTGACCATCAGCCCGTGCCACACTTTCGTGACGCCGTCCTCGACCGGCGTATGGGCGATGATCATGTACGAATCCATCTGCCCGGTCATGTTGGAGATCATGACCCCCGGCCCGTAGTACCAGCTATCGGTCTCGAGCAAGGCCGCATTCTCGACCAGCGTGCGGCTGCGACCGCCCTGGCGCTGGATGCAGATGAAGCCTTTGATCTCGTCCTCGAAATATTCGACCGGCGAAGCGTGTGTCGGGCCGAGATGAGCCCAGTCGGCCAGATTGTCGACGATTTCCTGCGGATGAATCGGCAGCTCGCCCATATGGTCGAACTTCCAGCGCGCCCACGACGGATCGTCCCATTGCGCGAAGGGGGGCAAGGGGAAGTCCGGCTCCAGCCCCTCCTCGTCATGCCACATGAAGATGGCCCCGGCCCGCTCCTCGACAGGCCAGGACTTCACGCAGGCAGCCTTCGGAATCTTGCTCGAGTAAGGGATGTCGTCGCACTTGCCGTCCGGCCCGAACCGC
>DATGMP010000146.1:0-50524 GCA_035293565.1 Alphaproteobacteria bacterium | reverse complement strand
AGCCTCGTGTGGGACAGCTACGATGCTATCCTGACCGCCTGCGAAGACGCCTGGAACTTCATCGCCAACGACCCCGAACGTATCGTCTCAATCGGCACCAGGGCATGGGCGTGTGTCAAAGGCTAAGGCTCCTGGTATAAGAATGCGACGCTCGGGAAAGCCGAGTGCGAACGCCTCATCGCGGAACTCGAAACCGCGACCGCCAAAGTTCTCGGGAAGGCGCGAACCGAACGCCGTTGATTAGCGCTGATCCAGCTTCAGCTCGATGCGGCGGTCCTTGGCATAGGCTGCCTCGTCTGTTCCTTTTTCGACCGGCTGGAACTCGGCGAAGCCGGCGGCGGCGAGTCGGTTCGGCGGCACTCCTTGTGAAATGAGATAGTCGACAACTGCGGTCGCCCGCGCGGTCGAGAGCGCCCAGTTGTTTGGAAACTGATCCGTGTGGATCGGGCGCGGATCGGTGTGGCCGTCGACGCGCAGGACCCAATTCACTTCGGGGGGAATTTTCTTCGATATCTCGAGCAGCGTCTTCGCGAGCTTGGCGAGCTGCTCTTTGCCGCCCTCCTGCAGCGTCGCCGAAGCGCTCGGAAACAGCACCTCCGATTGAAACACGAACCGGTCGCCGACGATGCGGATATCGGGCCGCTCCCCCAACACTTCGCGCAAGCGGCCGAAGAATTCCGAGCGATAGCGCGCAAGCTGAGTCACCTTCTCGGCGAGCGCCGCGTTCAGCTTCTGCGTCAGATCGGAGATCGTCGCCGTCTGCTGCTCGGCTTTGGTGTTGGCGGCGCCGAGCGCGTCGTTCAGATGCTGAAGCTGAGCGGTAAGGTCAGCCACCTGTTGGGATAATTGCTGCACTTCGGCCGCGGAGGCATTGGCCGCCTCCGCCTGCTTGTCGCGCTCGGCTGTAATGTCCGCGAGCTTGGCCGCGGCAGCGTCGAGCTGGCTCTTGAGCGCAGCGCCGGCGGCGCGCTCCTTGCCCAACATCTGATTGAGCTCGGCCACGCGCAGGTTGAGCTCCGCGAGGGATTTGTCGCGCCCGGCCAAAAGCGATTGGAGAAAGGCCTGCGCGATCACGAAGACCATGAGGACGAAGACAACGACGATGATGAGAGTCGACAGCCCGTCGACCCATCCCGGCCAGACATTGAGCTCGGACCTGAAGCCTCGTCGCGATAGCGCCATGACCGACCTCAGCGCACCGGCGCCGAATCGATCGCGGCGCCCAACATCTTCGATAGGAGCTTGATCTCGCCCCGGATCTCATGGAGCGCCTGGGCGCGGCCTTCGGCCTGTTCATCGGCCAGACGCTGAATGCCCGAATCGATCGCGCCGAGCTGGCCGGCGAGCGCGGCGCCCCCGAGCTCGCCTGAATCGAGCGCATGATCAAGCCGTTCGAGAAGTTTGAGCAGAGCCGTGTCGACATCCTCCGAACGCGCCGACCGCATGCTCGAATCATGCGCGGCGGCCAGCGCGCCGATACGCTCGGAGAGCGTGTGAATCGCCGCATTCGTCTGGCGTCGGCTCTCTTCCGATTGCTCAACGATCCTGCGAAACGCGTCGATATTCTCGCTGGTCTGCTCGACGAGCGCATTCAAGTAAGAAGGCGTTGAACTACTGCGAAGGGCCGGCGGTCCCTCCATATCGGCCGATGCGTAGAGCCAATCCTCGAGCGCGATGAAAAGCCGATTCTGGGCTTGGCCGAGTTGCAGGTCGAGAAAGCCAAGCACGAGGGATCCGGCCAAGCCCAGCAGCGATGAGCCGAAGGCCGTCCCCATCCCGGACAAGGGTCCTTCGAGGCCGGCCTTGAGCGAGCTGAAGAGTTCGGCCGGATCGGCCGACATTGAGAGCCCCTGGACAACGGCACCGACCGAGCCCACCGTTTTCAAAAGACCCCAGAAGGTGCCGAGCAGACCCAGAAAGATCATCAGCCCGACGAAATAGCGCGCGGTGTCGCGGCTTTCGTCGAGCCGGACTGCGATGCCGTCGAGGACGGCCCGTGCCGTCGTCGTCGTCAGCCCCGCGCGATCTTCGATGAGTCGCGCGAGCGACGTCATGAGCGGCGGCGACTCGAGCTCGTTCACCAGACGCGGCGCACGCTGAACGGTCCGCATCCAACGGAAGACCGGCTCCAGCCTCAAGGTCTGCAGAAAAATGTACGCGATGCCGATGACCCACACGACGATCAGGAGCGCATTGAGAAACGGGTTGGAAAGAAAGGCGCTCTCCAATCGGCTGACCAGCAAGGCCGCCACGACGAGCACAGCGACGAGGAACAGCCCCATCGTCAGCAAATAGCGCGAGAGTCGCATTGGCGCTCCCTCCTAGAGCTAGCGTTCCAGATAGAGCTCGACCCTGTCGGCGTTCGGCTCATTCGGGGTCGATGCGAGAGCGCGACCGTCGATACGATCATCAGCCACACCATGCGCGACCAGAAAGTCGCGCACCGCAAGCCAGCGCGCGAGCGCCAGGCGTCGCGAATCGCTTTCCGACGGGCCCTTGACCGGCGCGTACGCGCGGATCTCCACGCGCGCCAGGGGCGCATCTTTCAAATCCTGCGCGAGACGAAGCAGCTTCGCTTGAACGGAGTTCGGAATTTGGCTGGTCCCCGGATCGACGATGAAGGCCGTTTCCTCGATCTTCGTCTGGTCCGCTCCAGGGCTGGTCGCCGGAGGCGGCGGCGTCTCGGTGCCGGGACGCGGCGGGGGCACCGGATCGGAGCGATCCGCAGGCGTCACGAGCGGTTGTGCCGGAAACGTCACGGCCGCGACGCTCGGTGGAGCAGGAATGTCGATATCGGGCTGACCGGGCGAGACCGGGGAGCCGACCGTGACTCTGGGCGCCGGCGGCAATTTCGGTGGCGCCGGAATGGGCGGAGACGGTATCGGCTGGGGCGCCTCGCTCAACTGCGCGGCGGCTGGATCGGCCATCGCGAGCACGAACGCCGCGCCCAGCAGAAGGTGCCTAAGCCCCCTGCGCCGCACGCCGGAGAAGGTCGAGCATCGGGCGCTGGAGTCCGCCATTGGCGGCCAGCAACGAGCTGCCGAAGATGGGATTGCTGCCGCCATCGACTTCCGTAACGAACCCGCCCGCTTCGGCCACCAGAATCGCGCCCGCGGCGGTATCCCAGGGCGAAAGCCCGTATTCCCAGAAGGCATCATAGCGCCCGGCCGCCACGTAGGCGAGGTCGAGGGCCGCCGAGCCAAAACGACGCACGCCGGCCACCTCCTGCATCACGAGGTCGAGCTCCGCCAGGTAATGCGGCGCGATCGCACGTCCCCGAAACGGCATTCCTGTCGCGACCATCGCCGCATCCAGCGACCGCCGGCCCGACACGCGAAGGCGCTTGGAATTGACGAAGGCGCCCTGTCCGCGCTCGGCCCAGAAGAGCTCGTCCTTGACGGGATCGTAGATCACCCCGGCGGTGACGACCCCATCCATCTCGGCGCCGATCGAAATCGCCCAATGCGGCAGGCCGTGGAGGAAATTGGTGGTGCCGTCCAGCGGGTCGACGATCCAGCGATTGCGCGCATCCTTGGGGCCGTGACGGCCGCTCTCCTCCATCAGGAATGCGAAGTCCGGCCGTGCTTTGGAGAGCTCCTGCCGAATGGCCCGTTCGGCCGCCAGGTCCGCGGAGGAAACGAAATCGGCAGGTCCTTTTTTCGAGACCTGAAGCTGCTCGACCTCGCCGAAGTCGCGGACCAGGGTGCGCGCTGCCTTCTCGGCGGCGCGGACCATGACATTGATCAGCGGAGAGCGTGAGCCGACCATGACGCCCGCGCGGCTCCGGCGTTAGTCCTTGGCCCTTTCGACATAACTCCCGTCGGCTGTCTTGACGACGATGCGGGTACCGGATTCGACGAAGGGCGGGACCATCGTTTTGACGCCGTTCTCGAGCACCGCCGGCTTATAGGAGGACGAGGCGGTCTGCCCTCTCACAACCGCGTCGGCCTCGGTGATCCGCAGCGTCACGGTGTCGGGCAGCGTCACTTCCAGCGGCTGTCCCTCGTAGGTCCGGATCGAGCAGATCATGCCGTCCTGAAGAAAAGCGGCCGGCGCGCCGATGACTTCACGCTGCACCGAGATTTGCTCGAAGGTCTCCTGGTTCATGAAGGTGAAGCTGTCGCCATCCGAGAATAGGAAGGCGTACTCGGCCTCGTCGAGGCTCACGCGCTCGACCGTCTCCTGGGTCCGGAAGCGTTCGTTGGTCTTGTTGCCCGCGCGCAAATCGCGCATTTCGACTTGGACGACCGAGGCGCCTTTGCCCGGCTGGAAGATCTCGCTCTTCAGCACGATCCAGAGCTTGCCGTTATGTTCCAGCACGTTGCCGGCGCGCACCGTGATCGCCGTGACTTTCATGAACCGACTATCCTGTCTTGGAGATGAGCCGGGCCCCGCCGGCCGGCCAAAAAGCGGGCGGAACCTAGCAGGTCGGGCAGCGCCGGGCAAACCGGCAGCTTCCAGCCGGCAGCTTCCAGCTTGCACGCCTCATCGACTTCCAGCTATCGATCGCGGCCGAGACAATCAATATTCTATTTCCAAGTCATTGCAGAAAATATCGAATAGGCTTCCCATGACGCCCTGGTGGCGCCCAGACGTCTTCGCCCGCCGCCGCCCCTATCTCGAGCTACGCGCCAAGCTGACCCGCGCGACACGCGATTTCTTCGTCGCGCGCGACTTCCTGGAGGTGGAGACACCTGCCCTTCAGGTGAGCCCCGGGTTGGAACCGCACCTCACGGCCTTCCAGACAGAGCTGATCTCGGCCGACCGGCAGGCGCGGCAGCCGCTTTATCTCCACACTTCGCCCGAATTCGCGATGAAGAAGCTGCTGGCCGCCGGCCTGCCGCGAATCTTCCAGTTCGCACATGTGTTCCGCAACGGAGAACGGGCGGCGACGCATCACCCCGAATTCACGATGCTCGAATGGTACCGCGAGGGCGCCTACGAGGGCATCATGGAGGATGCCGGCGCCTTGCTGGCGGCGCTTGCAGCCGAAGCGAAGCGAAGCAGAGTGTCGTGGAAGGGGATCGCGTGCGACCTCTTGCTCGCGCCGGAGCGCCTCACGGTTGCGGCGGCTTTCGCACATCACGCCGGCATCGACCTCTTGGCGACGGCCGGGGATGTCGATGCGCTCGCGCATGAAGCCCGACGGATCGGCGCCAGAGTCGCCGATGGCGACCGGTGGGATGATCTGGCGCTCCGAATCCTGGCCGAGCGCATAGAGCCCAATCTGGGTGCCGGCCGGCCGACTTTTCTCATCGAATATCCGGCCGAGATGGCCGCGCTGGCCCGCCTCAAGCCGGGCGACGCGCGTGTGGCCGAACGCGCTGAGCTCTATATCTGCGGCCTGGAAATTGCGAACGGTTTCGGCGAGCTGACCGACGCCGCCGAGCAGCGCCGCCGTTTCGAGATCGACATGGCGCTCAAGGAGCGGCTCTATGCCACGCGCTACCCGATCGACAAGGACTTCCTCGCGGCCCTCGCGCACGGCTTGCCGGAATGCACGGGCATGGCGCTGGGCTTCGATCGGCTCGTGATGCTCCTCGCCGGAGCCGAGCGTATTGAGGATGTCCTCTGGCTTCCGGTTGCCGAATAGCCGATTTCATGCGACCCGTTCTCCCGTACAGAGGAGGAGGAAACGGGCCATGAAGTTCTGGCAGAATCTGAGCTGGATGGAGACCGACCAGCTGGTCGAGGCGGCGAAATTCGCCGAGACGGTCGGTTTCGAAGGCGTGATGGACGGCGACCATGTCGCGTTTCCTGTGCCGCTCAAGAGCCTTTATCCCTACGGCAAGGACGGCGCGCCGCCCATGAGTTCGGACTGGAACTATCCTGACAATTTCGCCTGCGCGTCGGCGATCGGCGCGGTGACGACAAAGCTCAAATACCTCACCAGCGTTTTCGTGTTGGGCGCGCGCAATCCGCTGATGGTCGCCAAGGCGGCCGGCACGACCGATATCCTGACGAATCATCGTTTCATCTTCGGCGTCGCCGCAGGCTGGATGAAAGAAGAGTTCGACATGGGCGGCGTGGACTTCCACACGCGCGGCAAGCGCCTCGACGAGATGATCGAAGCGATGCGCAAGCTCTGGATGGGCGGCGTGGTCGAATATCACGGGAAATACATTGATTTCGGACCGCTGGAGATCGCGCCTGCGCCCCGCCGCCTGGTTCCGGTCGTCATCGGCGGCGGCAGCCAAGCGGCGTTGAAGCGCGCCGCGACCATCGGCGACGGCTGGCTGAATTCGGGCAACACGCTGGAGGAAATCGGCCGGCTGGTCGGCGAGGTGAAGCGGCTTCTGAAAGAGGCGGGTCGCGAGAGGGTGCCCTTCATGATCAACGCCGCGCTCAGCACGCCGCCCGATCTCGACAGCTTCAAGCGGATGCAGGATCTCGGCGTGACCGACACGCTCGCCTATCCGCCGCGCTTCGTCCTCGGGCCGACTTCGACGATGGATCAGAAAAAGAAAATGATGGAGGACTTCGCCGAGAAATTCCTGCGGCGCTTCTAGGAAGCGAGCGTCTTCTCGATCGCCCCGTTGTAGGCGCGCACGCCCGCGGCCGGACCGTCCGGATGCTTCCAGACGCCCGACGATGCGCAAATGAAATCGGCGCCGGCGCGGACCAAGGGCGCGCAATTCTCCGGCGTGATCCCGCCGATGGCCACGCACGGCACCACCATCAGCGCGCTCCACCATTCGAGAATTTCGGGATCGGCGTTCGCCGCAACACCCTTCGTGGCGGAGTCGAAGAAGGCCCCGAATGCGACGTAGCTGGCTCCCTCCTCCGCCGCGACCATCGCAGCGTGGCGGCTCGTCTTCACACTGACGCCGACGATCGCGTCGGGACCGAGCAGGCGACGCGCCTCGCGGTAGGGCATGTCCTCCGGACCGATATGGGCGCCGTCGCAGCCGGTCTCGGCGGCGATATCGGGATAGTCGTTCAGGATGAACGCAACGCCGCGACTCTGAACGATCGGCCGCAAGGCTTCGGCAGCGCGCGCGATCTGCTCGCGCGGCAGATCCTTCAGCCGGAGCTGCACCGCCGCGACATCGCCCGCGTCGAGCGCTGCCGCAAGCTCGTCGGCGAACTCCGGCAGCGCAATCGCGGGCGGGGTCAGCAGATAGAAGCGGCAGCGCGCGTCCTTCGACGCCAATTAGCCTTGGCCCAGATAAATCTTGATGATGCCGTCGAGCAGCTTGAGCGCTTCCTCGCGCGGGCGCTGGAAGGTGTTGCGGCCGATAATCGAGCCGGTCGCGCCGCCGTCGCGGATCTGGCGGATTTCATCATAGATCGCGTCGACCGAGTCCTTGGCCTCGCCGCCGGAGAAGACCACCAGCCTGCGGCCATTGAAGCAGGACTGCACGACATGACGCACGCGCTCCGCCAACGTGCCGATCGGGATATGCTGCGCCTCGTAGACCTTCTTGGCGGCGTCGAGCTCGAGCGCGGGGGTCGGCGGCTTCACCTTGATGATGTGCGCGCCGAGCAACGCCGCCATATGCGCGGCGTAGGCGCAGATATCGACCGCCGTCTCGCCTTGCTTCGAGAGATTGCCGCCGCGCGGATAGGACCACAGCACGACGGCGAGGCCGGCGGCTCTGGCTTCCTCAGCCAGCTCGCGGAACTCCTCATACTGCTCATAAGCGCTGTCGGAGCCCGGATAAATCGTGAAGCCGATCGCGGAGCAGCCGAGGCGAAGCGCGTCGGCCACGCTGCCGGTCACCGCCTGGTCGGCGTCTTCCTTCAACCGCGACAGGCTGTTGGCGCTATTGAGCTTGAGGATCGTCGGAATCTGCCCCGCAAAGGTGGCGGCGCCCGCTTCGATCATGCCCAGGGGCGCGGCATAGGCCGACAAGCCGGCTTCGATCGCCAGCTGGAAATGATAATGCGGATCATAGGCCGGCGGGTTGGGCGCGAAGCTGCGCGCCGGCCCATGCTCGAAGCCCTGATCGACCGGCAGGATGACGAGCTTACCGGTGCCGCCGAGACGACCCTGCATCAAGATTCGGGCGAGATTGGCCTTGGTGCCGGGGTTGTCGCTCTCATAATGGGAGAGGATTTCGCGAACTTTAGGGGTGATCGTCATGGGGCGCTTTCCGGGCTCTGTTTGGTCGGGCTCTGCATACTGGAACGCTCCAGCGCTGGCAAATTCCCGCAATAATTTCGTACAGCTCTATCCAGATCTTTAATATCCAGCAGATCGAAGGCTTCGGGCCTTCGATCCCGGATGTCGGCGCCCTGGGCGGCGGCGATGCGGGAGAGCCTCGTGGCCGCCTCGGGATTGCCGGTGAAGATCAGATGTCGCAGGCCGGCTCCAAGAGCAACGAGCGCATCCCCGGCGCGATCGCCGCAATCAAGTGCTGCGGTGAGCTCGACATTGGGGAATTCGGCTGCGCCTGCCGCGATTAATCCTGCAAACCAGCGGGGGCCGGCATAGCCCGAGGCGCCGGGACCGCTCAGCGCCACGACCGCTAGGCCAGCGTCGGCCGCGACCCGCAGCACGGCGCGCAGATGTTCGAGCGAGTGGACAATGAAAGCCGGACCCGCCACCGCTCTCAGACCGCACGCGGCGGGCGGCCGCGACCCGCCACGCGATTGGAAAGATCGATCCAGGAGGCGCGCGAATAGGCCGGCCGATGGCCTTTGATCGCGAGCTCGAGCAGATCGAGATCCTGCTGAACCCGATGAAGGGCCCCGTCGCCGATCGTGCGGCCGTCGCGGAGTCGCAGGATGGCGTTGCGCTCGGCCGCGATGGCGGCGAGCCTCACCGCATCGGCAAAGTCGCCATGAGACGGATTCTCGACGTCGCCAGTGGGCTGGTTCGATAATTGCGGGATGCGGGCGCTGTATGTATAGCGAATCCGGTCCAGCACTTCCCTGGGCAGGGCCGGGTTCTCGGCCAGAGAATCGATGGCGTCGATGGCCGCGTTGGCGGCGGCGATACGCGCCAGCCGTTCTTCCTCCTCGTCGCCCGAATCCTGGTCAAGTCCGAGCAGCCGGACCAGTGAGCCGAGGCTAAGCCCCTGCACAACCAGGGTGCCCAAGATGACCGCGAAAGCGAGGAAGAGGACCAGCGCGCGAGCCGGAAACGGCGCCCCGTCGATAGTGGTGTCGGGCAGCGCCAAGGCCGCCGCCAACGAGACCAGCCCGCGCATGCCGCTCCACCCGATCACGATCGCCTCGCGCCAGTTGACGAAGTTGGGCTTTCGGCTGGCTCGCGATATCAGCCTTAGGGTCTGCGAGAAGCCGAGCACCCAGGCGAGGCGAATGACGATCGCGGTGCCGGCGATGACGGCGCCGTCTTTCGCCAACGTTGCGAGCGAATAGCCTTTCAGATCACCGAGGATCTGGGGAAGCTGAAGGCCGATGAGCACGAAGGCGAGCGCGTTCAGAATGTAGATGATGAGGCGCCAGACCGCCGCGCCGCCAAGTCTGGCGTCGGCCGACAGGGATGTCGGCGCCTTCCAGGCAAAGTAGAGCCCGGCCGCCACGACCGAGAGTACCCCGGATAGATCCAGCCGCTCGGCGGCGAGATAAGCGCCGAAGGCGACCATGAAGCTCATCGCGATCGCGATGAGCGGGTCCGTGAGACGCTCGGCAAGCTTCGTCCAAGCCCAGCCTATGATAAGCCCGATGGCAAGGCTTCCGACAACGGTGACGAGGAGCGCGAGAGATGCCTCGGAGGCGGAAACGCGTCCGGTGACGACCGCCGCGACGGCGAAATTGTAGATGACGAGCGCGACCGCGTCATTGACCAGGCTTTCGCCCTCGACGATCGCCACCACCCGGCGCGGCAGCCGCATCCGGCGCAGCACCGCTGTCGCGGCCGCGGCGTCAGGCGGCGACACGATGGCGCCCAGCACCACCGCCGCGCCCAGCGGCATCTCCGGAATGAGCCAGTCGGCGACACGCGCGATCGCGAAGGTGCTGAAGGCGACAAGCGCAATGGCAAGTCCGCCGATCGCCTGCGCATTGGCGCGGAAGTCGCGCCAGGACGTGTAATAGGCCGCTTCGAACAGGATCGGCGGCAGGAAGAGCGTAAAGGCAAGGGCCGGATCGAGCTCGACCCCCGGCACGATCGGCAGGAAGCTGAGGACGAGCCCGCCCACGACCAGAAAAGACGGGTATGGGACGGCGAGCTTGCCCGCAAGGGCCGACAGGACCAGAGCGGCAGCCAGGAGTGCGAGCGTCGCCTCGAAGATCTCCAAACTGCCCTCTTTCGTGGTCTCCTATCCGAGCGAAGCCATCTTCGCCGCCGTGTCGCTCATCCGGCAGGAGAAGCCCCACTCATTATCGTACCAGCTCATCACGCGCACGAAATCGCC
The DNA here is from genome assembly GCA_035293565.1 of Alphaproteobacteria bacterium. Lineage (GTDB taxonomy): Bacteria > Pseudomonadota > Alphaproteobacteria > BOG-932 > Roseiterribacteraceae > DATGMP01. The sequence continues at coordinate 40,199 of DATGMP010000146.1, read as the reverse complement.
GTCGATGACCTTGGTCTCGTTGAGCGCGAAGATCGAGGAATGGGAATCGTGGTTGAAGTCGGTCGAGACCAGCGGATCGGTATAGGTCCCGAGAATGCCCTTGAGCGGGCCGGAAGCAGCCGCCTTCGAGATGATCTGACCGATCTCCTCGGCCGCCGTCGCGCGCTTCGCCAGGAACTTGAAATCGACCAGCGACACGTTGGGCGTCGGCACGCGGACCGACACGCCGTCCAACTTGCCCTTGAGTTCGGGCAGCACCTTGCCGACCGCTTTGGCGGCGCCGGTCGAAGTCGGAATCATGTTGAGCGCGGCGGCGCGAGCGCGGTGCAAATCCTTATGCATCGTGTCGACGGTGCTCTGGTCGCCGGTATAGGAGTGGATCGTCGTCATGAAGCCGCGCGCAATCCCGATCGCGTTGTGGAGCACATAGGCGACGGGGGCCAGACAGTTGGTCGTGCAGGACGCGTTGGACACGATCTTGTGATCGGCCGTCAGCTTGTCGTCATTGACGCCGTAGACGACCGTGATGTCCTCGTCGGTCGCGGGCGCAGAGATCAGGACCTTCTTGGCGCCGGCGGCGAGATGCTTCGACGCCGCCTCGCGGCTGGTGAAGATGCCGGAGCATTCAGCGGCAATATCAACGTCCTGAGTCTTCCAGGGCAGTTCGGCCGGATCGCGGATCTGCGTGCAGGAGATCCGCTTGCCATTGACGATGAGCGTATTGCCCTCAACCTCGACGGTGCCGGGAAAACGGCCATGGACGCTGTCATATTTGAGCAGGTGCGCGTTCGTCTTGACGTCCGCCAGATCGTTGATGGCGACGAACTCGACATCTTTGCGGCCGGCCTCGAATGCGGCCCGCAGCACCAGCCGTCCGATGCGGCCGAAGCCGTTGATTGCGATCCGCGCAGCCATTCTTTTCTCTCCTTGTAAAACTAGGTCCCCGCGACACCGAGCCGTTCGAGCACGGTCTCGACGACCGAAGCCGCAGTGATGCCGAAATGCTTGAACAGGTCGCCCGCCGGCGCCGATTCGCCGAAGCTGTGCATTCCTACGAAAACACCGTCCGCGCCGATATAGGCGTCCCAGCCCTGCCGAACGGCAGCCTCGATGCCGACTTTCAATATGCCGGGCACGCCCAAGATTTCCTTACGATAAGCGGGATCGCCCGCATCCAGCAGGGCGAAGCACGGCGCCGAGACGACGGACGCCGCGATGCCTTTGGCCGCCAATTGCCGTCGGGCCTCGCGCGCAACCGCAACTTCCGAGCCGGTCGCGAACAACCGCACCTTCTCGTCGCCCTCGGCGGCATCGAGAACATAGGCGCCGCGCGCAGACCGATTCTGCGCGGCATCCTCGCGCAATGCGGGCACGCCCTGACGGGTCAGCGCGAGCAAGCTCGGCCGGTCCGTGTGGGCGAGCGCGACTTCCCAGCACTCCGCCGTCTCGACCGCATCGGCCGGCCGCATCACCAGCAGGTTTGGAATGGCTCGCAGAGCGGCAAGATGCTCGATGGGCTGATGAGTGGGTCCATCCTCGCCGAGCCCAATCGAATCATGAGTCATCACATAAACGACCCGCTGCCTCATGAGCGCAGCCAGGCGGATGGCCGGCCGGGCATAATCGGTAAAGGTGAGGAAGGTGCCGCCATAGGGAATCACGCCGCCATGAAGCGCCATCCCATTCATCGCCGCCGCCATCGCGTGCTCACGGACCCCGAAATGGATATAGCGGCCGTCGAAGGCGCCGGGTCGGATCTCGGGCGAATTCTTCGCCTTGGTGTTATTCGACGGCGTGAGGTCGGCCGACCCGCCGACGAGTTCCGGAAGCACCGGCACCAGCCGGTCCAGCACTTGCCCCGAAGCTTGGCGCGTGGCGATCTTGGGCTTGCTGGACGCAGCTTCCGCGCGGTAGGCGGCGAGCGCCTTTCCGGCCTCCGCCGGAACCATCCCGGCGACCGCGCGCGTGAAGGCGCCGCGCAAGTCGGCGTCAACGCTTTGCAGCTTGGCCTGCCAAGCCTTTCGCGTATTGGCTCCGCGCTCGCCGAAGCGGCGCCACATCGCGCGGACCTCCTCGGGAATCTCGAAGGGGCCGAAAGGCCAATCGAGCGCGGCGCGTGTAGCGGCCAGCTCTTCCGCCCCGAAGGCGTTGGAGTGCGCTTCCGAGGTGCCGGCGCGCTTGGGCGAGCCAAAGCCGATCACGGTCTTGCAGGCGATAAGCGACGGGCGCGTATCGGCCTCGGCGGTCTGGATCGCTTCGGCGATCCAGACCGGATCATGACCATCGATCTTCTGCACGTGCCAGCCGTAGGATTCGAAGCGTTCGGCGACATCGTCCGAGCAGGTGAGATCGGTCGGGCCGTCGATCGAGATGCCGTTATCGTCGAAGAAGACAATAAGCTTGCCGAGCTTCAGATGACCGGCCAGCGAACAGGCCTCGTGGCTGACGCCCTCCATGAGATCGCCGTCGCTCGCGATCACGAAGGTACGATGGTCGACGAGATCGCCGAATCGCTCTGCGAGGATTCGTTCGGCGAGCGCCATGCCGACGGCGGTCGCGATACCCTGGCCGAGTGGGCCGGTGGTGGTTTCAATGCCCGCCTGAAGGTCGCGCTCGGGATGGCCCGGCGTGCGGCTGCCCAGCTGGCGAAAGCGCTTCAGCTGCTCGATGGGGAGCGCCGCATAGCCCGTCAGGTGGTTCAGCGCATAAAGCAGCATCGATCCGTGGCCGGCCGAGAGCACGAATCGGTCACGGTCGGGCCAGTCGGGATGGGTCGGATCGAATTTGAGAAAGTGGCCGTAGAGAACAGTGGCGACATCCGCCATGCCCATGGGCAGTCCGGGATGGCCGGAATTCGCGGCCTCGACGGCATCGAGGGCGAGGAAACGCAAGGCGTTCGCCAGCCGTGCGTGCTGCACCCCCTCGGTCAAATCCGCCGCCATTTCCGCCATGATCGATTGCGCCCGATATCGAAAGGCGGGCACCATGCAATTCCCGGCGAAGTTCCGTCAACCCGCGTCTCACATTCCGGCGGCGAGAACGCCATGCCGAAACTGTATGTCGCCCATGCGCGGGATCGGCGCGTGTGAGCGCCCGCGTTAACCATGGTTCGCATTGACGGCATAAAGCACGGGCCATACTGTCGGCGGCGTGGGAGAGGCACATGTCGGGACAAGTATCGGACAGGCTGCGCGCGGCGCTGGAGCGCCTGGACCAGGCGATCGACCAGCTGGAGGCGCGTGTCGAGGCGACGGCCGATTCGGGCTCGGCCGACGGCAGCTCGGCCAACACGGTGCTCGCTGAACGTCTCGATCGGATGATCGAACGCATCGAATTGGCGCTCGCAAGTTAAGCCTGCAGTGGCCAAGGTCGACATCAACATCAACGGGCGCGTCTTCGCGGTCGCCTGCGACGAAGGGCAAGAGGATCGTGTACGCGAGCTCGCCGGCATGCTCGATTCCCGGGCACGGCTTCTGGCGTCGCAAAGCACCCCCGGAACGGTCGGCGAGACTCACCTGCTGGTACTGGCCGGCCTCATGCTGGCGGACGAGCTGACCGAAGCGCGGGCCTTGGCCGACAACCGACGACCCGGGGACGAGGACCAGGAGCTGCTGATCGCCGCCGTCGATCACCTGACCGACCGAATCGGGGTCATTGCGACACGGCTCGAGCGGGCCTAGATTAACCGGTGGAAGGTTTCTGCACGGCCCGTCAGACAGCTTTATCCCAGGGGCCGATGTGCAATCTGCTTGGGAGCTGTCACTGGCCGGATCGTGGTCCGACTACACGGCGCCCCCCTGGTTTCCAGGGCCACTGCGGATAGCAAACGTCAACGACCGGCGCGGGGCCTTCCGCCCTTCCGCATCCCAGATGCCGACCATGGATAATCCGGCTGCCAAGGCCGATTTGCGCCGGGCGGCGCGACAGGCGCGCTCGGCGGCTGCCGCCGGCAATCCCGACGCGGCGGCGGCGCTGGCGAAGGTCGCGCTGGGGGGCCTAGGCGCGGCGCCTGGAGACATCGTCGCCGGCTATGTTCCGATTGGAGACGAGATCGACCCGATGCCGCTCATAGAGCTTTTGGCGGGGTCGCATCCCTGTGCGCTGCCGAGCGTCGAGGAAGGCCGGGCCCTTACCTTTCGGCTCTGGCTGCCAGGTGCGGCGCTGCTGCCGGGACGCTACGGAATTCCGAGCCCGTCGCTGGACTCGCCGGCCATTCTCCCCGATATCCTGCTGGTGCCCATGCTCGCCTTCGATCGCCGCGGCCACCGTCTCGGTTATGGCGGCGGCCATTACGACGCGACGCTCGCCGCGCTGCGCGGCCGGAAACCGGTCCAGGCGATCGGCCTCGCCTACGCGGCGCAAGAGATCGAGCGCGTTCCCGACGAAGGTTGGGATCAGGCGTTGGATGCGGTGGCAACGGAAAAGGGCTTTATGCGATTCGGTTCTGAGAGGCGTAGATGAGGCTGCTGTTTTTGGGCGACATCATGGGCAAGGTCGGACGGGAGGCCGTGATCGCCCATGTTCCCGATCTGCGCCGCCGCCTGGAATTGGATTTCGTGGTGGCCAACGGCGAGAACGCGGCCCACGGGTTCGGCATCAGCGAGACGATCGCGACCGAGCTCTTCGCGGCCGGCGTCGATTGCATCACCACCGGCAATCACATCTGGGACAAGCGGGAGATCATACCGTTCCTGGAGCGTGACCAACGATTGCTGCGGCCGATCAATTATCCCGAGGGGGTGCCGGGCCGGGGAGCAGTGGTGCTGCCCGCTCGCGGCGGGCAGCGCGTGCTGGTCGTCAACCTGATGTGCCGGCTCTACATGGATGCCTTGGATAATCCGTTCGCGGCGCTCGACCGGGTGCTGAGGCTCCACGCGCTCGGCCGAGGTGCCGCGGCGATCATCGTCGATGTGCATGGCGAGGCGACGAGCGAAAAAATGGCTTTCGGTCATTTCTGCGACGGCCGCGCGTCGCTGGTGATCGGCACCCATACGCATATTCCGACCGCCGACGCGCTCATCATGCCGGGTGGTACCGCCTATCAGACCGATGCGGGGATGTGCGGCGACTATGACAGCGTGATCGGCATGGAGAAGGGTCCGGCCCTCGCCAAATTCGTGCGCAAGATGCCCGGCGAAAGGCTGGCTCCCGCCGAAGGCTCCGCAACCGCCTGCGGCGCCTTCGTTGAAACCGATGATTTGACCGGGCTCGCCCATCGAATCGTTCCGGTGCGGATCGGCGGCAAGCTTTCGCAGTCGCTGCCGGAAGTCGCTCAACGCCGTCCGGTTCTTGCTTAGTTCACGCATTCTGGACTAACTGCCGCGAACCGGATTCAATAATCGGCCCGAGTCGCGGCGCCTTTTGGAATCGGACCCATGGCCGGACATTCGCAGTTCAAGAACATCATGCACCGCAAGGGCGCTCAAGACGTCAAGCGGGCGAAGATCTTCAACAAGCTCGCGCGCGAGATCACCGTCGCGGCCAAGTCGGGACTGCCGGATCCGGCGATGAATCCGCGGCTCCGCGCCGCCGTGCAGGCTGCCCGGCAGAAGAACATGCCCAAGGACCGCATCGATCGGGCGATCAACAGCGCGGCCGGCGATGACGGCGCAAATTACGAGTCCGTCCGCTATGAGGGTTACGGTCCCGGCGGCGTCGCTCTGATCATCGAGGCGCTAACCGACAACCGCAACCGCACCGCCTCCGAGGTCCGCTCGGCCTTCACCAAGCACGGTGGAGCGCTTGGCGAGACTAATTCGGTCAGCTTCATGTTCCAGCGCCTCGGCGTCATAGCCTACCCGGGCGCCGTCGCGAGCGGGGACGCCATGTTCGAAGCGGCCGCCGAGGCCGGTGCCGACAATGTCGATTCCGAAGGCGGCGAGCATGAGATCACGACCTCGGTCGAGAATTTCGCCGGCGTGCGCGACGCCCTCGAGGAGAAGTTCGGCCCCGCGCAGAGCGCGGCGCTCGAATGGCGGCCGCTCACGACCGCCGCACCCAATCCCGAACAGGCCGAAAGCCTGATGAAGCTGATCGACGTGCTCGAGGACAGTGACGACGTGCAGAGCGTGGCCGCCAACGCCGAGCTGTCGGATGAGCTTGCGGAGCGGCTGTCGGCGTGAACTCGCTCCGAATCCTCGGAATCGATCCGGGCCTCGGCCATACCGGCTGGGGCGTCATCGAGTGCGAGGGCAATCGCCTGAGGCCCCTCGCCCATGGCGCGATCGCAACCGATGCCGGTCTCGATTTGGCCGCTCGCCTCGCCGAGATCCACAAAGCCCTGGTCCATATCGTGGCGGAATGGACGCCCGAGGAAGCCGCCATCGAGGAAGTCTTCGTCAACCGCAATCCGGCTTCGACCTTGAAGCTCGGCATGGCACGCGGCATCGCGCTGCTCGTACCGGCGATGGCCGGGATGAAGGTCGCCGAATACGCCGCCAATCTGGTGAAAAAGTCAGTTGTCGGCACTGGTCACGCCGACAAGGCCCAGGTCGCGATGATGGTCGGGCGGATCCTGCCCGGCGCTATCGCGGCGGCCGACGCGGCCGACGCGCTCGCGGTCGCCATCTGCCACGCCCATCACCGCACCCGCGTAGCGCTCTCGGCCTCTGAGAGATGGAAGATCGCATGATCGGCAAGCTCACCGGGGTGGTCGACAGTCTGGGCGAGGATTGGGCGATCCTCGATGTCCGCGGCGTCGGCTATGTGCTCTCCTGCTCCGGTCGAACCCTGTCCCGCCTGGGCAGGCCCGGAACCGACGCGGTGCTCTACACCGAGATGCGGATCCGCGATGAGGTCCCGCATCTCTATGGTTTCGGCGACCGGGCGGAGCAGGAATGGTTCCGCATGTTGACGACGGTGCAGGGAGTTGGAGGGCGCGTGGCTCTCGCCATTCTTTCGGCGCTCGAGCCGGACGCCTTGTCCCACGCCGTTGCATCCGGCGACAAAGCGTCGCTTTCGCGCGCCGAGGGCGTCGGCCCGAAGCTGGCAGCCCGTATCTCGGCAGAGCTCAAGGACAAGGCGCAGACACTGTCGCTCCGCGTTATCGTCGGCGCCAAGCCGAGCGCCGCAGGCGGCGCGCCGACTGCGGCGAGCTCGAATGCCGAGGCGGTGTCCGCGTTGGTCAATTTGGGTTACGCGCGCGCCGACGCGTTCGCGGCGGTCGCCGCCGTCTCCGGCGATGGCGAGCCGCTCCCGGAGATCATCCGCAAAGCGCTCCGTGAGCTCTCCGGATCCAAGGAGAGCGCGCGGTGAGCGCGGCCGAAAGGCTGGTCGATCCGGCGGGCGCCGGCGATCTTTCGCTTCGCCCGCAATTGCTGGCCGACTTTATCGGACAGCGCGCGGTGCGCGACAATCTCAGGATCTTCATTCACGCCGCGCGCGAACGCCAGGAAGCGCTGGACCATGTGCTGCTGTTCGGTCCCCCGGGGCTCGGCAAGACGACGCTCGCACACATCGTCTCGCGCGAGCTGGGTGCCGGCTTTCGCGCGACGTCCGGTCCGGTCATCGCGCGTGCCGGCGACCTGGCCGCGATCCTGACGAATCTCGAACGCAACGATGTTCTGTTCATCGACGAAATCCATCGCCTGTCGCCGGCTGTCGAGGAGATTCTCTATCCAGCGATGGAGGATTTTCAGCTCGATCTCATCATCGGCGAGGGACCCGCGGCTCGCTCGATCCGAATCGATCTGCCGCCCTTCACGCTGGTCGGCGCCACGACGCGGTCGGGACTGCTCACCACGCCGCTTCGCGAACGTTTCGGTATCCCGCTTCGACTCGAGCTCTATCAGCCGAACGAGCTCAAGGAGATCGTGGCGCGCGGCGCGCGGGTTCTGGGAGTTGCGCTGACCGATGACGGCGCGATGGAGATTGCACGACGGGCGCGCGGCACGCCGCGCGTCGCCGGACGGCTTCTGCGCCGCGTCCGCGACTTTGCATCAATGGACGGCAAGGCGCCGATCGATGCCACGGTCGCCGACGCGGCGCTGATGCGGCTCGAGGTCGATCGCGACGGCCTCGATTCGATGGATCGGCGCTATCTCACATGCATCGCCGAGAATTATTCCGGCGGTCCGGTCGGAGTCGAGACGCTCTCGGCGGCGCTCGGCGAGCAGCGTGACGTGATCGAAGAGGTGATCGAGCCCTTTCTGGTGCAGCAGGGGCTGGTGCAGCGCACGCCACGCGGCCGCATCTTGGCGACCGGCGCCTATCGGGTGCTGGGCCTGCCCGCCCCGCCGCCCAGCGCCCTCGCGCAGCAGCTCGACCTGCTCCCGCCCGCGCGGCCGGACGATGAGTGATGCCGCGGCCTATCCCGCAGATTTCAGGGGGACCGCCCCATATTTGGCCGATCCGTGTTTATTTCGAGGACACGGATGCCGGCGGGGTCGTCTATTACGCCAATTATCTCAAATTCGCCGAGCGGGCGCGCACCGAGATTCTGCGGGCCGCGAGCTTCGATCACCGAGCGCTTGCAGACACTTACGGACGGCAGATCGTCGTGAGGAACTGTACCTGCGACTTCATCGCCCCGGCGCGGCTCGACGACGCCTTGGAAGTGCGGTCGCAACTTGTCATGATTCGGGGTGCGAGCTTCACGATTCGGCAGGACATATTCCGATCGGAGGAGCTTCTGGCACGTCTCGACGTCAGGCTGGCCTGCGTCGACCCGCGCCTCCGGCCGGCGCCGCTCCCGCCGGCTCTGAGGCAGGCCTTGGAACCACACAAAAGCCACAAAGCCATATGAGACAGCTCACATGGAATCACAGACCGTCGATGCGACTCACCTGACCGCGCCGGCCGGATTGGCGGCCCACGATTTCTCCGCGCTCGGCCTGTTCATGCAGGCCGACGTCGTCGTGAAGGCGATCATGATCGGACTTCTCGTCTGGTCGGTCTGGAGCCTCGCGATCATGTTCGAGAAATGGATGCGCCTGCGCACGCTGAATGCGCGCGCCGACAAATTCGAGGACAGCTTCTGGTCCGGCGGCTCACTCGACCAGCTCTATGAGCGCGTCTCCAAGAAGGTCCGCGACCCGATGGTGGCGACCTTTGTGGCCGGAATGCGCGAATGGAAGCTGGTGAGCGAGCGCGGCGGCGTGTCCTCGCCCCTCAAGGGCAATCTGCAGCAGCGGGTCGACCGCGTCATGGCGGTCACGATCGGCCGCGAAATGGCGCAGGTGGAGCGGTATATGAACGTGCTGGCGACCGCAGGTTCGACCGCGACCTTCGTCGGCCTCGCCGGCACTGTCTACGGCATCATGAGCAGCTTCACCGCCATCGCCGCGCAGCAGAACACGAATCTGGCCGTCGTCGCGCCCGGAATCGCCGAGGCGCTGCTGTCGACGTTGCTCGGGCTCGTCGTCGCGATCCCGGCGGTGATGGCCTACAACAAATTCGCCTCCGATATCGGCCGCTACGCCGACCGGTTGGACGCGTTCTCGTCGGAATTCAGCGCCATCCTCTCCCGCCATCTCGAGGAGAAGGGCTAACGCATGGCCGGCGGAGTCGTTCAGCAAAGCGGACGCGGCGGGCGGCGGCGCTCTTATCGACCGCTGGCCGAGATCAATGTCACGCCCCTCGTCGACGTCATGCTGGTGCTGCTGATCGTCTTCATGGTGACGGCGCCGCTGCTCACGACCGGTATTCACGTCGATCTGCCGAAGAGCGCGGCCGGACCTCTGTCGCAAGCGGACGACAAGCCGCTTGAGATCACGGTCGACGGCAAGCATCAGATCTATCTGCAGGAGACTCCGGTCACGATGGATCAGCTGGTGCCGCGCCTCAACGCGATCGCCAACGCGAATCACGAGGCGAAGATCTACATTCGCGGTGATCGCGCCAATTCCTGGGGCGACATGATGGAGATCCTTGGCGCTGTGGGGGGCGCCGGCTACACGAAGGTCGGCCTGGTCTCGAACCCGCTCGACGGGCAAGTGCAGCGGAAGAAATGACATGGGCCGCGGCTTCGCCTTCTCGATCGGCGTGCACGCGCTCGTCCTGCTGCTGATTCTGGTCGGCTTGCCTTTCTTTCATCCCAAGCGGCCCGACATCACGCCCATGATCACGGTCGATGTCGTCGATGTCGCCAAGGATGCGACGACCAATCGGATCTCGCCCGAGAACAAGGTCGAAAATCAGATCCGGGAGCCGCCGCCCCAGCCCCCGAAGCCGCAACCTCAACCGCAACCGGCTCCCCATGAGCAGATCGACACGACGATCCCGAAACTGGCCGAGGTGAGCAGCACCGCGCCCGATCTCACGGTCCCCGAGGTCGATCTGCGCAAGCCGCTCGAGGCCGCTCCCAAACTCGCGGATGTCGACGCCAAGGTCGCCGAGATCGCCGAGCCCACGAAGATGGAGCTCAAGCGGCCGCAGCCGAAAGTCAATTTCGACGCGGTGCTGAAGAACCTCGCCAAGCTGAAACCCCAGGACACGCAGCCTCAACCGACGCCGCAGCCGACGAAGAACGAAACGAAGGCGGCCACGGGGGCCATTGCGTCGCTTTCCGACAAGCTCACCCAATCGGAGATGGCCGCGCTCAACGATCAGCTGAAACAGTGCTGGCTCGTGCCCGCAGGAGTCAAAGACGCCGACAAGATGGTCGTGCCGCTGGACGTCGAGGTGAATCCGGACAGAACGGTCGCCTCCGTACAAGTCGAGGATCAGTCTCGCATGTCGTCCGACCCCGCGTTCCGCGCAGCCGCGATGGCGGCAGTGCGCGCGGTGCGCAATCCCAATTGCAGCCCTCTTGCTTTGCCGCCCGACAAATACGAGACCTGGAAGTCCCTCCTCCTCAACTTCGACCCCAAAGCGATGCTCGGATGAACACATCACCCAAGCCAATGAACGCCCTTTTCCGTTTTGTCGCGGCCTTTGCGGCGCTGCTCGCGGTCGCCTGTCTCGCGCCCGCGGCCGGTGCGCGTGTCACCGTAGACATTACAAAAGGCACGGTGAGCCCGTTGCCGATCGCGATCACGCCGCTGCAGGCGCAAGGCGGCGCCGAGCAGCAGGTCGGCAACGATATCAGTGATATCGTGACGAACGATCTGCGCAACTCGGGACTTTTCCGGCCGATCGATCCGGCCGCTTTCATCCAGGCGGCGCAGGCCGCGGCCGATCAGCCGCGCTTCGCGGATTGGAAGGTGCTGAACGCGCAGGCGCTCGTCACCGGCACGCTGTCGGTCGAGCCCGACGGACGCCTCAAGGCCGCCTTTCGGCTTTGGGATGTGTTCGAGCAAAGCCAGCTCGCGGGGATGGAATACCGCTTCCCCAACCAGAACCAGAGCATCCGGCAGATCGCGCACATGATCGCCGACGTCGTCTATAAGCAGCTCACCGGCGAGGACGGCTATTTCAACACGCAGATCGTCTACATCGCCGAGACCGGGCCGCTCGACAGGCGCGTCAAGCGCCTCGCGATCATGGATCAGGACGGCTACAACAACCGCATCCTCTCCGATCAGCCGAGCACGCTCGAGCTGACGCCGCGCTTCTCGCCGGTCGCGCCGGAGATCACCTTCATGGCGTTCGTCGGCAACCGGCCCCGGGTGTACATCCGCAACATCGAGAGCGGCCGGCAGGAGCCGCTGGGCGACTTCCCGGGGATGAGCTTCGCGCCGCGCTTTGCTCCCGACGGAAACCGCGTCATTTTCAGCCAGGTGACCGGCGGCGACACCGAGATCTATGTGATGGACACGCGCACGCGGTCGCTGTCGCAGCTCACCAATACCCCCGGCATCAACACAGCGCCCTGCTATTCGCCGGACGGTTCGAAGATCGTGTTCGAATCCGACCGCGGCGGCAGCGAGCAGCTCTACGTCATGGGCGCGGGCGGCGGAGCGCCGCAGCGCATCTCCTTCGGCGAAGGAAACTATGACGGCCCGGTTTGGTCGCCGCGCGGCGACCTGATCGCCTTCACGAAGCGCCAGGGCGGCCAGTTTTTTATCGGCATCATGAAGCCCGATGGCTCAGGCGAGCGGCTCATCACCCAGGGTCACCATGTCGAGGGACCGACCTGGGCGCCCAACGGTCGCGTGCTGATGTTTTTCAAACAGGAATGGAGCGGCACGTCGAGCCGCAGCCGGCTCTATTCGATCGACATCACAGGCCAGAACGAGCGCGAGATCGCGACCCCGACCGACGCCTCGGACCCCGCCTGGTCACCGCCCTTGAATCCATGAATCTGGACTCTATTCTTCGCCGTCTGAAGCGGTCCGCGCTCCCGAGTCGCGCGGGAATCCTTGCGTCCGTCGGCGACCCTTCCTTCCGAAGCGAGGTAGAGGAGTTTCAACTATGAATTTGAAATGGATCGGTCTCTTCGCCGCATTGGCGCTGGTCGCAGGCTGCAGTTCGAAATCCGAAACCAGCGGCACCGAACAGGGCGCGACCACAGGCGGCGGCGGTATCACGTCGAGCAGCACCGCGACCCCGGGCAGCGAAGCGGATCTGGCGCAGAATGTCGGCGACCGCGTCTTCTTCGAGTTCGACAAGAGCGACCTTTCGCAGGAAGCGCGCCAGACGCTGGACCGTCAGGCCGCGTGGTTGAAGCGCTATCCGACGGTCCATGTCGTGATCGAGGGCCATTGCGACGAGCGCGGCACGCGCGAGTACAACATGGCGCTCGGCGCCCGCCGCGCGAACACGGTGAAATCCTATCTGGTCGCGCTGGGCATCGATCCCGGCCGCCTCGGAACCGTGAGCTACGGCGCCGAGCGGCCGGCGGTGTTGGGAACCGGCGAGGCCGTGTGGTCGCAGAACCGTCGCGGCGTCACCGTCGTTCAATAAGCGTCCAGGAGGCTCCGCTGCGCTCGATCCGACTCACCGCCGCAATCGCCCTCGGGCTCGTCGGCGCCTGGGTCGGATCGGCATCGGCTGAGGAGGGCTCGCCCGCGGCGGCGCAGCTGGAGCTCAGGGTTCAGCAGCTCGAGGAGCAGATCCGCGAGCTGACCGGGCAGATCGAGACCCAAGGTCACCAGATCCAGGTTCTCAACGACCAGCTGCAAAAGCTGCGCTCCGATACGGATCTCCGGTTCAACGACCTGGAAGGCAATGGGAACGGCGCACCGGCCGGTGCGGCGGCTGCCGCCGCACCGCAAGCCTCGCCAAGAGCGGCGCCCCCCGCGGAGGGCGAAGCCGGGCCGCCGACGCCGATCGCGCCGGGCGCCGCCCCGCGCATCCTTGGCACCATTCCCGCCGGCTCTGCCCCCCCGGAGCCTCCCCCCGAGGCGGCCGCCCCGCCAACGCCGCAAGAGCAATATGAAGCGGCGTTGGAGCTGTACCATCAGGGCAACTACCCACAGGCCGAGAAAGGCTTCAGAGCGTTTGTCGCCCAATTTCCCAAGGACCCGTTGGCCGGCAATGCCGCTTTCTGGATGGGCGAGAGCTATTTCGTCCGTGGCAAGTATCAGGACGCCGCCGGCAGCTTTGCGGACTCGCTGCAGAAATACCCCAAGGGCGCCAAGGCGCCCGACATGCTGCTCGATCTCGGCAAGTCCCTCGCCAAGCTTGGACGCACGCCCGACGCCTGCGCCGCCTTTGCGACGCTGGAAGCGAAGTATCCGACGGCCGCGCCCACCCTCAAGCGTCAGGCGCAGCAGGAGAAGACACGTCTGAAGTGCGGCTAAGCCGGCCCGACCCGGCGGCCGGCCCGATCGACGACGCGGCCTTTGCCGCCGCGATGGGTTCCTTCGCGCCTTTCGAATCAGAGCCTTGCATCGCCGCCGCCGTCTCCGGCGGGCCGGACAGCATGGCCCTTATCCTGCTGCTCGACCGCTGGGCCAAAGCGCGCGGCGGATCGGCGCTGGCGCTGACCGTCGATCACGGACTCCGGCCGGAATCCGGCGCCGAAGCCGCGCGCGTGGGCGGTTGGCTTGGGACCTGGGGCATTCCGCACATCATTCTCCCTTGGCAAGGTCCAAAGCCCGCCACCGGGCTCCAGGAAGCCGCGCGAGGGGCACGGTATGAGCTCCTTGCCGAGGCTTGCCGGGCGCGAGGCATCCTCCATCTTGCAGCGGCCCATCATCGGGATGATCAGGCGGAGACCGTCCTTTTCCGCGTCGAGCGCGGCAGCGGCGCGAGCGGCCTCGCGGGCATGTCGGCGAGCCGGTCCCTTGGGGCCGCACGTCTCATCCGGCCGCTCCTCGCCTGGCCAAAGCCGGCGCTCGTCGCGACCTGCCGGTCCGCAGGTCAGGAATTCATCGAGGATCCTAGCAACCGTGCGTCGCGCTTCGCCCGAACGGCTCTCCGCGATCGCCTCGAAGCCGATCCGAAGCTTTATGCGGAATTGCTTGCAACCGGTCACCGCGCCGGGCTCGACCGCATGGCGGCCGAGGTCGGCCTGGCGGAGAGCCTAGCCCGCATCGCCGAGCCGCGGCCGGACGGAGCAGCCATCGTCGATCTGGCCGCAGCCGACCCCGGCGCGCGGCCGGATGTCCTCTCCGCCGCCCTGCGCATGGTTGGAGGCGTCGCATACTCGCCCGATCGGGACGCGGTCACCGCGCTCATTCGAAAATCCGAAGCTACGGGCTTCCGCGGCGCCAGTCTTGCCGGTTGCCTCGTGCGGCGCTTTCGCGGAGCTCTGCTCGTCGCCCGCGAGCCCGGCCGCGTCGCGCCCCCGCTGGAGCTCTCGCCCGGCCGCTGGACCCGTTGGGATAATCGGTTTGCCCTGCGCATCGAGCCGTCGGCCCAGGGTAGGTTTGAAGTCAGTGCCCTCGGTGCCGCTCGATATTCGGAGCTGCGCCGTCGCACCAGGTCGACCAAGCCCGCTTTGATTGCACAGACCCTGCCCGCCATTTCGATGGACGGCCGGCTGATGGCCGTACCGAGCCTCGGCTGGGCCGATCGGGAAGCGCCCAGGATCGACCAATACACGGCGACCCTCTGGCCCTTGGCACCTGAAAGATTTACCGTTGTTTACACTGATGCACGCATTATCTGTCATACAGAGGATGCGCGTCCGGCGGTCGATCGCCTATCCTGACCGGGGGGCAAAACCCCGCCCAGGCTTCTGACAAGGGCAGTGTTACGTGAACAATATCGGCAAAAACATCACCCTGTGGCTGATCATCGGCGTTCTGATTTTCGTTCTCTTCAACTTGTTTCAAAGCCAGGGCGGGCGCGGCCAGATGACCGAGGTCGCCTATAGCGATCTGTTGGCCGATGCTGCCTCCGGACAGGTTAAAGACGTCACGATCAAGGGCGATCAGATCATCGGGAAGCGCGCCAACGGAAGCTCCTTCATGACCTATGCGCCGCCGCATTCGGACGTGGCGAGCAAGTTGGTCGACAAGGGTGTGACCGTCCGGGCCGCGCCGGATGATTCCAACAGCCCCTCGATCCTCAGCGTATTCTTCAACTGGTTCCCGGCCCTGCTGCTGGTCGGCGTCTATATCTTCTTCCTGCGTCAGATGCAGTCGGGCGGCGGCAAAGCGATGGGCTTCGGCAAGTCGCGCGCGCGGTTGCTGACCGAGAAGGCCGGGCGCGTCACCTTCGAGGATGTGGCGGGCATCGACGAGGCGAAGCAGGAGCTCGAGGAAGTTGTCGAGTTCCTGAAGGACCCGCAAAAATTCCAGCGTCTGGGCGGTAAAATTCCGAAAGGCGTTTTGCTGGTCGGTCCGCCCGGCACCGGTAAGACCTTGATCGCGCGCGCCGTCGCCGGCGAGGCCAATGTGCCTTTCTTCACCATCTCCGGCTCAGACTTCGTCGAGATGTTCGTCGGCGTGGGCGCCAGCCGTGTCCGCGACATGTTCGAGCAAGGCAAGAAGCACGCGCCTTGCATCATCTTCATCGACGAGATCGACGCCGTTGGCCGGCACCGCGGCGCCGGCCTCGGCAACGGCAATGATGAGCGCGAGCAGACGCTGAACCAGCTGCTGGTCGAAATGGACGGGTTCGAGGCCAATGACGGCGTGATCCTGATCGCCGCCACCAACCGGCCCGACGTTCTCGACCCCGCCTTGTTGCGGCCCGGCCGCTTCGACCGGCAGGTCGTGGTTCCGAACCCCGACATTCTCGGCCGCGAGAAGATCCTCAAGGTCCACATGCGCAAGGTGCCGATTGGCAGCGACGTCGATGCGCGGGTGATCGCGCGCGGCACCCCCGGCTTCTCCGGCGCCGATCTGGCGAACCTCGTCAACGAAGCGGCGCTGCTCGCCGCGCGCGCCGGCCGCCGCGTCGTCGGTATGACCGAGTTCGAGGCCGCCAAAGACAAGGTTATGATGGGTGCCGAGCGCCGCTCCCTCGTCATGACGGAGAAAGAGAAGGAGCTGACGGCCTATCATGAGGCCGGGCACGCGCTGGTTGGCGTCAACGTTCCCGACCACGATCCGCTGCACAAGGTGACCATCATCCCGCGCGGGCGGGCGTTGGGCGTCACCATGAGCCTGCCGGAGCGCGACCGTTTCGGCTATTCCAAGCGCGAGATGGAATCGAAGCTGGCGTCCATGTTCGGCGGGCGCTTGGCCGAGGAGATCATCTTCGGGCCCGAGAATGTGACCACCGGCGCCGCCAGCGACATCCAGCAGGCGACCGCCATGGCGCGACGGATGGTGACGGAGTTCGGCATGAGCGAGAAGCTCGGCCGGGTCCGCTACAACGACAATGAGCAGGAGCTGTTCCTGGGCCATTCCGTGACCCAGACGCGCGGCGTTTCCGAAGCGACCGCCCAGCTCATCGACAGCGAGGTCCGGCGGCTGATCGAGGAAGCCGAGACCAAGGCTCGGGACATTCTGACCGAGCATATCGACGACCTGCATCGGATCGCCCAGGCATTGCTCGAATACGAGACTTTGTCGGGCGAAGAAGTCCATGCGCTGCTCAGGGGCGAATCAATCGTCCGCAAGGAGCCTACGGATACGACGCCCGCTCCGCCCCCCATGCCATCGCGCCCGGCGGCAGGCCGCCGGCCTTCGGTGCCGGTCGCGGGCAGGCCTGCACCAGGATTGGAGCCCGAGCCCCAGGCTTGAGCGACATATACGGCAAAAAGCTGAATTTGACGGATTTACCGCCAATCAACTTCGTTTGTCGTATGGACGAAACGGCTGAACATGCGTTAATCGGCGGCGGGAGCCGCCGATTTCGTGTACGAGAATAGGTCCAGGGGCGTCAGGAATGCCGCGTAAGCTCTTCGGAACCGACGGAATTCGGGGCCGGACCAATGTCGAGCCGATGACGGCTGAGACGGCGCTCAAGGTCGCGATGGCGGCTGCATTGCAGTTTCGCCGCGGCGATCATCGCCATCGGGTCGTGATCAGCAAGGATACGCGCCTTTCCGGTTACATGCTGGAGCCCGCTCTGACCGCCGGCTTCATTTCCATGGGTCTCGACGTCATCACGACCGGCCCGCTGCCGACGCCGGCCGCGGCGATGTTGACGAGGTCCCTGCGAGCCGATCTGGGCGTCATGATCTCCGCCTCGCACAACATGTATGAGGACAATGGGATCAAGCTCTTCGGTCCCGATGGCTACAAGCTGTCCGACGCGGTCGAGGGCGTTATCGAATCGCTGGCCGATACGGACCTCGCCGGCAGGCTTGCCGCATCGTCGCTGCTGGGCCGCGCCGCTCATATGGAGGACGCGACCGGTCGCTACATCGAGTACGTCAAAAACACCTTTCCCAAAGGACTGACCCTCGAAGGCCTGAAGATCGTCGTCGATTGCGCCAACGGCGCCGCCTACAAGGTCGGTCCTCGCGTTTTCGCTGAACTCGGCGCCGAGGTGGTGACGATCGGCGATGCTCCCGACGGCAAGAACATCAATGCCGGCTGCGGCGCGGTAGCGCCCGACGCGATGCAGGATGCGGTCGTGCTGCACGGCGCCGATATCGGCGTGGCGCTCGATGGCGATGCTGACCGGCTCATCCTGGCCGACGAACGGGGACGTCGGATCGACGGCGACCAGATCATGGCGCTCGTCACGCGCGACGCGGCCGACAATGGCAGACTCAAAGGAGGCGGCCTGGTCGCCACGCTCATGTCCAATCTGGGCCTGGAGCGTTTCCTCGGCTCAATGGGCCTACAGCTCGTGCGCACGCCCGTCGGCGACCGCTACGTGGTCGATCACATGCGCACGCACGGCTTCAATGTCGGCGGCGAGCAATCGGGCCACATTGTCCTCAGCGACTATTCGACGACGGGCGACGGGTTGATCGCTGCGCTGCAGGTGCTGGCCTGCATCCGGCAAAAGGACCGGCCGGCGAGCGAAACGCTCTCGCTATTCGAGCCCTATCCGCAGCTTCTTAAGAGCATCCGCATCAATGGCGGCCTTTCGCTCGAGGACGAAACGGTGCGGGCGAGCATCGCCGATGCCGAGGCACGGCTGGTCGGGCGCGGCCGCCTGTCGGTGCGCAAATCCGGAACCGAGCCGGTGATCCGCGTCATGGCGGAAGCCGACGACGAAGCGCTGATCCGCGAGATCGTCGACACGATCTGCGACGCGATCGAGGGCTTCGAGCGTCAAGAGGCGGCTGCGGAATGAGGGGCCGCGTGCTGATCGTCGCGGCCTCGGATTCCGGTGGCGGCGCAGGAATCCAGGCGGACATCAAGACCGTGATGGCGCTGGGCGGCTATGCCACGACGGCGATTACGGCGCTCACGGCGCAAAATACGCGCGGCGTTTTCGCCACTCATGTGGTGTCGGCTGATTTCGTCGCCCATCAGATGCGTGTCGTGCTCGAGGATATCGGCGCCGATGTCATCAAGATCGGCATGATGGCGAACGCCGACATCATCGAAGCGGTCTCCGACATTCTGGAATCGCCCCTGGCGCGCGACATCCCTGTCGTCGTCGACCCCGTTATGCTGGCCAAGGATGGAACCCCGCTCCTGGACCATGCCGGCTTCGATGCGATGAAGCGGCGGCTCGCCCTCCTTGCCTTCCTGCTAACGCCCAATCTCCCCGAGGCCGAAGCGCTGACCGGCGCGCCCGTGCGCGATCCCGAGGACCGCGAGCACGTCGCCGAGATGCTGCTGTCCTTGGGCTCGCAGAACGTCTTCCTGACCGGCGGCCATCTGCCCGGCAACGGCATCATCGATGTGCTGGTGGGTGAGTTCGGCCATCACGAATATCGCCACCCCCGGATCGACACGCAGCACACCCACGGTACGGGCTGCACGCTCGCCTCGGCGATCGCCACCGGCATCGCGCTGGGGCGTCCGCTGCCCAAGGCGATCGAGCAGGCCGAGGCCTATCTCGAAGCCGCCATCCGCGCCGCTCCGGGATTGGGTCGGGGGCAAGGACCGCTGGGACATGGAGCGGCAAAAGTGGCCAAGACTGGTTAGTCGATTCGCTGCTGCGGTTTTTTCGACTGCTGCTTAGACCCAACAACCCGGAGACCATCATGCGGCGGGTTTCATGCACCAAAATCAGCGCTCAGCAAGTGATCGAGGAACTCAGGCAAGCCGCCGAGCGGAATGGCCGCTCGCCCGAAGCTGAGGCGCAAGCCCGAGTTGACGAGGCGGCGGAGGCGTTGAGGCGCTTTCAACTCACGGCCAAGACGCGCGGCGAATTGCCGCCAACCTAAAGCGTCATTCCCGAAGAGCGCTTTTCGAACCGCATGGCTGCATCGCAGCAGCGGTAATTGACCGGAAACCAATCGGGGCGTATCACCCGAGGCGGGCCACGACCCCCCACCGGGTCGCATCTATTCTGGAAGGAATAGCTATGACTACCGCTGCAAGGCCGTCGCTACGGCCGTCTTCCCCCAATTTTTCCTCTGGTCCCTGCGCAAAGCGCCCCGGCTGGTCCCTCGATCAGCTCAAGGATGCCGCGCTCGGCCGCTCGCATCGCTCCAAGCTCGGCAAAGCCAAGCTCGGCGAAGTTCTGGATCGCAGCCGCAAGCTTCTCGGCATTCCCGCCGACTACCGGATCGGTATCGTCGCCGCCTCCGACACGGGCGCGGTCGAGATGGCGCTCTGGTCGCTGCTCGGATCGCGTCCGGTCGATGTGCTCGCCTGGGAGAGCTTCGGCCAGGACTGGGTCACCGATATCGTCAAGCAGCTTAAGGTCGATGCGCGGACGCTCACTGCGGATTACGGCAAACTGCCGAACCTCGCCGAGGTCGATTTCAAGAAGGATGTCGTCTTCCTCTGGAACGGCACGACTTCCGGAGTGCGCGTCGGCGATGGCGGCTGGATCCCCGCCGATCGCGAAGGCCTCACGATCTGCGACGCGACGTCGGCCGTGTTCGCGATGAAGCTGCCTTGGGACAAGCTCGATGTCGTCACCTGGTCCTGGCAGAAGGTGCTGGGCGGCGAAGCGGCCCACGGCATGCTGGTTCTGTCGCCGCGCGCCGTCGCGCGTCTCGAAAGCACGACACCCAAATGGCCGCTGCCCAAGATCTTCCGCTTGGTGAAGGGCGGAAAGCTGGACGAGGCGGTCTTCAAGGGCGACACGATCAACACGCCATCGATGCTCTGCGTCGAGGATGCGATCGACGGCCTCAAATGGGCCGAGTCGGTCGGCGGTCTCGAAGGGCTGATCAAGCGGTCGGAGGCCAATCTCTCGGCAATCGCGCGCTGGGTCGGCCAGACGCAATGGGTCGATTTCCTCGCCGAGGACCCAAAAACCCGCTCCTGCACGTCGATCTGCCTCAAGATCGTCGATCCCTGGTTCGCCGGCCTGTCGGACGAAGCGCAAGCCGAGACCGCCAAGAAGCTGGCGAGCCTGCTCGAAAGCGAGAAGGTGGCGTTCGACATCGCGGCGTATCGCTCCGCTCCGCCGGGCCTTCGAATCTGGGGCGGCGCAACGGTCGAGAATGCCGATATCGAGGCGCTGCTGCCTTGGCTCGACTGGGCCTATGCGCAACTGAAGCAGCAGGCCGGCGCGCAAGCCGCCTGATCCAGCAACCCTTCGTCGTCTCGGCGAAAGCCGCGACCCATTCATATGCCTCCGCATGCGGTCACATGGATTCCGGCTTTGCCGGAATGACGATCCAAGAATTGTGAGGAAGCTATGCCCAAAGTTCTCATCTCCGACGAGCTGAGCCCGCGCGCGGTCGACATTTTCCGCGATCGCGGCATCGACGTCGACATGAAGACCGGCCTGAAGCCGGATCAACTCAAGGCGATCATCGGCGACTATGACGGCCTTGCCATCCGCTCCGCGACCAAAGTCACAAAGGACATTCTAGAATCGGCGCACGCGCTGAAAGTTGTCGGCCGCGCCGGCATCGGCGTCGACAATGTCGACATACCGTCCGCTTCGGCGCGCGGCGTCGTGGTCATGAACACACCGTTCGGCAACTCGATCACCACGGCTGAGCACGCCATAGCGATGCTGTTCGCGTTGGCCCGCGACATTCCGCAGGCCAATACCTCGACCCACGCGGGCAAGTGGGAGAAGTCCCGTTTCATGGGTGTCGAGTTGACCGGCAAGGTGCTGGGCGTGATCGGCTGCGGCAATATCGGCAGCATCGTCGCCGATCGTGCGCTGGGCCTGAAGATGCGGGTGATCGCCTATGACCCGTTCCTATCGCCCGAGCGCGCCACCGATCTCGGAGTCGAGAAGGTCGAGCTCGATGATCTTCTGGCGCGTGCGGATTTCATTACGCTGCACACGCCGCTGACCGAGCAGACCAAGAACATCATCGACGCCAAGGCGCTCGCCAAGACGAAGAAGGGTGTCAGGATCATCAACTGCGCACGCGGCGGCCTCGTCGACGAGGCCGCCTTGCTGGCCGCGCTCCAAGGCGGCCATGTCGCCGGGGCCGGCCTCGATGTCTTCAGCGTCGAGCCCGCGAAGGAGAGCCCTCTGTTCTCGCTCGAGCAGGTGATCTGCACGCCGCATCTGGGCGCCTCCACCACCGAGGCGCAGGAGAATGTGGCGCTGCAAGTCGCGGAGCAGATGGCGGACTTCCTGCTGCATGGCGCGGTCATCAACGCGGTCAACATGCCGTCACTGTCGGCCGAGGATGCGCCCAAGCTCCGCCCCTATCTCAGGCTCGCCGAGCAGCTCGGCAGCTTCGCTGGGCAGATCACCGAAGGCGGGCTGACGCAGATCAAGATCGAGTATGAGGGCCATGTGGCCGCCCTCAACCTGCGGCCGCTGACGGCGGTTGTGCTGAAAGGCCTGCTTTCGACCCAAATCGAGACCGTCAATATGGTCAATGCCCCGATCATCGCGCGCGAGCGGGACATCAAGGTCGTCGAAAGCCGCAGCGACCAGTCGAGCGAGTACCAGACCGCGATCCGCGTGACGGTCGACGGCGCTTGCGGGCATCGCTCTGTCACCGGCACGCTGTTCGGCGACAAACCGCGCATCGTGACGATCGATGGCGTTCCGACCGAAGCCGAGCTGACGCCGCACATGCTGCTGATCGAGAACCTCGACAAGCCGGGATTTATCGGCAGCCTGGGTCGAACCTTGGGCGACGCCCAAATCAACATCGCGGGCTTCAACAACGGCCGTACGGCCGCCGGCGGGCGCGCCTTCTGCCTGGTTGCTGTAGACCAGCGGGTCGACGACGCGGTGCTGCGCAAGATCGGAACGTTGCCGAATGTGGTCAGCACCCGTGTCCTGAGCTTCTGATCGTGACGGGGGGCGCACAATCCGTGCGCCTGCGCTAAAGTCGGGTTCATGGATTCGTCGCTTCGCGAACGCGCCCTGCTGCCGGTGGGGCTACATGATCTGCTGCCGCCCGAGGCCGAACGGGAGGCCGCCCTGGTCGAGCGCGCCATGGGCGCTTTCGGGGCGCACGGGTACGAGCGGGTCAAGCCGCCGCTGATCGAGTTCGAGGAGAGTCTGGTGCTGGGCATGGGGCAGCCCTGGGCTCGCCAAACCTTCCGGCTGCTCGATCCCGAATCCAAGCGCATGATGGGTGTACGCGCCGATATGACCCTTCAGGTCGCGCGGATCGCCTCTTCGCGGCTGGCCAACGCCCCGCGCCCCCTGCGCCTCTGCTATGCCGGCGAGGTGCTCAGGGTGGGCGGCGGCAAGCTCAGCTCGTCTCGCCAGCTGCGCCAGATCGGCTGCGAGCTCATCGGCAGCCTCGATGCTGCGGCGGACGCCGAGATCGTGCTGCTGGCAAGCCATGCGCTGGATGCGCTCGGGGTGCAGGGGCTGTCGATCGATCTGAATTTGCCCACGATGGTGCCAGCCATCTTCGCCGCCCATGGCGTTTCAGGAGAAACCGAGACGCGTCTGGCGGCTTCGCTAGCCCGGCGCGATGCGGCCGCTGTGGCTACAGAGCCGGGTCTCGGCAAGCTACTCGCGAGCCTGCTCGAGGTGGCTGGCCCGGCGGCTCGCGCGATCGAGAAACTGTCGACGCTGGACTTGCCCGCTTCGGCGGAGCCCGACCGCGCGCGGCTGATCGAAACAGTCCGCCGCATCCGGGAGGCCGAGCCGGCGCTGGTCCTGACAGTCGACCCTGTCGAGCGCCAGGGCTTCGAGTACCAGACCGGCTTGAGCTTTACGATATTCGCCAAAGGCGTCAGACGCGAGCTCGGTCGCGGCGGCCGATACCGGATCGGCGCCGGCGACTCCGGCCCCGGCGAACCGGCCGTCGGATTCAGTTTGCTCGCCGATTCGATCGTCGCCGCAGCGCCCCAGGCTTCGCCTGCGCCGCGGGTCTATATTCCGGCCGGGCGTTCAGTCCAGGATGCCAGGCGATTGCGCGAAACAGGGTGGGTGACCGTCGTGGGGCTGGTTGCGGTCGCGGATGAGGCGGCGGAGGCCAGGCGCCTCGGCTGCGGATATCTGCTCCGGCCGGGCCCTGAAGAACCCCAGCCGTTGGACTAATTGATTCGAAGCGGGAAGAGCAGCGATGTCGAACGTCGTGGTGGTTGGCGTCCAGTGGGGCGATGAGGGCAAGGGCAAGATCGTCGACTGGCTGTCGAGCCGTGCCGATGTTGTCGTGCGCTTCCAGGGTGGACACAATGCCGGGCACACGCTGGTCATCGGCGATGTCGAGTACAAGCTGAGCCTTTTGCCGTCGGGCGTCGTCAGGCCCGGCAAGCTCTCTATCATCGGCAGCGGCGTCGTGGTCGATCCTTGGGCTCTTCTCAAGGAGATCGACGCCATTCGGAAGAAGGGCGTGGATGTTCAGCCCGGCAGTCTGCTGGTGGCCGAGAACGCGACTCTCATTCTGCCGGTTCATGCCGCGCTCGACCGGGCGCGCGAGGAGGCGCGCGGCCTGGACAAGATCGGCACCACCGGCCGCGGCATCGGGCCGGCCTATGAGGATAAGGTCGCGCGGCGGGCCGTCCGGGTCTGCGATCTGACAGAGCCCAAGGTGCTGGCGCGCAAGATCGATGCGCTGCTGTTTCATCACAACGCGCTGCTCCGCGGCTACGGCGCGCCGGAGTTCGACACCGCCGAGCTGATGACGTCGCTGCTCGAGATCGCCGAGGGAATTCTCCCCTATGCAGGCGTCGCGTGGGCGCGGCTCGACGCCGAGCGGCGGGCCGGCAAGCGGATCCTGTTCGAGGGCGCGCAGGGCGCGATGCTCGACGTCGATCACGGGACCTATCCGTTCGTCACCTCGTCCAACACGGTGGCCGCCAATGCCGCGACCGGCAGCGGCTTTGGGATCGGCGCGCTGGGCTATGTGCTCGGCATCACCAAAGCCTATACGACCCGCGTCGGCGCCGGTCCCTTCCCGACCGAGCAGCTGAACGAAGTCGGGCAATATCTCGGTGAGCGCGGCAAGGAGTTCGGCACCGTAACCGGCCGTAAGCGGCGCTGCGGCTGGTTCGACGCCGTGATGGTGCGCCAAGCCCTCAAGGTGGGCGGGGTCGACGGTATCGCGCTGACCAAGCTCGATGTGCTGGACGGGCTCGAATCGATCCAGGTCTGCGTCGGCTACGAGCTGGGCGGGAAGCGCCTCGATTATTTGCCCGCGGGCGAGGAGGCGCAGGCCTCGGTCAAGCCGATCTACGAAACCCACCAAGGTTGGAGCGAGAGCACCCGCGGCGCCCGCTCCTGGGCCCAGCTTCCCGCCACCGCGGTCAAATATGTCCGCCGTATCGAGGAGCTCGTAGAACGCCCCGTAACCCTGCTCTCCACGAGCCCCGAACGCGAGGACACCGTGCTGATGAGCGATCCGTTCGAGGCGCGCTGATCGATACGCCCGCAGCCTGCGGGCGCAGGTTTCTTACCCGGTAATTAATCCTTTCTTTGCCGTCTGGCGGCTAGCGTCGGAATGCTCGACGAACCCGAGCACGCACGCAGAACGCGCCGACAGATGAAACTCGATTCGCAATCCCAGGATACGGGCGCCAGCGCCTCGGCCGGAGCGGCGATGAGCGCGATGGCGAATGAGCCCGTCATCCGCATATCCGATCGCTACGAGATCCTGAGCCGGCAGCGTTTCGAAGCCTGCGACCGGCCCTCCGCGGATGTTTTCCGGGCGCGACGCGCCGATCAGCCTCAAACCGAGCTTTGGGCGATCGCGAGCGGCATGTCACCCCTCGCGCGCGCCGATATCTTAACCCGCGTAAAGGCGCTCGATCAGCCGATGCTGCTGGCCTTACTCGATTGGGCGATCGTGCCCTGGGGGGCCGACGAACGTCGCCTCGCGCTGGTCTTCGATCAGCCGCCCGGGCCGCAGCTCATGAAGAGCATGGACGAGGTACGCCAGCCTATGGGCGAGGAGCAGATCGTACGGACTCTGTTCATCCCCGCCCATGCGGCGCTGTCGGAGCTGACGGCCGCCAATGTCTTTCACGGAGCGATTAGGCCGACCAATTTCTATTATGACCCGAGCGGCCGCGGCGCGGCCGTGCTTGGCGAATGCGTCTCCTCGCCTCCTTCGTTTCTTCAACCTGCCGTCTGCGAGACGATAGAGCGTGCGCAGGCGGAGCCGATCGGCCGTGGACCCGGGACGGTCGCCGACGACCTCTATTCGCTCGGCGTCACCGCCGCAATCATGGCGCTGGGGCAGGATCCGTTGAAGTCGATCCCGATCGAGGCGATGCTCGAGCTCAAGATCGAACGCGGGACCTATGCCGCGCTGCTCGGCAGCGGCCGCTTGCCGGGCGGACTTACCGAACCTCTGCGTGGCCTCCTGTCCGACGATCCGCGCCAGCGCTGGACTCTGGACGACCTTGGCAAATGGCTCGGCGGCCGCCGCCAGAATGCGCGCCAAGTTCCGAGCGCGCGGCGCGCCCAGCGCGCCATCGATTTCGGCGGCACGGAAGTCTGGAATCCGCGCTCGCTGGCCGCTGCGATGAGCCGCAGCATCCCGATGGCGATCCGGCTGATCCAAAGCGGCGAAATCGACCGATGGCTGCGCCGCAGCCTTGGGGATTCGGCCTGCGCCGTCAGAGTGGACGCCGTCATCTCGATGAATTCCGCCTCCGGACGAGTCGGCGGCACTTCCGAGGAGCGGCTGGTGGCGCGAGTCTGCATGGCGCTCGATCCGGCCGGTCCGATCCGCTACCGCGGCCGCTCCGTGATGCCCATGGGCGTGGGTGGCGCCTTGGCCGATGCCGTGGCAAGGGGCGGACCGACCCAGCCGCTTGCGGAGATCATCTCCTCGCAACTCCCACTCTTCTGGTATGGCCAGCAGCCCGAGGAGCCGCTCGACGCGATGTCCTCGCTGAAAAGCTTCGACCAGACGCGCGCGATCCTGGAGCGTCCGGGTTATGGCCACGGGCTCGAGGGCGCGCTTTACGAGCTGGTCTCCTGGATGCCTTGCGCCAGCGATATGGTGAAACGGCAATATGTCACCACGCCCTCTGCCCTGCTTCAGGCGCTGGAGAGTGCCGGCGGCAATCAGGGCAAGCGTCCGGAGACTCCGATCGATCGCCATGTTGCCGGATTTCTGATCGCGCGCGACCGGGCGGGCGGCGACAAGATGTTCGCCGCCCTCACCACCGCGGCCAACGACGGCCAGAAGCATCTGGCCATGCTGAACATCCTGGCCGGAATCCAGCGCCGTTTCGGTCCCCCGTCGCTGCCGCAGCTGACCGGGTGGATTGTGGGACTCATGAAACCGATCATCGAGCGACTCCATAGCCGCAAGGCGCGCGAGCGGGTCCAGCTCGCGGTAACGGCGACCGCGCAGAAGGGCGACCTTCTGATGCTGCAGCAGCTGGTCGACGATCCGGAGACGATCGAGAAGGATCTCGCCGCCTTCCGGAATGCGCAAAACCAGTATGCCCGGCTGGCGTATGAAATCGGCGAGGTCACGAAATTCGCGCTCGACCGGGCCCAGCTCGAGGCGACCGTCGGCCGCGAGACGGCGGCGGTCGTGTCCACCGGCATAGCGCTCCTGCTCGCCGCCGGCATCGTCCTGATGACGCTCGCGAAGTAAGGCCATGGCCAAGGCGAAAAAAGACGTCAAGAAGGCGGGGAATCAGGCCAAGGCCAGCAAGCCCGCCAAGAAGGGCGCCGGCTTCGGCTACAAGATCTTAGGCTTTCTGCTGCTGATCCTGGGTCTCATGCTGCTGCCTTCGAGCACGCTGCTGATGGCGGGAATGCTCCCGACCTTCATTGCCTTCCTGACGGATTCGGACCGCCGGAAAACGTCCGCCATCTCGGTGGGAACGGTCAATATCTGCGGCGTGATACCGTTCGAAATCCAGCTCTGGGAGGGCGCCAATACGATGGCGCAGGTCGGCCAAATGCTGCGCCATGTCGAGACCTGGGCGGTCATGTACGGCGCTGCGGTGATCGGCTCGGTAATCTACTATGCGGTGCCGCCGGTCGTCGGGGGATTCATCGCCCTGCAATCGGCGGCACGCGTCGCCGAGCTCGAGCGCAAGCAGGCGCAGCTTCGCGAGGCCTGGGGCGACGAGGTCTCCAAGGCGCCCGCCGCCTCAGGGAAGTCTGCTAAGGCCGCCTGAAGAGGCTCAGGCGTCGAGGCGCTGCTGCTGCGCGGCGTTCCGGATTGCTTTCTGGAGCTTCTCGAAGGCGCGAACCTCGATCTGCCGCACGCGCTCACGACTGATTCCGTATTCCTGGCTCAGATCCTCGAGCGTGATAGGCTCATCCTCGAGGCGGCGCGCCGTCAGGATGCGCCGCTCGCGGTCGTTCAGGGTCTTCATGGCGTCCTTGAGCAGCCCTTGGCGCTTGCCAAGCTCCTCGCGCTCGGCCAGTCCGATCTCCTGATTCTCGGTCTCGTCGACCAGCCAATCCTGCCATTCGCCGTCGCCGTCCTGGCGTAGCGGCGCGTTCAGCGAATGATCGGGGCTGGAGAGCCGGCGGTTCATGCTGATCACGTCGGCTTCCGGCACATCGAGCGTGGTCGCGATCTTGTGCACCTGCTCGGGCGACAGATCCCCCTCTTCCATGGCCCGCATCTGGCCCTTGAGCTTGCGCAGGTTGAAGAACAGCTTCTTCTGCGCGGCGGTGGTGCCCATCTTCACAAGCGACCAGGAATGCAGGATGTATTCCTGGATTGCGGCCCGGATCCACCACATGGCGTAGGTCGCGAGCCGAAACCCGCGGTCGGGCTCGAATCGCTTCACCGCCTGCATCATGCCGACATTGCCCTCCGAGATAAGCTCGGAAAGCGGCAGGCCATAGCCGCGATAGCCCATCGCGATCTTGGCGACGAGCCTGAGATGGCTCGTGACCAGCTTGTGCGCGGCCTCGATGTCGCCATGCTGGCGCCAGCGCTTGCCCAGCATATATTCCTCTTCAGGCGACAGCATCGGAAACTGCCGGATTTCCTGCAGATACCGCGCGAGGTTGCTTTCTGAGCCTATGACCGGAACGGTCGGTGAAACTGCCATGGTCCTTACTGCCTGAGAGCCCTATCGCTCGGGCTCCTGTGAGCGTGTCCATCCCAAAGGAATGCGGTGGACACCGTTATGTTCTCGTCCCTTGAGCGCTTATTCGAGATCCGCGACAAGGGCCCGAATGTCGGGAGCGAGTGGCGAAACATAGCACATCTCATGGCCGCTGACCGGATGGACGAAGCTGATCTGGGTTGCATGCAACGCCTGCCTCCCGAAACGGCGAGCCGCCTCCGGCGCGGTCCTCGGCACCCGCCGCGCTCCGTATAGCGGATCGCCGACCAACGGATGGCCGATCGAAGCCATATGAACACGGATCTGATGAGTCCTACCGGTCTCTAATTTACATTCCACTAAGGCAAATTGGTTAAGCGCGCGTATTGTGCGGTAGTAAGTCACCGCTGGCTTGCCGCCCCGAGCGAGCAGCGCCATCCGCTTCCGGTCATTGGGCGATCGCCCGATATTGCCCTCGATCCGGCCTGCGGCCGGCGCCGGATGACCCCAGACCACGGCGTTGTAGGTGCGCTTCAAGGTCCGGGCCTGGAGCTGGTTGGCGAGCGCCGCATGCGCCCGGTCGGTCTTGGCCGCGACCAGCAATCCGCTCGTATCCTTGTCGAGCCGATGGACGATACCCGGCCGGCGGACGCCGCCGATGCCCGAGAGCTGCCCCGCGCAATGGGCGAGCAACGCATTGACCAGCGTCTTGTCGGGATTGCCCGCGCCGGGGTGAACCACGAGGCCGGGAGGCTTGTCGATCACCAACATGTCCTCGTCTTCGAATACGATGGCGAGGGGGATTTCCTGCGGGGCGGGCCGCGCCGCCTCGGGCGGCGGAATATCGATGGCGAGTCTTTGACCCGGTTTCGCGCTGGCGGATGCGTCGGTGATGGCGATCCCGTCACGCGCCACGCGCCCTGCGGCCAGCAGCGCCTGAATCCGCGCCCTGGACAGCTCTGGCACGGCGGCCGCCAAGGCCCGGTCGAGCCTTTGGCCGGCGGCCTCGGTGCCGAGCACAAGCTCGATCCGGCGGCCCCCCTCCGCTCCGGAAGCCTCGCTCACCACACCCGGCAGGTCTTGGCGCGAACCATCGGCGCGCCCGGCCTGCAGGCGAAGGCAGCCCCGAACTCGGGCATATCGGAGACGACGCCGTTCACCCGGAATTCGGGTGGCGAGTGAGGGTCGGTCATTGTCCTGAGCCGCGTCGATTCCGGCCGGCTGGAGCCGCACCAGGATTGGGCATAGGCAATGAAATAGCGCTGCGCCGGCGTGAATCCTCCGATCTTCACCGGCTCCTTGCCCCCCAGACTTCTCATCAGCGCCGCATAGCCGAGGCGCACGCCTCCGAGATCGGCCACGTTCTCGCCCAGCGTCAGCTTGCCGTTCACGTGCAGATCGTCCACCGCGACATAGGACGAATACTGGTCGACGACGCATTGGGCTCGCTCGGCAAACCGGTCGGCATCGGCCTTGGTCCACCAGTCGGTCAGATTACCGTGGCCGTCATATTGCCGGCCCTCATCGTCGAAGCCGTGTGTCATCTCGTGCCCGACCGTGCCGCCGCCCGTGGCTCCAAAATTCACCGCATCGTCGAAGTTGGGTGAGAAGAAGGGCGGCTGCAGGATCCCGGCCGCCAGATTGATGTCGTTCATCTGCGGGTCGTAATAGGCGTTGACGGTGGGCGGGGTGATTTCCCACTCGCCGCGATCGACCGGCTTACCGATCTTGGCGAGTTCGCGCCTGAGCTCGAACCCGGCTGAACGGAACGCATTGCCGAGCGCATCGCCGCGGTCGATCTCGAGGCTGGAATAATCCCGCCAATGCTCGGGATAGCCGATTTTCTTCCGCATCTGACCGAGTTTGACGAGCGCCTTCGCCCGTGTCTCCGATCCCATCCAATCGACCGATTTGAGATCGGTCTCGAAGGCCTCGGCGATCTGCAGGACCATCGCTTCGGTCCGCGCCTTGGCCTCTGGCGGAAAGGCAACCGCCACATAGGCTCGCCCCAAATCCTCGCCCAGCGACTCGTCGGCCGCCTCGACGCAGCGCTTCCACCGCGGCCTGATTTCCTTGGCGCCGGTCAGCCGCTTTCCGTAGAAAGCGAAATTCTCGTCGACGAAAGCCTTCGGCAGCCACGGCGCCGCCGTGTCGACCAGCTGCCAGCGCAGATAGGTTCGGATGGCTGCGAGCGGGAATTTCGCCAACGCGCGATCCTCGCCCGCGAGGAAGACCGGCTCGGAGATATCGACCGAACTGACCGGCGGAGAGCCCACCGACTCGAGATATCGCGTCCAGTTGAAGTCCGGCGTCAGCTGATCGAGCTCGGCACGGGACATGAGATGGTAGGTCTTCTGCGGATCCCGCCGCGACACGCGATCGAGCGCGCCCCGCGCGAGCGCGGTCTCAAGCTTCAGCACCGTCGCCGCGTCCGCCGCTGCTTGG
The DNA here is from genome assembly GCA_035293565.1 of Alphaproteobacteria bacterium. Taxonomy (GTDB): domain Bacteria; phylum Pseudomonadota; class Alphaproteobacteria; order BOG-932; family Roseiterribacteraceae; genus DATGMP01. Next base: position 9,087 of record DATGMP010000146.1, on the reverse strand, counting down.
CCTTCCTCCTCGCCCAGCAGTCTGATCATACGCGCGATATGGCGAACATAGTCGGCACGGAGCGCCCTGCCTTCCGCATCCTGCTTGAAGTAGTAATCGCGGTCGGGAAGTCCGAGACCGCCTTCGTCGGCGATCGCAATCTCCGACTCCGCGTTGCGCGCGTCCTGGCCGGAGCCGAAGCCGAACAGCGCCCCCACGCCGATGCGGTGCAGATGTCCAATGAGCTCGGGCAATGCCGCCCGCGAATTGAGCGCGCCGATGCGGTCGAGCTCGGGACGCAACGGCGCCAGGCCTTTGGCCTCGATCGCAGCCTCGTCCATGCAGGCCGCCCAGAAATCGCCGATCTTCTTGGTGTCGGGCGTCGGAGCGGCCGCCGCCTTCTCGAGAATGCCGCGCAGCAAGTCGCGGTTGCGGTCTTCGAGCAGCTGGTCGACGCGCCAGCTGGACTCATCCGGCGGAATTGGATGGGCAGCGATCCAGCCGCCGCAAGCGAAATGGAAGAAGTCGGCGCAGGGATCGACAGACTGGTCGAACATCGAATGATCGATGCCGGAATCCGAGGTCGCGTCGGCTGCGGGGGCGCGCGGCGGTACAGCGAGGAGCACGGCCAAGGCCGCTGCAAGAAGAAGTCTTTGCATAATTGCGAAGAATAGTCTCGACCGCAGGCCGATCCTACCGGTTTGCCAGCCGGCTCGGAACTCGCGATATAAAGCGCGGGAGAAAGGGGAAGACCATGCCGATCAAGGACGTCTCGAACAAGAGCCTGCCGCAGCTGATTTCGCTCGACGGACGAAGCGCGGTTGTCACCGGCGCCGCGCGCGGCATCGGCGCCGCGGTGGCAAAGCGCCTGGCCGAGGCCGGCGCTCATGTGGTGCTGGCCGACCTCGACGGCGCCGGCGCCGCGGCGGCCGCCGCGGAAATTGAAACCGCGCTCGGCGTCGGTGCGGCAGAAGGCATGGAAGCGAACGTCACCGACGAGGTGTCGATGGCGGCGCTCGCCGACGCGGCGTCGCGGCGAACAGGTAGGCTCGACATCTGGATCAACAATGCGGGCATCTTCCCGGGCGGACCTACCGTCGAATATCAGGCGGAGACCTTCGACGACGTCATGGACGTCAATCTGAAGGGCGCCTTTCTCGGCGCACGCGAGGCGGCCCGGCGGATGGTGCGGCAGGATCCGAAGGGCGGCGTGATCGTCAACATCGCTTCGGTTGCAGGCCTGATCGGCCGGCGCAGCCTCGCAGCCTACACCGCGTCGAAGCATGGGGTCGTGGGCCTCACCAAGAGCATGGCGCTCGAATTCGGCGGCGACGACATCCGGGTGATCGGGATTGCGCCCTCCGCGGTTGCCACGCCCGGGGTTGCCGAGCGCGCGGCGGCGGCTGTCGGCGCAGAAGCCGAGCGCATCGCCAATCTCAACAAGCGTGTCGCCGAAGGCCTGGCGCTCGGCCGCGTCGGCGTGCCCGACGACATCGCGCGCGTCGTCCTTTTCGCCGCCAGCGATCTTGCGATGCTGATGACCGGCTGCACCATTCCGGTCGACGCCGGCGCCACCGCCGGGTGAAGGGACGCCTCAGTCGGCCGCGGCGGCGGTGAGTTGATCTCCGGCGAACGCTGCAACGGCGTTGATCAGCTGGCCGAGATTGCGCTTCAGCTTGGCGTAGCCGGAATTCCGCTCAAGCGTTTCCTCGTTCATGTAGAGGCGCCGGTTGATTTCGATCTGGATCGAATGCCAGCCCTTCCGCGGATGGCCGAAGCGCCGCACGAGTTCCACGCCCTTGTACGGGTCGTTGATGCGGACGTCGTAGCCCATGCGCTCCAGCGTGCCCTGGATCATCCGTCGGAAGCCGATCGCGCAGGTGGTCCCGTCGCGATCGCCCAGCACGAAGTCGGCGCGCTCCCAGCTATTGGCCGGGCCACGCCCGCCGCCAGAGGACGGCATCGAGTGGCAATTGACGTGCCAGACCGTCCCGAACTTGGCGTGCGCATCCATGAGCGCGGTTTCGACTGCCCGATGATAGGGCTGGTAGTAGCGCTCTAGCCGGTGCTTGACCTCGGCCACCGTCAGGCGGCGCTCATACATCGAAAGACCCGGCTTGCAGACTCGCCTGACGAGGCCCATGCCGACCCTGGCCTTGTCGCTGGCCGCTATTGGGCCGGGCCAGGGCTGGTCGAGAAGCTGCTGGTCGATGTCCTCGGCGGCGCGATTGACGTCGATATAGCTCCGTGGAAAGAGGGCAGCGATCAGTGTCGCGCCGACCGCCGGCGCGGAGTCGAACAGCGCGTCCACATAGGCGTCCTCGGCATGGCGGAGCAGGCGCAGGGGACAGGCATAGCCGAAGTCGGCAGGGTACTCAGCCCCGCTATGGGGCGAGTCGAAGATCACCGGCACCGGTTCGGCCGTGGGGCCGTGGCGGACGAAGACACCGGGTTCAACGAGACTGGACACAAAGGTCAGGGAAGCATGAAGCCGCGCCCATGGCAACGGCCCATGGCGAGTCGGACGACCGCAAATAATTGACGAGCGGCGAGGCGGTCGGGATTCTCTTCAAGACGACGAGTCGTCATCCTCTGGAGGGGCGCGCCGTGCGACACAATCGTGCCATCAGTGCCCGATAAGGTCGGCCCGTGTGTTATCCCGCGGTGGAGGCCAGGAGAGAGGCGCATGCCGATCGATTTCGATGATCGCGACCTCGGCGAGACGAGGCGGGTGAACAGCGTGCTCGCCCGCATGCCGCGGCTGAGGCTCCATGATCCGATTCACCGGAATCTCGTCCAGGGCCTGACGAAGCTCGGCGGCACATTAAGCGGCGTTCAGCTCCGTCGCTACGGGGTCACCGCCGAGAACCGCACCGTGGTTGCCAGCAACCGCGCCGTACGGGTCCGTGTGCTCAAACCCGCCGGCAAGGCGGTACGCGGAGTCCATATCCACATCCATGGCGGTGGCTGGACAACGGGCGACGCACGGATGAATGACGAGCTCAACGCCGCGCTTGCGGCGGAGGCCGGCCTAGCCATCGTGTCGGTCGATTACCGGCTGATTCCGACGGCGCCATTCGGGGCGATCATCGAGGATTGCGAGACCGCCGGACGGTGGGTTCTCGACTCCTATCTGGGCGAGCTCGGCGTGACGCGGGCGACGATCGGCGGCGAATCCGCCGGCGCGCATCTGGCAGCGGTAACGCTGCTCGGCCTTCGCGAGACGGGCGACCGCTTCGACCATATGGCCGGCGCCGCGCTGATCTATGGCTGTTACGACCTGGGCGATTCTCCCGGCCGCAGGCGCCCCGGCCCGGAAACCCTCGTGCTTCACGGCCCCAGCTTGGCCAAGCTCGCCGACAAAGCGACGGGCCTGGACGCCGCCGCCCGCCGCGACCCCAGAGTCTCGCCGCTATTGGCGGACCTATCCGGCCTGCCGCCCGCGCTGTTCATCGTCGGCGACAAGGACCCGCTGCAGGAAGATTCGGAGCGCATGCATGCCAAATGGATGGCTCAGTCGGGCAATTCAGAGCTGATCACCGTCCCGGAAGCGCCACACGGCTTCAATCACATGCCGACACGCGCCGCGGTCAAGACAAACGCCTATGTCCGCTCTTGGCTGGCTGCGAGATTTTAGCGCCGCTTCCAGCGACCGAGCGCGTCGGCGTCGATGCCGAAAGCCTTGCCGAAATCGGCGAAGGGGACCCAGAGCACTGCCGGGCCGGTATGGAGCTGCTGCACGGCGGCGGTCGCCTCGACCGGAACCTCGGCCGACGCATCGAAGACGCTGTCGTCCCAATCGATATTGCCGGGATGGAGCCCATGGACGCATTCCATGGGCAGGGGAAAGGAAGCCGCGACCGACCAGGATTCGGTGCCGGCGACGATCGGAAACTCGCCGGTGCGCGCGGCCTCGAGCAATCGGCCTTGCGCCGTCGCGAGATGGGCGTGACCATTGGATCCGAAGCGTTGGCCCAAATGGAAGGCCAGAAGCCTCGCGGCGTCGCCTATGCGCAGGAATTCCTCGGTGCTCATCTCGCCCAATCCGACGGGCCCCCCAGGGTCGGGAACTGATGGAAATTACCGCACTCTAGCAGGGAACAACGCACGGAGCTAATCGGTCCCGAGGCCGATCAGCGCTCGGGCGCCACCCGATACTGACCATTTGCCCGGCCGATAACTTTGCCGGCACAGCATTCGCCAAGCTTGGCGATGCCGATGAAATCATAGGCGATGGCGGTCAGCAGCCACCCTGGGCTCGCTCCGCCACGCCGCGGCCTTGCCCAGCGCCACGTCCGCCAGGGTCGCGAGCGGCCCGCCATGAGCGAGGGATCGTCGGCTGGTCGTTCATCGTCGCCGTCGCAGTAAGGCTGGCGTTATGTCGGTACTGCTAAAGTCTTCGCCCTTATAGAGTAGAGGCTCGTTCGCGCTCTTTGCGAGAGCGTAGGCGAAGCAATCCCCAAAATTCAGACCTGCGGCGTGGCCGCTGCCCTTTCCGAAATCTCGATATGCTTCCCTGGCGATTCGTGCTTGGGGTTCGGTGACCGGCTCGATTCCGATCCCGGCCTCTTGGATCAATTGATCAAATTTGCGGCTCGCCACCGGATCTTTGCTTCCGTCGATCACGATTGCGGCTTCCAAGTAATTCGCAGCGGAAATGCGACAGGATTGGGCCTCCTCGATCGCGAGCGCGAAGGACCGAGCATCGGCCTCGTCGCGAAGTATGGCAATAAGCGCCGATGTATCGACGATCACCTGGGAAGCCCATCCTCACCATAGAGCAGATCTCCATGATCCGCGGATCGGAACGGCTCTTTTAATCGGGCAGCGCAATCCTTGCCAATTGCAAGCAAGCGATCGGACATGCGGCTCTTTCGCGAGCGACGCACGCGATCGAGGCGCTCACGCAAGGCTTCCCTTATGGCGACTGTCATATTTTCCCCGGTCAAGGCCGCCAGCTCGCGCGCCAGACGGTGAGTCTCGTCATTCTTGATATTCAAACTCATCGGAAACTCCATCTACCATAGTAGATATGGTATTCTACCATCGGTTCAAGGAGGGTTAAGGCGCCTTTCCGATCAGCTCCAGCCACTCGGCCTCGGTCAGCACGGTCACGCCAAGCTCCCGCGCATTCTTGAGTTTCGAGCCGGCGTCGGCACCGGCGACGACATAGTCGGTCTTCCTTGATACCGACCCGGCCACCTTAGCGCCCAAGGATTCGGCGCGCGCCTTGGCTTCGGGGCGGGTCAAAGTCTCGAGCGTGCCGGTGAAGACCACTGTCTTGCCAGCCACCGGCGATCCGGTGCCGGTCGGCGCGGCTATATCGGTCACGTCCAACTGGGCGCAAAGATCGTCCAATACCTCCCGATTGTGCTGCTCGATAAAGAAATCGAGGATGTCGGCCGCGACGGACGGCCCGATCCCTTCGATGGCCGTCAGCTCCTCATAGGCGTCGCCCTCGCGCGGCTGGGCCGCAGCCATCGCCTCGCGCCAATGCGCAATCGAGCCATAATGGCGGGCGAGCAGCTTCGCCGTCGCCTGCCCGACCTGCCGGATTCCCAGCGCATAGATGAATCGATCGAGCGGGATGGCGCGCCGCCTTTCGATCGCCTCGAACAGTTTGGCAGCCGAGGTGTTGCCCCAGCCTTCCCAGGTCGCGAGCGGCTTGTCGCTCTCGCGATCCTTCGCGGCCAGCCGAAATATGTCCGCCGGCTGGCGCACCAGGCCCGCATCCCAGAATTCGCGAATCGTCTTGTCGCCGAGGCCTTCGATGTCCAAAGCGTCGCGGCTGGTGAAATGGCGGATGCGCTCGATCGCCTGGGCAGGGCAGATGAGTCCGCCGGTACAGCGCCGCACCGCCTCGCCCTCCTCGCGGACAGCGAGGCTGCCGCATTCGGGACAATGATCCGGAAAAACGTATTCCTTGGCACCCTTGGGGCGTCGCTCCGGGACCACTGACACGATCTGGGGGATCACGTCGCCGGCGCGTTGCACGACCACCGTGTCGCCGACGCGGATGTCCTTGCGTTTGATCTCGTCCTCATTGTGGAGCGTCGCATTCGAAACGACCACGCCGCCGACGGTGACCGGAGTCAGCCGCGCGACCGGCGTCAGCGCGCCCGTGCGCCCGACCTGGATTTCGATCTTCTCCAGCACCGTGCGCGCCTGCTCGGCCGGGAATTTGTGCGCGATCGCCCAGCGCGGCGCGCGGCTGACGAACCCCAGCCGTTCCTGCAGATCCAGCCGATCGACCTTGTAGACCACGCCGTCGATGTCGAAGGGCAGATCAGGCCGCATCGCCTGGATCTTTTCGTAGTAAGCCATCAGGCCCGCGGCGTCGCCGACATGGATGCTGGGCTCGTTCAGCTTGAACCCCCAGCGCGCGAGCTTCCCACGAATTTCGCTCTGCGTCTTTCCGAGCGGCGCGGAGACCTGCCCCCAAGCATAGCCGAAGAACCGAATCGGGCGCTCGGCGGTCACGGCGGGATCGATCTGCCGCAGGCTTCCGGCCGCTGCGTTGCGCGGATTGGCGTAGATCGCCAGAAGCGCCTTACCGGCCTTCTCGCGCGCGACATTCTCCGCCGCGCGTCGCGCATTCATCGCGTCGAACGCCTTGCGCTCCATATAGACCTCGCCGCGAATCTCGACGATTTCCGGCCAGCCGCCGCCCTCGAGAACGTTCGGAATGTCATCGACCTGACGGGCATTGGCCGTCACATCCTCGCCTTCCTCGCCATCGCCGCGCGTCGCTGCAAGCACGAGCTTGCCTTTTTCATAGACCAGCGCGCAGGAAAGCCCGTCGATCTTGGGCTCGGCCAGGAAATCGACCGGCGCATCGGCGGCAAGTCCCAGAAAGCGGCGGATGCGATCGACGAAGTCGGTGACGTCCTCTTCGCTGAATGCATTGCCCAACGAGAGCATCGGCACTTTGTGCCGAACCTTGCGGAAGCCTTGCGCCGGCGACGCGCCCACCTTCTTCGTCGGGCTGTCATCCGCCTCGAGCTCGGGAAAGCGCGCGACGATCGCTTCGAGCCGAAGCCTCAGCGAGTCGTACTCGGCATCGCTCATGACCGGAGCGTCTTGCTGATAATAGGCCGAATCGGCTTCGGCGATGCGCGCCGTCAAACGCGCCGCCTCCGCTTCAGCCTCCTTGAGGCTGAGCTCGGCGGCCTCCTTGCGCGCCGCGTCGCGCGGCGTCACTGCAACGCTCCGACCGGAGGGCGACCGATCAGCCGCTGGGCCTGCGCGCGCGCCTCGGCCGTAACCTCGGCGCCCGACAGCATGCGCGCGATCTCCTCCCGCCGCCCTTCCTCGTCGAGCGGCGAGACGATCGTCTGCATCACCCCTCCCTTCAGCACCTTGCTGACCTGCCAATGATGATCGCCCCGCGCAGCGACCTGCGGGCTGTGAGTCACCACCAGCACCTGGACCGAGCGCGCGAGCCGCGCCAGCCGCTCGCCGACCGCGTCCGCGGTCGCGCCGCCGATGCCGCTATCGACCTCGTCGAAGACGAGGACCGGGACCGAGGACGCGCGCGACAGCACCACTTTGAGCGCCAGCATGAATCGCGCGAGCTCGCCGCCGGACGCGATCTTGGCGAGCGGGCCCGCAGGCTGCCCGGGATTGGTCGACACTAGAAACGCGATGCCGTCGACTCCGCTCTCGCCCCATTGCGATTCCGGCAAGGCCTCGATCTCGGTCTTGAAGCGCGCGCGCTCCAGCTTGAGCGGCGCGAGCTCCCGCGCCACGGCGGCATCGAGCTTCTCGGCCGCTTTGCGCCGCGCCGCCGACAGCGCCTCGGCCGCCTTGCCATAGGCTTGGTACTTCTCTCGCGACTCGCGCGCCGCGGCGGCGAGCCGACCCTCCTGATCGTCGAGGCCGGCTAGGCGTTCGGCCAGTTCGGCGCGGAGCGCCGGAAGATCGTCGACAGCGACGCCATGGCGGCGCGCGACCCGACGCAATTCGAACAGCCGGTCGTCAACCGAATCCAAGCTCTGCGAGTCGGTCTCGATCCCGGCGGCCGCCGCCTCGAGCGCGCCCAGCGCCTCGACGACCTCGATCGCGGCGCGGTCCAGCGCGGCGATGATCGGATCAAAGGCCCCGCCGGCGCGGTCGGCGACCCGCTCCAGCGCCCGCCGCGCGGCGGAGAGCGACAGCTCGGCGCCGCGATCACCCGCCAACTCCCGCTGCCCTGTGCTCAGCGCCTCGATCAGCTTCTCGCGATGCTGCAAGCGCTGGCGGCTCTCGGAGAGTCGGCTCTCTTCCTCCGGCTTCGGATCGAGCCGGTCGAGCTCGGACAGGCAATCCCGCAGATGCGCCTCTTCCGCGCGCACCGATTGGGCTTCGGCCGCGAGCCGCTTCACCTCGGCGTCCGCCGCGGACCAGGCCCGCCACGCGACGCCGGCCGCTTCCGCCTGCCGGCCGAGCCCGCCATGCGCGTCGAGGATGATCCTGTGGGTCCGTGGATCGAACAGCCCATGCATCTCGAACTGGCCGTGGATCTCGACCAGCGTCTCGGCGAGCCGGCGGAGCAGGCCGGCCGAGACCGGCTGATCATTGACGAAGCTCCGGCTGCGGCCGTCGGCGCCGAGCGTGCGACGGACCACCAGCCGCGCCTCGGGCGCAATGCCCTGATCCGCCAGCATCGCTTGCGCAGGGTGGCCGTCTGCGAGCTCGAACTCCGCCGTGACGGAAGCTTGGTCCGCGCCATGGCGAATGAGGCCGGAATCCGCGCGCTCGCCCAACGCCAGCGACAGCGCGTCCAGAAGGATCGATTTGCCGGCGCCGGTTTCGCCGGTCAGCACTGTGAGGCCGGGCGAAAAGGAGAGCGACAGCCGCTCGATCAGCACCACGTCGCGGATCGAGAGCCCGGCGAGCATGACCTCAGTCGAACAGCGAGTCCCAGAGCCGACCGAAGAACCCCTCGTTGGGACCTCGCTCGACCGGAGCGCCCGGAGTCAAAAGACCGTAGGCCTGCTTGTAATAGTCGCTGTCCGGATAATTGTATCCCAGCACCGCGGCGGTCTTGCGCGCCTCTTCGGTCAATCCCAGCGCCAGGTAGCATTCCGTCAGACGCTCGAGCGCCTCGGCCGCGTGGGTGGTCGTCTG
>DATGMP010000145.1:0-2357 GCA_035293565.1 Alphaproteobacteria bacterium | reverse complement strand
CGCTGGGGTCGGATCATGGCGGCGCATCCCGCCGTGCCGCCCGAAGACGGCCAACTCGCCGCCACGGCGCTCCATCACGGGTTGACATTGGCAACGCGCAACATTCGCGACATCGCGGCGACCGGCGTTTCGCACGTAAATCCATTCTGAAGCCGCTGCGCGCGCGAACCGGCGCTGTCGCTAACAAGTCAAGTTGGCCGGTTTTCGTGACAAGTTAGTTGTCCGCTTCGTTCTTGCTTTGGGCCGGGGCATGCCCCGGCCCAAAGCGGCCGGCGTGGAAGCGTGTCACGCGGCCTTGTGGGCGAGGTTCATGGGCGTGCCGTTGGACTGGAAGCGCGCGATGCAGCGCGGGCCGTAGTAGAGGGCAAGGGTCTCGTCGGGATAGCGTCGGACCTGGACGCGCGCTTTGACGAAGTGGGGACGCAGCGGGCTCGGCTCGATCTGCAGACGGAGCTTGCCGAAGATCACCGTGTTGTCGTTGCCGACGATGCGGTCCTCCTGGTGGCAGAGGATCTCGGCGAGATCGCTGCGCGTCCAGGGCACGAAGGCGCTGCCCGGCTCGGCGGCGGTCACGGCGAAGCGGCGATTGTGTTCGGGGAGATAGACCGCGGCGAGGAAGCGGTTTGCCGCCGCGATCGAAGCGATGCCGGCGTCGGCAAGTTCCTTCACCAGGCGATCCTGGAGCGTGCCGAACAGGCGCTCGCTGCGTCCGCGCGCCTCGGGCGAGTAGGCCGGAATATGCTCGATGCCGAGCTGCGCCAGAGCACGGCCGACCTGCGTGAGATTGTCTCGGTCGACCGCCTCGCCGGCTTTGGCGGTGCGGAAGTAGTGGCTGCCGCGATCGGTGTAGAGGGCACAGAACAGGCCGTGGCGGGCGATCACTTCGGCGAGGCCGCGGAAGCTCGAAGCGGTGCCTTCCTCCTCGAGGAAGAAGGCCGAATAGATCTCGCTCGTCGCATCGTCCATGGTGACGATGAGATCGATCGGGCGCTCGAGCGCCGGCAGCCAGACATGGCGCGAGCCGTCCTGGTGCAGCATCATCCCGGGCAGCGGCCGGCGCGGCCGTTTCTTGCGGTGGGCAGAGCGCTTCACGGCCGGCCGCACCAGACCGCTGGCATGCAGCACGCTCTTGGTCCAGCCGTAGCTCGCCAACAGCCCATGCTGCTTCTGGGCCCGTTCGTGGAAATGCTTCACCGTCCAGTCCCGATACCGCTCGCGGTACAGCGCCACGACGCGTGCCACCTCGTCGGCGCCGATCCGGTGCGGGCTCGGCTTGCCAACGCGGCGGTCGGTCAGCCCGGCCTCGCCTTCGGCCTCGAACCGACCGCGCATCCGCCGAAACGTCCGCTCGCTCACCCCCAATGTCTCCGCTGCCTCCGCGTAGCTCAGCCGCCGTGACCGGCAGCGCTCGTAAACCTCCAGAAACCTCATCCTCCGCAACTCTCGCAAAAGTTCTGCCCGGATCACCATCGCCCCCTTGTTTCGGAGCGATTCTCAAACCGGACAGATCACTTGCTACAAAAACCGGACAGATCACATGTTACCGACATCCCCCGGAGTATCCCTTGCCCGCGCGGGCATGACATGGTTTCCTGTGTCATGGCCGCCCAGCAACGCCACATCAGCGGCTTCCGCAACGTCATCACCGTCGAGGCGCCGCGGTCGCCGGAGATCGAGGCTTTTGCCGCTTTCTGGGAGAGGAAGCGCGCCAACCGCCGCGCCCCGCCGCGCAGCGCGATCGATCCCGCGGAGATTGCCACCCACCTGCCTCATATCCTGCTGCTCGATGTCCTCGAGGGCGGGCGCGACTTCCGGTTTCGCCTTGTCGGAACCGCCATCGTGCGCGCGACGGGGCGCGACGTCACCGGGCGCACCTTCAGCGATGTCTACCAGATCGGTTCGCCCGCCTTCACGACGATGCGCTCCATCCATCACCGCGTCGTCGTCGAATGCCGGCCGATCTTCGTGCAATGCGATGTTTTCTGGCTGCCGCAGCAGGATCCGCGCGAGTTCGAAGGCGGGTTCTTTCCGCTGTCGCGCGACGGCGAGACCGTGGACATGCAGATCTGCCGCGTGGAGTATCAGTGGCCGTGAAGGCGCCCGGCGTGTCTCGCGATTGCCCAAGCTCACCGATCGGCGAGCGCCAGCTTGGCGCCGAGCGCGAGGAAGGCGCCGGCGAAGCTGCGGCGCATCCAGGCGAGGACGCGCGGGCGCGCGATCACATGGTCGCGGATCCCTGCGGCGAAGAGCCCGTAGCCGATAAAGACCAGCAGGGTCATCAGCATGAAGACCGCGCTCAGCGCGAGCATGCGCGATAGAGGATGCGCCTCGCCGGCGCTCACGAATTGCGGCAGGAA
>DATGMP010000144.1:0-45886 GCA_035293565.1 Alphaproteobacteria bacterium | reverse complement strand
ATTCGCGGCCGGTCTCGACCATCTGATGAGTTGGGTGCCCGCCCGGATCGCCGAGCTGGTGCTCGCGGTCGCCGCAGCGACGGTGCCCCACGGACGGCCTTTGGCCGCGCTCAAGGAAGGATGGGGCAACGCGCCGCTTGGCCGATACGGAACGGTGGCTGCGCTCGCCGGCGGTCTCGGCGTGTCGCTGCTGGGCCGATCGACCGCAGCCGATCGCCGCTGGCTCGGCGACGGCACGGCGCGCATCGGACGAAACGATGTTCTTCGCGCGACCTGGCTCTATGTGATGGCGTTGCTGGTGGCCACAGGGCTTCTGATCTTTCTGGCCATCGTCGAGCGGTCCGTGTCCCTCGGATAGCTCACTCGCCGAGTTGCAGCAGCGCGCCGCGGGCTCGCGCATCGGCGAAGGCCCATAAAAATACAGCGCCCGACGCGACCAGATAGACGATGTTCAGCAGCAGCGCCGCGATCAGATGATGGGCCTCGTAGGCATGCGCGACCATGACGCCCCGCATGCCCTCGAAGACATGAGATGCCGGCAGCGCCAGCGCTACGGGCTGGAGCCATCCCGGAAGGACCGTGACCGGATAATAAATCGCGCTCACCGGCGACAATACGAAGACGGCCGCCCAGGCGAGGTTCTCGGCGCCCTGGCCCCAGCGCAGAATCGCCGCTACGATCAGAAGAGCGAGCCACCAGCCCATCAGCATCAGATTGGCAAGGAACCCGGCGAGCGGCAAGCCCAGATCGAACAGCGAGAAATGGAACAGCAGCTGGGCGATAAGGATGGCTGGCGTCAGCCCGACGACGGTTCGGATGATGCTTACAAGCATGAGCGAGACCAGCCATTCATGCGCTCGCAAGGGGCTCACGAACATGTGCCCCAGATTGCGCGACCAGACTTCTTCCAGGAATCCGACGGACACACCCAGCTGTGACCGGGACAGGACGTCCCAAAGGAACATGCCTGCGAGCAACACGCCGCCGGCTCTCGCGACGAAGCTCGAATTCCCCGCCAGGAACTGGCTAAGGAAGCCCCATAGAATCACGTTGACCGCCGGCCAATAGAAGAGGTCGAGCTGTCTCGGGACGGAATGGCGGAGCAGATACCAGTAGCGCAGCACCATCGCCCAGATGCGTCGATATGAGATCATCGCTTCAGGCGGCCCGGCCGGCTTCAGCCGCCGCGATCGGCTCCGCCCGCGCGATATCGAGGAACACCTCTTCCAGAGTCTCCCGTCGATAGCGATCGATCAGAGTCTGCGGCGAGCCCGAATCGACGATCGTTCCGCGGCGCATCATCAGCACTTCGCTGCAGAGCCGCTCCACTTCGACCATATTGTGCGAGGCAAGAAACAGCGTCGCCTGCGTGCGGGCTGCATAGTGCTCGAGATAGGAGCGGATGCGATCGGCGCTGTCTGGATCCAGCGACGCGGTGGGTTCGTCGAGCAGCAGCACCCTGGGTGTGTTGATGAGAGACTTGGCGAGGGCCACGCGCGTCTTCTGACCGGACGACAGATTGCCGAAGGGCTTGTCGAGCAGCGCTTCGAAATCCAGCTCGGCCGCCAGCTCCAGTATCCTCCGGCCGGCCTTCGGGATCTCATAGAGACAGGCATAGACTTCGAGATTTTCACGGACGGTCAAGCGGTGAGGCAGGTCGACATAAGGCGACGCGAAATTCATGAAAGGCAGGGCACGGTGTCGACGTCGAATCATGTCGACGCCCAGGATCGAAATCTGCCCCGCGGTTGGCACCAAGAGGCCCAGAAGCATCGCCATGGTCGTCGTCTTGCCGGCGCCGTTGCCGCCGAGAAGTCCGGTCACCGACCCATCGGCAATATCGAAGGAAATGTCTTCGACCGCGATCGTCTCCCCAAATCGCTTGGTCAGTCCTCGAATCTCGATGATCGGATTTGGCATGCGGCCGAATATGGCGAAGGAAGCCTTGGCGGACTAGGGTGCGCTCATGGTGTCCGTGATTTCGACTGCTCCGATCAGGCTCGTCCGTCCTGCCGACCAGGGACCGCAAAGCGGCCGTGTCAGCCTGCGCACCCTCGTGCTTGTCCGTTGGATCGTGATCCTGGGCCAGCTCGTCACCGTGCTTACGGTCGGGCTCGGGATGGGCTTTCCGACGCCCATGGGCGGTCTACTCGCGATCATCGCGCTCGCCGTGCTCGTGAATCTGGTGGGATCGATCGCACGGCGGGGACGGGCGCTTTCGGACCGCGCGGTGGCTTATTACCTGGCCTTCGATATACTTCAGCTCTCGGCGCTGCTGTTCCTGACCGGCGGCCTCGCCAATCCCTTCGCGGTCCTCGTGCTGGGTCCGATCGCCGTCGCGGCCGCGGTCCTCCGCCGGGATTACGCGTTGATGCTGACCGTGCTTGCGATCCTCTGTCTCGCTGCTCTGTTTGCCACGCCCTACCCGCTGCCCTGGGGCGGCGGCGGCAATCCCAACCTGCCGGAGCTCTATCAATTTGGCATCTGGATCGCGCTTACGCTCGCCTGCGGATTCATCGCCATCTACAATTGGAGCGTTGCCGGCGAGGCGCGGCGGATTTCGGAGGCGCTCTCAGAAACCCAGTTGGCGCTGGCGCATGAGCAGCAGCTGGCTGCCTTGGGGACCCTGGCCGCCGCAGCGGCGCACGAGCTCGGCACGCCGCTCTCCACGATCGCGGTCGTAGCCAAGGAGCTGGCGCGCGATCTACCGGGCGACAGCCCGATCGCCGAAGACATTGCCCTAATCCAGAGCCAGTGCGACCGCTGTCGCGGGATTCTGGCGGAGCTGGCCCGCAAGCCGGAGGATGCCGAAGCGTCACCTTTCGACCAGCTGCCGCTCGTTCAGCTGATCGAATCGGCGGCCCAGCCGCATCGCATTCCCGGAATCAGGCTCGATATCAGGAGCATGGTGGCCGAGGGGTCGGATCCCCCGATTTTGCGGCGGACTCCGGAGATCTTGCATGGGCTGGGCAACATTCTGCAGAATGCCATGCAATTCGCGGCCAATACCGTGTCCGTCGTGGCGCGCAGCGACGCCGAGCGGATCGGCGTGACCATCAGCGATGACGGCCCTGGCTTCCAGCCTGGACTACTCGCGAGGCTCGGCGAGCCTTATCTATCGCTGCGAGACGAGGATCACGAGCATCTGGGACTCGGGATTTTCATCGCGCAAACCTTGTTGGAACGGACAGGGGCCGAGTTGGAGTTCGAGAATGCGCGTCCGGGGGCGCTCCCGGGGGCGGCCGTGACGATTTCATGGTCACGCGCCACGCTCGAGCGACGTGGAAGCCTGATCCGGGAGACTTGAGACAAATGCAAGAACATGTCACGACCGACCGGGCAGGTCCCGGACAGGATAACAGCCGCCTTCTCATCGTCGACGATGACGAGCCTTTCCGGCTGAGATTGGCCCGCGCCATGGAACGGCGAGGTTTCATCGTCGAGACCGCCGGCAGCATCGCCGAAGGCGCAGCCGTCGCCCAAAGGCTCAAGCCTACGCACGCCGTGCTCGATCTCAGGCTGACCGACGGCAGCGGTCTGGATATCGTGGGGGCGCTTCGCGAGGCGCGGCCGGAATGCCGGATCGTCATGCTGACCGCCTATGGCAACATTGCGACGGCCGTGGCCGCGGTGAAGGCTGGAGCGCTCGATTATCTTTCGAAGCCTGCCGATGCCGATGCGGTCGAAGCCGCGCTACGGGCCGATCCAGCCCAGGCGTCGCTGCCGCCCCCGCCCGAGAATCCGATGCCGGCCGACCGTGTGCGCTGGGAGCACATACAGCGGGTGTTCGAGCAGTGCGGCCGGAACGTCTCGGAAACCGCGCGTCGGCTCAAGATGCACCGGCGGACCTTGCAGCGCATTCTGGCCAAGCACGCGCCGCGGGCCTGATCCTCGCTTCCCGGGCTGGGTTAGGCGCGCGCGCGGGCCGCGCGGGTCTGCTGCTGGAGCAAGCCGTTGACATAGCGGCCTTGGAACAGGCCGATCCCAAGCGCCCGTCCGGCCTTAATGGCCGCTTCGCTATCGCAGCGGGCGAGGATCACGCGCGAGGGCCCGACACCGGCTATGCAGGCTCGGAGGTCGTCCAACTGCCGTGCGCTCTCTACGCCGGCGAATTCCGGGCTCCAGAGCAGTTTGACCATGTCGAGGCCCAGCTTTTCCCGATCGATGAAGGGAAGAGTCAGATGGGTCATGCCGTCGAGGCAGAGCCTGTAGCCGCGGTCGCGGGCATATTCGCGCGCGAAGATGAAGGCGCCCATGTCGGCGAAGATGTCGAGCTTCTGGATTTCTATGACCAGCCTCCCGCGCGCCGACGTCGAGATCTGCTTGTCGAAGCGAAGGAAGTCCGGCGAAAGGATCGTCGAGACATTGAGATTGATCGAGAAGCTGCGCTCGTCGCTCCATTCGCGCGACAGATGGGCCAGCATCCGCTTGTCCAGGATTTGCGTCAGGTACTGGAAGAGCCACGGGTTGGCGCCCAACTGGACGAGGGGCATCAGAATTTCTTCGAGATCGCCGATCGAGACATAGATCTCGTGGAACAGCGTATTTGCTTCCATCCCTTCGCCCAGGGCGCAGATTGGCTGGTTCCGGATAATGTTCGATAGGTCGGTTCCTGCGAGTAGTTCCTCGAGCTTCGTCAATGATTTAGGTGTAATCGGGCTGCGTGGCGGGCCGCCATCGGCAAGGGTCTGCGGCAGCCGGGTCAGCGACAGCTGGTGAATACGGCGGCAGGCATCCAGGAAGCTCGGGTAATCGCGATCGAGCACATACCAGCTGCAGAAACCTGAATCCTGGCTTTCATCGGACAGCTGGACCAGTGCATCCTCGCTGAACAGGTAGCGCAGCCTGATGACGGCGTCTTCCACCTGCTTGGCGCGCTCGGTGCGGCCGACGAACACGATGTCGTTGTTTCGTAAGAGGAATGTCTGCCCGTCCTGATGGGCAAGCGAATCGTCGAAGGTGCTGAAAGCGAGGCGGATATACTGGATCCGCCGATTGTGGGGCGCGAGGCGAGATAGGTGGATATGGACAGCAAGCCGCCCGTCGCGGTGCTTCTCCAGGCGTTCCGCCAGCTCGAGCAGGGCATATTCGTGCCCGGAGTTTTTTCTCGGCGATTGGGCGCGATTCATCCTATGTACTATCCACCGTGCTTCCGAGGCGGCCGATTCTCGGTCGGCTAGAGCAGGCGCGGGTCGGGCCTGCCCTAACCCTCAAGTGATAAGCCCATGGGGTTAACGAGAGATTTTTCCCTGCGTGGCGAGAGTTTAGCGCCCCTGGTCGAATCCATGCTGGATCGGGCCGGCGCAGCCACCGTGCTCGCGGTCGGCGATTTAATGCTGGACCGTTTCATTTCGGGCAAAGTGCATCGGATCTCCCCCGAAGCTCCCATTCCCGTGCTGGCCGTCGATCGGGACACCTCGATGGCCGGCGGGGTAGGCAATGTCGTCTCGAATGTCCGATCATTGGGGGGCCGCGCCGAGCTCGTGGCGGTCGTCGGCAATGATGCGGCAGCCGGGATGCTAGCCTCGATCCTGGAACCCGCATCCGGGATCGGGCTCGTTACCGACCGCTCGCGGCCGACGGCGGTCAAGGAGCGCTTCATTGCCGGCGGTCAGCAATTGTTGCGCGCCGACTACGAGCAGGTCCGTACCGTGTCGGTCGAGATCGAGGACCTCCTCATCGCGGAGATCCAGGCGCGATTGCCGCATGCCGGTGCTCTCGTGCTCTCAGATTACGGCAAAGGCGTTTTAACCGAGCGGGTCCTCGCGTCCGCGATAGCGTCCGCGAAGAAGCGAGGCATCCCCATTATTGTGGACCCGAAGGGCGCCGATTATGCCCGATATCGCGGCGCCACGGCGGTGACTCCCAATCTCAAGGAACTGGCCGAAGCGAGCGGTGGGATCGTTTCAGGTGATGAGGCCGTTGTCGTTGCCGCGCGGCGGGTCATCAAGGACGCCGGAATCCTGGCGATAGTTGCCACGCGGGGAGGCGAAGGCCTTTCGGTCGTACCGGCCAAAGGCGAGGTCGTCCATGTTCGGGCCGAAGCGCGCGAGGTATTCGACGTCTCGGGTGCCGGCGATACTGTCGTTGCGACCTTGGCGCTAGCGCTCGCCGTAGGGATGGAGCTCGGCGAGGCGGCGACTTTGGCCAATCTTGCGGGTGGCGTGGTGGTGGGAAAGGTCGGCACGGCGCCCGCGACCGCCGAGGAGCTTCGACATGCCGCCGATGGCGGGCGGGGCGAAGGCAAGGTCGTCGGCTTCGCCGCGTTGATCGAGCGGGTCGAACGCTGGCGCCGGCGCGGACTGAAGGTCGGCTTCACGAACGGCTGTTTCGATCTTTTGCATCCGGGCCATCTGTCGTTGCTCAGACAAGCGCGGGCCGCATCCGATCGGCTCGTCGTCGGCCTCAACAGCGATGCGTCGGTCCGCCGGCTCAAAGGGACTGGCCGACCCGTCTCGGACGAGGCATCGCGCGCGACAGTGCTGGGTGCGGTCTCCGACGTCGACGCCGTCGCGATTTTCGAAGAGGACACGCCGATCAAGCTGATCGAGGCCATCCGTCCCGACGTGCTGATCAAAGGCGCCGACTACGCTGTCGAACAGATCGTCGGCGCCGATTTCGTGCTGTCCTATGGCGGCAAGGTCGTGCGGGCCGAATTGGCGCCCGGCCACAGCACAACCGCGACCGTTGCCAAGATCGCCGCCGACGATCGCTCGCGCCGTAAAAGCTGACCCTGAGGGAAGGAAGCGATGCGCCAAATCCTCCATTCGATCAAATGGCTGTTCACGCTTCTGCTTTTTGCCGCATGTCTCGCCGGCTGCGGCGTCAATGACGTGCCAAAGCTCGACGAGCAGGTGAAGGCCGCATGGAGCGAAGTACAAAACCAATATCAGCGTCGCGCTGATCTCATTCCCAATCTAGTCGAAACCGTGAAAGGCTATGCCAATCAGGAGCAGGAGACACTGACGAAGGTGACTGAGGCACGAGCCAAGGCCACCTCGATGCAGCTTCCGGCCGACATCACGAGCAATCCCCAGGCTTTCCACGAATTCGAGCAAAATCAAGCTCAGTTAACCGGCGCGCTCGGCCGACTGCTCGCGATCTCCGAGCGGTATCCGGATCTCAAATCGAATCAGAATTTCCTTGCGCTGCAGTCGCAGCTCGAAGGGACCGAGAACAGGATTGCGGTCGCGCGACGGGACTACATCCAAGCGGTCCAAGCGTACAACACGAATCTGAGGACGATACCGGGCCGCTGGATCGCCGAGCTTCTCTACCCGGATGCGAAGGTGAAAGAGACCTTCACCACGTCCGAGGAGGCGCAGACGGCTCCGAAGGTCAAATTTTGAATCATCTCGCGACCGCTTTGCTCGCGCTGCTCGTCTTGTTGACGACGCGGGCGGGCGCGGCCGATGAGTTGAGCTTTCCGCCGCTGACCGGACGTGTGGTCGACCAGGCGCGCGTCATCGACACCGCCGCCGCTCAGCGGCTCGACGCCCTTCTGGCCGACCATGAGCGAAAGACCGGCCAGCAGGTGGTGGTCGCGACGATCAAGTCGTTGGGCGGGAGCACGATCGAGGATTACGGCTACCAACTCGGTCGCCATTGGGGCATCGGGCAAAAAGGCAAGGACAACGGCGCGATTCTGCTGGTTGCGCCCAACGACCGCAAGGTGCGGATCGAGGTCGGGTACGGGCTCGAGGGAGATCTGACGGATGCGGACAGCAGCTTCATCATCCAGCGGCTGATCCTTCCGCGCTTCCGGAGCGGCGATATTCAGGGCGGTATCGTCGCCGGCACGGAAGGAATCCTAAGGGCGCTGGGCGATGATCTCTCCGGCGTGCCGCTGCCGCGGAACGCCGAGCCCGAGCCCGAGCCCAAGGGCTCCGGCGTAGGTTCGCTCATTTTTGTCATCCTGATCTTTGTATTCTTCGTCTGGGCGTCCCGCCGTCAGCGGACCGGAGCCGGGTCCCTGATCTGGCCCTACCTCATCATGAGCAGCTTCGGGGGCCGGCGCGGCGGATCCTGGGGGTCGGGGGGAGGCTTCTCCGGTGGCGGCGGCTTTTCAGGCGGAGGCGGATCCTTCGGCGGCGGCGGAGCAAGCGGCTCGTGGTAATGCTCGCACTGAACGATGCCGATCGCGCCCGGATCGCGGAGGCCGTACGAACGGCGGAAGCGGTGACGAGCGTTGAGATCCGGCTGGTCCTTGCCCATGCCAGCGGCCATTACCGGGAATACGAGCTGATTTATCCGGCGATGCTGGCCCTGCTCGCAGGCGGGGTCACAGCAGCCGTGCGGCCAACCCTCGGCGCCGGCTGGCTGTTCATCGCCGAAGCGGCGCTCTTCGCGCTGGTCGCCGCCGTGCTGCAATGGCCGCCGCTTCGGCGTGCGCTGGTTCCGCTTCCCGTGAAGCACAAGGCCGCTTGGCGTCAAGCCAGACTCGATTACGCTCGCGTGGGTCTGAGCAGTCCGCATACGCATGGTGTGGTTCTGCTCTATTGCTCGGCGGCCGAGCACTATGTCGAAATTCTGGTCGACGACCGGATCGCGGAGGCATTGCCTGCGCCCGTCTGGTCTCCCATTGTCGAGCAGTTCCGAAACCGGTTTGCGACGGGGGCCATCGCCGACGCCTTTGTGGAGGCGGCAGGCGCCTGCGCGGCGGCCCTCGCGCCGAAATTCCCTCGCCGCCCGGGCGAAGCCAACGAACTGCCGGATGGCCTCGAGGAGTTGAAGTGACTTATCTTTGGGTGGGGATCGGAAGCGCCATGGGCGGAATCGCCCGCTATTGGATGTCGCTCGCAGTGGCCGCGCTCACCGGTCCGAGCTTTCCCTGGGGCACGATCCTGATCAACATCCTAGGCTCTTTCATCATCGGCTTCTTCGGCACTTTGACCGGCATCGACGGCAAGCTCAGCGTGCCGAACGACGCTCGCGTGTTCGTGATGACCGGCATTTGCGGCGGCTTCACCACCTTCTCAGCTTTCAGCCTTCAGACTTTCGACCTGGCGCATGACGGCAAATGGCTGAACGCGGCCGCCAACGTGACGTTGTCGCTCGTGCTCTGCCTGGTGGCCGTGACGCTCGGCTATCTCGCGGCGATGGCCATGAACGGAACGCGGGAGGGCTAGGCATGAGTGAGATCTTTCTCGTCCCGCTGATTCACCCCGACGCCGCGCCGCGCGTGCTCGAAGCTGCACGACGAATGGCGGATTGCGTCGACTCCGCCCGCATCGACGTGCTCGCCGTCACGATCCCGCCGGAGACCATGATCATTCCAAGCGACGAAGCGATCTCGACCGCTCATCTCGACGCGCTGATCGAGCAGGAGGCAGCCCGGATTGCCAAGTTGAAGGCGGCGTTCGATCGCTGGTCGGGAACGCTGCCCTCATCGAAAATATCGACCGCCTGGACGCAGTTCGAAGGGCTTCCGGCCGACCTGCTGCCCGCCCATGCTCAGAACGCCGACTTGGTCATCATCGAACGCCCGCGCCGCCCGATCGACCAGGCGCAGCGGCAGACGACCGATGCCGCGATCTTCGGCTCGCATCGCCCGGTCTTGGTGGTGCCGCCGGGGGCTACTGGCGAACCGCTTGCCGCCTTCGGACGCCAGGTCGCGATCGCCTGGAAGGATGACGGTCGGGCGGTCAAGGCGGTCATTCCGGCGCTTCGCTATTTCGAGCGCGCCGAGCGGATCGCCGTAATCGCCGGATACCGCGAAATCGCGCCGCCCGAGGCGCTGCCCGAACCCTTGGCCGAGCGCGGGCTCGCAGCCGAGATGCACCCTCTTCCGATTGGGCGCGAACCCTTCGGACAGACCCTGCTCGACAAGGCGAAAGCGATCGGCGCCGATCTTTTGGTGATGGGCGCCTACACGCATTCGCCGTTGCGCGAGCTGCTCCTGGGCGGGGTCACGCGCCATGTGCTGGCCCATGCCGAGATACCGGTGCTGATGCGGCACTGAGGGCTCGGTTTGACGGTGGAGCCGGACCGCACTATTTTTCCTCCGCCATGAGCGACAGAACTCCAAGAGGCCGGATCGTCCGGCGAATTACAGGCCCGTCCCTCGATATCGAGGGCGGGATTGCTGCCATTCGTCCGTCGACCAGTCTGAAGGAATTCCATCATGTCGCCCCGTGCCGCCACAGCGCCGGCTTCTGAAAGCCCGTTCACCGCCTGCTTTTCCGTCATCGCCAAGACCGATCCGGGCGTGATGTCCCGGGTGCTCGCGCTGTTCGCCAAGCGAGGGCTGATCCCGTCCTATTGGTGTAGCCGCGTCTCGGACGGCGAGCTCACGATCGATCTCCAGATGGCCGGGCTCGACCGCGCTACCACGGCCTATCTGGCTGCCTGCTTCCGGCAGATCCCGACGGTCCGCACTGTACTGACCAGCGAGAAGCGACCGGGATAGGCTGGCGACAAGCCTCCACACCCGGCTAAAGTGCCTCGATAAGCAAAAGGGGAGGGGAGGTTGAGCGATCTCGCCATGCATGAATTTCGGCCGGTCGGTCTCGATTTTGCCGACAGCGCGCCCGCACGTTATGTCGTCGAGGAGACCGTGGCCGCGCCGCGCCAGGCGGTGTGGGGCGCTTTCGCGGACGCCGCGACCTGGCCGCATTGGTTCCCGCATGTCGAATGGGTGCGGTACGAAGGCAAGATGCCGCCCGGTGTGGGCACGAAGCGCATTTCGATGGTCTCCGGTTGCCTCCATGACGAGACGATGGTGGTGTGGGATGAGCCGAGCCGCTGGGGCTACACGATCAACAAGGCGACCCAGCCGCTCGCCAAGGCCCAGATCGAGATCACCGAATTCGAGGAGATCCCAGGCGGCACGCGCGTCCGCTGGATTCTGGCGTGCGATCCGCTGGAAGGGCTGCTCTACATCGCGGGCGACGAACCGTTCGAGAAATTCCTCGCGCGTCTCTTCACGGAGACCATGCGCAAGCTCGAGGCCTATCTGCGCGCGAAGGGAAAGGTCTGAGGAGAGCGGCAATGGCGACAGGGAAAGCAGGCGCGCGGCGAGCGATCCGTGTCGTCGATGCGCATCACCATGTCGGTTCGGTCCATGGCGGGCTCGGACTGGGTAGCGGCGAGGGGCCGGGATCGGCGGCGCTGGAGCTGGAGACACGCCTGGCGACCATGGACCGGCACGGCGTCGATCAGGCGATCGTCATCGCGGGCCACAGCTATCTGCGACCGGAGGGGCTTGCCGATACGCGCCGCATCAACGATGCGATCGCCGCCTATCGCGATGCCGATCCGGGACACTTTCCGGCGGCCGTCGGCATTGTCGAGCCGCTTTATGGCGATGCGGGCTTTCCCGAGCTCGACCGGATCAAGCTGGAGCTGGGTCTAGTCGGAGTCAGCTTTCATACGCGCTTTCAAGGAGTCGTGAACGACAGCCCACTGGTTCGTCGTTTGATCGAGCGCATGGCCGAGCTAGGGCTGGTGCCGTTCATCCATGCGCTCGCCGAGGCGGGCAACGAGGCGCTTTGGCGAACCGCAGCCGTGGCGCGCGATTTTCCCGATGTGCCGATGCTTGTGCTCGACGGCTTCTCATCCTTCGAGCAATCGCAGGAGATGATTCTGATGGCGGAGATCGCGCCCAATCTGATCTTCGAGACGGCGCTCTGCTACACGGTGGATTTCGTGACGCATTTCGTCCGCCGTCACGGCGCGCACCGGGTCGTTTATGGCAGCGACCTCTACTCCCGGCCGCTGGGCTATCGCCACACGCACCTTATCGACCAGCTTCGCGATTCGGATCTGTCTGATGCGGAGCTTGAGGCGATCCTGTCGGGCAATATCATGAAGCTGCTGCGGTTGGAGGCTTAGATAGCCGCACGCCGTCCCGCCCAGGGTGCCGCCTGCTCGAGCTGCGCGGCAAGGCGGAACAGCGTCGCCTCGTCGCCGTAGCGAGCGGAGAACATGACCCCGATCGGCAAGCCGGATTTCGACATCGCGAGCGGCACGGACATGCTGGGCTGCCCCGTCTGGTTTTGGAGCGCGCTAAAAGGCGTGTAGGCGGCGACCGCCTTGAAATAGGTCGAGACGTCGGCCGGAGATAGCGAGAGCACCCCGAGCATCGGCGGCGGTTCGGCGACCGTCGGCGAGAGCATGAGATCATAGCGCTCCATGAACTGGGCGACCGTCACCGCCGCGGTCTGCAAATCGTTGTTGCCCCTGGCATAGGCGACTCCCGGCGTCTTGAGTCCGATCTGGTAGTAGGCGAGCGTCACGGCTTCCAGCACGTCGGGACCTGGCTCGATCCCGGTGGCGGCCTTGCGGTCCTGGATCTCGGTTGCGATCGAGGAGGAGATGATCGCGAAGGCGGCGCGGCCGATTGCATCGAGGTCGAGCTTCGGCGCCGCATCCTCGACATGATGGCCGAGGCTCTCGCAGAGCCGCGCGGCGGCCCGCGCCGCTTCGACGCATTCCGGATCGACCGGAGTCCCCGCCATCGTCGCGACATTGAGCGCGATGCGCAGGCGCCCGGGATCGCGGCCGACCTCGTCGCGATAGGGTCGGTCAGGCGTGGGCGCCGCATAGCGTGAGCCAAGCTCTGGTCCGCTGGTCGCATCGAGCAGGGCGGCGCTGTCGCGCACGCTCCAGGTGATGGCGTGGTGGGTTGACATGCCGCCCCAGCCCTCGGTGTGGAGCGGTCCCATCGGCACGCGGCCGCGGCTGGGCTTCAATCCGAATAGTCCACAGCAGGAGGCCGGAATGCGGATCGAGCCGCCGCCATCTGTCGCATGCGCCGCTGGCAAAACGCCCGAGGCGACTGCAACGGCGGCGCCGCCGCTCGACCCGCCGGCGCTATGGTCCGAATTCCAAGGATTGCGCGTCAATCCGGTGGCGAGCGATTCGGTCGTCGGGGTGAGGCCGTACTCGGGCGCGGTGGTTTTTCCGAAAATGACGAGCCCGGCCTTTTGGTGCCGGCGTACAAGCTCCGACGTCGCCTTGCCGGGATTGTTGCGATAATACCGGCTGCCGTTCCCGGTCTGCTCGCCGGCGATGTAGGTGTTGAGATCCTTGAGAAGCCAGGGCACGCCCGTAAAGGGACCGTCCGGCAATCCAGCGGCGATGGCCTTGCGGGCGAAATCGTAATGACGCTGCGCCATGAAATTCAGCTTGCGGTCGACCTCCTCCGCGCGCGCGATCGCGAGCTCCAGCAGCTCCGCCGGCGAGACCTCCTTGCGCGTGACGAGATCTGCAAGGCCCAGCGCATCGTGTTCGCGAAGCACATGCGATTTTCCGTCATCGCGTGCACCGTCCGCCGTGCGCGGCACACTCGCGATCGCAGCGCCAGCCGCGACGGCCATAAGTGCTCGTCGCGAAATCCCGCCTCTCTCCCCGTTCATCATTCGCGCCTCTCCATAATCCTCGGCATCGCGTAGCTGCCGTCAATCAATCCGGTCGTCGGTCCATAGAATCGAGCCGCGAGCTGGAAGTTACCTTGGCGCGGCGTGGGCAGCCAGTTGCGGGCCTGGTCGGGATCGGCGGGTCGGTCGCTCTGCAGATAGAAAGTCAGTTTGCCGTCCTTCACGGCATAGGCGCCGGCATTGTAGAGATAGCTCGTCGCGCTATAGCGGTTGATCGGGTTGTCGACGAAATAGCCGTACGCGTCATAGACCGGCAGCTCCCAGAACTCGGTCACCGGCGGCAGATTCCGGACATCGAAGGTCAGCGTGTATTGCTTGGCGCCGTCGAGCTTGCGGCCTTCGGAATCGTCGAACACGTAGGCGATCGTGTGGGATTTGTATGGGACGGGCGTGCCCCAGGCGACGTCGACGGCCCCGGCGCGCGCGGGATAGTTGTTGTCGTCGTAAAAGAGGCTGCTCTGCAGCTTCCAACCATTCATGTCTTGGAGCGCATCGTTCATCGCTGTGCGCGCATGCGCGCGCGCTTCGGCAAAGGCCGCCTCCAGAGTGGACTTTTGCTGCGGCGTCAGCCTGTCGGGCTCGAAGAGCACGCCCTCCTTCAGCCCGATCCGCGCCAGTTGCTTCAACGTCTCGACCTCATGCACCGAATCGGTCCGCTTCGTGATCGTGGGATCGTTGATCGCGAGGCTGAGCAGCTGGTAGTAATCCATCGCGGTCATGGTCCTGGCGACGTCGACGATCTGCTTCATCCGCGGAAAAGTCGGATAGTCGCCGGTCACGGTCGGCTGCTCCGACAGCGGCACGGGTTTGCGTCCGTTCTTCTCCCATAGGCTGAGCGGCGTCATCGAAACGCCCTCCATAAAGCGGTAGGTATCGGCGAAGTCTTTATCGGTGCGGTCTGTGACGGCGATCCGGAGCGTCATCGAGAAGCTGTCGGAGGTCGCGCGGATGATTTCGGTCGAGCGAAATCCGGCTGGCAGCTTGCCCTTCCAACGCGGTCCGATGATCAGATAGCGCTGCGGCGCGTCGCCGGTGAACTGGTCGCCGATCATAAAGAACCAGTTGGCGTAGGGGTCTGCCGCCTGGATGCTCCAATACCGGTCGCCTTCCATCTTCGGGGTAAGCACGACCATCGGCTCTTGGGACACGTCGAAATTGCCGCCCTCATAGAGCGTGGAGGCATTCACGGTGGTCGCGATCCGGCTGCTCTTCGCGTCGAAGAGGCGGCGGTTGATGAATGCCCTGTTCAGCCCACGGAACATCGGGCTGTCGCGGTTCTGCGTGAATTGATAGCGCAGCTCGTAGAACTCCGCCTGGTTCAAGCCCCAATAGAAGGCCTCCTCGCCGACGGCCTTGAGCTCAGCCGAAGAAAGCGACGGATCAATGAGGTCGGCAGCCGGCGCCGCACCGGCGCCGAATAACGCAACGATTGTTGCTATGATAAAAGCGGCTTTCACAAGCTCCTCCTCGAATCACTGGCCTTCGAGAATCTTCTCGACACGCTCGGGCGTGTGCTTCACCGCATCCGGCTCGCCGGCCAGCGGATCGGCGCCCCTCACAGTTACCGTGACCTTGCGGATCTCGCCGTTGAAATGTCCGCCATTCTGATAATCGTCGCTGACCGGCGTGCCGGCGTCGAAGCCGACATCGAAGGTGTCGTCGCGTTCGGCCAGCAGATTGATCGTGCGCTCGATGCGGCCGGTCGCGACTTGTTGCCCGTTGATGCTGATCCGCATCGTGCCGCCCTTGCCCGGCCCGCCGCCGTCATAATCGAAATCGTAGTGGATCTTGGCGGGGCCGGGCGGGATCGGCGCCGTGCCGGCGACACGGAATTGATGCCGGGCTTGAGGCGACATCGATTCAAGCGCGACCGGAATGCCGTTCTTCAGGAAGAAGGCCCAACCGCCGAACTTGCTGCCGGCCGCGACCAGCACGCCATTGCCACCTTCCGCCGGAATGACCACATCCGCGTCGATCGAGAAAGAGCGGCCGAGGATCGGCGGCATCACTTCGTTTCCGACGCTGATGTCCGGACCCCAATATTCATAGACCGGATTGGGCGATTCATAAGCCTTCTGCGCCGCGTGGAACCGATCGAGATTCACGTTGTCGTCGATCGGATAGACGTCGTTGCGCTTGGCCTCCTCGTCGAACAACGCCCGGAGCGCCTTCAGCTTGTCGGGATGCTCGGCCGCGATATTGTTCGACTGGCTGTAGTCATGCTCGAGGTCGTAGAGCTCCCATTGATAGCTTGTGTCGGCATGGCCGTCCGAGGCATAGAGCCCGCCCCAGGGGAGCCGCTTCGGCGTCGTATTCGCCATCCAGCCGTCCTGATAGATCGCGCGGTTGCCCAGCATTTCGAAATATTGGACATGATGACGATCGGGAGCATCTGGATGGTCGAAACTATAGACCATGCTGACGCCGTCCATCGGCTGTTGCTTCACGCCGTCGACCATCGTCGGGATCGCCAGATGCGCCGCCTCCAGAATCGTCGGCATGATATCGACGACATGATGAAACTGCCGACGCACGCCTCGGTCCTTGATCGCCGCCGGCCAGGAGATGACGAGCCCGTTGCGCACGCCTCCCAGATGCGACGCATAGGATTTGAACCATTGGAACGGCGTGTTCATCGCCCAGGCCCAGCCGCTCGGATAATGCTCGTACGTCTCCGGACCGCCCATCTTGTCGATCATGCCGAGCAGATAATCCTGGCTCTCGGCGGCGCCGTTCACGCTGTGGCCCATCTCGTTGAGCGTGCCGGTCAATCCGCCTTCGGCGCTCGCGCCGTTGTCGCCCTCGATGAAGATGACGAGCGTGTTGTCGAGCTGCCCCATGCGCTTGAGCTCGTCGATCACGCGGCCGATCTGATCGTCCTGATAGGCGAGCACGCCGGCATAGACTTCCATCATCCGCGCATAGATCTCCTTCTGCGCGGGCGAGAGGGAGTCCCAGGCGGGCAGGCCCGCGGGCCGCGGATTGTCGACCGCGTCGGCCGGGATGATGCCGTGCGCCTTCTGCCGCTGGAACGTCTCCTCGCGGACCTTGTCCCAGCCCTGGTCGAACTTGCCTTTGAACCTATCGATCCAGTCCTTCGGCGCCTGGTGCGGCGAATGTCCGCTGCCCGTCGCGTAATAGATGAAGAAGGGTCGCTCGGGCGCACCGGCTTTCTGATTGTGGATCCAGCGAATGGCGTCGTCCGCCAGATCGTGATCCAGTATGTAGTTCGGCTCGCGGGGCGTCGGGACTTGGACGGTGTCGCGGTAGAGCGTTGGCGTCCATTGGTTGGTCTCGGCCGCCATGAAGCCGTAGAAATAATCGAAGCCGAGCCCGGTCGGCCATCGGTCGAATGGGCCAGCCGGCGAGCGCTCCCAGCCCGGCGTATTGTGATTCTTGCCGAACATCGCCGTCGTGTAGCCGTTTTCACGCAGCACCTCGGCGATTGTCGCGGCGCTTTTCGGGATGATCGACCAATAGCCGGGATAGCCGGTCGTGAAATCGAGCACGGTGCCGGTCGCGACCGCGTGATGGTTGCGGCCCGTGAGCAGCGCGGCGCGCGTCGGCGAGCACATCGCCGTCGTGTTGAACTGATTGTAGATGAGTCCGTTGGCCGCGAGCTGGTCGAGATGCGGCGCCGGGATCGGGCCGCCGAACGTGCTCTCGGCGGCGAAACCGACATCGTCGGTCATGATGAGCAGCACGTTGGGCGCGCCTTTGGGCGGCGCCAGCCGCTTCGGAAAGGCCGGGACTGACTCCGCCGTATTCGGCCCGATCTTGCCCGTGAACGGAGCCGGCGGATGCGGGAGCACCGTTTCCTCGACGGAGGTCGGCGCTTTCGCCGCAGCGTGATCGGCATGCGCGAGGCAAGCGAGCGACAGCAGAGCCAAGAACCCTCGACAGATTTGTCTCATCTTCTTTGCTTTCTGTTCAGCCCTGATCCAAGCGACCCCACGTTTACGATCACGGCGCTTCAGCGCAGATCGATATCGACTTTCTCGACACCCGCTCCCGTTAGCGCATAGCCCGGCATCGCGTCGGCCGGGTAATCTCCGACCGGCGATCCTCGATCGATACCGACATCGAAAGTCTCATCGATCGTGAAGAATGCGATTGGACTTGCCGGAAGCACATCGCGACCCACCGCCTTGCCATTCACGCGGAAGGTGAGCTTGCCGCCCTTGCCGTAGCCGCCGCCGTCATAGTCGAAATCAACGTCGAGCTTGTTGGCGCCGACCGGGAGCGGCTTATCGCCCCGGAGCTGAACGGTCTTCAACGCGAACAGGCGATAGGTGAAGACCGGCCGATGCTCGGGATCGAGATAGAGCGACCATCCGCCGGCGCGCCCGCCGACCGCGGCGACGACCCCGCTCGCATCCGCCGTTGCATCGAGTTTGGCCTGTACGGACCACGAACGATTGTAGATGTGCGGGATCGCGCTTTCCGGGACGCCCTCGGTCCCCTGGAAATAGCTGGCGTGGTTGAGGCCGGCCGCCAAGTCCGGCAGGCCCGGATGTCCGGCGCGTACATCCGACAGCGGCAGAACGCGGTTCCTGGCCGCCTCTTGCATGAACAAATCCTCCATAGCCTTCGTCTTTTCCGGCAACTTCGCGGAGAGATCGTCCGCCTGCGAAAAATCTTTGCGCAGGTCGTAAAGCTCCCAATGGTCCTGATCGAAGGGCTTGTTGCCGACGCCGAAACCGTTCGTCCAGGGAAGCCTTCTATGAAAGGCGGAGGCCATCCAGCCGTCATGATAAATGGCGCGGTGGCCGAACACCTCGAAATACTGGGTGTGATGACGCTCGGGAGCGTTCGCATCGTTGAAGCTGTAGACGAGACTCGTCCCGTCCATCGGCTTCTGTTTGATGCCGTTGACCTCGGTGGGAATGGGCAAGCCGACTGCCTCGAGGATCGTCGGCGTGATGTCGTTCACATGACCGAACTGGCTGCGCAGTCCACCCTTGTCCGTGATGCGCTTCGGCCAGGTGACGACCGTCGGATTGCGGGTGCCTCCCAGGTGGGACGCCACGGTCTTCATCCATTGAAACGGCGTATCCATCGCCCAGGCCCAGCCCGCATTGATATGCGCATAGGCGCCGGGACCGCCGAGGTCGTCCAAATGAGCGAGCTTGACCGAATCCGGCTCCTCCAGGCCCTGGATGGTGCCGTTATAATCGACGCTGCCGTAAAGCCCGCCTTCGCCGCTCGCACCGTTGTCTCCGACGATGTAGATGAAGAGGGTGTTGTCGAAGAGCCCCAGAGCCTTCAGCGCCTGAGCGACGCGGCCGACCTGCGCGTCCGTGTGGGCGAGATAGCCGGCGTAGGCCTCCATCAGCCGCGATGCGAATTTCTTTTGGTCCGGATTGAGACTGTCCCAGGCCGGCAAACCCTCGGGTCGCGGTGTGAGCTTGGCATCGGCAGGAATGACGCCCAAGCTCTTTTGCCGCGCAAAGGTCTCTTCGCGGAGCTTGTCCCAGCCTTGGTCGAACTTACCGCGGTAGGCGTCGATCCAGGATCGGGGAGTCTGGATCGGCGCATGGATGCCGCCGGTGGCAAGATAGAGGAAAAAGGGCTTGCCCGGCTTGACCGCTTGCTGGGCACGGATCCAATCGATGCCGTGCTGCGCGAGGTCCTCGTCCAGGTCGTAATCCTTGACCGCGGGCCGCACCACCGGCGTGGTGCCGTCATAGAGCGTCGGATTGAAATGATCCGTCTCGCCGCCGATGAAACCGTAAAACTTCTCGAATCCCTCGCCGGTCGGCCAGCGGTCGAATGGGCCCGCCTGCGATTCTTCCCAAGGCGGAACCTGGTGCCATTTGCCGAGCGCAAGCGTGCTGTAGCCGTTTAGCCGCAAGATCTCCGCGATGGTCGCGGTGTCCTTCTGCATGAAGCCGTCATAGCCCGGCCGGTCGTCGGAGGTATTCATGACCGCGCCGATTCCGGTCACGTGCGGATTGCGTCCGGTGAGCAGCGAGGCGCGCGTCGGCGAGCAGATGGCGGTCGTATGGAAGCTGTTGTAGCGAAGCCCGTCATGCGCGAGCGCCTCCAGCGCCGGCGTCGCGATCGGGCCGCCAAAGGTCGAGGCCGCGCCAAACCCGACATCGTCGAGCAGCACCAGAACGACGTTGGGAGCACCTGCCGGCGCTTGGCGCTCCAGCACGGGAGCAGTCGACGAGGGTTGCGGTGGAATCGCCACGTCGGCCGCCAGGGCGACACCGGCTGAAAATGCGAGCGCCGACGCGGCGGCGGCTGGCCAGCTCCATTTCCCGATCATCGCCGCCATGGTCCCCTCCTCGGATCTTATTCGCTCGGTCCGCCAAACCGGTATTTGAGCCTCACACCGTACATCTGCGGCTCGCCATAAAAGAATGCCGTGAAGCCGGCCGTGGAGTAAATCGGGTAGCCGCCGATCCTGTAGACGGCATCGGTCAGGTTGTTGACGAACAGCGAGCCGTCGACGGAGCTGCCGAGAATGTCGTTCCAGTCGAGCGACAGGTCGAAGACCGAGTAGTTTCCGCCGATCGTCGTATAGGCGGGATCGTTCGGGAACACGCCGAGATACTGGTGCGATTGGTAGGACCAGGTTCCCGCGAGAGACACATCACCCAGCGTGTCAGGCACCGGAAGGTGATAGCGAGCGCCGAACGTGAGTTTGTTCTGCGGCACGAACGGATAGGTCTGGCCGGGGACCGTCTGACCGGTGGCGACTATGACGTACTTGTCGTACCGGGCATGATTATAGGCCCACCCGGCAGTGAGCTCCAGATCTTTGGACGGCACCAGCGTGAAATCGGCGTCGATGCCTTCGACGGTGACATCGCCGACATTGACGATCAGATTCGTCGTCACGGTCGAGCCGTTGATAATCGCCGTATAGCTCTGGCTCGCTTGCTTGCTGGCGTAATCGGTGTGAAAGCCCTCGATGTTGGTTCGCGCCTTCATTCCGGCGACATCCCAATCGGCCTTGAGGCCGAGCTCCACATCCTCGACCGTCTCCGGCTTGAACTCGATCTGGTTTGCGATCAGCGATTGCGAGTTCAGCCCGCCGGCGCGAAAGCCGCGACGGGCGGAGACATAGATCATCGCGTTCGACGTGACCTGGTAATCCAGGCCGATGTCCCATGAAGGCTGCGTGCCGTGCAGCGACACCGAGACATCGCAATTCCGGTCCGCGCCGGGCGCGCTGCAAGCCCCTGCGGCGTTTTTCTGTACGAGGTCAAGCGAGCGATAATCCCAGGTAAAGCGATAGCCCGCTGTGAGCTTGAAGCCCTGCAGCGCGTCGAGAGAATGACCGAGATCGTAGCTCGCCTGGGCATAGATCGCCTCGCTACGCGTCGTCGGATGGACTTGGCTATAGATCAGGCTGCCGAATTGTTGAGTGACGTTGCCGCTACTCCCGGCCGTGTGGCCGAACAGGCCGAAAACGCCGGCTGTCCAAGTCAAGCTGTCGGCGAGCGAGCGTCCCTGGAGTTGCAGCTCGTCCGTATATTGGGCTTGGTCGACATTCCAACCGCCTGGCGAAACCTGCCCGATCAGTGGCAAGATGGTGCCGTCATCGTCGTAGCGCGCGAACTGCTGATATTCGCGGTAACCGAAGATGTTCCGCACCGTGGCGCTCTCCGACAGATCCCAACGGGCGATGTCGGTCAGACCCCAGCTCCAATATTTTTCGATCGGGTTGTTGCCGGCCGCGATCGCGCGCGGACCGAGCGCGTTTTGTTGCGCCAGGAGGTGACTAACCTCGCTCAAAGGAAAAAACGAGAATCCGCCGGCGGCGCGCGCGGCCGCGATTGCGGCGGCGGGATTGGCGGTCAATTGGGCGATGGTCGGGCCCGTGCCGCTGAAGAGCAGCGGCAGACCCGCAACCGTACCCAGCCGCGCCGATGGATCGAGAGCGGCCAGCACTTCGGATGAGCCGTTGGTGTGGCTGTAAAGGCTGTCGGCGACAAAGTAATTCTCGAAATCGTCAGATGGGCGAACCGTCAGCGAGAAACGGCCGGCCCAATAGTCGCGGTTGTCCAGATCCTTGCCGTTCAGCACGTCTTTCGTGAAGCCATCGCGCGTCGCTTGGGTGCCGGCGAACCTCGCCATGACCTTGTCGCCGACGATCGGAATATTGATCGCGCCCTGCAGCTCCTCGTCGGAATAATTGCCGAATTGCGCCTGGACGTAGCCACCGAATTCGTCCTTAGGCTTCATCGGCTGGAAGAGCACGGCGCCGCCGGTCGCGTTGCGTCCGAACAGCGTGCCCTGCGGCCCCTTGAGCACCTGTACGTTTTCCAGATCGTAAAAGCGTCCAGGTCCGCCGCCGTCGCCGACCGGATAGGGCACCTCGGCGAAATAAGGCGTGATGACCGGCGATTGCCCCTGGGCGGACGCGTTGTTGTTGCTCAGCCCGCGAATCGAATAGCCTTCGAGGTCGCGATTGGTCTCCGCCGTGCTGAGCGCGGGCACGATCTTACCGAGATCGACCGCGCTGTTGATCGTGTGCTCGGTCAATGTCTCGCCGCTTACGGCGCTGATCGCGATCGGCACGGTCTGCAGCTTCTCCTCGCGGCGACGTGCCGTCACCACGATCTCTTCGAGTCCGCCTTGAGCGGCAGCGGTGTCGGTACCGCTCGGCGCGGCAGGCTGGGCCCCAGCATCGATTCCGATCAAAATGACCAGGGTGCTGACAGTCCAAAGCAAATTCTTGCTGGTCATTGGATTCCCCTAAAAACAGGCAGCCCCTCGCGGGGCGCAATGCGCTCATGCATCGGCGCATGCATATTAAGGAACATGCCTTAGCGGCTTCAAAAAACTAAGTCAAACGCCTCTGTTTAGAAGTCAAGGCTGTTGCGGCAGGTCCGACCGGCCGATCGCCGACGATCGTCACGCGTTCCATCTCCCGCTGGCCTTCGTAGTCCGGCACAGCGTAGTGCTGGGTTGCGCGATTGTCCCAAAAGGCGATCGAGTGCGGCGCCCAACGAAAGCGTACCTGGTATTCCGGCCGCTTCACCTCGTCGTAAAGTATCGCGAGCAGGGACTCGCTCTCGGTTTCGGAGAGGCCAAGAATGCGCGTCGTGAAACCGCTATTCACGTAAAGCGCGCGCTCGCCGGTCTCAGGGTGCACCCGGACGGCGGGGTGGATTTGCGGCGGAAAATTGTCGGTCAGTGCCTTCCGCTTTTGCGGATCGGTCAGATGACGGCCGAAAGCCTGGATGGCCTCGTGGACCGCTTGTGAACGGTCGAGCAGTCGCCTCGTCTCCGCATCGAGCCCTTCATAAACCGCGACCATGTTGCACCAGAGTGTATCACCGCCAAGCGGAGGAACCGTGCGGGCTCGCAATATCGACGCCGCGGAAGGCTCTGCCCGGAAGGTCGTGTCGGTGTGCCAGAAATCCGCTTGCGCGCTCGCCTTCCCGGTGGATATCAGAGGCAACAGCTCGGGGAAATCGGGGTGGGATGCGAGCGGATGGACTTCCAGCGCGCCGAACGCGCGCCCGAATGCAAGGTGCTGTTCACGGGTGATGTCCTGGTCGCGGAAGAAGATGACTTTGTATCGGAGCAACGCCATCCGGAGCATTGCGATCTGTTCCACCGATGGCGCCCGCAGATCAACGCCATGCACCTCGGCGCCGATAGCAGGCTGAAGCGGAACCGCGACCAACCCGGCCCCGAGCTCAACCGAGCCCTTCACCTGATTCATGTAGCTCCTTCTGCTCTATGGCTGGCGATTCTTTTGCTGGCAGCCTAGACGTGCTCACGTCCATCTTTCGGTCGTAAGTCTGGCGCCCTCGTACGCCCTCCAACTAAGTCCTTTGACTTACCTTTGTAGAACAGACTAAGTCAATAGCCTTCGTTTGGGCATGCAGGCGCCTGAGCCGGCCGCCTAAAGACTTAGGGAGAGAAGTTGTGGCAGCTTAGCGTGTACTTCGCCGACCGGCAGCGCGGTTCGCGGATTTCGCGCGGCCACCTTCGAGCGCGGACGCGAATGCCACAGTCGCCATATTGAGCAAATTCCGGAAGAACTCCCCGAACGGAGCCGTCCGGCGCCCTTCCATAATACGGAGGCCCCGGGTCGTGATTGCCGTCAGGAACATGCCGGCGATGACCGCCAGAAGGCCGTCATATTCGTCGTCCGAAAGGCCGGCGGCCTGCTTCCGCAGCCGTCTATAAGCATCGTAGTGCTCCCCCTCGAAGGGGATCGAAGGCCAGCGACTGCTGAAGGAGTGATAAAGCGTCACTTGCTGCAGGAATCGAGCATAAGTGTACTGTCCCGTGCTGTCGCTTACCTCCGCCAGAGGGCGGTAGATGACCTCCAGGAGCGTCCGTACGCTGTCGAGATCACCGCGGATTTTGGCTTCGGCGATGAGCCTCTTTCGATGCACGTTCATCGCTTCGATTCGGCGGCCGATGATGGCGACGACGAGTTCCTCCTTGCCGCCGAAATAGAGGGTGATTGCGTATTTGTTCCGCTGCTTCGCCTCGATCAGGATTTGCCGCAAGGGCACTCCTTCTATGCCATGAAGCGCGAACAGCCGCTCGGCGGCGTCCATGATCTTGGTCATGGCGCGGTCGGCTCGTTTACCGTGCTTCACCTCGGAAGCCGCTCGCGATCTCCTCTCCCCGGCTTCGGCGCTTCCGGTTTCGGCCACTGCCTTCACTCTCGATTTGATTTGGATCTCACCCCAAGGGCCTCGGCGCGCCCAGCCGGCCGCCCGCACCCGGAATGCGTCGCCTGCCGGCTATCCCTCGCCGTGCCGCTCCCGTCTCGTTGATTGGAGGGAAAGGTTTCACGTTTTTCGGCCGGTCCAGAGCCAGCCGAGTCTTGGGTCGTTAGCGTTCCGCGATCGAGCCCAGACGCGGTTCCTTCAACCGCCGAGGCCGCCCAGCAATGGCACGCAAATCCAAGCGGCAGGGCAAGCGACAAACCGGCCGCAACGCAAGAACGGGTAAGCACGATAGCCTCCCAACTAAAAACTAAGGCAAATACCTTATGCACTAGGCCGGCAATCCGCACAACGGTCGAGCGCCAGCGCAGTGGTGATGCTCAGGGTGACCGCCGAGGACGATCCGCCGGCGCGCGAGGATCTGGCTTCCGCCTTGTCGGTCGTTCTCCCGACGCGACGTCAAACGGCTATTTGCCTATCCGTTGATCGAGCACATGGGCATCATCGCCTTTGCATTCGACTTGGGAGGGCCGCTCGCAAATTTCGCCGGGGCTGTTGCACTGCGACCGAACAACGGTAAATCATTGTGGTTTCTTGGGCCCTGGAGGTTGAACCCGCCAGGCAGTAGAACGAAACCGAGCTCCAGGATAGGACGGGCAGAACGTGACGGAAGAATCGAGAGGCACGGCGGCGCGCGGCGTCAAGGGACTGGTGCCCGGCGCGCGGCGCATCCGCTATGGCGGCGCGATGATCGACGAGCGGGAGATCGAGGCCGTCAACACCGTCATGCGCACCGGCATGATCATCGGCGAGCAGGTGCAGACGTTCGAAAAACGGGTCGCCGCTCTGCTCGGGCACAAATACGGCGTCATGGTCAATTCGGGCTCGTCCGCGCTGATGCTCGCGATGCGGCTGTTGGACCTGCCGAAGGGTTCGGAGGTCATCACCCCGGTGCTCACCTTCTCGACCGATGTCGCCTCGATCGTGCATGTCGGCTGCGTGCCGGCCTTCGTCGATGTGGTGCCCGACACCTACCAGATCGATCTCGACAAGATCGAGCGGATGATCGGCGCCAACACGAAAGCAATCTCCGTGCCGAACCTGTTGGGCGGCATTCCCGATTGGGATCGGCTCCGCGCAATTGCGGACAAGCACGGGCTCCTGCTGCTCGAGGACAGCTGCGATACGCTGGGCGCCAAGCTGAAAGGCCGGCCGCCCGGCGAGCGCGCCGACATCTCGGTCACCAGCTTCTCGATTTTCCACATCATTACCTGCCTCGGCAATGGCGGCATGGTCGCCGTGAACGACGAGAGGCTCTGGGACCGGGGTCTCGTGCTTCGCTCCTGGGGGCGGTCGTCCGAGAAGTACCTGCATGGTACTCTGCAAGAGCAGAGCGATGGCCGGTTTCTCGAGGACGTCGACGGCATTCCTTATGACGGCATGTTCGTCTTTGAGGATGTCGCCTACGGTTTCATCCCGAACGAGGCCGGCGCCGCGTTCGGGCATGTGCAGCTCGATAAGCTCGACGAGTTTGCGCGGCTGAGGAATAGGGTGTTCGCAAGCCACGATGCCTATTTCGCTGAGCACGCCGACCTCTTCATCGCGCCCAAGCAGCGTGGCGATATCACGACCACCTGGATCAATTATCCCGTCCAGCTTCGGCGGGAGCTCGGCTGGAGCCGGCGCGACCTGCAAGTCCATCTGGAAGCGCATGGCGTGGTCACCCGCACGATCTTCTCCGGCAACATCACGCGGCAGCCGATGATGCGCGGCGTCGAATATCGCGCCGACCCGGAGGGCTATCCGGCCGCGGACCAGATCATGCATCAGGGCGTGTGCCTGCCTTGTCATCCGACGATGACAGCGGAGGATTGCGCCTATCTTTACGGCGTGCTCGACAAGTTCATCAGCGCGCAACGTGGCAAGAACTGAAGCGAGAGGAAGACATGAAGTTACGCAATCTCGGGCAATCGGGTCTGCTCGTCTCGACCGTCGGCCTCGGCTGCAACAATTTCGGCTGGCGGGCCGATCTGGCGCAGACCAAAGCGATCATCCACAAGGCGCTCGACGTCGGAATCACGCTGTTCGACACCGCCGATTCCTACGGACCGTCGGAGGAGTTCATCGGCGAGACCTTGGGGCCTCGCCGGGCCGACGTGGTGTTGGCGACGAAATTCTCGTCGCCGCTCGATCAGAGCGGCATGCGGCAGGGCGCATCGCGCCGGTACGTAATGATGGCTGTCGAATCGAGCCTCAGGCGCCTAAAGACCGATTGGATCGACCTCTATCAGTTGCACTGGCCGGATCCGAAGACGCCGATCGAAGAGACGTTGCGCGCGCTCGACGATCTCATCCGGCAGGGCAAGATCCGCTATATCGGCTGCTCGAATCTATCGCCCGCTCAGGTCGTCGAAGCGCAATGGACTTCGCGGCATCTCGGGTTGAATGCATTCGCTTCGACGCAGAATGAATACAGCATGCTGTTCCGCGGCCTGGAACGCGAGTTGATGCCGACCGCGGAGAAGTACGGCCTCGGGATTCTTCCGTATTTCCCGTTGGCGAACGGCTTGCTCACCGGCCGGTACAAGCCGAACGAGCCGTTGCCGAAGGATGGGCGCTTGGCGGATGCTCCGGCTTTCTTTGATCCGTATAAAGCGCCGGAGAAGATCGCGACGGCGCAGAAGCTGAACGACTTCGCCCAGCGGCGCGGCCACGCGTTGGTCGAGCTCGCTATGTCCTGGCTTGCTTCCCGACCGGCCGTGTCGAGCATCATCGCGGGCGCCAGCCGGCCGGAACAGGTCGAGCAGAATGCGCAGGCCGCCGACTGGGAGCTCACTGCGGCCGAGCTGGCGGAGATCGACCAGATCGCGCCGCTGTCGACCTAGGCGGGCGCCGCGATGTCGGAAGCGCATTCTCGAGCCATTCCGGCGCATGTACCGGCGTCATTGGTCCGACACTATGATTTCCGCCATGACGCCGCGCTGCGGGCCGATCCCTGGGGCGCTATCGAGGCCCTCAATGATGGGCCTGACATATTCTGGTCCCCCGACCTTGGTGGATATTGGGTCGTCACCCGCGGTTCCTATATTGAGGAGGTGTTCAGCCGGGGCGATCTCTTCTCGGTGAAGTCACTCGCGATTCCCAAGCAACCGAACGCTCCCATCCTGATTCCCAACAATCTGGAACCACCGGAACACGGCAAATATCGCAAGATTCTGAGCCAGAACATGTTCTCTCCGAGGGCGCTCGGAACGATGGGCGATGAATGCAGACAGCTTGTCGGGAATCTGTTGGACTCATTCCGAGCAAATGGCGAATGCGAGTTCGTATCCGCATTCGCGACGCTCGTGCCGGTCGACATGTTTCTGCGCATGATGGGTGTCGAGGCGGATCGGCGTGACGAATTCTTGCCCTTCGTGCAAAAGGTATTTCGCGGAGAAAGCGCGGCGGAGATCCAGAGCGGGTTCGAGGATGCCGGAGCTTTTCTCGCGAGCTGGCTGGACGAGCAGCTGACGGATCCGGAATCCGCGGCCACGCGGGGGCACATGCTGGCGGCCATGCTCAACGGTGAGGTGGATGGCAGGCCGCTGACCCGAGACGAAATGCTGTCCATGGCGATGATGCTGTTTCTTGGCGGTCTCGACACGGTCGCCTCGCAAACGACGCATGTGTTCCAGTTTCTGGCGACCCACCCGCGGCATCGCGACGTGCTCCGCGAGAATCCCGCTTCGATCACGAAGGCGGTCGAGGAGATGCTCCGGCGCTTCGGCATCTCGCATATCGGCCGCGTTGTTGCGCGCGACCTCGAATTCCACGGCGTGACGATGAAGGCCGGAGATTCGATCGTGGCGTCCACGGCCATTTCCGGGCTTGATCGCCGAGCCTTTCCGGATCCGCTCGCAGTCGATTTCGGCCGATTTGCGGGCAAGCCCCAGCACTGGGCCTTCGGAGCGGGTCCGCACATCTGTCCAGGCGCGCATCTGGCGCGCTTGGAGCTGAAGATCATGCTCGAAGAGACGCTTCCGGCATTGCCGAATTTGCGGTTGAAACCGGGAACGACGTTGGAGTACCTGCCGGGAGCGACGCTCACCGTGAAAGAACTTCCGCTGATCTGGGACCTCGCCTAATCGATATTTGGGTGACGCATGGGCTATGAGATCGACGCGCAAGGGACGGTCATGCCGGGCGCACGCTTACGTCGATGCCTCGCTCGCATCGCCGGCGCGTCGGCTGATTTCCGAAAATTCAATACGTCACGGGAGCAACCGTCACTTTGGCATCGAAGGGACCGCCGTCGCGGCCGCAGACTTCTCGTCCGATCTCGTGAAGGTACTGGCCGCTGTAGAGCACGCGCCCGGTCGTGACTGCGGGATCGACGATGCTCAACGCCAAGGCCGCTTCTGCCATGGTTTCGGGCGATTCGGGCGCGCGCACGCGGTCCCGCGGCACGAGTCCTTTGTCGATCAGATCCTGCGTCGCTTCGGTGATGACGGAATTGACGGGCGCCAGCGTGTTCATGGCGATGCCTTGGCCGTAGAGTTCGGCTGCCCAGCCGCGCGTCAGATAATTGAGCGCCGCCTTGCTGGCGGAGTAGGTCGTGACGCCGCTCGATCGATGCCAGTCGAGAAAAGGCGGCCCATCGGGATTGGGCGCCGACCGGTCGCCTGTCGATGAGGAGATGTTGACGATCCAGCCGCGTTTCTTCTTCAACATGCCGGGCAGGAAGCTCGTGATCAGATCGCGCGGCGCAAACAAATTGATCTCGAAGACCTTGCGAAAATCCTTTTCGGGGAGTGCAGACGTCAAGGCGCCGTAGGACGCTCGGGCCGCATTGTTGATCAGTATGTCGATGTCACCGAACCGCGTCAGAACCTCTTCGATCAACGCCGTCCGCGACTGCGGATTGGCGAGGTCGCACGCGATCGGATGCGCCGCGCCGCCGCGACCGCGTATGCGCGCGACGACATCCCAGAGCGTTCTCTTCTGCGGATCGTTCTCGTCGCCGAGCTTACGCGCCGCGAGGATGACGCGGGCCCCAGCCGACGCAAAGCGCTCCGCGATCGCGGCGCCGATGCCACGGCTCGCGCCTGTGACCAGTGCGGTTTTTCCGTCGAGCTCTCGCATATCAAGCCGCTCTTTCCGCAGGGACTTCGAGGATTTCCGGCATGATGTCGTAGGCTTTGATCAGCACGCCGATGAAGTCGTTATCGTGAAGCGGATCGGCCGGCGGGGTGAACGCGATGCCTCGGGCGCGCAGATCGTCCATTAGCGTCTCGAAGACCTGGTCGTGCGTCAGATCGTCCGTATGGTTCATGACCTTCTTCCATTCGGCCATATCGGTATAAAGATCGGCGCTCCAATGGACGAGCAATCGCATGCGGTCGGTGTGATAGCGCGCGATCGGTTCGCCATCGGTGGTGATAATCCAGCAGCTGCGATCAGCGGGATCGTTTTCCAGCAGCGAGCGAAATTTCACGCCCGGGGGATTTCTGAGCTCCACCGGACCGGAAGCATCGCCGCGGTGAAACATCATCTCGTTCTGGACGATCACGCCGCGATTCCACATCGGTGCGCGAATCGCCTTTGGCGGGTTCAATGGGCCATCGGGCCAATAGGTGAAGCTTCCTCCGATGCCCTCCTTGTACCACCAGGTGATCACCTGTGCCGTCTTGATCATATAGTTCTGGAACAGCCCGGACTTCGTCATCACATTTTGCAGCCATAAAGGCGAATTCTCGCGGCGCACGCCACGGAAGGTGGTCGCATCAGTGTGCGGTGTCAGCCCAGCGCCCATTGGGCCGCTGAAGTTGAACAGATACATGGTCGGTTTGGCATATTGGGCGCCCCAATATGATTTCACCGCATCCAGGAATTTCCGGCTGTAGAAGCAGTCGTACAGCTCCGGATAATAGCAAACCGAATCTTCCGCGAAGAAGCCGCGGAAATTAGGCCGCGTGAGGTCGTCGAGCGTGATGTTCTCGGGAACCTGTCCCGAATTCGTCGCGATCACTTGCTCGACCGTCGTAAAATGATGAGCCATGATCGTGGGCCAAGGTCCGTTGCGCCGCACGACCTCCATGAGTGTCTCATACTGGGCATCGGAATAGACGTCCTCGATGACGACCGGCTCGGAGATCGGTCGCATCAGGTCGTTGATCCTTTGACGATAGCGGGCGGGTTCGGCGGCTAAGCCCATGCAATCCTCCTCGCGATGAATCTAAGCTGCGCGCGATCCCCTCGGGTTGCGCTTGGCTTGCTCTTGACTCTTCCAGTACGAATCAATCGCCGCGTCGGAAAGGCCGATCCCGCGGGCGCAAAAGCGCACCGCATCGCGCAACAGCCTCTCTTTGTCGCCCGAGTATCGGATCACGGGCTGCTCCGGGAGATG
The DNA here is from genome assembly GCA_035293565.1 of Alphaproteobacteria bacterium. GTDB lineage: Bacteria > Pseudomonadota > Alphaproteobacteria > BOG-932 > Roseiterribacteraceae > DATGMP01. The sequence goes on along the minus strand of DATGMP010000144.1, from coordinate 15,467 downwards.
ACCGAAGATCAGCATGATTCCGACATGCTCGACGAACCAATTGGCGTTCCGCGGGGGCATGTCGCCCGTCAGGTCGCCGGCCGTCCGCGCAGCCGCCATGGCGTCGCCGAAATCCGGCGCGCTGCGGCGCATCGCGCGCTCGAAGGCAAGTCGCGCATAGTCCCCACTGCCGGCAAAACTTCGCAGCATGAAGCGGTAATGCTCGACCGAGGGCCTGTCCGCTCCCGTCGAGAGGCAGAGCCGAAGATAACGCACGATCCTCTCGATCAGATTGTGCGACGAGGGCGACAGGTCGCCCACGACGGCGAATGAGTGCTCCTGTTCCTTCGCCATCTGTCGAAGGACCTCGGCGTGAAGCTCCTCCTTCGAAACAAAATAGCGATAAAGCAGCCCTTCCGAAACGCCCGCCTCGCGGGCGATCTCGCGCGTTGAAGCGCCGTCAAGCCCTTTGTCCGCGAAGACTTTCCGCGCCGCTGAAAGAAACAGCGCGCGTCGTTGCTTCGGCGTGAGGCGCTTGCGGGTCACCATCTATTGAGCAGTCGCTTATTTGTTAATGAGCATCCGCTTACTAAGCCTCTGAGTCAATATGCGTTCGAAATCCGATACTGGTGTCAGAATCCATTCAGGCTACGTTCAGCTTAGGCGCATATGACGTACTCGGATTTGCTCGGGGGTATTTGTGCTGAAGAATCACGCATCGGCGATCGGCGTCTTCGTGAACAGGGATAATCCGATCAGTGAGCTATCCCTCGATAAACTCGATGCGATCTATTCTGATGCGAGACGGCGCGGCTTTCCGGCAGATATCACGATTTGGGGGCAGCTCGGCCTGACGGGTGATTGGGCGGATAAGCCGATCCATCCCTACGGCCTCTATTGGCGCGACGAAATCACCTGGCATTTTCGGGATTTGGTGAGCTATGGCGCGCCATTCAAAACAGCTTATCGCGTGCCGCCGGGCGACATATCTCGCCAGGCTCCGGTCGTGGCCAAGGATCTGATGAACACGCTGGCGCGGGATCGATACGCGATCGGCTTCGCCGATTTTTCCGACGAAACGGACCAGGTCAAAGCCCTGGCGTTGGCGGACGACCGTTAGGTCCTCAGTCGGGGCCCGGCTGCGGCGTAGAGGCTCAGGCTCGACCCGACCAGTTTGGCGAACGTTTCTCTATGAAAGCCTGGACGCCTTCGAGGGCCGATTCATCCATCATGTTGCAAGCCATCGTCTCGACGGCGGTCTCATAGGCGGCCGTGATGCCTTGTTCGATCTGGCGATAGAACAGAGCCTTTCCCATCGCGACGGCCGGGCGCGGCTTGGCGACGATGCCCGCGACCAGGCGCTCCAACTCCGTATCGAGCTCACCGGGCTCGGCGACGCGATTGATGAGGCCGAGCGCAAGCGCTTTGCGGGCATCGATGAAATCGCCGGTGACCAGCATTTCGAACGCCGCCTTACGAGAGACATTGCGAGACAGGGCGACGCCCGGGGTCGAACAGAATAATCCGAGATTGACGCCGCTGACCGCAAAACGCGCCTCGCTCGCGGCTATCGCCAGATCGCACATCGCGACCAGCTGGCAGCCTGCGGCCGTGGCGATGCCATGCACGCGCGCGATCACCGGGACGGGGAGGCGCTGCAGGCTCATCATCATGTCGCCACAGCGCGCGAACAGCGCCCGATAATAGTCGGCGGAGGGCTTGGCTCGCATCTCACGCAGATCGTGACCGGCGCAGAATGCCTTGCCGTTTGCCGCGAGCACGAGAACACGCGCATCGTCGCTGTTGGCGAGGGCGCCGATTTCGCCTTCGAGCGCGTCGAGCATCGCTTCCGAGAGCGCATTGAAGGTGTCGGGGCGATTGAGCGTCAGAGTGACCACGCCCCGTGGATCGCGGCTGGTCAACACGGGAGAGTCCGCTGTCTGCGTCATCGCCTTCTCCGCTCTATTCCGGCCCGATTTCGTCCGTCGAAAGCCAGGCGGCACCCTCGCGATAGAGTGCGGCCACCAGATCCGGTCGATCGTCGCCCGGCAGTTCATGATCAATTCGATAGCCGCGCGCTTCCGCGATCGCGATAAGGAAGCAATAGGACGGCCTGAGCTCGGCCAGCCGCGTCCAGTCGATGGGAAGCGCTTGCGCGGGATTCACCGCCTTCAGCTCATCGCGCTGATAGATGCAATCGAAACTCGCGAGCCTCCAGCCTTGGGCTGTCCGACGGACGCGCGAATAGAACCGGCAATGGGCGACGAGATCGGTCAGCGCACCGCCGACGGTATCTCGCGACTGTACCTGTCCGTAGCTTTCGACCAGCGCGCGGTTGCCGCTGATCTCGACCTTCATCGGAACGACGAGGTGCTTCGAAATCAGTCCGCTCGCCAGCACGGCGCGCGAAGCATCCGCGAATGCCTTGCCGGTGCCGGTGAACCAGGAGACCCGTACGCGGGAGTCCGGCGTGTAGAGCGCGGCTAGCCGGTCGAATTCGCCTTGATCGCGCGCGAAGCGCTCCGATCGGACGAGGTCGAATATCTCCTCGCGGTCAAGGAGCCATTGCAGCTTTTCGCTCGTCGGCACGGCCGGTCCTAGCGCGCGGTCGGCTGCGGCAGCTTGTCGAAATCGCTGGCATCGTGCCGCTCGGGGAGCTGCTCGGAAGCGTCTCCCCAGGCGGCGTTGACCATGCGCCCGCGCTTCACCGCCGGACGCTCGGCGATCATGTCGGTCCAGCGTTGCAGATGCTTGTATTCCTGCGCCTGAAGGAACTCGGCCGAGTCATTATAGAGCTTGCCCTTTGCCAGCGCGCCGTACCAGGGCCACACGGCCATATCCGCGATCGTATAGTGATCGCCGGCAAGGTACCGGGCTTCTGCCAGGCGCCGGTCCAGCACGTCGAGCTGGCGTTTGACCTCCATCGCATAGCGATCTATCGCATATTCGATCTTGCTCGGAGCGTACGCATAGAAATGTCCGAATCCGCCGCCGAGATACGGCGCCGCGCCCATCTGCCAAAAGAGCCAGGACAGGGCCTCTCCGCGCGTCTCGTCGACCGGCAGGAAGGCTCCGAATTTTTCGGCGAGATAGAGCAGAATGGCGCCGGACTCGAACAGCCGGACCGGCTTTCGTCCGCTCCGGTCCATGAGCGCCGGAATTTTGGAATTGGGATTTACCGCGACGAAACCGCTGCCGAACTGGTCGCCTTGGTCGATTCGGATCAACCAGGCGTCGTACTCGGCGCCCTTGTGACCCAGAGCCAGCAGCTCCTCCAGCATGATCGTGACTTTGATGCCGTTCGGCGTGGCCAAGGAATAAAGTTGAAGCGGATGGCGACCGACCGGCAGTTCCTTGTCATGGGTCGGTCCGGCGATCGGGCGATTGATGCTCGCGAATCTGCCGCCGCTTTCTTTGTTCCAGGTCCAGATTTTGGGCGGCGTGTATTCGTTCGTATCGACCATGCTGGGCTCCAGGGTTGGTGTGCCCCATAGATTTGGCGGACTTGGCCAGGTTTGACCAGCCGATGACATCCGGAATTGCGGCACCCAGGTACGAAGCCGGGTCACAAACATGTCACTACAGGTCCCGCAACGCAGCACCTGCCCCGGCGTTCTGTGTCGAGGAGTTCGCTGCGGCGGGCTCTGCCGGAGCAATCGGCGGAGGAGTCGATGGCCAGTCCGCAAACCTTTCCAATCGTCCTGCTGGTCACCTGCTTCATCGTGGTGGCGGCCGCCATCATTATTGCGATCCTATTGGAATCCGTTGGATTCCGTCAGCGTTACAGGCTGCGGCACGGAGCTTCGTGGGAGACTCTGTCCCTATCGTCCCGAGCGGCCACATGGGTGCGGGAGCGGAAGCCGCTCTGGCGCCCACCGGCGCGCCTCAAGCTGAGGAGCTGAGGCGCGCCGGAACCGCGGATCGCGTCGAGCGTTTCCGCAGCGAGCGCCCCCGAGCAGGGCGGGGCGCAACGATCCAAGGATCATGATGCACGGCGATCCATTCGTCATGCTCCTCGCCGTCATTGCTGGCGTAGCGGTTGCCGCGGCCGTTATCCTCGAGACCGCCATCGGCTTTTCCCGCGGTAGGAAACTTTCCCAAGCTGCCTATTCCGACCAGGACCCGGCACGCCCAGCCAAATAGGCGCCGGCGCCATCCGAAGGCATTGCGCTTGCTCCATTCGCCGCCCCAATATCCGCCAGATCATCGACCTAAGTCGGGGAGGCAAACGTGAAAATCGGCAAGCTCGGCGTCTGGGGCGTCACCGAGGGCATGAAGGCCGCTGACGCAGCCGCCTTTGCCGCGCGGGTGGAGCGCTGGGGTTATGGCGCTCTGTGGCTCCCCGAAGCGGTTGGTCGCAACGTGCTGGTGCACTCGGCCTTGCTGCTGGCGAAAACCGAACGGCTGGTGATCGGAACCGGGATCGCCAACATCTATGCCCGCGACCCCATCGCGATGGCCGCGGGCTAGCTCACGCTCGCGGAGCAGTCGGACGGACGATTCCTCCTGGGCATCGGTGTCTCCCACACCGACCTGGTGGAGGGGCTGCGCGGTCATCGATACGAAAAGCCGATCGAGAAGATGCGGGCTTATCTCACTGGCATGGGCGCCGCCATGTACATTGCCCCACGGCCGACGGAAAAGCCGCCGACGCTGGTCGCCGCCCTCGGGCCCAGAATGCTGGCGCTGGCCGCGGAGATGGCCGATGGGGTCCATCCCTACAACGTGACCCCGGCTCATACCGCGCGGGCGCGAGAGATCCTGGGGCCCGGCAAGCTGCTGTGCCCCGAGCAGATGGTATTGCTGGAGACGGATCCGGCGACCGCGCGGGCGATCGCTCGCAACGTGCTCTCCGTCTATTTGCCCCGCCCCAACTATGCCAATAATTTCCGGCGGCTGGGGTTTACCGACACCGATCTGGCGGGCGGCGGATCGGACAGGCTGGTGGATGCGATCGTGGCCTGGGGCGACGAGGCTGCGATCCGCCGGCGCATTCAGGAACATTGGGACGCGGGAGCCGATCATGTCTGTATTCAGGCGATTCCCCGCGGCGAGTCGATGCAGGCGCCACCTGACGAGCGGCTTCTCGCGCTGTTGGCGCCCACTACCGGCTCTTGAACCGCCCGCAGGGATCGACGCCCGCCGGACGTGATTTGGAATGTGGGAAGTTCCAGATCGTCCCAATTTTGGCGCGTCACGGAGGAGAAGATGATCCGATCATCTATGGAGACGTTCTTCTGGGTGGCAGCCGCGCTTGGCTGCGTCGTGTTGGCCGGGTGCATGAACAATGACGAAGCGCGGACCGCTCGGGCCTACCCGACGCAGCCGGGCGCGACCCCGGCAGCCACCAAGGGCAACAATGTCTGTATTCAGACATACCAGATCGATCACACCACGATCCCGGACGATAATACGATCCTGTTCTATATGAAGGGCGGCAAGATCTGGAAGAACACGCTGCCCTATCGTTGTCCGGATTTGAAATTCCAAGGCGGCTTCCAATACACGACGGATATCAACGAGATCTGTTCGAACCTGCAGACCATCCGCGTGATCAATCAGGGTGGCGGCCCGTTCCTCGGCTCCGTCTGTCAATTGGGAGAGTTCACGCCTTATACTCCGCCGCCTAAGCCCAGTTCAGGCTAATGGGGATGGAATGATGTATCGGAGTTCGTTGGCGGCGTTATCGGTATGCGGATTGTTGATGGCCTCGGCCTGTTCTGACGACGAGCCTCCGCCGACGACGGCATCGAACATTTCCGGCGGCAACGGCATCTGCATCCAGACCAATTTCATCGACCATACTGACATCCAGGACGACAAGACCATCATCTTTCACATGAAGGGCGGGATCTCTTACAAGAACACTCTCCAGTTCGCCTGCACGTCGCTGAAGAACGAAGGCGGATTCACTTTCGTTACCGATTTTCCCGAGATCTGTTCGAACGCACAGACGATCCGGGTCCTGCGCTCGGGAATCCTATGCGAACTCGGTCAATTCACGCCTTATACGCCGCCGCCTGCGTCGGCGGCGCCGGTCGAACCCGCGAAATAACAATCACGCTGCCCGCGATTTCAGGAGATCGCGAATCTCCTCGAGCAGGGCCTCCGTCTTGGTGGGTCCGGCGGGCTGGGACATGGTCGATGCGAAAAGCCTGTTGATCCACCGGACGATCAGGAACACGGCGAAGGCGATGATGAGAAAGCGAATGATCACATCGATGAAGATGCCGTAATTGATCGTCACTGATCCGGCTGCTTTGGCGGCCGCCAAGGTATCCGGGTGGGTCCCCTTCAGCACGACGAAGAAATTGGAGAAATCGATGCCGCCGATCAGCAGGCCCAGAGGCGGCATGATCACGTCGGTCACCAGCGAGTTCACGATCGCGGTGAAAGCCGTGCCAATGATGACGGCGACCGCCAGGTCGACGACGTTGCCGCGCAGGGCGAAGGCCTTGAAGTCCTTGAACATGGAAGCTCCCCTGGATGCGTTGCCGTGCCCGTTTCGGCCGGGCCTCGGCTAGTTTCATCGCAACGGCAGCGGGAAATCCAGTCCTAATCTGCAAATGGCCTCAATGGGCGGCAATGGAGGCACCGCCGACCTTCGGCTTGGCCACCAGGGGAATCAGGACCAGCGCGACGGCGAAGCAAGCGGCCATCACGATCAGGCAATCGGAGAAGGTCAAAATCGTCGCCTCTCGATTGAGGATTGCCGACAGCTGCCGGATGGCCGCCATTGTTCCGTCGCCCGCGATCTGGCCGCCGAGCCGGTCGCTCGTCCGGTCGACGAAAGCTTGGACCTGCGTGCGGGCGAGCGAAAGATGATCGGATAGGCGCGACAGATGGACGGCGAGCCGGTCGGTCAGCACGGTGTTGATTCCGGCCAACCCGATCGCGCCGCCCAAATTGCGCATCAGATTGAAGAGGCCGCTCGCATTATTCAGCTGCTCGGGCGACAGCGTCCCCAGCGCCAGGTTCGTCACCGGCACCATGCTCAACATGAAGCCGACGCCGCGGACGGCCTGCGGCAGGAACAGCTCCCAGAATGCGCTGTCGGCTGTCAGTATGGAGTTGAGATAAAGGCCCAGGGCGGCGAGCCCGAAGCCGCCGGCGATGACGGCGCGCGGATCGAACTTGCTCGACAACGCGCCGGCGACGGGGGCGGCGAACAGCATCGACAGGCCGCCGATGAACATGGTGTTGCCGATCTCGAGCGCGTTGTAGCCGCGTACCCGGCCGAGGAAGAGTGGCGTAATGTAGGTGGCGCCGTAGAGGCCGATGCCGAGCACGAACTGGAGCAGCGATCCCAGCAGGAAGTTTCGGTTCAGGAAGGCGCGGAGCTCCACCACCGGTCGATCGCTCGTCAGCGTGCGCCAGAAGAAGATAGCGGCTCCGATTGCGCTCGCGCTCGCGATCAGTCGAACCGATCCATCCTCGAACCAGTCCCAGCGCGGCCCTTCATCCAGGACATATTCGAGGCCACCCAAGAAAACCGCCATCGAGATCAGGCCGATAGGCTCGATCGTCCGCAGAATGCGGTACTCGGGCCGGTCGATGTCGATCAGCAGCCAGACCAGCGCCGTCACCGCGACACCGGGCAAGACGTTGATCAGGAACAGCCAGTGCCAGGAATAGGTCTCCGTCAGGTAGCCGCCGATCGTGGGACCGACCGTCGGCGCGCAGGTTGCGACGAGACCGATGACGACCGTGATCACCTGGTTCCCTGGAAAGAGCCGGAAGCCGGTCGCGAAGACGGTCGGGATCATGGCGCCGCCGAGGAAGCCCTGCAGCACCCGGAACAGGATCATCTGATCCATGTTCGTCGCCTCGGCGCAGAGAAAGCTCATCGCCGTGAAGCCGGCGCAAGAGATCACGAACAGCATCCGGGTCGAGAGCGCCCGGGCGAGCAAGCCCGAAAGCGGGATCATGACGATTTCGGCAATCAGATAGGCTGTCTGCACCCAGGTAATCTCGTCGGCGCTGGCCGCCACGCCTGCCTGAATCTGCGCAATCGAGCTCGACACGATCTGGATATCGAGGATGGCCATGAACATGCCGAAGATCATGGCGACGAAGCCGATCTTCTGCCGGACGTCGACCCTCCCGATTGCCGCGGCGGTCATCGCCGCGCGTCCAGCAACGCCGGCTTGGCGGCGGTGTCGGCGAAATCGACCGCGCCCTTGCTCCCGCGCGTGTCGATTTTGGCCTCGACCGACAAGCCCGGCCGCAGCTTGCGGGTCAGGGGATCGTTCTGAGGCAGCGCGATACGGATCGGGATGCGCTGCACGACCTTGGTGAAGTTGCCGGTCGCGTTCTCCGGCGGCAGCAGGCTGAACTGGGCGCCGCTCGCCGGCGCGAAGCTCTCGACTTTCCCTGTGACCGTCTCGCCTGAGAAGGCGTCGACCATGACCTCCACGGGTTGGCCCGGCTGCACATGCCCGATCTGCGTTTCCTTGTAATTCGCGACCACATAGACGTCTCGGTCGGGGACCAGGGCGAACAGCTGGGTGCCGGCCTTCACATACTGGCCGACATCCACGCCCTTGTTGCCGACGATACCGTCGACCGGCGCGCGGATCACCGTGTTGTCGAGATCGTTCTGGCGCAGCGTCAGCGCCGCCTCGGCCTGCTTCAGGTTGGCCTCGGCCTCAGTGCGCTGCGCGTCCAGCACGCCCAGCTGCCGCTGCTCGCTTTCGAGCGCCGCCTTGGCCTTGTCGAGCGAGGCGATGGCCTTTCGCTCCGCCTGCTGGGCGCTCTCGAAATGCTGGCGGCTCGCGGCGCCCGTCCGCATCAGCTCGCCATAGCGGCCGAGGTCCGACCGGGAGAAGGCGAGGTCCGCTTCGGCCGCCGCGATGTCCGCCCGCGCCTGGGCAATTCGGGATTCCTGGAGCGTCCGTTGGCTGTCGATATTGCCGATGGCGGCGCGCTCGCTCGCGACCTGGGCCTTGGCCTGGTCGAGCGCGGCTGCGAAATCCTGGTCATCGATGATCGCCAGCACGTCGCCGGTAGCGACATGCTGGTTTTCCACAATGGGAATGCGCTTGACATAGCCCGCCACCTTCGGCGCGATGATCGAAATATCGCTCTGCAGATAGGCGTCGTCGGTCGATTCGATGAAACGTCCCTTGATCCACCAATATCCGCCCGCGGCACTGACCGAAGTCAGAGCGAGAACCGCGGCACCGGCCAAAAGCCATTTGCGCATCACACCCTCCAGAGCTAGAACTAAACCGTTCAGTTCAGTCTTGCGGGACAATAGGGCGATCCGATATGCTGGCAAGAGGAAACTGAACCGTTCAGTTCAAATCTGCGAATGGCTGCTATGACGGAAGCGATTGCCTGTACATCTCCAGCTTTGAGCCGTAAGGCGACCCAGGTCCTCGAAGCCGCGAAGAATGTGTTCCTGCGAGACGGGTATTCCGGGGCCAGTATGGACACCGTATCCCGCGAGGCGGGCGTGTCGAAGGCAACGCTCTACGCGCATTTCTCGAGCAAAGACAAACTCTTCGCTGCCGTCATCGCGTCGGAATGCGAGCGGCATGTCCGAATGCTGGAGCAGGTTGAAGCGGAAAAACTGCCGATTCGCGAGGCTCTCATCCGGTTCGGGACGAACTTCGTCGATTTCCTGCAGAGGCCGGAGGTCATCGCCATTCATCGACAGATCATCGCCGAAGCGCCTCGCTTTCCTGAGCTCGGTCGCGCCTTCTATGCCGCCGGTCCGACAGTCGTGCTGCGTATCTTGGCCGATTTCCTGCAGCGGGCAGCGGCGCGCGGGGAGATCAAAATCGTCGATCCCGAACTCGCCGCTCAGCTCTTCATCTCATTGGTAAAGGGAGAGGCGCAGTTCCGCATGGAACTGGGGTTCCCGCCGGTCATTGGGGAGGAACGAGATCGACTCGTGGAGCTCGCGGTCGAGATTTTCGTGCGCGGTCTGGGACCGGCCTGAAGCGCAATAGGGGAGGGGCGTTTGGCCGACCAAGAGAAGATTCTGCAGCCCGAGCTGCCGATCATCGATCCGCATCATCACCTCATGAACCATTACAATATGCGGTACGAGATCGAGAATCTGAAAGCCGACATGGCGGACGGTCACAACATCCAGACGACCGTCTATGTCGAATGCCGCCGAGGTTATCGCGAGGACCTGCCCGCCAATCTCGCGCCGGTCGGCGAGACCGAGACCGTCGAGGCGATCGTTGCGCCACTGCCCAAACGCCCGACGGATTTCTGCGCCGGCATCGTCGCGCACGCGGATCTCTTGCTGGGCGACGCAGTGGACGAAGTGCTGGACGCGCATCAGGCGGCGTCGAAGCGCTTTCGCGGTATCCGCCACTTGGCGGCCTGGGACGACGACGAGGCGGTGCATCTGCGGATGATCAATGAGCATCCGCATCTTCTCGCCGAACCGGCCTTCCATGAAGGCGCACGCCGGCTGGCGGCGCGCGGCTTGAGCCTCGACACCTGGCTCTATCATCCGCAGCTGCCCGAGCTTGCCGCCTTCGCGCGCGCCGTGCCCGATGTGCAGATCGTGCTCGATCATATGGGCATGCCGGTCGGCGTGGGGCGTTATGCCGGCAAGCGGGCTGAGGTGGACGCGCTGTGGCGCCAAGGCATTCGCGAAGTTGCCGCGTGCCCGAACGTTGTCGTGAAGCTCGGTGGCTTCGTCATGCCGATCTCGGGCTTCGGCTGGCACGAGCGCGCGGTCCCGGTGGGGTCCGAGGAGCTCGCCCGCACGACGCGCGCCTTTTACCTCTTCCTGATCGACGCCTTCGGCCCCGATCGCTGCATGTTCGAAAGCAACTTCCCGATGGATCGCGAGGCCGCCGCCTACAACGTCCTCTGGAATTCCTTCAAGCGCATCGCCGCGGGCTTTTCGGATGCGGAGAAGGACGCGCTGTTCCGGCGGACTGCCGCGCGGATCTATCGGCTGGATACTTAGGGACCCTTTGGACTTATTGCGAGGTCTGCCGCTTATCGTGCTTCAAGCAAACCAGATCATCACCGCCAATGCTTCGGCATCGCCAATCGGGACCGAACCCGGTCGCTAACCGCCAGTTTGGATGGCTCAAGACAAAGATCACTCCGGCGGCCAGCGCGAGCGATAGGACAGCCCCGATAATGTCTCTCGCAGTCCAAAGGCGCCAATTCATCTGTTAGACGAAGGCTGCCACGTCGAAAACGGGGCGCGCACCCCCACCTCGACATCCAGTCCCGCGGCCGCGTCACGCGCCAGATTCTCGGCCAGCTGCTTGTCCCAAGCGCCGTTAGCGTAATCGAGATCGGCGACCCACTCGAAGCGTCGAGTCATCAGCGGATCGATATCGGCGACGTCGCGGTAGAATTGCTCATGCCATCGGCGAAGCTGAATCATCGGGCCGTCGGCGTGGCAGAGCAGCGGATTGTCGACGCGCGTCTTGGTCTTCCAGATATCGACGTCCTGATAAAAAGCCATCTGCTGCATCTCGGAATGCGCCTTGGCCCGCGCCGCGTTGTCCTCCGCGGACAGCTTCGGATCGCGCTTCACCATCACGCCCACCTGCAGCATGAATTTATAGGGCGTAATCGGGTAGTGGCAGTTGACGAGGATCGTCTCCAGCGGCGCGCCGCCAATGTTCCGCCAATGCGGATTGATCATGTAGGAGGGGCCGTAATAGACGCCCTCAGAGCGGAACGTGCCAGGCGCCAGATCCTCGGCGCAGCCCAGGAACGGAACGCCGGAATCATGCGTCGGCGTAGACCCCGCCTCATGATACTCCATGTACTGATAGCCGATATGGCCGTCGAAAATGTTCTTGAAATAAGACGGCCCCTGCCGGCGCCCCTGGCCGTGGACATAGAAGAAATGGGCCAGGTCCGACATGTTGTCGATCAGCTCCCGGACGTTGGTCTCGATCACCCAGCTCTTCCAGGAAAGTTCGCTCCATTCGCCGTTGTAGCAGCCCTCGATCCGAGGAATCGTCACTTCCGGCGGGGGTGGATTGTCCTCGGGATCGTTCCACACGAAGAGCGACTTGTTCTCTTCGGCTGTGAGCCAGGCCTTGGTCCGCGCCTTGGGCGGCACGAAACGGGCATAGGGGATCAGCGTGCAGCGACCGTCGCCGGCCCAGCGCCAATCATGGAAGGGGCAGGCGACCGTATCGCCCTTGATCTCGCCTTCGCCGAGATCGCCGCCCATATGCGGGCAGTAGCCGTTCAGCACATGCAGCTTCCCGCTCTCCCCCTGGAAGACGACGATCTTGGTGCCGAAGGCCTCGAGCGTGTGCGGCTTGCCGTCCTTGAAGACGTCGGCGGGGCCGAGGCAATGCCAGCCCCGCGCATAGCGTCCCGACGGTGGCTCGGCCTCGATCTTCCAATAGGTCTTGGTCCCACCCGGCGCGTCGGCCATGCGGCTGTCCATGCTCGTTCCTCCGCTCGTCGCGTGTCTTTCTCCCGGGGCAGTTGTTACCACAGGGCGGCCATGGCCGATACGTCCGTTAGGACGATGGCCGGGTTGACTCTCCTGCGTCAGGCGGCCACTTAGCGGCGATGCCCGACCTGAACCCGCCCGAAACCCTTGGCTCGGAAGCCGATCTGCCGCCCGAGATCCGCCGCCGGCGGACCTTCGCGATCATCGCGCACCCTGACGCCGGCAAGACCACGCTGACCGAGAAGCTGCTGCTGTTCGGCGGCGCGATCCAGATGGCGGGCGCCGTCAAAGCACGCGGCGAGCAGCGCCGGGCGCGGTCCGACTGGATGAAAGTCGAGCGCGAGCGCGGCATCTCCGTCACCGCCTCGGTGATGACCTTCGATTATGCCGGCCGTACTTTCAATCTGCTCGATACGCCGGGCCACGAGGATTTCAGCGAGGACACGTACCGAACGCTCACGGCCGTCGACAGCGCGGTGATGGTGATCGACGCTGCGAAAGGCATCGAGGAACAGACCCGCAAGCTTTTCGAAGTCTGTCGGCTGCGCGACGTGCCGATCGTCACCTTCATCAACAAGATGGACCGCGAAGGGCGCGAACCGTTCGACCTGATCGACGAGATCGAGCAGCAGCTTCAGCTCGAGATTGCGCCGGCCTCGTGGCCGATCGGCATGGGCCGCGGCTTTCTCGGCTGCTACGATTTGCGCCGCGACCGGCTGGTGCTGATGGAGCGCGGCGCCCATGACGAAGGTCTGGCGCTCGACCTCGACGATCCCAAGCTCGACGAGACTATCCCGGCTGATGCAGCCGCGAAGCTGCGCGAAGATGTCGAGATGGCGCGCGGCCTCTGCAAGCCGCTCGATGTCGCGACTTATCGCGAAGGCCATCTGTCGCCGCTCTTCTTCGGCAGCGCGGTCAACAATTTCGGGGTCCGCGAGCTGTTGGACGGCCTGTCGGAGATGGCGCCCCCGCCGCGGCCTCAGCCGGCGGCCGGGCGCGAGGTCGAGCCGGGCGAGGACAAGGTCTCGGGCTTCGTGTTCAAGATCCAGGCGAACATGGATCCCAAGCATCGCGACCGGATCGCCTTCTTCCGGCTGGCATCAGGCCATTTCCGCCGCGGCATGAAGCTCACTCATGTGCGCTCCGCCAAGCAGCTTACAGTGCACAATCCGGTGATGTTCCTCGCTGCCGACCGCGAGCTAGCCGAGGAGGCCTGGGCAGGCGACATCATCGGTATTCCCAATCACGGCACGCTCAGGATCGGCGACGCTCTCACCGAGGGCGAGCCTCTGACCTTCACCGGCATTCCGAGCTTCGCGCCCGAGCTGCTGCAACGCGTGCGTCCGGACGACCCGATGAAAGCCAAGCATCTCGGCCGCGCGCTCGAGCAGCTCGCCGAGGAGGGGGTGACGCGGGTCTTCAAGCCCAGGCTCGACGCCAACTGGATCGTTGGCGTCGTGGGCGCTTTGCAGTTCGACGTTCTCGCCGACCGGATCCGCACCGAATACGAAGTGCCGGTCCATTTCGAACAGGCCGCCTTGCTCACCGCCCGCTGGATCGAGGCCGGCAGCCTGATCGAGCTCAAGCGCTTTATCGACGCCAATCAGGCGGCGATCGCCGACGATCATGACGGCGCGCCGGTTTTCCTCGCGCGCAACGCCTGGCACCTGAACCACACGGCCGAAACCTGGCCGCAGATCCGGTTCCTGAAGACGAAGGAACAAACGGCTTAGAAAATGAACGGGATCAGCGCCCAGCTTCGCGCGCGTTCTTCGAGGCTGAGCTTGCGGATCAGCGCAACGGTGATGAGCGCCATGGCGACAAGGCCGCTCCATTGCCCGAGGGCGATCGCCGTGCCGTGCGCTCAAGTGGCACCCCCGATCCTTTGCGCGAGCGCCGGCGCCAGGAAGCTCATCAGGGCATTGGTGTGCGCGTCGGGCGGCACGTCCTCGCGTACCAGTAGCCAGAGCTCCATCGCGAGGTCGGGCTCGGAATCGCGAATGCGCATCAGGCCGGGCTCCCGCTCGGCCACGAAGCACCACATATGGCCGACCCCGAGCCCGCAGAGCACGGCCTCCTTGAAGGCATCCCAAGAATTGACCTCGGCGCTGATCCGGGCGGTATCGGGCAGGTTCGTCTTCATCCAGCGCGCGGCTGCGGAATGCGTCATGTCCTTGCCCCAGCCGATCCATTCGCGCTCGGCGAGCGCGCGCCGGTCGGCGTAGTCGCGTGCGGCGTACAGCGCTTGCTCCAGCAGGCCCACCCTGATTCCGCGTAGATGCTCGGGCTTGTAGGGCACGAGGCAGAGGCCGAGATCGGCCTTGCGCTGGAGCAACATATTGATGGCGTCGCGCGCGGTCAGAAGTTCGAGCTTGATTTCCGGCGCCGTTTTCCGAAATGCCAGCAGCTCCGGCATGAATTCGGTCCCGATCTCGCCTGAAATCGCAACACGGACCGTCCCGGTGACCCGTTCCTCGGTCGCTGCCAAGCGTTTGACGAGCTGCTCCATTTCGCGCTCGATGCGCTCGGCGCACTCCAGTACCGCCCGTCCGGCGGTCGTGGGGCGATAGCCGGACGGGCTCTGCTCGAACAGCGATATGCCAAGGGCGGTCTCGAGCGAACCGATGCGGCGGCCTACCGTGGTCCGGTTCACCCGCAACCGTTCGGCGGCTGCGGTATAGTTGCCCGCCCGTACGGCGCCGATGAAAAAACGCAGATCGTCCCAGTCGAGCATTGTGCAATTTTGCACACTGGCTGTGCGAACAAAATCATTTTTTTCCACGCGCCCAGGCACTAAATATCCAGATATGGAAACCGCGGCCCGCAGGGCTGGCGGTCGCTGGGAGGACGAGAAATGGCGAAGACTGCGGACTATGGTTTGGGCGAGTTCACCTTCCCGCGCGGCTGGTTCATGGTCGCGGAGGCGAGCGAGCTGGACAACGGCCCGATCGGGGTGAGGTTCTTCGGGCGCGATTTCGCGCTCTATCGGGGCAAGAGCGGCCGGGTGGTCATGCTCGACGCCTATTGCCCGCACATGGGCACGCACCTGGCCAAGAACACCTCGTCCTATGTGGTTCGGGAC
>DATGMP010000143.1:0-31313 GCA_035293565.1 Alphaproteobacteria bacterium | reverse complement strand
GTTCGGGCCGCCACGAGCCCGAACCGGCGGCCAGCGCCTGGCGATCGGCACGGCGATCGGAATCGTGTTTTCCTTGGCGCAACAGCTCACAAGCCTCGTCGCCCTGCTGCTCGACCTCAACCCGCTGTTGGCGGCCATTGCGCCGTCGTTGCTTCTGATCGCGGCGACGCAGTATTTGTCAAACCGAGCGGCCGCCTAGAGCTGCCTGGTTCGGGTCTGGAAGGGCTTCGAACAGCAATCGGTAACGCGACCGCTGATGGACCAGCAGCAGCGCGAGGATCGCGCTGAAGCCGAAGATCTCGAAGATGAAATAGTATTGCGGCCGTCCGAATACGGCTCCAATGAAGATGCCAATCGTCCGGGAATTGGCCGATAGGATCGACCAGCGCCGGACGGCCGGAGCGAATATCTGCCGGTAGCGTGCCCGAATCGCGGACACGCGGTCGGGTCCCGCCTTTGCCATGGCGTCTGCCAGCCGGCTGCGAAACTCGATGACATGGCCCGAAACGAGGCGCTGGGCCCGGACATAAAGCCTGTGGAGCTGTTCCAGCTGGGCCGGCGCCGCACCGTCCCCGGTTCCGGCCGGCAACGGCTCCGCCGATTCCCGACCCAGACCCCAGAAGCTGTATTCCTGACGCTGCGCCTCATAGGCCGCAGACTGAACGGCATGGCATAAGCCGGCGGCGGCGGCCAGCCCCCATGACCAGGCGCCGATATCACGCGAAATTGCCGCAGCCAGCGCCGAATAGACAGCGATGAAGGTCACGTAGTCGCAGATCCCGTCGAGGATCTTGCCCAATTCGGATTGCGCGTTGGTCAATCGCGCCAACTGACCGTCCGCGCCGTCCATGACGTGCCAGGCGATCATCAGGACGAATCCGACGACGGCCCAGCGCGGATCGCGGTAGTGGCAATAGGCCAGGCCCGCCGCGATTCCGAAGGCCATGCCGGCCAGGGAGACGGCATTGGGCGTGATGCCCAACCGCGCGAACCGAGGCGTCAAAAAGCTGGAAGCCGGATGAATCAGGTAGAGATTGGTAATTTCCTCGATCTCCGAGGCACGACGGACAGGTTCTCTGGTCTCCACGACACCTCTGCTGCGCCGGCATCACCGTAATTCGACAACATATTGCCGTATTTTGCGCGTGTTTAGCTTGATTCTTGCACGCGAATCAACGCCAATGTCCCGTAAGAGGGCTAGGAAAGTAAACGACATAAGATCGGACGAACCTAACGCTTCCGAGCGGCCGCAAGCCGCTCACCGGCCGGGAATCGGTGAATTCGCCCACAGTAGTTTCGATCGGTGGTACGGATGTTCGCTGTGGGTACAGGGCGATTGCTACGAGGTTGTTAAGGGATGGCGCGAGATTTGGCTCCGGTGCAGGCCGGGGAGCCGGCCTTTAGAGGAGCGGACTTCTCTACATTAGCTGAAGCGCTCGATTACGCGGCGGCCGGCTCCGCAGGCGCCCAATTCTACTCGGCGCGGGGCGACCTTCTGGAAGTGCTCACCTATCGGGATCTGCAAGAGCAGTCCCGATCGTTGGCGCGCCGCATGCTCCGTGCGGGTTTGGCGGTGGGGGACCGCGTAGCCCTGCTTGCCGAGACCGACGGCAATTTCTTGCGCGCCTTCTTCGCTTGCCAATATGCCGGACTCGTCGCGGTGCCTCTCCCGCTGCCGGCCGCCTTCGGCGGACGATCGGGTTACGTCGACCATATCCGCCGTATGCTCGCCGTTGCCAAGGCCTCGGCCATCCTCTCGCCGCGCCCCTTCTTGGATATGGTCCGGGAGAGCGCGGTCGCCTTCGATCCGCGGACGATCGGGACGTTCGACCTGTTCGACAGCGTTCCGGACGATCGCCGAGTCGAGCTGCCGGACATCAGCCCGGATACGCTTTCCTATCTCCAGTTTTCATCCGGCAGCACGCGGTCGCCGGCAGGCATTGCCGTGACGCAACGCGCTCTGATGGCGAATCTGCGCGGAATCGCTCAGGATGCTTTGCAAATCCGCGCTGACGACCGCTGCGTCTCGTGGCTGCCTTTTTATCATGATATGGGGCTGGTCGGATTTCTTCTGGCGCCGGTCGCTACGCAGGTGCCGGTCGACTATATCGCGACACGAGAGTTCGCTCGCCGGCCCTTGATTTGGCCGACGATCATCGCGCGGAATGGTGGCACCCTCTCCTACAGCCCGTCCTTCGGCTACGATCTATGTGCTCGGCGCTTGAAGGACGGAGCGGCGGCCGACCTCGATCTGTCCAAATGGCGGGTCGCCGGCATCGGCGGCGACATGATCCGCCCCAAAGTGCTGTCGCGCTTCGCGGAAGCGTTCGCGGCCAGCGGCTTCCGGAAGGAGGCCTTCGTCGCCAGCTACGGCATGGCCGAAGCGACGCTGGGCATAGCCTTCGCCCCTCTCAATCGCGGCATCGAGCTCGACAATATCGATCTCGACCGGCTCGAGCAGGAGGCGCGTGCTGTCCCCGCCAACGACGATCACCGAGCGAGGACGAGAGCCTTCGTGCTGTGCGGCCAGATACTGCCCGGCCACGAAGTCGAGATCAGGGCGCCGAATGGGGCGTCTCTGCCGGACCGCAGAGTCGGGCGCATCATGTTCCGCGGACCCAGCCTGATGCGGGAATATTTCGACAGCCGCGACGAGACGGCTCGCGTTCTGACCGACGATGGCTGGCTGGATACAGGCGATCTCGGCTTCTTTCTGGACGGCTCACTCGTGGTGACCGGACGCAGCAAGGATTTGATTCTGGCCAACGGACGGAATATCTGGCCGCAAGATCTGGAGTGGCTGGTCGAGCATGACGTCGAGGGCGTCCGCAACGGCGATGTCGCGGCGTTCTCCGTCGACCAGGCCGAGGCGGAGAACATCATCCTGCTGGTCCAATGCCGCGCGACCGATCAGACGATGCGCGCGAGTCTCCGCCAGACGGTCGCCGATACGGTTCGGGCGGCCGCGGGAGTCGATTGCTCGGTCGTCTTGGTTCCGCACAATTCGCTGCCGCAGACCTCATCCGGCAAACTCAGCCGGGCGCGAGCGCGGCAAATGTATCTGGATTTGCTGCGGACCGAGCCGAGCAACGACCAAATGGCGCCGGCATTCGAGCGGTATTCCGCCCCGGCCACGCTCTGATGGCCCCGGCGGCGGCCCGGCTGGCGGCGGTCACCGGCGCGACGGGATTTTTGGGCGGGCATCTCGTCGCTGCGCTGATCGCCGCCGGATGGCGGGTTCGCATCCTGGCCCGCCGTGCCGGGGATTATCCGCAACTCGCGGGCCAAGCCGTCGAAACCGTGCTGGGCGACCTGGCGGCCAGGGCCGCTCTGGACAAGCTGGTCGACGGCGCGGATGCCGTCATCCATGCGGCAGGGCTGATCAGGGCGCCCGACGCCGCCATGTTCCGAGCGGTCAATGTCGGCGGCACGGCAAATCTCGTCTCCGCGCTCAATGATAGCCTCTCTCACGCACATCTGATTCTCGTATCGTCGATGGTCGCGCGCGAACCGCGCCTATCGGCCTATGCCGAAAGCAAGCGCGAAGGCGAGACGACCCTGGCCGGCCTGTGCCGCGTCCGCTGGTCGGTGGTTCGCCCCTGTGCGGTCTATGGCCCCTGGGACCGCGAGACGCTGACGATCTTCCGCAGCGCCGTTCGCGGAGTTTTCCCGCTGGCGGGCCCGCGCGGCGCCCGAATCGCGCTGATTCACGCATCCGACGCCGCGCGCGGCGTCGTGAGTCTCTGCGACACCGAAGGTTCCGGTCGGATCTTTGAACTCACCGACCAGCGCGTCGACGGCTATGGCTGGGACGAAATCGCCGACGCTACGGAAAGGGCGGTTGGAAACAAGGTTCTGAAATTGCCGCTGCCCGCTCTGGCGATTCACGCCACCGCGGCCGTCAACCTGGCGGCGGCGAGGCTCATCGGACGAATGCCGATGCTGACGCCGGGAAAGGTGCGCGAGATCCGCCACACCGATTGGGGATCGGCCGCCGAGCGCCAGCCGCCGCGAACTCTCTGGCAGCCCAGGATCGAGATCCGCGAGGGGTTCCAGGCAACGGTGTCATGGTACCGGGAGCGAGGCTGGCTGCCCCAAAGCGGTGTCGAACGACGGGCGGCATGAGGCCGCGCATTTTGTCGAAGAGAGGCCAGGCCCACGTGAATTGTCCGCAGGGGATTTGCTTTTTCGCGGTATTGGCGGCAATGAAGGCAATTGAGAAAAAGCTTGGACAGATTGAGCGGTGTCGGCTTGCCAAATCAAACTGACAATATCGAGGGAGAAATCATTGCCGTTTTGTCGGCGCGCATCCCCGCAGGCACCGAGATTTCGCCGAACGCCAAGATCGCCCGCGATCTTGGCCTCGATTCGGTCGCTATAATGGACTTTGTCATGGACATAGAGGACCATTTCGACATTTCGCTGCCGCTCGACCGGGTCGCCGAAGTCGAGACGGTCGAGGACCTAAGCCGCGCCGTCGAAGCGCTTCTGAAAGATCGGGGTTGATGTCGATTTTCTCGAAATTCGATGACATTCGAAGCGCCTTTGCGGCATTGACGAACGCCGGGCGCAACCCATTCGGCATCCGTTTCGACAAGATACTGTCCCCGACCGAGGCCATTCTCGACGGCCGCCATATCCTGCTGTTCGGGACCAACAACTATCTCGGCCTGACATTCGACCCGATGGCGATTACGGCGAGCGTCGAGGCAATTCACGAAGCAGGCACGGGCACGACGGGCTCGCGGATCGCCAACGGCACCTATTCCGGGCACGCCTCGCTCGAGCATCAGATCGCCGAATTCTTCGGCCGGCGCAGCGCCATGGTCTTTACCACCGGATATCAGGCCAATCTCGGCCTGATATCGACCTTGGCCGGACGCGGCGATCACCTGCTGATCGATGCCGATAGCCACGCCTCGATCTATGACGCCAGCAAGCTTAGCGCAGCAGAAATCATCCGTTTCCGTCATAACGATCCTCGGGACCTCGAGCGTCGTCTCCGCAGGCTGGAAGGCCAGCCGGGCAGCCGCATCATCGTTACCGAGGGGCTGTTCAGCATGCTGGGCGATACCGCCCCTTTACGCGAAATCGCGGCGGTGAAGCGCGAGATGGGCGCTTATCTCATCGTCGACGAAGCCCATTCGATGGGAGTCATGGGCAAGAAGGGCCGCGGCTTGGCCGAAGCCGCCGGCGTCGAGGCCGATGTCGATTTCGTCGTCGGCACGTTCAGCAAGAGCCTGGGTGCGATCGGCGGCTTCGCGGTTTCCGACCTGCCGGATTTCGACCTACTTCGCGTCGTCTGCCGTCCCTACATGTTCACCGCCTCCTTGCCGCCGGCCATCGTCGCCTCGGTGACGGCGTCGCTGCGCAGAATCGCGACCGACAACCTGCTCGGCGCGCGTGTGCAGGCGAACAGCCGGCGGCTGCATAGTGGCCTTGCGAAGGCGGGCTTCGATATCGGCGCGGAAGCCAATCCGATCGTCGCGATCAGGATCGCGAACCGCGGACTGGCGATTCGGTTCTGGAATGCCTTGCTCGACAGGGGAGTCTATCTGAACCTGGCCCTGCCGCCCG
Organism: Alphaproteobacteria bacterium; assembly: GCA_035293565.1. Classification (GTDB taxonomy): domain Bacteria; phylum Pseudomonadota; class Alphaproteobacteria; order BOG-932; family Roseiterribacteraceae; genus DATGMP01. The sequence goes on along the minus strand of DATGMP010000143.1, from coordinate 25,736 downwards.
CCACGCCCGCCAGCCTGTCGCTGATCCGATCGAGCGTCAGCGCCGCCCATACGGAGGCGCAAATCGACCGGGCCGTGTCGATCATTGCCGACACGGGCTATGAGCTGGGGGTCCTCGGCGAAAGCAGCAGCCGAATCGCGGTGCCGGCGGCAGAGTGATGCCGGACCGGAAGCAAGTTGGCCGCGCGCCGTGGCTCTGGAGCGGGCGCAGCTATGACCTCGGCAAGATGTCCCTGCGGGATCTGGCGATCGCCTATTCGACCTACTACGCGATCGACGTTTACCTCGTCCTTGCCGCAATCAGCGCGACGGTTGCGATTCGCCTGTCGACCGGTTGGATTCCCGCTGCGCTCGGCGGCGCAGCGGCCTTCCTCGCCTATCCATTCGCCTGGTATCTGATCCATCGGTTCATCCTTCATAGCCGATCGCTTTATAAATTCGCCTGGACAGCCGGGACCTGGAAGCGAATCCATTTCGACCACCATCAGGATCCGCATCGGCTGGAGGTTCTGTTCGGCGCATTGTGGACCACTTTGCCCACGATCGCGGCGGTGACGCTTCCGATAGGCTGGCTGCTGGGCGGCGCCGCAGGGGCGGCAAGCGCGTTCGGCGTCGGGCTGCTGACCACTTGCCTCTACGAATTCGGCCATTGCGTCCAGCACTTGAACTATAAGCCGGAGAACTCCTTCCTGAAGCAGGTCAAGCGCTGGCATCTGGCGCACCATTTTCACAGCGAGCGCGGCAATTACGGAATCCTGAGCTTCCTGCCCGATCGGCTATTCGGGACCTGGTACGACAGCGCGCGCGACGTCCCGCGGAGCATGACGGTGTTCAATCTCGGCTACGATCGACCCGAAGCGTCACGCTACCCCCATGTCGCCCGGCTCACCGGCGCGCAGCCGCGGGATCGGCCGCCGCCGGCCGGTGAGGATGAAATAGGCCAGGCCGCCGCGACCGAGCTATGGCTGCCGCGGAGACGGTCGCGGCGATGACGGTCGAAATCATCCCGATCACCGACAAGGCCGAGCTTCGGCGCTTCATTCGCGTCCCGTTTCTGGTTCACAAGAACGACCGGACCTGGGTCCCTCCCCTGCTCTCGGAACGAGAGGAAGCCTTCACCCCGTCCAAGAACGAGTTCCTGCGCCGATCAGAGGTGCGCTTCTGGATGGCGCGGCGCGACGGGAAGGATATCGGACGCATCAGCGCGCAGATCGACCCGCTCGCCCAGAAGGAAGATGGTCCCGCGATCGGCCATTTCGGCTGCTTGAGCGCAATCGACGATCCCGAAGTGTTCGGCGCCCTATTCGAGGCTGCGGAAGGGTTCCTGCACAGCCGCGGCACCCGCCGCGTGCACGGGCCATTCACGCTCTCCATCAACGAGGAGACGGGCCTGCTGATCGACGGCTTCGACACGCAGCCGATGATGATGATGGGCCATGACCCGGTCTATCTGGCCGATCACGTCGAAGCGGCAGGATACCGCCGCCAAAGCGATGTGCTCGCCTACCTACTCGACTTGGACCGGCCTCTCCCGAAATCCGCGCGCAACATGCTCGAACGTCCGCTGGCGAGCTCCGTCGTGATGCGGCGGCTGAACCTCAAGGACTATGATAACGAGGTCCGTCGGATCGTCAGCATCTTCAATGATGCATGGAGCGAGAATGAGGGCTTCGTCCCGATGACCGAGCCCGAGACCGACGAGCTCGCGACGCGCCTGAAGTTGCTGCTCGACGAGCGACTGGTCTGGTTCGCGGAGGTCAACGGCGAGCCGGTCGCCTTTATCGTCGTGCTGCCCAACATCAACGAGGCGATCCGCGACCTCGACGGTCGGCTGTTTCCGTTCGGCATCGCAAAGCTGCTGTGGCGCCTCAAAGTCAAAGGCCTGAAGTCGGCGCGCGTGCCGTTGATGGGCGTACGCAAGAGCCTCGCCGGTACCGTTCTGGGCAGCGCATTGCCGCTACAGCTGATCGGCGCTGTCTGGCCGAATGCCAAGAAGCTCGGTTTCCGATGGATCGAGCTGTCCTGGATCCTCGAGAAGAACAGGCCGATGCGCAGCATCCTCGAACGGCTGGGCGCAGAAGCCTACAAAACGTATCGCATTTACGAAAAGGCGCTCGATGACGGCGTCGCGCATCTGAATTGATCGGAACGTGAACGGGACCAGAGAAGATGGCTAAAGGCAAAATCCGCATTGCAATCGCCGGCGTCGGCAACTGCGCGAGCGCATTGATCCAGGGTATTCACTACTACACGCCGGAGCGTTGCGCCGGCGGCGTCACCGGACTGATGCATACGGAAATCGGCGGCTACCGGCCGTGCGATATCGAGGTGGTGGCCGCCTTCGACGTCGATGCCCGCAAGGTCGGAACCGACGTCCATCGCGCCATCTTCGCGCTGCCCAACTGCACGACGATCTTTCAAAAGGAGATCCCCGACAGCGGCGTGACGGTGCAGATGGGGCCTGTCCTGGACGGGATTTCCGAGCACATGGCGGACTATGCCGACGACCGGACCTTCATCCGTTCCGAGGCGCGGGAGCTGACGAAAGACGAGGTCGTGCGCGCGCTGAAGCAGAGCGGCGCGGAAGTCCTGCTGAACTACGTCCCGGTCGGATCCGAACAGGCGGCGCGTTTTTACGCCGAGTGCGCGCTCGAGGCCGAGATCGCCTTCGTCAACAATATGCCGGTCTTCATCGCCAGCGACCCGGCCTTCGCCGAGCGTTTCCGCCAACGCAACATTCCGATCATCGGCGACGACATCAAATCCCAGCTCGGCGCCACGATCACCCATCGGATCCTGACCGATCTTTTTGCCAAGCGCGGCGTGAAGCTGTTGCGCACCTATCAGCTGAATACCGGCGGCAATACCGACTTCCTGAACATGAAGAACCAGCACCGGCTGGCTTCCAAGAAGACGTCGAAGACGGAGGCCGTCCAATCGGTCGCCAAGAAGCGGATCGAAGATACGAACATCCATATCGGGCCCAGCGACTACGTGCCGTGGCAAAACGACAACAAGATCTGCTTCTTGCGCATCGAGGGCCATCTGTTCGGCGATGTGCCCATGGAGCTGGAGCTCCGGCTTTCGGTCGAGGATTCGCCCAATTCGGCCGGCGTCGTGATCGACATGATCCGCTGCTGCAAGCTTGCCCTGATGAACGGCGTCGGCGGCATATTGGAAGGGCCGAGCGCTTATTTCTGCAAGCATCCGCCGAAGCAATTCACGGACGATGAAGCTTACGAAAAGACCGAGACATTCATTCGACGGCACACCGCCGCGTCCAGGCGCATGCAATGCGTGATTGTGGCCGCCGGCCAGGGGACGCGTCTTCGCGAGAAAGGCGAAAGCAAGCCGCTAATTCACATCAAGGGCATCCCGTTGATCGAGCGCGTCATAGACCGCGCGCGGCGCGCCGGCGTCGATCATTTCTTCGTCGTCAGCGGCTATCGCGGCGAAAAACTGCGCCGGGAGCTGGATGTGTTCTCGGCGCGCGAGGGCATACCGATCACCCATATCGTCAACGAGGACTGGGATCGTGCCAACGGGACCTCGGTGCTGAAGGCGAAGCCCTATGTCGATGGCCCGTTCCTGCTGACCATGTGCGATCACCTGGTGGATCCGGAAATCGTGCGCGATCTGATCGCCCGGCCTTCGGAGCCAAATACGGTCACGCTGGGCGTCGACTACAATATCGACAGCCAGCTCAACGACCTCGACGACGTCACCCGGGTCAAATGCACCGACGGGAAAATCGAGCGCATCGGCAAGGTGATCCGCGACTTCAATGCGATCGACACCGGCATGTTCCTGTGCGGCCCGATCATGTTCGATGCGCTTGAGGTCAGCCAGGCCAAGGGCGACGACAGCATCTCCGGCGCGATGAACGTGCTGGCCGGCTGGGGCAAGGCGCGCGCCTTCGACATTCAGGGTCGCCTATGGGTCGATGTCGACGATCCCGTCGCTTTCAAGAAAGCCGAGCAGCTGCTGGAAGACGGACGGCTCTAGCAAGAACCCCAATCATCTGACGCTTGCGCGGGCCCCCTTGCGGGGGCCCTTGATTTTTGATCGGGACGGAACGATAATCCCATAATTGAGAATAATATTCTCGGAGGCGGACGTGGAACGTGAGTTGCTCGTCACTGGGATCGGCGGGCAGGGAGTTCAGCTGGCGACGCAGGTGCTGGCGCGTGCGCTGACGCTGGAGGGCCGCTATGTGATGTCGCTCGGCACCTACGGCGGCACGATGCGCGGCGGCAATACCGATGCGTCGCTTGTCTTTGCCGACCGTCCGATCAGCTCTCCGCCGATCATCGCCAGCGCCTGGTCCGGTCTCGCCATGCATCACCGTTTCTGGGAGGGCTCCCGCATCCGGCTGCGGCCCGGCGCCATCCTGCTGGTCAACACGCCGATCTTCGATCCGGCGATCGATCTTTCGCGGTACCAGGCGCACGGCGTGCCGGCGGTCGAGATCGCGACGGCTCAGGGCTCGCCGCTCGCCGCCGCGATGGTGATGATCGGCGCCTATGCCGGCCTGACCGGCGCCGTCGAGATCGAATCCCTGTGCGCCGCGATGGATCAATCGCTGCCGACCTATCGCCGCAAGCTTCTGGATGTGAACGTCGCCGCGCTGCGCGCCGGCTACGCGCATCTGCCGATGCGCCACCCGGCCTGGAATTTGGCGGAGGTCGCATGAGCCGCTTCGTCACGACGCGCGGCACGGTGATGATCGATGTCGAGCGCTGCAAGGGTTGCGAGCTCTGCATCCCCGCCTGCCCGCCCAAAGTGCTGGCGATGTCCACGGCCCGGAACGATCGCGGCGAACGTTATCCGGAGCTGTCTGCCGGCTGCACCGGTTGCGGAGCCTGCTACTATGTCTGCCCCGACTCCTGCTTCACGATCTATCAATACGACCAGCCGCTGCAAATCGAGGTGATCACATGACGCGGCGTTTCGTCGAAGGAAGCGAGGCCATCGTCGATGCGGCGATCCTCGCGGGATGTCGGTTCTTCGCGGGTTATCCGATGACCCCATTCACCGAGGTGCTGGACCATATGGCCAGCAAGATGCCCGCCGCGGGCGGTGTCTGCATCAATGCCGAAAGCGAGCTCGAGGCCGTCGGCATGACTTGGGGCGCGCTGGCAACCGGCGCGCGGGCTGCGACCGGATCGGTCGGACAGGGCCTGTCGCTGATGCAGGAATCCTTCTCCGAGATCACGCGGGCGGAACTACCGCTCGTCGTGTTCAACATGGCGCGCGGCCAATCCGACTATTATCAGTCGACCCGCGGGGGCGGGCACGGCGACTATTTCCATATCGTACTCTGCCCGATCGATATCCATGAGGCGATCGAGCACGTTCAGCTTGCGTTTCATCTTGCCGATCGGTGGCGCAATCCCGTGCAGATCTATGGCGACTATCTGCTGGCCCATACCGCGGAGGCGGTGGAGCTGGAGCCGATTGCCCATGATGCGCTGCCGGCGAAAGACTGGGCGCTGGACGGATCGCTCAACGGCACCGGCCGGTCGCGCAACGTCAATTCGATCGGGATGAGCAAGGGGGCCAAAGGCATCGCGCCGGAGCAATTCTGGAAAAGGCTGCAGGCGAAGTACGAACGCATCCGCGAACAGGAAACACGTTACGAAGCCGAGTTCCTCGCCGATGCCGATTACGTCGTGACCGCCTTCGGCACGACCGCCAAGTTCGTGCGCCACGTCGTGCGCGACATGCGGGACGACGGCCGGCGCATCGGTTATGTCCGCCCGGTGACGCTGTGGCCGTTCCCGGCGCAGATCTACCGCGACTGCGCGGGCGCGGCGCGCGAAATCGGCGTTTTCGAATTAAATGGCGGGCAGATGATCGATGATGTGCGCCTGTCCGTCCTCGGCGGCGCACCGATCGTTTCGCTGGGCGGCATCTCGTCGGACGAGTCCGGGTTCGGCGTGGGGCCGCTGCTCAACACGGAGGTTATTCGGACCATTCTGGAAGAAAACTATGCCCGCGCAACTGGCGGAGGTTCCGCGCCATGACTCTGATCGAAACCAAGCGTCCGCCCGACGTGCCGGCAAAGGAATGGCGCGCGCAAAGGCCGGCGCTGCTGCTGGACGGAGATCATGATCTCTGCCCCGGCTGCGGCGAACCGATCGCGCTGCGCAGCTTGTTGGAAGTCATCGAGGAGATCGGCTGGGCCGACAGGACGTTGGCTGCTGTCGGTATCGGCTGCTACACCGCGCTGACCGCACTGCTCGACATCGACATGGTTCAGGCGCTGCACGGCCGCGCTCCGTCGCTCGCTACCGGCATGAAGCGGATGCGGCCGGATCGGCTGGTGTTCACTCTGCAGGGCGACGGCGACATGGTGAATGAAGGGCTCCAAGAGGTGCTGCATAGCGCGGCCCGCGGCGAGGCGATCACCTGCATCCTGCTGAACAACGGCGTGTTCGGCGAAACCGGCGGCCATATGACGGCGACGACCGTGCTCGGCCAGCGTACCAAGAACACGCTGGAAGGGCGCGACGCCAAATATCACGGCCACCCGATCTCGATGACCGATCTGCTGACGCCTCTGGGAGGCGTGTCATATGTCGCGCGCGGTACGGTAACGACGGCGCGCGACGTCGAACGGACGCGCCGGTATCTGCGGCGCGCGCTGGAGACGCAGATTGCTGGAAACGGATTTTCCTTTGTCGAGATCCTGACGATGTGCCCCACCGGCTGGTTCATCCCGGTGGCGGAAGGACCGGGCTATCTGAACGAGACGATCGCGCCGGTCTTCCGAACAGGCGAATTCAAGGTCGCCGGCAAACCGGTAGAGGCCGGCTCATGAGCATTGCCCAACGTTCGGTGGAGCGCGCGCTCGCCTCACGTTACGCGACCTATACCGAGGAGGTGAACCGGCTAATCGCGTCCTGCCTCAAGGTCATGGAGCGGACAGGAAATTTCGACCCGCGGGTCGGCGACATCCTGGCCGACGCTGGTCTGTCGAACCAGGCGTTCTATCGGCACTTTCAATCCAAGGAGGAATTGCTTCTCGCGGTTCTCGACAAGGGCGCGCGGGAACTGACCGCCTATCTGACGAAGCGCATGGCGGCGCAGCCCGACCCCATGGGCAAGATCCGCGCCTGGATTCGGGGCTTCACGGCCCAGGCGATCCGACCCAAGGCAGCCGCCGCGACGCGTCCGTTCATGTTCCCATCGGCGCGACTCTATGAGCGGTTTCCGCAAGAAGTCCCGATGACGGAGCGGCAATTCCTCGACCTGTTGGAACCTCAGCTGAAGGAGGGGATCGCCGCCGCGCAAATTCGGTCGGATGTCGACCCGGCCGGCGACGCCGTGTTCATCTATGATTTGGTCAAGACTTGGATGGAGCGGCAGCTGCGGGAATCGCCGATGCCGTCGGAAGCCGAGCTCGTTCGCCGCGCCGACAAGCTCGAATGCTTCCTCGTGAACGCGATCGGCGCGTAACCGGAGGCGACACAATGGAAGAGCGCAATATGGTCGCAACCAAGCTGCTCCTCGAGAATGACAAGGTCAAAATCTGGGAGATGCGGCTCGCACCCGGGGAGCGCGGCGAGCTTCACAGGCATAACTATGATCATGTCCTTGTCCAGATTTCCGGCGACAGGATGGCTGTCGAGCCCGATCCGTCGACCAAGAGTATCTACAAGGAGTATGTCGAGGCGCCGGTCGAACCGGGCAAAGTCTTCTTCATCGAGAAAGGCGGCGTCGAGACCGCCTACAATGTCGGCAAAGAGCCGTTCTATGAGATCGTCATCGAATTGAAAAAATAGCGACACGAGGGGAAGATCGTGGAGCCGATCGAGATTCTGATTGCCTATCCGATGTCCTGGGAAACCCGCCCTCTTGCCGAGGTCGAACGGGACGCCGCGCTGATGCGGGCTATGGACGACCGTATTCGCGTCACCTTCGAGGAATATGTCGAACCCCAATCTCTGCGTACTTTGCGCGGCAAGCCGCCATTCGACGAGGCGCGCAAGATTGCGCCCGCGCTGACCACCGCGCAGGCGGCCGCGTTCGCCAAGGCTGAAATCGTGCTGTCGCTCGACATTCCGTTCGACATCGACAAGGTGGCGCCGCGCCTCAAATGGGCCCAGGCCTGCGGCGCGGGCGTCGCGCAGCTGCAATCGGCCGGGCTGGAGAAGATCGGCGCCAAACTGACTTCGGCCGCCGGGATCGCGTCCGCGCCCATCGCCGAATTCGTGATTGCGCGCATTCTTGCCGCATGGAAGCTGTTTCCCGCGCTCGACAAGCTGCAGCAGACGCAGGACTGGAGGCCGACCTATGGCCGCAATCTGGCCGGCAGCACAATCGGCATCGTCGGCTTCGGCGCGATCGGCGCGGCGGTCGCCGTGCGCGCCAAGGCGCTTGGCATGCGGGTCCTTGCCAATCGACGGACGCCCGACGCCAAGCACTCGGCAGTCGAGCGCTTCTATCAGCCTACGGAACTCAAGGAATTGCTGGCCGAAAGCGATGCCGTCGTGCTGTGCGCGCCCGAAACCCCCGAGACCTATCGGATGTTCAACCGCGACCTCTTCGGCGCGATGAAGAAGGGCGCTTATTTCTGCAATGTGGGGCGCGGCTCGACGGTCGATGAGGCCGCGCTGATCGACGCGCTGAAGTCGAGCCACCTTTCTGCCGCTTCGATCGATGTCGCGGCGACGGAGCCGCTGCCGAAGGGCGATCCGCTGTGGACGGCGCCCAACCTCGCGATATCGCCGCATTGCTCGGCCTCGGTCGAGAAATATTTCCAGAATGTCTGGCAGTTTTTTCGCGAGAACATGGCGCGATATTTGGCCGGCGAGGAGTTGGCCAATCTCTGCAGCCCGTCCCTTCCCGATTGATGCTGACCGTCGATTCGATCATCCGTCGCAATGCGCTGGTTTATGACAACCGGCCGGCGGCGATCATGGATGACCGGGTACTGACCTATGGCGGGTTGGACCGAGAAAGCAACCAGGTCGCTTATACGCTCCGTCAGCACGGAATCGGACTTCACGACCGGGTCGTATGCTGGGGCGAAAACAATCTCGAGCTGGTCGTCCTCTTCATCGCGCTCGCCAAGCTGGGCGCGGTCTTCGCCCCCGTCAACCCGCGCTTCAAGCCCGCCGAGGCGGCTGCCATCATTCGACTCGCCGATCCGAAAATGATCATCGCCGATCTCGACCGGCTGGAAGGCGGCCGAGCATTGGCCGCGGAGCTCGACATTTCTTGCCTCGCTATGGAGAGTCCCGGCAATCCCGACGACATCGCGGTCTTATCCGCATCAGCTCCCGCCGACGATATCGACGAGCCGGAGAAGACGGAACACGACCCTCAGGTCCTGTTCTTTACGTCCGGCAGCACGGGCCAGTCCAAAGGCGTGGTGCTTTCCCATCGGACCAACTTCCTGCGCTCATTCCAGGGCAGCTTCATCGACGAACCGCTGCGCAAGATCTGCATGTTTCCGCTGTTCCATATGGGCTCGCTGACGCTGGCCATGGTCGCTTGGCAGACGGCCGGCGAGATCACCTTCGTGCGAAGTCCGACTGCGAAAGCGTTGCTCGACGCGGTCGTATCGCGCAAGGCCAACCATCTCTACTGTATCCCGGCGGTGTGGAGTCGAATTTTAGCGGAGCGGACCGATGATTGGGATCTCTCCAGCCTGCGGTTCATCGATACCGGAACTTCGGCGACGCCTCCGGCACTGATCGAGGCGCTGAAGCAGCGGTTCCCCAATGCGCTGGTGCGTGTGTTTTACGGATCGACCGAAACTGCGACCGCCGCCGCGCTCTTCGACAAGGACGTGCTGCGCAAGCCCGGCAGCGTCGGCCGCCCGGCGGCTGGAGTCGAGCTCCGGATCGGCGCGGGCGACGAGATTCAGGTGCGCAGCCACCTGCTGGCGGACGGCTATTTCCGCAACCAGGCAGCGACGGAGGCCGCCTTCAGAGACGGCTGGTATCATACCGGCGATCGCGGCGCGCTGGATGACGAAGGCTATCTTTATGTGACCGGCCGGCTGAAGGACATCATCCGGTCGGGCGGCGAAACCGTCTCGCCGACCGACGTGGAGCTGGCGCTGGCGGGCTGCCCCGGAATCGCAGAGGCGGCAATTGTCGGCATTCCCGATCCCACCTGGGGCGAGATCGTTTGCGCCGCGGTGGTCGCGGCCCCCGGCGCTTCGCCGCCGACGCTGGAGTCGATCCGCGCCTATTGCGAGGGACGGCTTGCGTCCTACAAGCATCCTCGTCGGCTGGAATTCATCGAGAGCATTCCGCGCACAGCCGCGACCGCGCAAATCCAGCGGGCGCTCATTATCGAATGGATTCAGTCGAAATAGCCCGATCGACTTAACGGTCCGGTAGGAGACTCGACTTCAATCGCAGCGCGCGTTACGCCTTGCTGCCGCAGCAAACGCGCCATATCGGTTCGAAGCTTGCTCGTCTCGACCGACGATAGGCTTCCGGTAATCCTCGGAACGGCGGTCCAAGATTTAGGAAAGGCGCCAGCAATCCAGCAGGGGAGATCACGGCGATGCTCAATCTGACAGTCGATGAATTGCTGACAACGACTCGTACCGTTCGCAAACGACTCGATCTCAAAAAGCCGGTGCCAAGGGCCATTGTCGAAGAATGCATGACGCTCGCATTGCAAGCGCCGAACGGTTCAAACAACCAGTCTTTCGAATTCGTAATCGTCGAAGACCCCGACATCCGCAGGAAGGTGGCGGAAATCTACCGTGCCGGCATGCAGCACTTCGTCGATATGATTGCGAAAGATCCCTCGATTTATTCCGCTCATGATACCGGCCGATCGCACCGCCGTGAGCAGATGAGCGAATCCACCGCTCACCTCAACGAACATATGCATGAGGTGCCTCTGCTGATCATTCCGACCCTAAGGGGTCGAATGGACGGGCAAAATATTTTCTACCAGGCCAGCCTCTGGGGTTCAGTGTGGCCGGTTACGTGGAATCTCATGCTGGCTCTGCGCTCCCGCGGCCTCGGCACCGCCCTCACCACCGTTCATCTCTGGCGCGAGAGGGAAATGGCGGATTTGCTGCGCATTCCCTTCGATCGCTACACACAAACCGGTCTGATCCCCGTCGCCTATACGATCGGGACCAATTTCAAGCCTGGCGATCGCGTGCCCGCCAGCGAGGTGATGCATTGGAACCGATGGTAGACGTATCGTCGCTCAAGTCCCAATCGTCGGACTGACCATCTCTCCAGGAAAGCGGCCGGTAAATTTGCCGTTCTCGAAGGTCGCTTCGCCATTGACCAGCTTGAGGCGCATCGGCGCTGGCGGGCGCGTCCAACGCTAGGTCTGCGCTCACCAGCTTTGGGGGGTTAGCTGATGGTTGGTCGATCAACAGCGTCCAGCAGGCATATGCGCAAGCAAAGCCAGTGAAGAGGAGGCATCGGCTCGTGGCGTGGCATCACCGGTTTGCTGGATCATTAGTCCGCAACTATCGCAAAGCGCGGGGGTTTCGAACGCTGGGCGTCCGTGGGCTGGTGCTTGATCGTGATGATCGCATTGCCCTGGTCCTTCATACCTACTTGGACGATTGGTACTTGCCGGGCGGAGGAGTGATTCGCGGCGAGAGTTATGACCAGGCGCTGGCGCGTGAATTGCGCGAGGAGATCGGTCTCAAAGACTTCAGGATTGAGCGCGTACTCGGTGTTTACCACGACAGAGTAACGCTCAAGGATGATCATGTGGTCGTCTTCGTCGTGCGCACGCCTTCCTCAGCTCCAGCGATAAAGTCCGCTGATCCCTTCGAAATTCAAGACGCGCGCTGGTTTTCTTTGGACACGCTTCCGGCGGATATATCACCGGCCACCGCGCGGCGCATTACTGAATATAGAACCGGGGTAACCGGGACCGGCGCTTGGTGATTCAACGTGCGCTCCGTCGCCTCCAGTGCGTTATCGCGCGAGCGGCAGGCCAATCTCCTGCACCGGCGGGATCGCAAAGCGATCGGGGCGTCCCTGGGTTTCGGGCGCGACATCAGCGCGGTTCCACCAACCGCCGCCGAGCGCTTGGAACAGCGCGGCAGTATCGGTGTAGCGCGCCGCTTGAGCGCGAACCCGATTGAGAAGCGCATTCTGATAGGTTTGTTGGGCGGTCAGCAGCGTGAGGTAGTTTATAGCCCCAAGCTTGTACTGGTCACGCGCGAGATCAAGATTGTCGTGCGCCGATTGCTCGGCCAGGAGTTGGGCCTTGAGGGCGTCGGAATCCGTCTGCACCGCGCGCAGCGCGTTCGCCACATCCTGGAAGGCGGAAAGGACGGTGCTGCGATATTGCGCGGCCGATTGGTCGTAGGCGGCGACCGCCGCGCGTTTGCGGTGCTCGAGCGTGCCGCCGTCGAAAATCGTCTGAGCGAGGGATCCGGCGATGCTCCAAAGCCCACCGCCCGGCGAGAATAGTTTGTCGAAGCTCGAGGCGCTGCTGCCGAGCTGGCCGGTGATGCTGAATTGCGGCAGCTGATCCGCGATCGCGACTCCGACATTGGCGCTCGCCTCATGGAGCTGGGCTTCCGCGGCGCGGATGTCCGGGCGCTGCTCGACAAGCTTCGAGGGCAAGCTGACCGGCAGATCCTCAGGCAAGGTAAGCGATGCGAGCACGAAATTCTCGCCCTTGTCCTGATTAGGAAATCGGCCGAGATAGGTCATCAGCTGGTTGCGCGCCTGGGCCAGCTGCTTCTGCAGGGGCGGGAGCGTAGCGATCGCTTGGGCGAGAGTCGCCTGCTGCGTAAGCACATCGGATTTGGAGACCGCGCCGAGCTCGAACTGATGCTTCAGCAAGTTCAGCTGGTCGCTCTCGATCTTGATGACCTCATCGGTGGCCGCGATCTGATCGCGTAGCGATGCCAGCGTCACGGCCGCATTCACGACATTCGAAGTAAGCGTGAGATAGGTCGCCTCGAGCTCGAAGCGCTCATACTCGGCCTGCGCTTCGGCGGACTCCACTTGCCGACGCGTGCCGCCGAAGACATCGGGCGCATAGGATACGCTGAGCGATGCCGAGGTGACGCTGAAAGGTGGGATGGAACGGGCTCCCCTAGGGGACGTGGAGACGCCGAAACCCGCCAAAGAGGCCGCCGAGATCTTCTCGCGTGTGGCCGAACCCGACGCGCTGAGCGTCGGGAAGAAAGCGCCTTGATCGGCATAGACGATCTCATTGGCCTGGCGCAGCGCCGCCTGAGCCGCCGCGAGATCCGGGTTGGCCTTGAGCGCCTCCTCGATCAGCGTGTTGAGCGCGGCCGAGTGGAATAGAGTCCACCATTCTCCGGGAATGTCCTTGGCCACAACGAAGCGCTGCGTGACCCCGCCTTGAATATCGGCCGACACGGTGTCGGCGAGCTTCTCGGCAGTATAGCCCGCATTTTCAGGAGCCTTGGGCCGTAGGAAATCAGGCCCGACTGTGCACGCGCTGAGCGCCGACGCACAGAGGAAAGTCGAAACGAACGACAGCGCGGGTCGCCGCGATCCCATAGTGAATCACTCCTCTCATGCTCGACCCAAACCGATACGGAAGCCCCAAAAGGCCGCGGAACAGACCTCCGAAGGATTGCCTACTGGGCCGCTTCGGACAGATTCTCCTCCGATAGCCCGCCTTCCGCCTCGCGATCTTCGGCTTCACGGCGGGCCTTGGAGTGATCCGCAGCGAGGAGAAGATAGAAGGCCGGCACGACGAACAACGTGAAAAGCGTTCCAATCGCAAGCCCGCTCGCGATCACGAGACCAAGGTTGAAGCGCGAAACTGCACCCGCGCCGCTCGCGACGAGAAGAGGCACGACCCCGAACACCATCGCCGCCGTCGTCATGAGGATGGGGCGCAGCCGAATGCCCGCGGCCTCCTCGATTGCCTCACGCTTGGAGCGACCGGCGAGCTGCTGAGCGTTGGCGAACTCGACAATGAGGATGCCGTGTTTGCTGATGAGACCCATCAGGGTGACGAGCCCGACCTCGGTATAGATGTTGAGCGTCGCTCCGCCGACGCCGAGCGCGATGAATATCAGCGCGCCGACCAATGACATCGGCACCGAGATCAAGATGATCAACGGGTCACGAAAGCTTTCGAACAGAGCCGCCAGCGACAGAAAGATCACGATGAGCGCGAAGGCAAAAGTCGCCACGAAGCCGCTCGATTCCTGAATATATTGGCGGGACTGGCCGCCGTAATCCACGACATAGCCTTGCGGCAATGTCCGCTTGGCGAGGTCCTGCAGATAACTGATAGCCTCTCCGACCGATACGCCGGGCATCGGCACGCCGGTGATGCTGGCCTCGTTCAACTGCTGAAAATGGTTCAACGATTCCGGAATCGTCTTGGTGCTTATCGTGGCTACGGTGGAGAGCGGCACCGGTGTGCCGGATGCCGTCGGAATGTAGTAATCGAGCAACTGGGCGGTGGTCAGCCGGAAGCGCTGCTGGACCTGCGGAATCACCTTGTACGAGCGACCGTCCAGGCTGAAATAGTTGAGATAGCCGCCGCCGAGGAGAGTGCCGAGAGCACTGGCGACGTCGGTCTCCTTGAGCCCGAGATCGGCCACCTTGTCGCGATCAATGTTCAGCACCGCCTGCGGCTGATCGACCTTGAGGTCGTTATCCAAGAAGATGAACATGCCGGAGGCCTGAGCCTGCTGCATGAAATTCTGGGCGACCGCGTTCAGCTTGTCGAAAGGCTGTGCGGTGCCGATGACAAAATCGACCGGCAGCGCGCCGTTCGACCCTGGCAGCGGCGGAGGCAGGAAAGCGACGATCCGTGTGCCGGGAATCTTGTTGTCGTCCGCCTGGACAAGAGGCTGCATTTCCTGCGTCGTCCGTGCGCGCTCGTCCCACGGTTTCATCACCATGCCCGAAATGAACGGTCCGGTCGGCGGGATGATCTGAAAGACGATCTTGTCTTCCGGATAAGGCGACAGCGTGTCGTAGATCTCCTTCGCATAGAGCTGCTTCTGATCGAGGGTCGCGTCGGGCGCCGGCGTCGCTAGGTTCCCGATGACGCCCTGGTCCTCGTTCGGCGCGAGCTCGGTCTTCGCGCTCGTGAAAAGGAAAAACAGGCTGGCGATGATGATGACGGCGAATACCGCCGTCATCCGTAGCGTCTCGAGGCTCGCGCGCAGGAGTCGCTCATAGACCGTCCTGACTCGCTCGAAGCTGCGATCGATCGCATCCATCAGCCGGTCCTGCCACTTGCGGCGATCGTGCATGCGCGCCTCCAAAAGGCGCGAGCACATCATCGGCGACAGCGTGAGCGCAATCACGGCGGAAACCGTCACCGCACCGACGAGCGTGAAAGCGAACTCGGTGAAGAGCGCCCCGGTCAGCCCACCTTGAAACCCGATGGGCACGTAGACGGCAACCAGCACCACAGTCATGGCGACAATCGGTCCACCGAGCTCGCGCGCCGCCAGGATGGCGGCGGGGATCGGCTTCATGCCGTCGTCGATGTGACGGTTGACGTTCTCCACCACGATGATCGCGTCATCGACGACGAGGCCGATCGCCAGCACCAGGGCGAGCAGAGTCAGCAAATTGATGGAGAAACCAAAGGCCAGCATCATGATCAGTGTGCCGACCAGCGACAGCGGGATCGTAACCGCGGGTATGAGCACCGATCGGAGCGAACCCAGGAAGGCGAACACCACGACCGTGACGATGAGCGCCGCTTGAATGAGCGTGCTCCTGACCTCGCGGATCGAGCTGTTGACGAAGTCGGAGGCGTCATAGCCGATCTGGCCCGTCAAGCCGGTCGGGAAATCGGGCTGGAGCTGTTCGAAGGCTGTGCGACAGCCTTTGAGCGTGTCCAGGAGGTTGGCAGCCGGCGCGACCTGGATCCCGATGAAGACCGCCTTGCGGCCATAAAGGTTGTTCTGCGTGTCGTAGGTATCGTCGCCGAGCTCGACCTGCGCCACGTCCTTGAGACGCACTACCGCGCCGTTCGCGTGCTTCACCACGAGATTGCGGAATTCCTCGACCGTGTGCAGGTTGGTGGAGGCAGTCAGATTGATCTGCACCATCTGCCCTTTAGTGCTACCGATCCCGGCGATGGCGTCATTGCCAATCAAAGCATTGCTGACATCGGTTGCCGTCAGCCCAAGGGCCGCGAGCTTCAACGGATCGAGCCAGGCCCGGAGCGCATAATTGCGGGCGCCCAGGATCTCCGCGACCTGCACGCCGGGTACCGCTTGCAGCCTGGGCTGTACGACGCGCACGAGATAGTCGGTGATCTTGTTCATCGGCAGCACGTCGCTGATGAAGCCGAGATACATCGAATCGAGGGTGTCGCCGACACGGATGCTGAGCGAGGGCTGCTGTGTTCCCGGAGGAAGTTGATTAAGAACCGAGTTCACCTTGGTGTTGATCTCGGTGAGCGCCTTGTCGGCGTCGTAGTTGAGGACCAGGTTGACCGTGATCGTGCTGGTGCCGCTGGTCGAGGTCGAGGTCATGTAGTCGATGCCGGTGACCTGGGCGACCGCATTCTCAATCGGCGTCGTGATGAACCCAGCCACTACGTCCGGATCGGCGCCGTAATAGAGCGTCGAGATCGTTATGATCGCATTCTCGGTCTTGGGGAACTGTCGGACCGACAGCGACTCGCCGGCCCTCAGCCCGACCACCAGAATCATGAGGCTCACAACGGTGGCCAGCACAGGCCGCCGAATGAAGATATCGGTGAAACGCATGGAAGCCGCCGTTGGCTACTGGTTGAAGGCCGGCTGCTGATTGGCGTCGAACTTGGGCTCGATCTTGTTGTTGGTGACGACGGGTACGCCGTTGCGAAGCTTCATCTGGCCGGCGGTAACGACAATGTCTCCCTGCTTGACGCCGCTCAGCACGGCAACCTGATCGCCACGGGTCATGCCGGTGGTGACGACGATCTGACGCGCCACCAGCTTCGGATTGCCTTTGTCGTCCTTGCCCTTGTCATCGACGACGAAAACAGTGTCGCCGAAAGAGTTGAACGCGACGGCCGTTGTTGGCAGCGTGACGTAGCGCTGAGCTTGGCCAGTCGTGATCTCGACTTTCCCGTACATGCCCGGCAACAGGAGATGGTCCGGATTCTTGAGAGTCGCGCGGATTTGGATGTTCCGGGTGCTGCTATCGACCAGAGGATTGATAGCGGTGATCTCGCCGTCGAAGGATCGGTCGGGATAGGCGTCCACCGAAACGGTCACCGGCAACCCGACCTTGAGCTGCGACAGCGCTTGCTGCGGCAGATAGAAATCGACATAGATCGGATCGAGCGACTGCAGGGTGGCGATCGTCGTCCCGGGCGCAAGATACTGGCCGAGATCGACCTGCCGAACGCCGATTCTGCCGTCGAACGGCGCGCGGATATTCTTGTAGTCTAGCGTCGCCTGCTGCTGATCCACCTGACCTTGCGCGTTCTTGAGGTTTTGTTCGTCGGTATCGACGACTTGTTGGCTCACTGCATGCACCTGAAGCTGTTTCTGATCCCGCTCGAGTGTGATCCGATCGAGCGCGGCCGTCGCCTGAAGGGATCGCAGCTTGCCCAGATCGTCTGACTGGGCGAGTTCGATCAGGAGCGTGCCGGCCTTCACATCGGCGCCGGACTCGAAATGGATGGCCGAAACCGTGCCTGCTACCTGGGGGCTCAGATTCGTGCCGTTGACAGCACGCAGGCTGCCGACCGCTATGAGCTTCGGCTGCCAGTCTTGAGTGTCGGCCCTCATGGTCGAGACGGTCTGCGGCGGTACGCCCATCGCGTGCATGAACTTGTCGCGCATGTAGTGACCGAACGAGATGAAACCGAAGATCCCGCCGAACACTACGGCCACGGCAACCAGCATGACGATCATGCGCTTGCTCATCGTGCTCCTCATCGATGCTTCAGTTTTCCGCCAAAGAATGAAGTGCAGACGGAAAGGCTGCGATCAAGCGCCAGGAAACTAAACCGTTCAGTTTACTCGGTCAACAGGTCTTACGTGGCTTCGACTCCTACCTGTGGGACGAGCCGCGCATGTTCGGCTTCTCGCTCAAGTACCGCTTCGGCGGCACGAAAGGGTAAGGCGGCATGAGGCCAATGCGAGTACTCGTCCCGTTCGTGGCCGCGTTCGCGAGCATCGCCGGCGCAGCGGAAGCGGAAGCCGGGTGGCGAGGCTCCAGATTAGGTATGACGGATAAGCGTCATGCTAATCTTCCCCTAGCGCAGCCTTGCCCATGGTCGCTTTGTCCTTTGTCGATAAGGGCACGCGGGGCGCCAGATCGAAGTCGACCCTGATGATCTGTCCTTCGAACGTAAACGGCACCTTGTAGTCTTCGACGAGCGGCGTGCCGTCGTCCCGGCCGATGGTCCCCGGTTCGGAAATCCAGGCGGGCACGGTGGCGGCAACATGCCCGTGGCTGACCTCCGCGCCATCGACGAGAAGATGCGCTTCGCCTCCCTTGCCGAGGCCACCGCCATCGTAATCGAAGGTCAACTTGATCTCGTGACGGCCCTGCCCGATTGCGGCCGGCGCTTCAATGCGCAGCATGTCCCCAGGTGTCCGCGTGCGACGGTAAATGAACTCCGGCTTGCCGTCCTGCATGATGAGGCCCCAGCCGCAAAACCGGCCGCCTTGCCCGGCGATCATGCCGTTCGTGTCGCCATTGGTAAGGTCGACGGCGGCATTGACCGACCAGGAACGATTTTTCACGTCGGGCCAGGCGTCATACATGTAGCGGTACGGGCCGGGATAATAGCTGTACTGGGTCCGGGAATTTTGATTCCTGTCGGGATCGTTCAGTCGGTCAAAGCCGCGGCTATCGATTGGGAGGACGTTGTATTTCGCGGCCTCGGAATAAAAGAGATCCTTCATTGCGGCCAGACGCCGAGGCTCTTGTGCGGCGAGGTCATGTGCCTGCGAATAGTCGATCGCGACGTGGTACAACTCCCAACGATAATCGTCTGGAGAGACCTTTACCGGCGGCATCCAGGGCAGGCGCATCGGACGGGTCGACGCTATCCAGCCATCCTGGTAGATAGCGCGGTTCCCCATTATTTCGAAATATTGGGTCGTGTGCAGGCTCGGCGCATTCGGGTCGGTAAAGCTGTTCGCGAAGCTGAAACCCTCGAGCGGCTTCTGCTTCACGCCGTTGACGTCCGTCGGAGGCGTGATCCCGATGACCTGGTAGAGCGTGGGAACGATGTCGATGACGCTGGCAAACTGACTTCTCACCTCGCCGTTGGCCTTGATATGCGCAGGCCAGGAAACGACCAAGCCGTTTCGCATTCCACCGAAGTGGGACGCGATCTGCTTCGTCCACTGGAACGGTGTATCCATCGCCCATGCCCAAGGAGCGGGGAATTGGGTCTCGGTCATCGGGCCGCCCATCTCGTCGAGATCGGCCAGCAGCGTCGGCAGGTCCTGAATGACTCCGTTCTGGCGCATAACCTCGTTGGTCGTTCCACCGAGGCCACCTTCCCCACTGCTGCCGTTGTCCCCCTCGATGAAAATGACGATCGTGTTCTCGAGCTGTCCGCTCTCGCGAAGCCGCTGGACGATGCGTCCAATCTGGTTGTCGCAGTAAGCGAGCGCCCCGGCGTAGACTTCCATCATGCGGGCGGCGACTTTTTTCTGATCCGGACTGAGGGAATCCCAGGCCGGCAATTCCTTCGGCCTCGGTGTCAGCTCCGCTGACGGCGGGATGATCCCTTTGGCTTTTTGCCGCGCAAACGTCTCCTCCCGAACCTTGTCCCAACCTTGATCGAAATGTCCTTTGAATTTGGCGATCCATGCCTTGGGGGCCGACAACGGAGAGTGCGATGTCCCCGGCGCGTAGTAGAGGAGAAACGGCTTGTCCGGCGCGACCGTGTGCTGAACACGCAGCCACTGAATGGCGTGATCGGCGAGATCATGGTCCAGGATGTAATTCGGATCGTCCGTCGGCGGCTCGATCGCTTCCCGGTTATGGAAGAGGATCGGTGCCCATTGGTCGGTCTCGCCGCCGAAGAATCCGTAGAATTCGTCAAAGCCGAGGCCGTTGGGCCAGCGATCATAGGGGCCGACGGGCGTCGTATCTTGTTGCGGGGTATTGTGGTTCTTCCCGAACCAAGCCGTCGAGTAACCGTTCTGACGAAGAACCTCGCCGACGGTTGCCGCACTCTTGGGCAGGATGCCGTTGTAGCCCGGATAACCGGTGGCAAGCTCGGTGAGAACACCGAACCCAACCGAATGGTGATTGCGGCCGGTCAAGAGCGCAGCGCGCGTTGGAGAACAGAGCGCCGTCGTATGAAACTCGTTGTAGATCAGACCGTGAGCGGCCAAGTGATCGAGCGTCGGCATCGGCACCGGACCACCGAACGTGCTTGCGGATCCGAAGCCCGTATCGTCGGTCATGATCAGGAGCACGTTGGGCGCTCCCTTGGGAGCCGAAACGGGAGCGACATAAACCGGCGGCGATGATGTCTCCACGGTTCGGCCGAGCGTGCCGGAATAGACGGGCTCCGGTCGCGGCAACACCACGGTCGCGGTCTGCGCCCGTGCGACAGCGTCTAGGCCGAAAAATAGGGCCACAAGAATCAGGAACTTGGAACCGCGGTTCGCCGCCATTTCATCACCAGAGTCTTCCTTAAACGATAAAGTTGGCGGCGAGAAGCTGCCAGGGGGTTGAGGCCGTGAGGATTGGGGATGCGCCTACCGGGCGGCCCTGCCTTGCTTAGGCGGCGCTCGTGGGGGCGCCCTTCTTCGCGAAATGCCGCCAATGGTCGAGGCGATCTTCCGCGATTTGAGCCCGATCTAATGAGGTGCGAGCGGGGATGTCGACTGGGAATCATCGATCCGAGCGCTACGCGCCCTTGCGCAGTCCCCGGCAGAGACTACGATGCGCGCCGATTCGTCTGACGAAGCCTTATAGGAGATGAAGAAATGAACACAGTGGACCTGGCGGCGCATTTGGCCGACCTTCACGAACTACCGAAAAGTCACGCGAAGGCGTTCTTGGACGACGCTCTGGCCGCCATCCTCGACGCTGTCAGCAGTGGCGACGAGGTCTCCCTGGCTGGATTCGGGAAGTTCACGGTAAAGGCCCGCCCCGCTCGGAAGGGCCGCAATCCCGCGACGGGCGAGTCGATCAAGATCGCCGCGACGAAACGGCTGACCTTCTCTGCAGCCAAGGCCGCGAAAGAGATCGTGAACGCTCCGAAGCGAAAGCGCGCCAAGAAATGAGCTGACAACAGCGGCCGGCAACGGAGGCGTGCTGGGTCGTGCAAAGGCCGATGGCACGCTGGCGAGGATGCAAACGATAAGAATCCAAACCTGCGGTGGAGCGATCCGCCAAATCAGCTGGGACGACTATCGCCGTCCAAATCACCACGACCAAGACATAGCCGCCTATTCCTTTCATCGATCGCGCCTCAGCCAGAGTTCGCACTTTCAGTAGATGCCGCCGGTACCGGTCGTAGCCGCGCGCAGATTGTCGCCGGCCAAAATCTGGGCGTCCGGCGGCAACGGCTTGCCGACGCCAGGCTCCGTGCCTGGCAGAAAGGCTTCCCAAATAGCCGCGGGGTCGTCGGGTGCCGCGGGCTGCCCCGAATAAGCGTCGACCCGCGCGAGCCGTACGCCGGGCGGGACACGGAACGGGACTGCCGGACGGTTTGCCAATGCCGCCGCTAGAAAATTCCGCACGATCGGGGCTGCGGCCGTGGCCCCGGTCTCGTAAGCGCCGAGAGATTTCGGTTGATCGAAACCGACATAGACGCCCACCGCCAGATTTGGAGTGAAGCCAATGAACCAGAGATCCTTGCTGTCGCTTGTCGTGCCGGTCTTTCCGGCGACAGGCCGTCCCAAGGCCGCAAGCGCGCGACCGGTGCCGCGCCCCACGACGCCTTCGAGCATTTCGACCAGCTGATACGCGGTACGCGGATCCTGGATCTGGGGCCGCATGTCCGGAATCTCCGGCACCGGCTGATTCGCCCACGCGACATTCCCGCAACCGTCGCAGCGACGCGTATCGTGGCGGAACAACGTCCTGCCCCAGCGATCCTGTATGCGATCGATCAAAGTCGGCGTGATCTTCCTTCCGCCATTGTCGATTTCGGCATAAGCGGTCGTGAGCCGGAGCAAGGTCGTCTCGCTGGTCCCCAGCGCCATTGACAGATCCGGCCGCTCGTCATCGGCGATGCCGAATTTTCTGCCATAAGCCGCGACCTTGTCGATTCCGATCGCGGCGGCGACCCGCACCGCGATGGTGTTGCGCGAGAGCTCCAAGCCGCGGCGCAAGGGGAGCGGACCGAGGAAATCGTGTTCATAGTTTCGCGGTCGCCATGCCGGCAGGCCCCGTCCCTGGTCAAACGCGATCGGCGCATCCAAGACGATCGTCGACGGCGTCATGCCGCTGTCGAGGGCCGCAAGATAGACGAAGGGCTTGAACGCCGAGCCGGGCTGCCGGAGCGCTTGCGTCGCTCGGTCGAACTCGCTCGACGCGTAGCTGAAGCCGCCCACGAGGGCAAGCACGCGCCCCGTATGCGGGTCGAGGGCCACGAGCGCGCCATTGGCGGCGGGCACCTGCCGAAGCATGAAGCGGCGCGAAGGCCGTGTTGTCGTCCCACGCTCCGAACCAGAAATTGAGGAGTTTGAGCCGGCCGCTTCGACAAGGACGACGTCTCCGGACCGAACGACCTGATCAACTCGATCATGGCCGGTCCAGCGAACATCGGCCGAAGTAAGCGCGGCGATCGTGCCGTCGTCGAAGCCTATTCGGGCGACTGCGGCGCCCGCGCTCAAGACCATGGCCAGGCGCCAGCCCTCGGCTCCGGGCGGCAGCGACTCATGGGCCAACTTTTCAGCCCAATTCGATGGCGTCGAGAAATGCGCTAACGGCCCACGCCATCCGTGGCGCTCGTCATAGGCGACGAGACCGTCACGGAACGCCTTGATCGCGATTCTCTGCAATCTCGGGGCGAGCGTGGTTCGGATCGTCAAGCCCCCGCCATAGAGTTGATCGGCGCCGTACGAGGCGAGCACCCGGCGCCGCGCGTCCTCGACGAACTGGGCGGCGGGAGCACCGGCCGGCCTGATCGTGTTGGAACGAAAGTTCAGGGGTGAGGCCATCGCAGCCTCCGCCGCCGCCCGATCGATGTAGTCATCCTCGAGCATGCGTCCGATGACATAATTTCGGCGGGTGAGCGCCGCCTCGTGATTGGCGGCGCGGTAATAGCGGTCCGGCGCCTTCGGCAAGGCGGCCAGAAAAGCAATCTCCGGCAGAGTCAACGCATCGAGCGACTTGCCGAAATAGGTCAGTGCCGCCGCCGCAACGCCGTAAGATCCGCGGCCCAAATAGATCTGATTCAGATAGAGCTCGAGGATCCGGTCCTTGGACAAGACTTGCTCTATCCGCAAGGCGAGTATCGCCTCTCTGATCTTGCGATCGAGCGTCACTTTTCTCGTCAACAAGAAGTCACGCGCAACTTGCTGGGTGATGGTCGAGCCACCGACAAGCCGGCGTCGGTCGCGCCAATGCGAAACGTCGGTGAGAGCCGCGCGGAGAATGCCCTCGGGATCGACCCCACGATGCCGATAGAAGTCCTTGTCCTCGGCGGCGATAAAAGCTTCCTTCACCAGCTTCGGGATCGAGGTTATCGGCACGAAGATCCGGTTCTCCGTGGCGAAGTCGGCGAGCAGCTCGCCGTCGGCTGCGTACATCCTCGTCGCGACCTTCGGCCGATAATCGGTCAGCGCCCGATAATCGGGCAGGAACCGCGCGTAATGATTGACGACCAGATGAATTATGCCGAGGGCGAGCGCGACCAGAAGACCGAGCGCTGACGTCGCTGCAATAAGGGCCCGCATTTGCCAGCAGCCGCTCCTCAATTCGACGAGGCGGCGCGGTCGCTCGACCGCGATCGGCACCCATCCCGAAGCCGGCCAGCAATCCTATCCGGGTTGGTCGATCTGGTCGAACACGCCCCCGCCGGCAAAATACTTCGCTTCAACCTGGTCGGCACCGCGATTACGCACGCCAGGAGCGGCAACACGTATCGATTTCGCGAAGAGTGCATACGGCGTCACAAGATCGCAATACGATATATAAGCTACTTCGACGCCGATCGCGCACCGAGAGGTCAATTCGTCGCGAGCCTCGCCCCTAGGAGCGGTGCGGTCGAGGCCGGATACGGCGTGATCGCGAGCGCCGGCGACGCCGCTTGAGCTTGCCCCATTTCTAAGGGCTAATTCATCATCGCCCGTCGGCGTGTGAAGCAAGGCGCGGCATTTTCGACACCCTTATTTCTTTTTGGAGGCCCCAAAGACCACCGGTCTGGGTTGGGCAACACCGGAAGCCATTGATGGGATCGCTTTGGGTTTGGACTGCTTAGGCTTTTTCTGCTCGCGATTGCTCCGCTTTTGACCTTTGGCCATCGAACTCTCCTCTCCGGGGCCCCGCCCCTCAATAATCCATGTCACCCATACCGCCGGCCGACGCGGATGAAGCTTTCTTCTCGGGCTTCTCGGCGACCATCGCCTCTGTCGTGATCAGCAGACCGGCGATCGAGGCTGCGTTTTGCAGGGCGACGCGCACGACCTTTGCAGGATCAAGGATGCCGGCCTTGATCAAGGCCGTGAATTCGCCTTTCTGAGCGTCAAAGCCGAAGTTGGTATCCGCCGAGTCCTGCAGCTTGCCGACGACGATCGATCCGTCGAACCCGGCATTCTCGGCAATCTGGCGAACGGGCGCCTGCAGCGAGAGCTTGATGATGTCGATGCCGCGACGCTGATCGTCGTTGGCGTATTTCACGCCGGCGAGCACTTTTCGGGCATGGAGGAGCGCGACGCCGCCGCCGGCGACGATGCCTTCCTCGACCGCGGCGCGGGTCGCGTGCATCGCGTCTTCGACGCGATCCTTGCGCTCCTTCACCTCGACCTCGGTCGCGCCGCCGACGCGGATCACCGCAACGCCGCCGGCCAGCTTCGCCAGCCGTTCCTGCAGCTTCTCGCGGTCGTAGTCCGAGGTGGTCTCCTCGATTTGCGCCCTGAGTTGCGCAGTCCGCGCGTCTATGTCGGCCTTCGCGCCGGCGCCGTCGATGACGGTGGTGTCGTCCTTCGTCAACCGGACCTTCTTCGATTTGCCTAAGGACTGCAAGGTGACGTTCTCGAGCTTGATGCCGAGATCTTCGCTGATCACTTGACCGCCCGTGAGAATGGCGAGGTCCTCCAGCATCGCCTTGCGGCGATCGCCGAAGCCCGGAGCCTTCACCGCCGCGACCTTGAGCCCGCCGCGCAGCTTATTGACCACGAGCGTGGCCAAGGCTTCCCCGTCCACGTCTTCTGCGACGATCAGGAGGGGCTCACCGGATTGCGCCACCGCCTCGAGCAGCGGCAGCATGGTCTGCAAGCCCGACAGCTTCTTCTCGTGCAGAAGAATGTAGGGGCTCTCCAGCTCGACCACCATCTTCTCGACATTCGTGATGAAGTAGGGCGAGAGATAGCCGCGGTCGAACTGCATGCCCTCGACGATCTCAAGCTCCGTCTCGAGGCTCTTCGCCTCTTCGACCGTGATCACGCCTTCGGTACCGACCTTGTCCATCGCCTTGGCGATCATCTGGCCGATCTCAACCTCGCCGTTGGCCGAAATCGTGCCGACCTGGGCAATTTCGGCGTTTGTCACGATCTTTTGCGAGCGGGACTTGATGTCCTCGACCACCGCGCCGACCGCGAGGTCGATGCCGCGCTTCAGGTCCATGGGGTTCATGCCGGCCGCCACCGACTTCACGCCTTCGCGGACGATCGCCTGGGCA
>DATGMP010000142.1:0-10910 GCA_035293565.1 Alphaproteobacteria bacterium | reverse complement strand
CTCGCCGGACACAGGCTCCTGACCCAAGCCGTGTGACCGAACCCCACCAAGCTTGAGGGCCACGGCCCGATCGCCATCGACCTACCGAGTCAAACGGCACCCTCGCAACTCATAGGGTCACAAGCTCTCAGGATGACGGATCAGCACAATCAATCCGTCAACATGGCCCCGACATCGGCTTCCGCGGCGACCGCGCCGTTGACCCTGGCTTCGCCGTGAAACCACCACATGGCCTTGCGGCGGCCGATGGAGCGCATGTGATACTCGATGGTGTCACCGGGCATCACCGGCTTCCTGAACTTGCACTTGTCGATGGTCAGGAAATAGACCGCGCGCGGCTTCTGGGTGCCCTCGACCGATTTGATGCCGATCACCCCCGCGGTCTGCGCCATCGCCTCGATCATCATCACGCCGGGATAGACCGGGCGCTCGGGGAAATGACCGAGGAAGCAAGGCTCGTTGAAGGTGACGTTCTTGACGCCGACGCCGCTGTAGTCGGTGCGGATGTTGATGACCTTGTCGATCAAGAGCATCGGATAACGGTGTGGAAGGGTTTTGAGTATGTCGTTGATATCGACCATCTCAAACCTGATCGGTGCCTCCTCCATCACTCCCGCCCCTCGTCTTTCGCCGCATTGGTCTTGGTGTCACGCGCGCCGTGTTGAGCGCCGTCTTGCACCAGGCGCTCCACAGCCAGGATTTCCCGGAACCATTGCTTGGTCGGCTTGGCAAAGTACCCGCCCCAACGCTCGCCCGGGGGAATGTCGTCCTTGACCCCGCTCATGGCGGTGACCTGGGCGCCATCGCCGATCTTCAGATGGTTGTTGATCCCGACTTTCGCTCCCAACGCCACATTGTCACCAATGGTCAGGCTGCCCGCGAGTCCGATCTGGGCCGCCAGCAGGCAGCGGCGGCCGATGGTCACATTGTGGCCGATCTGGACCTGGTTGTCGATTTTGGTGCCCTCGCCGATCACGGTGTCGCGCAGGCTGCCGCGGTCGATGGTGGTTCCGGCACCAATCTCCACGTCGTTCTGGATCAGCACGCGGCCGGTCTGCGGCACCTTGAGATGGCCCTCGGGGCCGAAGAAGATGAAGCCGTAGCCGTCCTGGCCGATATGGCAGCCGGGATGCATCAGCACATTGTTGCCGATCAGGGCACATTGGATCGACGAATGCGCCCCGACATTGCAGTCGCGGCCGATCTTCACATTGGCGCCGATCACGGCGGCGGCCCCGACCACGGTGCCCGCGCCGATCTCGACATTGGCGCCGATGACGGCGAGCGGCTCGACAATGACGCCGTCCTCCAGCCGCGCCGTGGGGTCGATGATGGCCGACGGCGCAATGCCCTCGCAGCCGAACCAGGACTGCGGCCGCAGCGCGTCCTGATGCAGCTCGCGCGCGATCTGCACAAAGGCGCGGAACGGCTGCTTCGCGCGCAGCACCGCGACATGGGGCGGCACCTGCGCCTCCAAGCGCGGGCTGACCAGGATGGCGCCGGCCTTGGTCGCGGTTAGCTGGTGGACATATTTCAGATTGTCGAAGAAGGCGAGATGGGCCGGCCCGGCTTCGTCGAGCGAGGCCAGTCCCTTGACCCTCTGGTCAGCCCGTGAGGCGTCGACCAACACCGCGCCGGTCGACGCGGCGAGCTCGGCCAGCGTCGATGGAGCGGGTTCTCTGAAGAAACTCGGCTGCGCCATTCGCTCCGTCACGATTTGCGCTGCTTGGGCATGACGCGAACTGACGCGGGAGCCGCGCGTTTCGGAAAGATCATGCCTCATCAAATACATAAAGCGCGATGCGATTCAACAAAATCGCATCGCGCCCGTGGGCTGGATCAGAAGCTGGTGCCGCCGCCGAACTTGAACTGCTGCACGCGGTCGAACTGACCCTTGGTGAGCGGCACGGCGTAGTCGAAGCGCAGCGGACCGAAGGGCGAGGCCCAGATCAGGCCGACACCGACCGAGGTACGGATGACCTTGCTGTCGTCATACACCAGGCCCGTACAGGTCCCGGCGCTATAGGCCGGCGGCTGGGTCGGCCCCACACAGCCCCCCGTCCCGCCCTTCTGCGTCGCAGGCGTCGTCGTTTCGCCGGTGAACGCCCACGTCGTCGGGCCCTGGTAGTCGTAGAGACCACCGGCGTCGGCATAGACCGCGCCCTTCAGACCCACTTCCTTGGGCAGGAACCAGAACGGCATCTGCAGTTCGAACGACGCACCCCAGTACTTGGTGCCGCCGATGGCATCCTGGGTACCGAAGGGGTTGATATCGCGCGGACCAATGCCGTTGGGCGCGAAGCCGCGGACCAGGTTCGGACCCATCTGGAAGTTATCCAGCATGCGCAGTTCTTTGTTGCCGATCTTGTTCAGGATGCCGCCCTGCAGATGCACCAAGCCGACGATGTCGGAAACCAGCGGAGCGTAATATTTGCCGTCGATCTGGCTCTTCAGGTAGCTGACGTCGCCGCCGACGCCGGCAAAGTCCTGCTTGAAGTCGATCAGGAGGCCATCGGTCGGGTTCTTGTTGTTGTCGAGGGTGTTGTAGTTGAGCGTATAGCCGATCGCAGAGGTGAGCGCCGCGCCCTGCGACAGCTCCTTGCGCACCGGCAGCGAAGCCTCGCCGTCGCTGTAGCACCAAAGGCCCATCCCCGACGCATCGACTGCGCCGAGCGCGTTCGCGGCAGCCGGACCGCCAATGGAATTCACGAAAGCCGGCGACGGATTGAAGGCCATGCCGTTGCCGATCACGTTGTTACAGTTGGCGAGGTAGGACGGCAACGAGATCGTCTGCTGATAGATCGAGTAGCGCAGCTGCAAGGACAGATCTTCACGCAATTGCAGGCCAAGTCGCGGGCTGAAGCCGATCGTCTTGGTGCCGTAGGCGATGTAGTTGTTCGCCATCTGCTGGCGATAAAAGGCATCCAGTCCGAGCGCGACACGGTAATCGAGCAGATAGGGCTCGACAAACGACAGCGACAGGCCGCGGGCATATTGGCCATAGGTCACGGCCGCCTTGGCGAACAGGCCGCGACCGAGGAAGTTGCGCTCGGAGATCGAGACTTCGGCCAGCGCACCGTCAGTGGTCGAATAGCCGCCCGACACCGAGAAGTCGCCGGTCGACTTCTCCTCGAGATTGACGTTGAGGATCACGCGGTCGCTGGACGAGCCAGGCTCGGTGGTGATCTTCACGTCCTTGAAATAGTCGAGGTTCTTCAGTCGCCGCTCGGCGCGGTCGACGAGCGCGCGGTTGTAGGCGTCGCCCTCGGAGATATCGAACTCGCGGCGGATCACATAATCGCGGGTGCGGGTGTTGCCGCGAATGTTGATGCGCTCGATATAGGTGCGCGGGCCCTCGTCGATGGAGAACACGATCGACACCGTGTGGGAGTCGAAATTGCGATCGCCGCGCGGATGCACCACTGCGAACGCATAGCCGCGCCGCGAGGCCTCGATCTGCATTTCCTCGACCGACTTTTCCAGCGCCTCGGCATTGTAGAGCGAGCCGACATACACGTGCGAGAAGCTCGAGAGCGAGTTGGGGTCGAAGTTCGGAATGCTGGATTCGTATTTGACCGAGCCGACCCGGTATTGCTGGCCTTCCTCGATCTTGAAGGTGACGAGAAAGCCCTTCTTGTCCGGATCGTATTCGGTCAGCGCGGCCACCACCTGCACGTCGGCAAAGCCGTGCTTCAGGTAAAAGCGGCGAATCAGGTCGCGGTCGGCCTCGACACGGTCCGGATCATAGGTGTCGCCGTTGCCGAGGAAGCTCAGCCAGTTGGTCTCGCGTGTCTTGATGACGTCCCGGAGGCGATAGGACGAATAGAAGTTGTTGCCGACGAACTCGATCGACTTGACGCCCGTCTTCACCCCCTCCTCGATCGTGAAGACGAGGTCGACGCGGTTGTTGGGCTGCTCGATGATTTCCGGCGTTACGTGAACGTCGTAGCGGCCGGAGTGGCGATAGATCTCGGCGATTCGCTGGGCGTCCGACTGGACCATGGGCCGGGAGAACGTGCCGCGCGCCTTCGACTGGATTTCAGCCGACAGCTGCTCGTCCTTGATCTTCTTGTTGCCCTCGAAGGCAACGCGGTTGATCACGGGATTTTCGACCACCACGACAACGATCCGGCCGCGGTCGCGGTTGATCTTCACGTCCTGGAACAGACCGGTCTCGATCAGGGCCTTCAGGCCGTCGTCAATCCGGCCGGCGTCAAGCTGGCCGTTCGGGCCGGGCTTGAAGTAGGAGCGAATCGTCTCCGCCTCGACGCGTCGGTTCCCCTCGACCTCGATGGAAGCCACCGTCTGCGCGGCCGCCGGAGCGGACGCAAAAGCAGCCACCAGCGCGGTAGCCACCGGCACGGCGAACATGATCAGGGCGGCGAGCATGCCCCCCCGCACTCGCATTCCAAACTTCATGCGCAACGCGCCCTTGTCATTCCAGTGCCGGGCCGTACCCCACGTCCCGGACAGATTCTCTTTGCCAGTTGTTTCTAGCGAAATTCGCCGGGGGGGCAAACGCTACAACAGGCTACAATTCCATTTTCATTCCAAGACGTTGCCATTGGGCAACGCCACAAAAAAGCCACCTCACGATGCCGCGAGGTGCAGGATGTCGTTGTAGGTCGCGAATACCATCAACATCAGCACCAGTCCGAGCCCGATTCGGAACCCCATTTCCTGGGCCCGTTCCGACAGCGGGCGCCCGCGCACCGCCTCCACCGCGTAGAAAAGGAGATGTCCCCCGTCGAGCAGCGGAACCGGGAACAGGTTCAGCAGCCCGATGGAAATGGACAGAATCGCCGCCAGCTGGATCAGGCCAGGCAATCCCCCCGTCGCCGCGACCTGGCCCGAGATCCGCGCGATCCCGATCGGCCCGCCAAACTGGTTCGCCGCCTCGTGCCCGACGAACACCCCGCCGATATAGGCGAGCGTCCGGTCGACCACGAACCAGGTCTCCTTCACCCCCAGCCACAAGGCGGTGGCCGGATCGACCCGCTCGGTCAGCACGTCGCCTGCCGCCGTCTGGCGGGTGATGCCGAGCACGCCCTGCTTATGCACATTCCCAAAGGCGTCTTTCACTTCCCTTAACTCGGGCGTGCCGTCGAGTTCGACGGTCGAATCACCACGCTTGACCACGAAATGCAGCTTCTCACCGGGACGAATCGAGACGATGCGCTGCATGTCGGTGAAGGTCTCGATCTTGCTGCCGTCGATCGACTGCACGATGTCGCCGACCTGGAACCCGGCGGCGGCCGCCGCGCTCCCGGCCTCAATCTTGTCGACCCGGGCCGTGGTCGAGGGCTTGCCGAAGAAGGTGAACAGGCAGGTGAAGATCACGATCGCCAGGATGAAATTGGCAATCGGGCCGGCAGCGACGATGGCCGCGCGCGGGCCGACCTTCTTGTGATGGTAGCTGCCCTGCTTCTCTTCTTCGGTCATGTTGGCGAGCGCATTGGCCGAAGGCGTCGACGCCTCGGTGTCGTCGCCGAAGAACTTCACATAGCCGCCGAGCGGCACGGCCGAAATCTTCCAGCGCGTGCCATGACGGTCGTTGAAGCCGACCAGCTCGGGTCCGAAGCCGAGCGAGAAGGTCAGCACCTTGACCCCGGCACGCCGGGCGACCCAGAAGTGACCGAGCTCGTGGAAGAAGACGACAATGGTCAGGACGAACAAAAACGGGATCAGATAACCGATCAGGCCATGGCCCAACACATTGAAACTATGAAGAAAAAATTCGGTCATCGGATTCCCTCAAAGAGAGCCTTGGGGCTCCGTCCCTAACCTCTAGGATGCCTTTAAGGCAATTTGAGGCAATAGGGAGGCAGCCAGATTTCGGGCGTTATGGTCAAGGGCGATGGCTTCATCGGCCGAGTGCAGCGCGGCCAGATTGCTGGAGCGAATCCAGCTGTCGATGGTCGCCTCCACCAGACGCGCAATCGCGCCGAACCTGATCTTCCCCGCAATGAAGGCGGCCACTGCGATCTCGTTCGCCGCATTGAATACCGTCGTCGCGCCCCGTCCGGTACGTAGCGCTTCATAGGCCAGCCGCAACCCCGGAAAGCGCTCGAAATCGGGAGCTTCGAAGGTAAGCTGGCCGATTTTGGCAAGATCAAGCCTGGCCGACGGCCCCTTGATGCGGTCCGGCCAGCCCAGGCAATGCGCAATCGGGATGCGCATGTCGGGCGCCCCGAGCTGGGCCACCACCGACCGGTCGGAAAACTCGACCATACCGTGGATGATCGATTGCGGATGGACCAGGACGTCGATCTCGTCCGGCTTCAGGCTGAAGAGGTAGGCGGCCTCGATCACCTCGAGCCCCTTGTTCATCATCGAGGCGGAATCGATGGTGATCTTCTGGCCCATGCTCCAGTTCGGATGTTTCAACGCCTGCGCCAGCGTCGCCTGCTCGATGTCGGATGCCGCCCAGGTGCGAAACGGACCGCCGGACGCGGTGATGATCACGCGCACGAGCTCATCGCGGTTTCCGGACGCCAGCGCCTGGAACAGCGCATTATGTTCGGAATCCGAGGGCAAGATGCAGGCACCGGCTTTGGCCGCGCGCTCCATGAAGAAGTCGCCGGCGCAGACCAGGCACTCCTTGTTGGCAAGCGCAACGGTGGCGCCGCGATCAACCGCGGCCAGCGCCGGCTTCAATCCGGCAGCGCCGGAGACCGCGGCCATCACCCATTCGGCCGGGCGCGCGGCGGCCTCGATGATCGCGCTCTCCCCTGCCCCGCATTCGATACCGCTGCCGGCCAAAGCCTCGCGCAATTCGCTCAGGCGCGCGGGATCCGCCACGGCCGCAAAGCGCGCGTTGAACTCGCGGGCGAGTTTGGCGAGCCCCTGCACATTGCTGTTGCCGGTCACGGCCTCGATCCGGTAGCGGTCGCGCGCCCCGCGCAACAGGTCCATGGTGCTGTCGCCGATCGAACCGGTCGCGCCCAGCACGGTGACGCTGCGGACGTCGTCCGTCGCAGCCTTGTTGTTACGCAATGGAACGGGGTTCATCGTTTCACCAAACCATAAGACCGCGGCCAATGCCATCGGCACCGTGTCGCACAAATCCGAAAACCGCCGCCAGCACAAGCACGGCCACCAGGCTGTCGAGCCGGTCCATCAACCCGCCATGGCCGGGGATGATGTGGCTGGAATCTTTCACCCCGAACCGGCGTTTCACAGCGGATTCAAAGAGATCGCCGAGTTGTCCCGCGACCGAGAAGAGCCCGCCGAGGACAAGCAGCGGAACCATCCGTCCGATCCCGGCGCCGGCAAAGCCCGCCGCCACGACGAGGCTTCCGAGAAAGCCGCCCACCGCGCCGGCCCAGGTCTTGTTCGGACTGACGCGCGGCCAGAGTTTCGGGCCGCCGATGCCGCGACCGAAAAAGTAGCCGCCGATATCGGTTGCCCAGACCACCAGGAGCACGAAGATCAGCGCGGCAAAGCCCAGCTGTTGATCGGCGCGCAGCAGGATCGCCGCGAACAGAGGGCTTGCCGCATAAAGAAAACCCGCAACGGCCCATAGTCGGCTCTGCGAGGCCAGTGCACCGACCGCGACAAGCCCGATCGCAGCCGCAAGCAGCGCCAGCTCAAATCGTGCGAGCGCAAGGCAGGCGCCGGCGACGGCCAGCGCGATCGCTCCGGCCACGGCGACGCGCGTCTGCCTGAGAACGCCGACCACCATCAGCCATTCAAGAAACAGCCCGATCAGGGCGAGCGTGACGAGCGCGCCCCAGAGCACGCCGCCGAGATAGGCGCAGCCAAGCACCAAGGGCACCAGCACGACGGCTGCGAGGACGCGCAACAAAAGATTGCGCGACGCAGGTGCATCAGGCTGCGTCGCCACGGCCTCGCCTTTGCTCACGATGCGGTTTTCGCCACGAGACCGCCGAACCGGCGCTCGCGTCTGGCGAATTCGGCAATCGCCCCTTCGAGCGCGGACTTGTCGAAATCCGGCCAATGCATCGGCACGAACACGAGCTCGCTATAGGCCGCCTGCCACAGCAGGAAATTCGACAGCCGCTGCTCGCCTGAGGTGCGGATGATGAGGTCGGGTGCCGGAATATCCGGCGCATCGAGATAGTGGCCGAGCGTTTCAGCATCGATACTGTCGGGATCCCGCTTGCCGTCTGCGACCTCGCGCGCCAGCCGCTGCGCCGCGCGCGCGATCTCCTGGCGCGAGCCGTAGTTGAACGCGACCACCAGCGTCAGCCGGCTGTTGTTGCGGGTCAGCTCCTCGGCCTCGCTCAACAGGGCACAGATATCAGGCTCGAGGCCAAAGCGCTCGCCGATCACGCGCACGCGCACGCCATCGCGATGCAGGCTTGCGAGGTCGTTGCGGATGAAGCGGCGCAACAGGCCGAACAGGTCGCCGATCTCGGCTGCCGGGCGCGACCAGTTTTCCGACGAGAAGGAGAAGATGGTGAGATAGCCGATGTTGAGTTCATGCGCGGCGCGCACCACGCGCCGGAGCGCATCGACCCCGCGCCGATGCCCCTCCGCCCGCGGCAATCCGCGCGCCGCTGCCCAGCGCCCATTGCCGTCCATGATAAGGGCGACATGCAGCGGGGCATCGGTGCGATCGGCCTCCGGCACGATCGGGGCTGCGTTGGACATCGGACGGTCCTTCAAACCGTGAGGATCTCTTTTTCCTTGGCCGCAAGCAGCTGGTCGATTTCACCGATTGTGCCGTCGGTCGCCTTCTGCACATCGGCGGCGAGGCGCTCGGAATCGTCTTCGGAGATCTCGTGCCCCTTCTCCAGCTTCTTGACCAGATCAAGGCCGTCGCGGCGGACATGGCGGACGGCGACGCGCGCGGCTTCCGCATATTTGTGCGCGACCTTCACGAGCTCCTTGCGGCGCTCCTGGTTCAATTCGGGGATGCGCAGCCGCAGCACCTGGCCCTCGGTCGCGGGCGACAGGCCGAGATTGGAATCGATGATGGCCTTCTCGACCGCCTTCACCATGGTCTTGTCCCAGACCTGCACCGAGATCATGCGCGGCTCGGGGACGCTCACGGTGGCGAGCTGGTTCAAGGGCATGTGAGTGCCGTAGGCATCGACCTGCACCGGCTCCAGCATCGAAGCCGAGGCGCGGCCGGTGCGCAGGCCGCTCAGTTCGTGCTTGAGCGCCTGGGTCGCGCCCTGCATGCGGCGCTTCAATTCGTTGATGTCGAACTTACCCGTGGGCATAACGCTCTCCCGTCATTTCTCAAAGTTCATCCCGGCCAAAACCGGCTTGCTGTCGTCGGGCCGGGCTCTCGTCGCGTGGCGGTCGGCGCCTTTTCCGATCAGCCGGCAACGACGGTCCCGCGTCCCGTGCCGGACAGCACGGCGCCGATCGAGCCGGGCTCGGCGATCGAGAACACGATGATAGGCAGCGACGTCTCGCGGGCAAGCGCGAATGCGGTCGCATCCATCACCTTGTAGCCGCCCTCGATCGCCTCCGTATGGGTCAGGCGATCGAAACGCTTGGCAGCGGGGTCCTTCTTGGGGTCGGCGCTATAGACCCCGTCGACATTGGTGGCTTTCAGGACCGCCTGCGCGTCGATTTCGGCAGCGCGCAGCACGGCCGTGGTGTCGGTGGTGAAGAAGGGATTGCCGGTTCCACCACCCAGAACGACGATTTGGCCTTCGCCCAAGGCTTTGTGCGCCGCACTGCGGGTGAACAGATCACAAATCTCTGGCATCACGAAGGCCGAAAGCGCCTTGGCGGCGCCGCCCTGGCCCTCGATCGCTGCCTCCAGCGCCAGGCAATTCATGACGGTCGCGAGCATGCCCATGGTGTCGCCTGTGGTCCGCGACACGCCGCGCGCGGAGCCGCCACGCACCATGTTGCCGCCGCCGACCACCACCGCAATCTCGGCGCCGAGCTTCTGCGCAGCGATCAACTCGCGGGCGATGCGATCGACGGTGACCTGATCAATGCCGAAAGATTGGCTGCCAGCGAGATATTCGCCCGACAGCTTG
Source organism: Alphaproteobacteria bacterium (assembly GCA_035293565.1). Classification (GTDB taxonomy): domain Bacteria; phylum Pseudomonadota; class Alphaproteobacteria; order BOG-932; family Roseiterribacteraceae; genus DATGMP01. The sequence continues at coordinate 942 of DATGMP010000142.1, read as the reverse complement.
ACCACCACGCGACGATAGACCGGCTCTGCCATTCGCACTCGCCTCTGCTTGCAGGAAGCTTCCGGCGCAGGACGCCGGAAGCTCTTGGCCCGCTTACTTCTTGCCGGTGGCAGCAGCGACTTCGGCAGCGAAGTCGGATTCCTGCTTCTCGATTCCCTCACCGAGAGCATAGTTCACAAAGCCGGCGATTTTGACCGGCGCGCCGATCTTACCCTCAGCTTCCTTCACAGCCTGGGCAACGGACTTGCCGCTGTCATGGATGAAGGCCTGCTCCAGCAGACAGACTTCCTTGTAGTAGGTCTTCAGGCCGGAATCGACGATCTTCTCAATGACGTTTTCCGGCTTGCCCTGCTGGCGGTACTTGTCGGCCAGCACGTCCTTCTCGCGTTTCACGAGCTCCGGATCGAGACCGGCCGGGTCGAGCGCCAGCGGCTTCGCCGCGGCCACATGCATTGCAAGCTGGCGACCGAGAACAGCGAGTTCGTCCGCTTTGCCGCTCGACTCCAGCGCCACGATGACGCCGATCTTGCCGGCACCTTCGACAACGGCGTTGTGGACGTAGCTCGACACCACGCCCTGGGCGACCTGCAGCTCGGCTGCCCGGCGCAGCGTCATGTTCTCGCCGATGGTCGCAACCGCGTCCGCAATTGCGGTCTCCACCGTGACGCTGCCGACCTTGGCGGCCTTGATCTTCTCGACGTCGGCGCCGACGTCGAGCGCGACCTGGGCGATCATCTTGACCAGTCCCTGGAACTGCTCGTTGCGCGCGACGAAATCGGTTTCGGAATTGACCTCGACCACGACGCCCTTGGTGCCCTTGGTGAGCGCGCCGATCAGGCCGTCAGCCGCGACGCGGCCGGCCTTCTTGGCGGCTTTCGAGAGACCCTTCTTTCGCAGCCAGTCCTGCGCAGCCGTCATGTCGCCGCCGGTCTCGGTGAGAGC
>DATGMP010000141.1:0-6183 GCA_035293565.1 Alphaproteobacteria bacterium | reverse complement strand
CCACTCCGGCTCGTTCTTCTTGGCCGAGATGAACCGAACCGTGTCCTCCGACAGGCCCTTCGGGGCCTTGTCGGATTCGATGATCGTCTCGAACCCATATCGATATTGGTCGACGTCGATCCGGCGCACCCGGTCGACCGTGTCCTGAACCGCCACCATTGCCCGCCGTCCCCTACGCAGGAATGCAAGTATCAGGCACCGGGCAGACAGCCGCACATTGCGGCGCGTCGAAATGGCCTTCGCATTCCGTGCACTTCTTCGGGTCGATCACATACATGTCTCGCTTGAGACTGATCGCCGCGTTGGGACATTCGAACTCGCACGCGCCGCATACGGTGCACTGGGACGCGACAATCTTGTAAGCCATCCTTGCTACTCCTTGAGCAGGCGATGCCGATGGCTTCTCTCTTTCAAGGCCCGTGCCAAACCTCTTGAGCTTGATTTCTCACTGCAATTTCCGGAACTGAGTTTGTCGCGGCCCGGACATGTCGCGAGTCCGACAGTCTCGCTCAGAGGCGCTTGATCTCGATGCCGTATTTTCGCAAGGCATAGCCGACCTGTCTCGGCGTCAAGCCGAGCAGACGGGCCGCCTTCGCCTGTACCCAACCCGACCTTTCCATCGCCGCGATCACGCGATCCCGGTCGGCCATTCGGCCGACTGCGCCGATCTCCTCCGTGCCGGCAGCCGCAGCCGCGGCTGGTGTGCCGACCATTGGCGAGCCGACGACCGCGCTCCCGACAGATCCGTCCACCGCAGGAACGCCCGGTTTCAACGTCAAGGGAACGATCGGCAGCGGCCTCATCTGCGCCTCCTCGGTCCCGCTCTTCCAGAGCATCGCCGAGAGACACTGGCCGTGACTGCAGGCGAAATCGTTGCGAGCGATGTCCGGCCCCGGTGCCAACGTCGCCGTTCGCTGCACGCAGTTCTCCAGCTCTCGCACGTTGCCCGGGAAGCCGCAATTCATCAGCACGTCCATCGCGCTCGCGTCGAAATTCAGCACGCGGCCGTTCTCGCTGTTGAATATCTTCAGGAATTCGCCGGCAAGCAGCGGGATATCGCTGCGGCGCTCGCGCAAGGGCGGCAGCAGCATCGGCACGACACTGATCCGATAATAGAGATCCGCGCGAAACTCGTTGCGCGCCACCGCTTCCTCGAGATTGCGGTTGGTAGCGGCGATCACGCGCACATCGACCTTGATGGTCTGGTTGCCGCCGACGCGCTCGAACTCCTGCTCCTGCAGCACGCGCAGCAGCTTTGCCTGAAACGAGGCGGAGATTTCACCAATTTCATCCAGAAACAGCGTGCCCTTGTCGGCAAGCTCAAAACGCCCCTTGCGCGAATTGAGCGCGCCGGTGAAGGCCCCCTTCTCGTGTCCGAACAACTCGGACTCCAGCACGGTTTCCGGCAACGCCGCGCAATTGATCTTGATGAACGGGCGCTTGGCGCGCGGCGACAGCTCGTGAATGGCCTTGGCGACCAGTTCCTTGCCGGTTCCCGATTCGCCGCGCAGCAGCACGGTGGCGTTGGATTTTGCGACGACAGCGATCTTCTCCAGGAGCCCGCGCAGCGCCGGACTATCGCCGATGATGCCGTCGACATGAACCTTCTTGCGGTCCCGCGCGGGTTTCAGCTCCGAAAGCTCCTTCTGCAGCCGATAGCTCTCCGTCATCAGCCGTTCGCGATCGCGCGCAACGACGCGGTGCAGCTTCACGGTCTGACCGACCAAATTGGCGATCATGGTGAGAAGCCGCACATCGGCATCGAGCCGGAACACGGACCGCTCGTCGAAGACGCGGTCGATGGTCAATGTGCCGACGACCTTGTCGTCGATCCGGATCGGCACGCCGATGAAGGACACGCGCGTGCCGTCCGACGCACCGAGCACGTCCATGTCGGCCACGCCGAAAGCCGGATGGGTCGCGATATTCTCAGCGACCAGCGGCATCGCGGTCGCCACGATCTGGTCGATCGCCTTCTGCGGCAGGCGCATGCGGTAGCGCTCGTCGCTGCCCTCGCTCCAGCCGGCGCCCACAGTGATGTCGGGTATGCCGTCATCGGCCAGCAGCGAGACGACGCCGTGCCGCATCTGCAGGAACGACTGCAGCAGGTTGACGACATTGGCAAGCGTGACTTCGAGCCGCGATGGTGAGGTGAGGATCTTTGATATTTCGAAGATTCCGGTGAGCGCGATCTCACTCAGGGGCACGACCGGGACGGGACGGTCGGTCTCGGGACGTTCGAGCACAGGCGCAGTGGCATGCATGACGGTGTCTCCGTTGTCATGAACATCCTCCCTGGCACCACGTTCGATTTTGGGAATATTGTGTTGCATCTCGGTTCCGATGTCGCGCCCAACTTGCTGGCATGGCCGCAAAAAGATTACGCCTTGATTTGCATATTTTCTGCTCGATCTCGCAAAATCGTCCCACGGCCTCCCAAGGAAACGTCGCGCATTGATCCAGCTCAAATCCATCGAGATTTTTCTCGTTCGATTTCGAGCCCTCGAGCCCTCCCCTACACGTGTTGCCCGCCGTTGATCGGCACCTCGGCACCGGTGACGTAGCTTGCCGCATCCGAGCACAGGAAGAAGATCACCTTCGCGACTTCTTCCGGCGTCCCCACGCGCCGCAAAGGAATGCTGGGCGCGAGCCGCGCCTCCGTCTCCGGCGACAGAATGTCGGTCTTGATCTCTCCCGGGGCAATCGCGTTGACGCGAATTCCATGCGGCGCGTAGTCATGCGCCATCTCGCGGGTGAGACAGCCGAGCGCTGCCTTGGAGGTCGCGTAGGCGGTGCCGGCGAACGGGTGCACACGCGAGCCGACGATCGAGGTGACATTGACGATCGATCCCGAGGCCGCCTTCAACTCGTCGAACAGTCCCTGTGCGAGCAGGATTGGCGCCAGCAGATTGACGTGAAAGACGTTCATCCAAGTTTCGACCGACGTCGTCAGCGAGGTCAGCCTTGCGCCATCCGCCCCCTTGGGTGAGACACCGGCGTTGTTGATCAGAGCATGCAGCGGCGCGCCGTTCAGCCGAGCCTTCACCTCGGCAACCGCACGCGGCATCGCGCGGTGATCGCTCCAATCCGCCTGAACATGGTTGTCGGCACCGGAATCCCATGGGCAGCGACCACCGTCGAACGGCTGGCGCGCGCAGGTGATGATGCGCCATCCGGCTTCCGAAAACAGCTTTCCCGTGGCGTGACCAATGCCGCGCGACGCGCCGGTCAGCACCAGTGTCTTGCGCGCGCTTACCGGCGATCGGACACGATCCGCATGGAACGGACAGGCCGCGACATCCGCCGTCGCGGACTCGTCAGTCCCTGCATCAATTCCCTGGAGATCGCCGGGCAGATCTAAACTCACGCGCGCTCCTTGCCGTGTTGCCGCTCTCATGGTGCGGCAGCTGACCCCAAAGCCGGTGCAGGATCCGGGCCATCGCGTTGCTGCAGATTGCTGCGATTTCTCACCCGCAATGTCGCCTTCGCAACAGCTTGGCTGAAACGAAACAAAGGAGCGTGGACTTCCGGACAAGCGGCGCGATCGTCGATTCAATTGGTTCCCAATGGCGCCGTTCCACTTACGGACCGTTTCTCCATCGTGGCTGCTGGCCCGCCTCTTGCTCTCCCTCCGTCATAGACGTGCAAGCGGGACCGGCCTTGTCGGGATTGTCTGCTGCTGAACACGCTCCTCTTACGCGACGTGGCTGGAATGCATCAATCGACAGACCATCGGACCGGACTCTTCGCCCTCATCCTCGGCACCAGCGAGATCGCCTCCGCGATTGCCGTGCATCTGTCACGCACAGGCTATTGCGTGGTGCTTTCGCACGATCCACATCCGCCAGTCATTAGGCGAAAGATGGCTTTCCACGACGCGCTGTTTGGCGATATGGCACAGGTCGAGGACATCGTCGCCGAGCGCATCGACGATGCCATGCAGATGCTCAGGGCCCTTCGAGCCCCTGGTCGCGTGCTCGTTTCATGGCTCGGCGTTCTGGATCTGATTCCGATCCGCTCGATCGACGTCCTGATCGATGCGCGGCTGCAAAAGCACCGCATTACGCCGGACCTGAGGCGCCTGGCACGGCTCACGGTCGGCCTGGGTCCAGGCTTCGGCGGCGCGTTCAATTGCGATGTCGCCGTCGAGACGCGGCCCGGCAAGATCGGCCTGGTGGGTAGCGGCTGGACCGATGCCGCGGACGGAAAAGCAAGCCAACTCGGCGATATCGGCGTGGAGCGCTTCGTCTATTCGCCGTTTGCCGGACGCTGGCACACCCCAATCGAGATCGGTACCCGCGTCTACAAGGATCTCGTGCTCGGCCATCTCTCGGGCGTTCCCATCGTGGCCCCCCGCGACGGCATTCTGCGCGGCATTGCGCGTGACGGCAGCGAGGCTCCAGCGGGCGTCAAGCTAATCGAAATCGACCCGCGCGGGCGGCACGCGCAATGGACCGGCATCGATGAGCGCGGTCGCGCGATCGCCAGGGCAACGCTAAATGCAATTTCTGCAGGTATGAAAGACCCGAGGTTGGTTACCGTGCCTCAACGGCCATACCGAGTACCCCATCGGTGACCACCAGCACGTCAATCTCGCCCACTCGCAGCGCGTAGCGCGAAGGAACAAGTTCTTCCGTTCTCGATGCAACGGGATATGAGGTATTGTGAAGGTTTCATGTTTGCTGCATCCGGCCATCCTCAAACGATATGAGGAGCAACTCGGCCGGCTCGAAGAAGCACTGGCAAAAGGTGTTTGTGCGAGCGACGGAGAGGCCACAGAAGCCATCAGAGACCTCGTAGAAACGGTCACCGTGCTCCGCGACCTAGGGCGCCCAGGCGGTGTAGCCGTGGAGATCGCAGGCCGGCTAAATGCACTACTCGGCGAAAAGGCTTATCCAAACCAGGTCAAAGGAGTGTGGGGAAAGATGGTAGCGGGGGGCGAATCAAACCCCCGACCCGAACAATCCGATTTTGATTCTACAGCAAGCGGTACTCTGCGGCGACGGGCAGAACAGATTGTCCGTTTTGCCCACCGTGATATCCTATTCTACGACGAGCACATAATCGACCTGTACCATCGGATCAGCGCGCTGTATCGAATGGGGTGAAGCTACAGAAACAAAGGAAAAGTCGCACGGCAATCCGGCGCGCGATGTCCGACCGCAAAACACGTCGCACGAGACGCGCTTTGTTCTCGACCACCATCCCGCGAAGGCATTGGAAAATGAGGACTTTTCCTTTGGTGGGCGCACCAGGGCTCGAACCTGGGACCCGCTGATTAAGAGATAGCGATGGGTAGAGAACAATCAATGACTTACCGATCGCACCCGGGGCTTTATCCGGCAGAGGATGGGCAACCGTCGCACGAGCAAAATACTTCGTTGCACCGGCTGTTGTCCGAGTGACCCGAACATCCATTCGCGGCGGGACCTTGCCATGTAATGCTGCGGATTGCTTGCCTGGCGAGAGTCCCCAGGGTCCAACAGTTAATGGCCTGCCTCCAGTCCGGCACGCGCGCCCAGACATCAGTGCGGAAGGGCGGCATTGCGGTCGACGAGCACATACAGACCACCAAGGCCGGCGTCTATGCTGCCGGCGACGTCACCGGCCGCGACGAGGACGCAGGGCAGCAATCCGACGAGGAGCGGCTGAAACGTAAGTTGATCATCTGTCAAGGCTGCGCAGTGCCGGGCAACTAGATCGGTTCACGAATTTATTGAATCGGAAGGGTTTCCGGATTTGGGACGAATATGATTCAAGATGCTGGCTGGGCTGGAGGCCAGCATCCGATGGTCCGACCAATTTCCAATGATCTGCGTAAGCGTGCTGTTGCGGCTGTTCCAAAGGGTGAGAGCTGCCGCTCGGTAGCGTTGCGGTTTGGGGTGGCGGTGTCGTCAGTTGTGAAGTGGTCGCAGCGTTATCGAGCGACCGGCTCGGTAGCGCCCGGTAAGATGGGTGGCCATCGGAAGCCTGTCCTCGAGCCGCATCGCGCCTTCATCAAGGAACGGATCAGCCAGACGCCGCATTTGACGCTTCACGCTCTCAAGGATGAACTCGCTGCGCGCGGGGTGAAGGTCTCCCACAATGCAGTTTGGCTGTTTCTGCGCCGCGAAGGGCTGCGCTTCAAAAAAAACGCTGCTCGCCCTCGAGCGAGCCCGCTCCGACATCGCGCGTAAACGCCAG
>DATGMP010000140.1:0-3758 GCA_035293565.1 Alphaproteobacteria bacterium | reverse complement strand
CCCCCGTTGTTGCACGATCCTCCTCCGGGCAGCGCTGGCCCTGCTCGCCGCAATTATCGGGCTGACGCTCGGAGGCTGGTTTGCCCGGGTGTCGGTGCTGCGCAGCGCTGCGGAATTGTGGATCGTGTCGGATCGTCCGCTTCCCGCCGATGCCGCGGTTGTGCTCGGCGGTGGGCTCGAGGATCGGCCATTTGCCGCCGCCGAATATTACCGCCGGGGCCTGGTCAAGAAGATCCTGGTCTCAAACGTGCGGCTCGGCCCGGCCGAAAGACTCGGCGTCGTCAAGCCGGAGGCCGAAACGATCCGCGCGATTCTGCTGCAGAGCGGTGTCGCCGAACGCGACATCGAGGTATTCGGCGACAGCCTGGCGACAACGCACGACGAGTGCCTGGCCTTGCGTCATTGGGCGGATCGTAACGGCGGGCGCAGGTTCATTGTCCCGACCGAGATATTCTCGGCGCGGCGCGTGCGCTGGATGCTGCTGCGCGCCCTCGGTGACGGCTTCACCGTCGCCGTCCCGGCCCTCGAACCCGTCGACTATCGCCGTGACCATTGGTGGCGCGACAGCGCCGGGGTGATGGCATTCCAGAACGAGATCATCAAATACATGTATTACCGGTTGAAATATTGAATGCGGAAAGCGACCGAACCGCGCCGGATCATCGTCTTTCGTCAAGGCAGCATCGGCGATTTTGTCGTGTCTCTGCCGAGTTTCCACCTGATCCGGCAAAGCTACCCCGCGGCCGAGATCATCCTGCTGACCAACCTGCCGGCAAGTGAGAGCGTGATGCCGGCAGAGGCGATACTGGACGGCACCGGGCTCGTCGATCGGTATCTGAAGTATCCCGGCGGCACGCGAGATCCGGCCGAACTGCGCGAACTGAAGGCGCAGTTGCGGGCGGGGCCGGGCGACATGCTGATATATCTGGCTGGGGCCAAACGCACGCTGACGACTTTTCGCGACTATCTGTTTTTCCGCTGGTGCGGGCTGCGCGCGATTGTGGGGATATCGGCGAATCCGCAGTGGATGCAAAGTCGGCCGCCCATGTCCGGCGGCGATCTCTGGGAGCCGGAAGCCGAGCGCCTCGCGCGCCAATTGGCCCGCCTCGGCCGGGTCGATTGCGGCCTCGCGCGGAATTGGGACCTGCACCTTTCCGATGCCGAGACCGCGGAGGCGACACGGCTGCTTGACGAAGGGCTACCTCGGTTACGGGCTGGCCGCCCTCCGCTCCTGGGCTTGAGCGTCGGAACCAAGGAGCCCGCGGTGAAGGATTGGGGCGATGACAATTGGCTCACGGTGATACGGGGGCTGCAGCGTCTGGGTTGCGGCTTGGTGCTGCTCGGAGGCATGGAAGATCGCGATCGCTCGGCACGGCTGACTGCGGATTGGCCAGGCGATGTCGTCAATCTGTGCGGGCGGTCTTCGCCGCGCGTCAGCGCCGCCGTGCTGCGGCACGTCCGTCTCCTCCTGTGTCACGACAGCGGGCCGATGCACCTTGCGGCCGCGGTCGGTACCCCGTGCGTCGCCATCTTCGCCCGTCATAGCCTTCCCGGGCGCTGGTTCCCCTTCGGAGCTGAGCACAAAATCCTATACCCGATGGCAAAATCGGGCACGATCCGGTCGATCGGCCCGCGGCAGGTGATCGCCGCGGCGGTCGAGGCGCTGGCAGAGCGGCGCGCGGCGGCATAGACGATGTGCGGCGTCGCTGGGGGCTTTTATTTCGGTGCGGAGCACCGCCCGGTCGAGAGCGCCGTCGTCGCGCGGCTGAACGAGTGGCAGCGCCGCCGAGGCCCGGACGGCGAGGGGCTGTGGTTGTCGGCCGATCGTCGCATCGTTCTCGGTCATCGGCGCCTTGCGATCATCGAGACGGGCCCCGGCGGGGCGCAGCCGATGGTCGATCGCAGCGGCCGGTGGACGATCAGCTACAACGGCGAAATCTATAATTACCGCGAGCTGCGGGCCGAGCTGGAGGAGCTGGGCAGCTGCTTTTTGACCAACAGCGACACCGAGGTGCTGATCGAGGTCATCGCGCGCTGGGGCGAAATCGGCCTGTTGAAACTGCGCGGAATGTACGCATTTGCCTTGTGGGATTCGCTGCAGCAGGAATTATGGCTGGTGCGCGATCCCTACGGAATCAAGCCGCTGTATTTCGCCGAACGTGCCGGTACCTTGTGGTTCGCCTCTCAGGCCCGGGCGCTGGCGAATTGCGTGCCGGGACCGTTTCCGGTCGAGCCGGCGGCGCTCGTCGGTTTTCATCTATGGGGCTTTGTCCCGGAGCCTTGGACGTGGTGGACCGGCATCCGGCCGTTGCCCGCCGGTCACGTACTGCGAATCCGCACGGGCGGAGCGTTGCATCCCGCCGAGTCATACAGTTCGATCCAGCTCGCCTACATCAACCGGCCGATGCCGCCGCTCGATCGCCGGCAATTGCGCGAATTGATGCTGGATTCGGTCCGTCATCATCTCGTCTCGGATGTGCCGGTCGGTCTGTTCCTCTCTTCCGGCGTCGATTCGACGGTGCTTGCCTCGCTGTCGACCGAACTCGGTCTGCGCCTGCGCACGGTGACGCTGGCCTTCGACGAATATCTCGGCACCGCCGACGACGAGGCTCCTTTGGCGGAAGAGGTCGCCCGCGCGCTCGGCACCGAGCACGAAACTGTCCGCATCGGCTACGGCAAGTTCGAGGAGTTGCTGAGCGAGTTCCTCGACTGCATGGACCAGCCGACGACAGACGGGCTGAACACCTTTCTGGTTAGCCGGGCGGCCGCGGGAACCGGGCTCAAGGTCGCTTTGTCCGGACTCGGCGGCGACGAACTGTTTGGCGGTTATCCTTCGTTCCGCCAAATCCCGAAGCTGCAGAAATGGCTGGGCCATGCGCCGTGGCCGAAGGTCCTCGGGGTCGGCGCGTCGAAAATCATTCGCGGCGTCACTGCGCCTTGGCTTCCGCCTAAATTTGCCGGGTTGTTCCGCTACTCGCGGAGCGTAGCCCAAGCCTATTTCTTGCGCCGCGCCCTCTATCTCGACGACGAGCTCGAAGCGCTGCTCGATCGCGACACGCTGTCCCTCGGGCTGGAGCGTCTGGCAACGATCGCAGAGCTCGACAAGCTGGTCGCGCCTCTGGTCGAGGCAGACGCGCCGTATTACGCCCAGGTGGCGGTGCTCGAAGCCGGGTGGTATATGCGCAATCAGCTGCTGCGCGACACCGACTGGAGCAGCATGGCGCACGGCCTCGAGGTGCGGGTTCCTTATGTCGCCCCCGCGTTACTGGCGCGCCTCGGGCCGGCGATCGCTTCGGCCGCGCCGCCGACAAAGCGGGATCTGGCCGCCTGTGCGGAATATGTTCCCGCGGCGGTGCTCGCCCGCGCGAAGACAGGGTTTACCACTCCGGTCAACCGATGGATCCGCGAGACGACGGGAATTCCCGCCCGAGGCCTGCGCGGCTGGGCGGGCTATATAACGCGGCGGTTCGACGCCGATACCGCACGACCGACGCATGCCGTTCCCACGCCGACCTTGGCGACAGTGAACTAGCCGGCGGGCGACGGCAATGCACGAGCTGATCCTCGAACCCGGCCGCGCCGAGCGCCATTACTGGCGCGACCTGTGGGCCTACCGCGAATTGTTCGCGATCCTTGCCTGGCGCGACGTCGCGGTGCGCTACAAGCAGACGGTGATCGGCATCGCCTGGGCGGTGGTGCGGCCGCTCCTGACGATGGTGATCTTCACCGTCGTGTTCGGCCGCATCGCGAGATTGCCG
>DATGMP010000139.1:0-20059 GCA_035293565.1 Alphaproteobacteria bacterium | reverse complement strand
CCGAAAAGGCCGCGACGCTTCCCACCAGGAAAACGCTGTTCACGACGCCGGTCGCCAACACGAGCCCGACGGCCCAATAGCCGACGCGCGAGAAGCGTCCGACGATGGTCGCGGCCCAGCCGATGGCGGCGGCCGAGCCGGTACGCCGGGCCGAAGCCAGAACCCGGCCCAGAGGCGGAAGGCCGCCGAGCCAAGTGCCGGCGGCGAGCAGATGGATCGCCTGCGCCGCGCGATGGACATCGCCCATTGGGCCTTTGTGCGCGGCGGCATGGCCGGTCAGGGCGAGGCTCGCCAGCAACAGAGCGGAGAGCACGGTATAGAGGCCCACGCCGGCGCGCGACGCCGCGGAAAAGCGGAAGAATGACAGCAGCAGGAGGACCAGCGTGAGCGCCATGCGCGCCAGCCAGACTTGGCCGAAATCAGTCTCGAGCAAGGCGCTGCGCAGAACCTCGGGGTCGGTGACGTCGGTCCAATCGCCAGTCATGTTCGCGATCGAGGTGGCGAGCCAGCCGACCTCCGACAGCAGCGCAAGCAGGGATCCAAGGACGAACTGGATGCGCAGGAAACGGCCAATCGCGGCGACCCCGCCCGCATGGGCATAGAGCGCGAACAGCGCGCCGCCGAACAGCGCCATCACGCTGGCGAAATGGACCAGCCTTGCGGCGATCAGCGCATCCGTCATCGCCCAACCTCGAATGTGAAGTCACCCTGGGTACGGTGCGTGTCGGTCGACACCACTTGCCAGGAGACCTTGTAGGAGCCGGGCGCCAAGGGCCCGGCTAACGGCAGGTCGAGCTCGGAGGCATCGGAGGGCGAAAGCGCGATGGGGCCCGTCTTGACCGGGACCCCGCTAGCCGTCGTCACCGCGACCTTCGAGAATTTCGGCTCGACCCTCTCGGTGAACCAAAGCCGCACGACCTTCGGCGATCCCGGGATCTGAGCGCCGACAGCGGGATCGGCGTGATCCAAAAAGGCGTGCGCTCCGGCCGGCCCGGCGGCCAGCGCGACGACGGTGGAAGCAGCGAGCCAGGCAAGACGCATATCAGTCCCTGAATAACGGGCGGCCGATGCTATTCGCAAACAGGTCATCAAGGAAGAAATGCAATTGCACCACGCCGCCGACCCCGTGCCCGCTGTCGCTGTTCAGCGGAACGATGGCCTCCAACCCTACTTGGAAATACTGGCCCGCCCAAATGACGCCGGGTTGAACGGTGCCGGTCGTCTGGCCGCTGCCACGATCGAGTCCGCGCGAGAATGCGACTTCAACCAGCGGGATCATGCGGTCGAAGGGGGCCTTCAGCCCCATGTCGCGAACATGATGCTGCAGATATTCCAGGCTGTATTCTATCGCAAAGCCGGCATTGAGCGCGTTGGGATTGAGATCATCGCCGCTTCGCGACTTCATCGGTATGTCGAAGCCCAGATTGCCGGTAATCGCGAACGGCCTGAGCAGCGCCGCGGAATCGGGCAGGCCGCCGAATCCCTTCCCGAAATCGAAAGTCGGAGACAGGGTCGTGAAGTCGGGAGCGCCGACCCCATGCACGCGCCCGGTATGACCCCAGGTCACGGCCAATCCGAGCAGGCCGATCGCCTCATCGGCGCCGTCGACGAAGAGCTGGTACTGGATTGCCGTGTCGATCGCGTCGAACCCGGTGATGGCCGGCCCACCCTGGGGCTGCACATATTTCCAGTGCTCGGCGAAGGTGACGCCGAAGTCGGGCAGGATCCTCTTGGCGACGTCGATATCGATGTCTGTCTCGCGTCCGCCATCCGGGTTCGCCGGACTGTAGGTGACGGCGGGAAGCGACATCTCGTCGGCGACGAACGGATCGTCGGTCAGGATGGTTGCCGGAAAAAAGCGGTCACCCGCGAAGCCATGGGCAAACGCGGGCGCCGTATGGACAAGCGCCGCCATTGCGGCGAACGCCACGAGCAAAGCTGTGCGGTTCAAGATGGTGCTCCCGGGCGATCACATCTTCATGCCGGGCATGTCCGGCATATGATCGGCCTTGCCGTTCACCTTGGCCGGCGCTTGAACCGCCACCGTCGTCTCGACCTGGCCCGCCTTGCGGAAGGTCAAGGTCAGCAGGAACTGATCGCCGGCCTTGAGCGGCCTCTTGAGCCCGGTCAGCATAATGTGCAGCCCGCCCGGCTTGATCTCGAGCTTCTCGCCCGCTTTCACCGGCTGCTCGGCGACGGCGCTCATCTTCATGATGCCGTGATCGTTGGTGGTCGAATGCAGCTCCGCCTTCTGCGCCACCGGCGTCGCGATGCCGATCAGCGCGTCGTCGTCGGTCCCGTTGTTGGTGATGTTGAGATAAATGGCTGCGGTGGTCGCCGACGGCGGCGTCGGACGCGCCGAGGCATCGGCAACGTCGATGGCCGATCCGGCCGCATGGGCCGTGATCGATACTGAAAAAGCAAGAAGGAGGCCGCTCAGGGCTCCCTTGGGAAAACCGAACATGAAATCGCTCCATGAGAGAAAGCCAACCAGCCGCCGAAAGGTTCGACGGCTGAACCGAACAGGTCAGGCTTTCACCGGCGGAGCGCGAGCGCGAGCCTGCGAGACCGAGCGCCCCTCGAGAATGACGGCGGCCGGGCCAGGAGGCGATATTTTTGCAAAGATAGCGGCCGGCGCGGCGACCGCTTCGGGGGGGACGAAGCCGCCGGACAGGATATGCAGCGTCTGGCAAATGGCGCAGGCCGGCGCCCCGTGCGGAGGCGACTTATCCGTGTCCGATGGGCCGAACGGCTGGCTGCCTGGCGCCATGCACATATTGCCCACGTCCGACAGGGCCGCCGACGCCGGATGATGCAACGCCGGTACAAAGCTCTGCAGGAAAAGCGCAAGCAGCGCGAGCCACGCGGCCCGCCGGAATGCCCTATGCCGTCCCCTGAACATAGGATCCGATTAACAGACTTGCCGCGGAAAGTCCCGCGGCAATCTGCATCGGGCGAGCTTCAGTTCCGCGCCTTGTCCACCAGCTTGTTCTTGGCGATCCAGGGCATCATGCCGCGAAGCTTGGCGCCGACCTCCTCGATCGGATGCTCGGCCGAGCGGCGGCGCATCGCCTTGAAGGAGGGTTGGCCGACCATGTTCTCGGTCATGAACTCCTTCACGAACTGGCCGGTCTGAATCTCGTTCAGGATGCGCTTCATCTCCGCCTTGGTCTGGTCGGTGACGATGCGCGGGCCGCGCGTGTAGTCGCCGTACTCGGCGGTGTTGGAGATCGAGTAGCGCATGTTGGCGATGCCGCCTTCATAGATGAGGTCGACGATCAGCTTCACCTCGTGCAGGCACTCGAAGTACGCCATCTCGGGCGCGTACCCCGCCTCGACCAGCGTCTCGAATCCGGCCTGGATCAGGGCAGTGATGCCGCCGCACAGAACCGACTGCTCGCCGAACAGGTCGGTCTCGCATTCTTCGCGGAAAGTGGTCTCGATGACGCCCGAGCGGCCGCCGCCGATCGCCGAGGCGTAGGCGAGAGCGATGTCATGGGCATTGCCCGAAGCGTCCTGCGCGATCGCGACGAGACAGGGGACGCCGCCGCCCTTCTGATACTCCGAGCGAACCGTGTGGCCGGGCCCCTTGGGCGCGATCATGAAGACGTCGAGATCGGCGCGCGGCTCGATCAGCTTGAAATGGATGTTGAGCCCGTGCGCGAAAGCGAGCGCGGCACCCTGCTTCAGGTTGGGCCCGAGATCGTCGCGATAGAGCGCGCCCTGGAGCTCGTCGGGGGTGAGCACCATCACGATGTCGGCCCATTTGGCCGCCTCGGCGGGCGTCATGACGGTGAAGCCGGCCCCTTCCGCCTTCGCCGCCGTCGCGGAGCCCGGACGGAGCGCGATGCGCACATCCTTGACCCCGGAATCCCGGAGGTTGGCGGCATGGGCGTGCCCCTGGCTGCCATAGCCCACCACGACGATCTTCTTGTCGCGAATCATGCCGACATCGGCGTCGCGGTCGTAATAAACGCGCATCACAAAGCTCCTCGTCCAAAAGTCCGTGCTGCTAATAGTCTGCGGCGGCCATTAAGGCCAGAGGGTCGGCTATTCCCCCTCTATCCCCTTCGCCCCGCGCGACAGCGCCACAATACCCGTGCGGGCGACCTCGAGCTTGCCCAGTCCGGCCATAAGGGCAAGGAACTGGTCGACCTTCTCGGTCGATTCGGTAACCTCGAACACGAAGCTCGATTCGCTGGAATCGACGATCCGGGCGCCGAACCCCTCGGCGATACGAAGCACGTCACCCCGCTTGCCGCTTTCGCCCACCACCTTGACCAGCGCCAGCTCGCGGCCGACGAAGGGGCCCTCCTCGGTGAGGTCACGGACACGATGGATCGGAACCAGCCGCTCGAGCTGGGCCTTGATCTGATCGATGACCATGCGGGTGCCGGAGGTGACGAGCGTGATCCGCGAGCGACCGCGCTCGCGGTCGACCTCCGCGACCGTCAGGCTTTCGATGTTATAGCCGCGCCCGGAAAACAGACCGATGACGCGCGCCAGCACCCCCGGCTCGTTGGCGACCAGAACCGCGAAAGTGTGGCGCTCGATCGGCTGACCATCGCTCACACCAGCACCATGCCCTCTTCGCGCGCCGTCGGGTCGGTCGAGGCGTGGTCCTCCGGCCCCAGCAGCATCTCGTTATGCGCCGCGCCGCCCGGGATCATCGGGAAGCAATTCTCGGTCTGCTCGACCGCGACATCGAGGATCACGGTGCGGTCGACCGCCAGCATATCGGCGATGGCCTGGTCCAGCTGATCGGTCGTCTCGGCCCGCAGACCCACCGCGCCGAAGGCCTCGGCCAGCTTCACGAAATCGGGCAGCGCTTCGGTGTAGCTTTCCGAATAACGACCGCCATGGAGCAGCTCCTGCCATTGGCGGACCATACCCATCCAGCGGTTGTTCATGATGAACACCTTGACGGGGAGCCGGTATTGGATGGCGGTCGACATCTCCTGAATGTTCATCAGGATCGACGCCTCGCCCGCCACGTCGATCACCGTGGCGCCCGGATGCGCCATCTGCACGCCGATCGCGGCCGGCAGGCCGTAGCCCATCGTGCCGAGCCCGCCGGAGGTCATCCAGCGGTTGGGCTTGTCGAAGGGCAGGAACTGTGCGGCCCACATCTGATGCTGGCCGACCTCGGTCGTGATGTAGACATCGTCGCGGCCAGCGATCGCGGCCCTGAGCCGCTCCAGCGCATATTGCGGCTTGATCACCGGATCGCCCCGGCGATAGGCGAAGCAGTTGCGGGCCCGCCAGCCGTCGATCTGGCGCCACCACGCAGCCAGCGCCTCGGCCTTGGGCTTGTACTGCTTGGCCTTCCAGACGTCGATCATGTTCTGGAGCACGCGGCCGGCATCGCCCACGACCGGCAGGTCGACCCGCACATTCTTGTTGATCGAGCTGGCGTCGATGTCGATATGGATCTTCTTCGATCCCGGCGAGAACGCGGACACCTTGCCGGTGACCCGGTCGTCGAAGCGAGCGCCGACGCAGACCAGCAGGTCGCAGCCATGCGTGGCGAGATTCGCCTCGTACGAGCCGTGCATGCCCAGCATCCCGAGGAAATGCTTGTCCGAGGCCGGAAAAGCGCCGAGGCCCATCAAGGTCGACGTGCACGGAAAGCCGGTCATCCGGACGAGCTCGATCAACAGCTCCGACGCTTTCGGTCCGGCGTTGATGACGCCGCCGCCGGTATAGAATAGCGGCCGCTCCGCCTGGGCCAGCATCGCTACAGCCTTTTCGACCGCGGCGGGGTCCGGCTCATGGGGCGGCCGGTAGGAGAAGCTCACCTCGTCGGGCGAGCGATAGGTTCCGGTCGCGAACTGGATGTCCTTCGGCAGGTCGACCAGCACCGGACCGGGCCGTCCGCTCTTCGCCACATGGAAGGCTTCGTGCAGCGTATCCGCCAGTTTCGCGATGTCCTTCACCAGGTAATTGTGCTTGGTGCAGGGCCGCGTGATGCCGGTGGTGTCGGCCTCCTGGAAGGCGTCATTGCCGATGAGATGGGTCGGAACCTGCCCGGTAATGCAGACGAGCGGGATCGAATCCATCTGCGCGTCGAGCAATCCGGTGACGGCATTGGTCGCGCCGGGACCTGAGGTCACCAGCACGCAGCCCACCTTGCCGGTGGAGCGCGCATAGCCCTCGGCCGCATGCACGGCGCCGCCCTCCTGGCGCACCAGCACATGCCTGATCCGGTTCTGCTGGAACATGGCGTCATAGATCGGCAGCACGGCGCCGCCCGGATAGCCGAACACTGTATCCACGCCGTTGTCGGCCAACGCCGCCAGCACCATCTCAGCGCCGGTCATTGTCCGCTCGCTCATCGAAGCTCCTTCATACCGCACTGCAACCTAGCCAGGGGAACTCCCCCAGGTCAACCGGTTCCGACAATAAATGATATGATTTGAGCAAGATTTCTTTCCGAAAGTTCCTCGAATACGGCATGGCTGTCATGAGATCTGGCCGAAGCGCCTGTTGGGGCCAGTTGGTGGCGGAACCAGGTGAGCTGCCGCTTGGCGTAGTTGCGCGTCGCCTGGCGCGCGAGCGCCGCCGCCTCATCGAGTCCGATCTCACCTTTGAGATGGCGACGCAGCTCGGGCAGGCCAAGCGCCTTGTTCGCCGGCAGAGAGGCGGGAAGGCCCAGCGCGTCGAAAGCGCGCGCCTCGTCGAGAGCGCCCCGCTCGAGCATTTCCGTGAAGCGCCGGTCGATGCGGCCGTATAGCTCGGCTCGGGGCGGGATGAGACCAATCAGGCGGAAAGTGAGATCGTGACCCGGATCGCGCGGCCGCGCCTGCCATTGCGACAAAGGAATACCGGTCGATTCCACGACCTCCCAGGCGCGGATCAGCCGCTGCCGATCTCCTGGCGCGAGTCGCGCTGCGGTCTGCGGGTCGCGCTCGGCCAGCATTGCCCGAAAGGACTCGCCACCCAACTCCGCATATGATGCGGTCGTGCGTGCCCGAACCTGCTGGTCGGTCCCCGGCAGGGGCGAGAGCCCCTCCATCAGCGCCTTGATATAGAGGCCGGTCCCCCCGGTGAGGATCGGCACCAACCCGGCTTGCCGCGCGCGCCGAATCTCGGCGAGCGCCTGCGCCCGCCACCAGGCGGCCGAACTCGGTTCCCGCGCCGTCAGGACGCCATAGAGCCGGTGCGGCACGCGCGTCGCCGCTTCCACCGAGGGCCGCGCCGTCAGGATCTCGAGCTCGGCATAGACCTGTAGGCTGTCGGCATTGATGACGGAGCCGCGCAACCGCTCCGCCAGCTGGATCGCCAGTCCGGATTTACCGCTGGCCGTCGGGCCGTAGAGGATGACGACCGGTTCGCCGATCACTTACGGCGGAACTGGTCCAGCGATACGACCTCGCCGGCCTTGTCCTTGCCGTCGCCGGAGCTGCTCGCCGGAGCGGATTTCTCCTGCTGCTGCGGCGCCGCCTCCTCGGCTTGCTCGGCCGCATGAAGCGGGAGCGCGAAATTGACCGACGGATCGGCAAAGACCGTAATGGCGCGGAGCGGAATGACGAGCCGCTCGGACTTGTTACTGAATTTGACGGTGACGGCGAAGGAATCCTCGTCGACTTCGAGACCCTCGAACTGGTGCTGCAGCACGATCGTCATCTCGGTCGGATAACGCTCGCGCAGATAATTCGCCAGAGTCACGCCCGGAAAGGTCGTGCGGAAGGTGATATAGAAATGGTGCCCATCGGGAAGGCCGTACTCGGCGACCTCGGAGAGCGCCCGCCGCACGACTGCGCGCAGAGCCTCCTCCACCATCTGATTGTACTGCAGAATCTGTTTTGCCATGGCGCCACCGGCGACGAGACGCAAACCTGGATGGTAGGACGGTCTCGCGCGGAAATACAGCGCCGTTCAGACGCCGGGTGAAGGAAAAGGAAGTGGGGGGCTTCTGTTGCCCGGTGCCCCCCGAACCGCGCTTTTCACTGCTGTTTAGGCAGCAAGAGCGAAGGTTTCAACGTTGTCGTTGGCACCTATGAGATTGACCCGATAACGGCGGTATCATGCCGAGCAAAAACCATGCCTTTACCACGCGCGTCGAGCCTAGTTCGCCCCCCGTCTTTATCCGTCCCGCCGGCCTTCGGCCTGCTTGAGAACAGTTCCGGTTCCAGGTTGATGTCCCGAACCGGGGAAACTGGTGGAGGCGCCGGGTACTGCCCCCGGGTCCGCAACGCTTATTCCGCAAGGCGTTTATCGCCATAGTCAGGGGTTGCCTGACGGAGCTAAATATAGGGATTCGCTGTCGCCTTCGCCAGCCCTAGACGGAATCCCAAGCACTTTCATGACCCTGACTCCGGAACAACAAGCCGATATCGAGGCGCTTCGCGACCAATCGGCAGCCACTCGCCGCGTCGTCTCGCCAGGCCTCGAGGCCATCCTCTACGAGCCGATCCCGGTGCTCGATCACGGCTTCGTGCGGGTGGTCGACTACATGGGCGACGATTCCTCGATCGTCCAAGCGGCACGGGTCTCCTACGGCCGGGGCACCAGGAAGGTTTCGGACGATCGCGGCCTGATCCGCTACTTGATGCGCGAATGGCATTCCACGCCCTTCGAGATGTGCGAGATCAAATACCATGTGAAGCTGCCGATCTTCGTCGCCCGGCAGTGGATCCGGCACAGAACCGCCAATGTGAATGAATACTCGGCGCGATATTCTGTTTTGGATCGTGAGTTCTACATTCCGAGCCCCGAGCATCTGGCGGCGCAGTCGGTCAGCAATCGGCAGGGGCGAGGCGAGGTCCTGTCCGGCAAAGAGGCGGCCCAGGTGCTCGACCTGCTGCGAACAGACGCCGAGCGCTGCTATCGCAACTATGCCTGGATGCTGAACGAGACGGATGCGGGGGAGCAGGTCGACCCGAGCCGCCAAGGGCTGGCGCGGGAGCTGGCGCGGATCAATCTCACCCTCAACACCTATACCCAATGGTATTGGAAGACCGACCTCCACAATCTCATGCATTTCCTCAGGCTGAGGGCCGACGCGCATGCCCAATACGAGATCCGCGCCTATGCCGACCGCATGATCGAGACCCTGGACGCTTGGGTGCCGCTCGCCGCCGAGGCGTTCCGCGAATACCGGCTAGGCGGCGCCAGCCTTTCGGCGACGGCCCTCGAAATCGTCCGCAGGATGATTGCCGGCGAAGCCGTCGAGCAGGAGACGAGCGGCCTCGGCAAGCGCGAATGGCGGGAATTGATGAGCTTGTTGGGACGCGGCCCATGATGGCGCAGGCGCGGCGGCTGCTCCCGGTCTGGACGGTCTTCAAACGCAGCTACGCCTACGCCTGGGAGCGGCGCGACGTGCTCGCCGTTCCGTACCTCATCTATGCCGCGATCACGACCGTGCTCGACCTGACACTTGACCGCGCGACGGGCGGAAGCAAGCCCGCCATGCTGTTCGCCCTGCTGATAGATCAAGCCTTCGGCATGGCCTTCGCCGTCGCCATCCAGCGCTTTGTGCTAACGGGCGAGGCGGGCAGGGGAGCATCCTTCTTCCGGTGGGATCGCTACTTTCGATCCTACCTCGTGAACGCGCTGCTGCTCGGCTTTGCGATCGGGCTCTCGGCGATCTTCCTTCTCGGATTGTTCGAGAATATCGGCATCATGATGGGCGTCGTCGATGCCGGGTCCCTACGGCCGATTCCCTCGCCGCAAGCGAGCGCGCTGAGCTTGCTCGGGCTCGTCGCCGCGATCACGATCGGCGCCTTCGTGTCGCGTGTGCTCCTCACCTTGCCGGCGGCCGCCCTGGGACAGGAGGACCGGCTCCGGATCGTCTGGGCGGCAACGACCGGCAACGGGCTTCGCCTGCTCGCGGCGTCCATACTGGTGCTGCTGCCCTTCATCACGATCGAGGTGGCGCTCTTGCGGGCGACCATGGATGATCAAGGCGGAATCGTGAGCATCGGGCCCTTGTCTCTCGCGATCGAGATCCTGTCGGGCTTGGTGGCGCCGCTCCAGCTCATTGTCTTCACGATCATGCTGGCGCTCGACTACGACGCGCTGGTCAGAGGCGGCGGTCCCGGCCGTCGATTGTCGTGACGCTGCTTCTCAATCTCCTCTGGTTCATCTTCGGCGGCTTCTGGATGGGGCTTGCCTGGCTGCTCGCGGGCCTCGTGATGATCGTGACGATCATCGGGATTCCATGGGCCGGCGCCGCCTTCACGATCGCCGGCTTCTCCTTCTGGCCGTTCGGCCGCACCGCGGTGGACCGCCGGGCCATCACCGGACGCGAGGATATCGGCACCGGGCCGTTGGGGCTCATCGGCAACATCGTCTGGTTTGTGATCGCCGGCTGGTGGCTGGCGCTCGGCCATCTGGCGACCGCCGTGGCCCTGGCCGTCACCGTCATCGGCATTCCCTTCGCCTGGCAGCATATAAAGCTCGCCATCCTGGCGATCGCGCCGATCGGCAAGGAGATCGTACCCGTCAGGCCGTGGGGGTTTTAGGTTCTCCCGGTCAGGTCAACCCCGGCCTTGCTCAGCCGCAAGAGTTGGTATATACTTTTAGTGTATACCAGATGGCGGGCAAATGGAAACAGCGAAGATATTTTGGACTGGGAGATCGCAAGCAGTGCGCCTTCCGAAGGAATTTCGGTTTGAAGGCGCCGAGGTGCGGATCCGTCGCCATGGCAGCTCTGTTATCCTCGAGCCGGTGGCGGAAGATTGGAGCTGGCTGGATTCTCTTGCCGGTCAACTCGACGATGATTTTGTCGACGCAGTCAATGAGCAACCGGCGCCGCAGGAGCGTCCCGCACTCGACGAGTTCTTTCGCTGATGCGCTATCTTCTCGATGCGCACATCGTCATCGCTCTATTGAATGACACTCGCTCCAAGGCGGCTCGACGCGCACGGCGGGAGGAGCCGGGCGATGTTGCGATTTCCTCCATTGTGTCGCACGAGCTTTTTTACGGCGCGTTCAAGAGCCAGCGGACCGACCGGAATGTTGCATTGATCGATGCGCTTCGGTTTGCGGTGCTCGATTTCGACAAAGAAGATGCGCGCCAAGCGGGCCGGATACGAGCATCTTTGGCGCGCCTAGGCACGCCGATTGGTCCTTATGACATCCTCATTGCAGGACAAGCTCTGGCTCGCGGCCTAACCCTGGTCACGCATAACACGCAAGAATTCCGCCGAGTGTCGGGATTGCGGATCGAGGATTGGCAAGACTGAGGCCGTTGCCGTGCATCTATTCCTCCCGGATCACCGGTGGAGCACGGTGAGCGGCGTGACCTTCGAGTGTGGCGAGCACGCCTTCCGCGATACGGCGATAGGCCGTTGCGTGCTGTCCATCGGGCTCAGCCACGACGATCGGCGTGCCTTCGTCGGAGGTCACCCGGATCTTCATGTCGAGCGGGATTTCGCCCAGGAACGAGACGCCGAGGCGCTCCGCCTCGCGCCTGGCGCCGCCATGGCCGAAGATCGGCGTCTCGTGCTGGCAGTTGGGACAGATGAAAGTGCTCATATTCTCGACGATACCCAGCACCGGCACCTCGACCTTGCGGAACATCTGAACCCCGCGCGACGCGTCGATCAGCGCCAGATCCTGCGGCGTCGACACGATGACCGCGCCCGCTAAAGGCACCGTCTGCGCAAGCGTCAGCTGCGCGTCACCGGTGCCGGGCGGCATATCAACCACCAGGATGTCGAGCTCGCCCCATTCGACATCGCGCAGCATCTGCTGCAGGGCGCCCATCACCATCGGGCCGCGCCAGATCATGGCCGTGTCCTCGGGCACCAGGAATCCCATAGACATCACGCGGAGACCGTGCGCCATCTTGGGCAGCAGAGTCTTGGCCGGCGTCGCGTCGGGCTTGCCCGACACACCCAGCACCCGCTGCATCGACGGACCATAAATGTCGGCGTCCAGCACGCCGACCTTTTTGCCGAGCGCCTGGAAGGCGAGCGCCAGATTGGCCGCGGTCGTGGATTTGCCGACGCCACCCTTGCCGGACGCGACCGCGATGATGTGCTTCACGCCCGGCAGCGCCGCCTTAGGGCGCGGACCGGGCCCGTGTTGAGGCGGAGGGGGCTGATGCTGTCGTTGCGGCGCCGGCGCGGCCTTTGCGCGCTTTCCCGACAGCACGACGGTCGCACGCGCGACGCCTGGCAGTGCGGCCACGCGCCGCTCCGCCTCCTGTCGCAGGGCTTCGAGCCGGGGGCCGACGGCCGGATCGACCTCGAGCGCCACCGTCACGCGATCGCCGGCAATCGAAATCCCGCCGACCAGGCCCGATTCGAACAGCCCCCGGCCGCCCTCGGGCCCTTCGATCTCGTCCAATGCTCGGCGGATCGCCGCCTCATCGATAGCCATGCTCAATCCTCCGCAACCCGGCTCGTCAATTCCGCATCCCGGATTGCCAACACGCCGCCGACCGGCACATATAGGCGCCGCGCCCGCCGAACAAGAGGCAAGGCCGATAAGGTTCGGGCGAAATGTCCTGGAGGGAGTCCGCGGGTTATGTCGTGGAATGACAAGGGCGGCGGCCCCTGGGGTTCGCCTCCGAGCAGCAACGGCCCGCGCGGGCGCCAGCCGCCGCAAGGCGACGGACCGAACGACATCGAGCAGATGCTGCGGCGCGGCCAGGACCGTATGCGGGACCTGCTGCCGGGCGGCTTCGGCGGGGGCAGGACCATCCTCGCGATCATTGCCGCTGGGCTGCTGATCTGGATCGCAACGGGCATCTATCGGGTCGACCCCAACGAAGAGGCTGTCGTGCAGCGTTTCGGCGCCTGGGACCGGACCGAATCGCTGGGGCTGCATTACCATCTGCCCGCGCCGATCGAGACCGTTACCATGGTCGACGTCACCGGTCGGCACCAGACCGAGATCGGGTCGATGGGCATCCGCGACACGGTTGACGCCAGCACCATGCTGACCGGCGACCGCAACATCGTCGAGGTCGATTTCGTCATTGTCTGGCAGGTTATGGATCCGGTGAAGTATCTATTCAGGGTCTCCGAACCGGAGGCCCTGCTGCAGCGGGCCGCGCAAAGCGCGATGCGCGAAGTGATCGGCCAGACCGATGTGCAGCAGGCGTTGAACGAAGGTCGCCGCAAGATCGAGCTCGACTCGGCGGCCATCTTGCAATCGACCCTGGACCGCTACGAGTCCGGTATCCGCGTCGCGGCGATCCAGCTCCAGAAGGTCGATCCGCCCCAGCCCGTCGTCGACGCTTTCAACGACGTCCAGCGCGCGCTTTCGGAAAAGGAGCAGCAACGCAACGAGGCCGAGAAATATCGCAACGACATTCTGCCGCGTGCCCGCGGCGACGCGACCAAGGCGATCCAGGACGCCGAAGGCTACAAGACTCGCGTCGTCGCCGAGGCGAACGGCGAAGCGCAGCAATTCCTCTCGGTTCTCAACGCCTATAAAGCCTCGCGGGACGTGACGGCGCGCCGGCTTTACATCGAAACGATGGAGCAGATCCTGCAGCACAGCCGCAAGATCATCCTCGACCCATCCATCGACGCGAAGACCGGCGTCGTGCCGTACCTGCCGTTGCCGACGCTGCCGGCCCCCGCCAGGGGAGGGCAGTAAGCAATGCACGCGCCCCGAAATCTCATCGTCGCCGGAATCGTCCTGTTCGGTCTTCTGATCGCGCTGTCGAGCGCTCTGTTCACGGTTAACGAAAACGAGCAGGCGATCCTTCTCCAGTTCGGCGCCGTCCAGCGGATCGATCGCACGGCGGGCCTCAAATTGAAGCTGCCCTTCGTGCAGAACGTCGTGTTCTACGAGAAGCGCTTTCTCAATCTCGCCACACCGCCGGAAGAGGTGATCCTCTCCGACCAGGCGCGGCTCGTGGTCGACGCGTTCGTCGTCTATAGAATCGACGACCCGCTCAAATTCTACCAGGCGGTCCGGACCGATGAAGGCGCCCGGCAGCGCCTGACCTCGGCGATGAACGCAACCCTTCGCGACGTTCTGGGCGGCACGACGATCGTCAGCATGCTGTCGAAGGATCGCGAAACTGTGATGCAGGCGATCCGGGATAAAGTGAATGACGCGGCATCTCCGATGGGGATCGCCGTCGTCGATGTCCGCATCAGCCGGGCCAACCTGCCCGAATCGATCAGCCAGGCGATCTACGGCCGCATGAAATCCGAACGCGAGCGGGAGGCGGCCGAGTATCGCGCCCAGGGATTCGAGCAGGCCCAGGAAATCAAATCCAAGGCCGACCGGGAGCGCACGGCGATCCTGGCCGACGCCAAGCGTCAGGCCGACATACTGCACGGCCAAGGCGACGGGGAGGCCATCCAGGTCTATGCCGATGCCTTCGGCAAGGATCCCGAATTCTACGCCTTTTATCGTTCGCTCGAAGCCTACCGGAAGAGTTTGGCGACCGAGGATTCGGAATTCATCCTGTCACCCAATTCGGACTTCCTCAAATATCTGAACCGACAGGCGCCGTCCGCAGGCAAGCCCTAGGGAACTTCGCGCCCGAGGCCGCAGTTGACCCAGGGGTCGCACCGCTCTTACATGGGACGATTTCGAGGTGTCGCGTTCGGCCAGGAGCCGGCCGCCAGGCGATGAGGAACCTCTTCCGTGATCTGTGACAACCCCGTGGCTTTATCGACCGCGCCGGCCTCGCGCGCGGCGGCGCCGGCCCGTGCGCCCGCGCGATCCTCCCGGATCCTCGCTTTCCTGGCGGCTTGCCTCGCAGCCTTGCCGCTCTGGCCGGGCGCCGCCCTGGCCGAGCACGCTCCGCCTGGAGATTTCGTCGAGCTGTCGGCCCGCCTGCTGCCGACCGTCGTCAATGTGGCCGCCCGTTCCAAGGGTGTCGAGCCGAGACACGAGGCGCCGGACACCTCCCAGGCACCGCCCGGCTCTCCGTTCGAAGAGTTCTTCAAGGAATTCATGGAGCGCAACGGCCAGGGCGAGCCGCAGCAGCATCGCGGCTTGTCGGTCGGTTCAGGCTTCGTAATCGACGCCGAAAAGGGCTACATCGTCACCAACAACCACGTGATCGAGGGTGCCGACGGCCAGCCCGCCGATGAGATCAAGGTCACGCTGCAGAACGAGAAATCCTATCTCGCCTCGATCGTCGGCCGCGACCCTGCGGCGGACGTTGCGGTCCTCAAGATTCAGCCGAGCTCCGACCTGGTGGCCGTCACTTGGGGCGACAGCAGTCAGGCCAAAGTCGGCGAGTGGGTTCTGGCGATCGGCAGCCCCTTCACGCTGACCGGAACAGTGTCCGCCGGGATCATTTCGGCGCGCAATCGCGACATCCATGTCGGCCGCTATGACGATTTCATCCAGACCGATGCTTCAATCAACAAGGGCAATTCGGGCGGGCCGCTCTTCAACATGAAGGGCGAGGTGATCGGCATCAATACGCTGATCTATTCGCCCTCCGGCGGCTCGATCGGTCTCGGCTTCGCAACCCCCTCGGCGGAAGTCCGGCCGGTGGTCACGCAGCTTATCCAGTTCGGCAAGGCGCGTCGGGGTTGGCTCGGCGTATCGATCCAGAGCGTCGACCAGGACATCGCCGACAGCCTCGGGCTCAAGAGCGCGACGGGAGCGCTCGTCTCGAGCGTCAAGCCGAAGAGCCCCGCGGCGGTCGGCGGTATCCAGGCGAACGACGTGATTCTGAGCTTCGACGGCAAGGAGGTCGGCGACAGCAAGCGGCTGCCCCGAATCGTCGCGGAGACCGCCGTCGATCGCGACGTCGACGTCAAGCTCTGGCGCGACGGCAAAGAAGTGACGAAGACCGTCCGGATCGGCGAAATGCCCGACCAGCAGACGGTGGCCACGGCGGAGGAGCCCGGCGCCAACGGCAAGGGCAATGCGCCGGTCAAAGGCGGACAGTCGGTCGATCAACTCGGCCTCAGCCTGGCGCCCATCACGGCTGATTCGCGCCAGCGCTATCAGCTTGGCGATGATGTCGCCGGCGTGCTGGTTACCGGCGTCAAGCCGGATAGCCCGGCGGCCGAGAAGCAGCTGATCCCCGGCGATGTGCTGGTCGAGGTCAACCAGCAGGAAGTCAAATCGCCCAAGGATGTGATCGACAAGGTTGAGCAAGCCCGCAAGGAGAACAAGAAGTCCGTGTTGCTGCTGGTCCAGCGCCAGGGCAGCGATGTCGGCTTCGTGGCGCTGCCGCTGAATCAGAAATCAAAGGGCTGATCGGCGCCCACCAATTTAGCCGACGAATTCCTCGGATCGGTATCCCTGGGCGTAGAGCAGCGCGTCCAGCCCGCAATGGTCGACCCGGACACGCACTTGCGCGCGGACGGTCGCCTTGGCGTGAAAGGCGACGCCGAGACCCGCCGCCAACAGCATCGGCACGTCATTCGCGCCGTCACCCACGGCCAGCGTCTCGGCCAGCGGAATGTGATCGCGACCCGCCTGCTCGACCAGACGCGCGAGCTTGTCGTCGCGATCGCGGATCGGCGGCAACACCGAGCCGGACAGGCGCCGCTCGCCGTCAGGTCCCAAGAATTCGAGCGTGTTGGCGAAGACCCGATCTATCCCGAGCTCCGCCGCCACACGCTCGGCGAAGATCGTGAAGCCGCCCGACACGAGCATGGTCTGCGCGCCATGCCGCCGCATCGTCGCGATCAGCGCCCTGGCGCCGGGCATGAGCGTGATCCGACGGGTGACGCCGTCGATTTCCGCTTCCGTCAGACCCTTGAGCAGCATCACCCTTTCCTTGAGCGCGCCGACGAAATCGATCTCGCCATTCATCGCCCTGGCCGTAATCGCCGCGATCGCCGGGCGCAGACCTTTGAGGTCGGCGAGCTCGTCCAGCATCTCCTGATGGATCAGGGTGGATTCCATGTCGGCGACCAGCAGACGCTTGCGCCGTCCGACGAGCGGCTGAGTCACGCAATCGATCGCCACGTCGCCGAGCGCCCGCCCGATCGCGGCGTCGGCCTGATCGGGATCCAGATCGTCGAACTGCAGATCGGCCGCTTCTCCGGGAGCAAGCCAATCAGCGGATTGAGTCTCGGCGCCTAACGCCGCGAGCGCGCCGCGCGCGGCTTCGACATGCGCCTCGGCGAGCGCGCCTTTGGTCGGTCCGATCAGAGTCGCGGCGAATTTCATCGGCTTTGCGGTGTGTCGGGAGAGGCCGGGCGCATATTCGCGAGCGACTGCTCCCCTGTCTACTGCCTCGGCGGCATGGGGCTAGTGTCTTCTTCGGGCGATCGGTCGCGGCGGACCGGCGGAGCCGGCCGGCTTCAGAAACCCCGCCGAGGCGTAGCCTCCCTGTGCCAAATGATACCATTCGGAATCCGGCGTCATGCCGGACACCTCGACCTCCCGGCCCGCGGGCAGGATGCCGAGCGTCGGCGCGTTTTCGCGCGGCGCCGACCGCACGCGGATGTCGGCGACGGCGACGAGGGTTTGGCCGGAGATCGCAATCTTCGCTGCTGGCGCTTGCGGCGAAGCCGCGGAGCGCGGCACTGGAGCGGGCGAGGTCGGCTTCATCTCGGCCGCGGGAGACGGAGTCTCGGCCGCGACGGTGCCCGGGACGATCGTCGGATTGGGGGGCGCGGCATGGAGCAACTCGATCGGACCCAGCGGCCGGGCTGTCGAATCGCCCGGACCCTGCATGGCGAGCTCGACTCGGAAGCGTGATCCGAGCGGCTTGTCGCAGGCGACGTGAAGATCGGCCTTGCGCAGCCCGGGTTCAAGATCGGTATCGACCGTGACGGATTGCTCGCCGGCGACCGATCCGATGGCTCCGGTCCATGTCGCCGGCGGCGCGCCATCGACCGCCAGCGAAATCGCGCAGCGAGCCTCGGGCGTATTCAGATATTCGGCGAGCCAGCTGGCCTTGGCGGAAAGCGCATATTTGCCTTTGGCCGCGATGTTCAACATGCCGGAGGCGTCATAGGCGAGACCGAAATTGAAAGCTTCTTCGACGGCCCCGCGATAGCTTCCCATATCGAAGCCGGCGGCCGGCGCCGCGAAGGCGGTCAGGGGTTTCCCCGGCGATGGCGCAAGTTGGACGCCGGCCTTGTAGACGGTGATCTGCCAGCCGGGCTGGTATCCTTCCGGCGTCGACGATAAGCCCTGTGCGTCCGCCCGGGCGGTTGTTAGGCTGAGCCCAAGGAGTATCAGCAGGCTCGCGCCGAGTCTGGACCGGAAGGCTGCGTTCATGCGGTTTCCTATGTAGTCGATGTCTAAAGCCGGCCCGTCCCGGACAATTCGTTCCACCATCCTCGCAGGACGATCGATGACCGCCCAGCGCCGAAACAGAATTTTGCCGCCCCGCGCACGCAACACCAAGATCGTGGCAACTCTGGGGCCGGCGAGCGCGACGCCTGAGGAGATTGAAGCCCTGTTCCGGACCGGGGCCGATGTTTTCCGACTGAATTTCAGCCACGGCACTCGCTCTGAGCATCGCGACCGAGTCACGGCGATCCGAGCCGTCGAGCACGCCTATGAATGGCCGATCGGAATCATAGCGGATTTGCAGGGCCCCAAGCTCAGGATCGGCCTGTTCGAGGGCGGCAAAATCGAGCTCGAGCCCGGCCAGGCCTTCCGGCTGGATTCGAGCCCCGCACCCGGGAACGCCAAACGAGTCCAGCTTGCCCATCCGGAGCTGATCGACGCGCTGGCGCCGGGAGCGGAGATATTGCTCGACGACGGCCGGGTGCGTCTTCGGGTCAAGAAGCGCGGAGCCGATTTCTTGGACACCGCGGTCGTCTCCGGCCGCACCTTGTCGGACCATAAGGGCGTCAACGTCCCCGGCGTGGTGCTGCCGCTGATGGCGCTGACCGAGAAGGACCGCGGCGACCTCGCGGCGGCGCTCGACTTCGGGGTCGACTGGATCGCGCTCTCCTTCGTGCAGCGTCCCGACGATGTCGCCGAGGCGCGTCGGCTCGCGGGCCGCGGCGTGGGGCTCATCGTCAAGCTCGAGAAGCCGGCGGCGCTCGAGCATTTGGAGGCCCTCATCGAGATGGCCGATGGAATCATGGTGGCGCGCGGCGATCTGGGCGTCGAGCTGCCGCCGGAGGAGGTGCCGGTTTTGCAGCGGCGGATCGTGAGCGCGGTTCGCCGGGCGGGCAAACCGGTCATCGTCGCGACCCAGATGCTGGAATCCATGATCTCCGCGCCGACTCCGACCCGCGCAGAAGCCTCGGACGTGGCGACGGCCGTATATGAGGGAACCGATGCCGTCATGCTGTCGGCGGAGACCGCGGCAGGCGCCTATCCGCTCGAGGCGGTGGAGATCATGGACCGGATCGCGACCCGGATCGAGCGCGACCCCGGCTATCGCCGGATCATGAATGCCGAGCCGCTGCCGCTCGAATCGACTTCCGGCGACGCGATCAGCGCCGCCGCGCATCAGGTAGCGACGACGATCGGCGCGGCCGCGATCGTGACCTACACGACCTCAGGATCCACGACGCTGCGCGCTGCTCGCGAGCGACCGCAAGTTCCGGTGCTCTGCCTCACGCAAAATTCCGGCACCGCTCGACGGCTGGCGCTCTCCTACGGAGTTCGCGCGGTCATCACCTCGGACGTGCACAGCTTCAGCCAGATGGTCGAGAAGGCCGTCCGGCTGGCGCGCGCGACCGGCGTCGTCGACAGCGGACAGCGGCTGGTCGTCACCGCCGGCGTTCCCTTCGGAACGCCTGGAAACACGAATACGCTGCGGATCGCCTGGGTGGGCGAGCCTTAGGTTAAGACGGAGATCGGATCGGGCGGCCTCAGGCCGGGCCGCTGCGGCGCTTAGCCCTGGCGCGCCTTGAAGCGGGGATTCTGCTTGTTGATCACATAGATTCGCCCCTTGCGCTTCACCACGCGGCAGGCCTTGTGGCGCGTCTTCAATGTCTTGAGCGAGCTCGCGATCTTCATTGGTCGGTCCTTCGGGCAGCGGGCGATGGCCGCCCCTTCCAAGGGCGCGGAAACTAAGCTGCAGGCCCACGATTTGTCAACTTCACCGGCGACACTTGTGGCTAGCTGGTGACGTGTCCGGATTTTGTAGCTCGTGATGTGTCCGGTTTTAGACCTTCTCCAAAGAGAGGGCGGGAATGGACCGGACACGCGTTCACGATGGGATCAGACGGATGCGGTTTGAGGATTTGCTGGA
>DATGMP010000138.1:0-13571 GCA_035293565.1 Alphaproteobacteria bacterium | reverse complement strand
GCCTTCGGCAGCGCGCTGTAGGGCTTGCCCTTCGTTTCGCCCGGCAGGACGTGCCGCTGCCCCTTGAGCGCGTCGGGCAGCCCGTCAATGACGCGCAGTGCTGCCGCCGAAAGCGGACGCACCGAACCGCCTTCCTTGCTGTCGGCCAGGCGGAGAGATTGGCGCTTGCGGTCGATCTCGGAATGGCGAAGGGCCGCGATCTCGTTCAGGCGGCAGCCGGTGAGGGCCAGGAGCTTCACGGCGGCGATAGCAGCCGGGTTCTCGCCCTCGCTCTCCGCCTTCGCCAGCGCAGCGCCGAGAGCGCGATAGCCGTCGAGGTCGAGCCGGTGCTCGCGTTTGCCATCGGCGGGACGCTTCAGTCCATGGACGGGATTGTCCTCTCGCAATCCCTTCAGGATCGCATAGCTGAAGATGCTGCCCAGGAGCCCAACCACTCGCTTCGCGGTGCCTATGCCGCCCTTGACGATCGCCCGGCCGCGCTTCCCGGTCTTGATGTCGGCGGCTGTCCGCCCCCTGGCAACTTCTTCAAAGAAGGTGGCGACGTCGGAATGCGTCACGTCCCTGACCGCCTTCTTTCCAAGCAGCGGCTCAATATGGCGGCTGATGCGCCCCTTATCGATGGCGATCGTGCTCGCCTTCTTCGGCTTGCCGCCCTTGCCCGGTATCAGGCGATTGTTCGCGGCCTCGAGGTACTCAGCGCAGAACCCCTTGACCGTCATCGCGCCGCGGGCCTCGCGGATCTCCTGCGCCGGGTCCTTGCCCTCCTCGACGGCGCCGAGCTTGATCTTGGCCTGCCGGCGCGCGGCCTCTGCCGTCATCGCAGGATAACGGCCCAGCGTCAGGCGCGTGCTCGTGCCCATGAGATTGCGATACTGGATGAGGAACGAGCGTACGTAGCGCCTCGCCTCGATCGTGGGTGCAGGGTTCTCCTTCACCCTCAATCCAAAGCCCGAGAGCTTGTCGTCGAAATAGACAGAGTCCGCCTGCCCCGGCTTGGGCTTGGCGCTCTCAACGAAGCGTTTGGTGATATTCGGCATGGTTGGGTAAGCACCGGGTAAGCAACGCGCATCAGGTTCCGGAAAAGTTCGTATGGCTCCATAGGGCCGGAAACATTGATGATTATGGCACCATATGGCGCGGTAAGGTAGCGTAAATGTTGATCCACTACCTTGACATGGTAGGGGTCACAGGTTCAATCCCTGTCGTGCCCACCACTTAAATCAATGACTTGGCTGTTTTCAGCGCGCGAGCCACGCGCCGGCAGCTTTCGCTCTCTCGGGCGCCGATGTCAGCTCGCGCCGTCCCGCAAGGACGATTGGATCGTGCTTAGGTAGGACGCTTCGGCAGCGGTATCACGTCGGCATCGCCGTCCTTTGGCGCCAAGCGCTTCCTGATTGCCTCTACCAGCTCATGGGGGCGAAGCGGCTTGAGCAGATAGTCATAAGCCGCGAGGCTTCCTGGCTGCAGGCTCAGCCCATGGCCGGTGATGACCAGTGCCTTGAGACCTGCGGCCGCAGCGGCATCGGCGACTTTAAGCCCGCTGCCATCCGGCAAGTTCGCGTCGGTAATGATGAGATCAAACGGCTGCGCGCCGATCAGCTTCAGAGCGTTCGTGACGGTCTCTACCGCCGTCACCTCATAGCCGGCGGCGCTCAGGATGTGCTGCATGAGCGGCCGCACATCGATATCGTCTTCCACGAGCAGTATTCTGGCCATCGCGCGTCCCTGGTTCGCGGGACAATAGCGAATGGTGACAAACACTCAAAGTGGCTCGGCGATCCATATGTGGCGATGAGGCCACTTATGGATCGCCGACCGTGTTGATCCGGCTCAGTGCAGATGGGTGCCGAGCGCGAGCGTAGAGGTGATGCCGACCAGCATCAGAGCGAGAAGCGCGGCGGCAACCAAGCGCTCACCCACCGTCCAACGTTGCCAATCACGGAGAAAATCGCGCATTGCCGTGATCCCAAGAAACACCTGAGAAAAACGGGTCAAGCGCGCTCCGTCATCCCGATCAATTATGACGATCTTGGGGATTCATCTTGGCGATCTCGGGACAAGGCGGCTGGGCGCCGCGCGGTTCCGGGGTGAACCAAGATGGGACGTGGTGACTTCGCTACTGCGGCTAAACTCATGGGCCGGATAAATGACGGGATCCGCGTGTTTGTCTTTTATCGCCTATCGAAATGCATGAGGGCCGCATGTCCAGTGATACAGTTCAACGGGCCGCCGACACACTGGCGAGACAGGCGGGGAGCACGGTTCAAGATGCTCGCGAGCGCGCAAAGAGAGTGGCGGAAGCTGCATCGCCGCTCGCCGAGAAGGCCAAGAGCACGATCGACGAGATGAGCGAGTCAGCGCGCGAAGCGGTAGACAAGGCCGCACCGCAAGCCAAGCAGATGGCGGATGACCTTTATTCTCGCGGTGAACAAGCGTCGCGGCAAGCTGTCCAGATGACGAGAGAGAATCCACTGGTTGCCTTGCTCATGGCCGGCGCGGTTGGCTTCATGGTCGGTTATCTCATTAAGGGACGCTGAACCCGCCGGGAACGGCCGAGGCGCAGGCAAATGCCGAGGTGACCCAATCGGAGGGGCGAGGGGCCAGCGGGTTATTTCTGGCGCCTCCTCTTTCGCCGCGGCTTCCAGGTCTTCACGATCATCTTGGCAGTCTCGCGCTGCTGACGCTGAATTGTGCTCACGATGGCGCTCGTCCACCAGCCGCTCGCGCGGTTGATGGCCGATAGCATCAAACTCCTTGGCGATCCCTTCATGCCTGCAATTCGCGCGTTCTATCCGGAGATTGATCCGACCGCCGCGTCTCATCTTCGCGTTGCTGCTGCCAGCGCCGTTCGGCCTCGTCAGCGAGATGTTCATGGATCTCCGCCATGCGCAGCAATCCTTCCTGGGTCATGCGATGGTGAGTTCGGCTGGCCAACCTTCGGAGATCCCCCGCCCGCTTGCGCCATCGATTCATGAGGTAGAGCCCTCCGCCGATCGGGTGCGCTCGTCATCATCCCTTAGCGGCAAACATCGGTCCCCAACGATAGGCGCCATGATCCGTCGCTTGTTCCCTGCGTGCGACGAGCGATGGAACCGTGCCGCGAACGGGGCGTTTTCAATGCAACCATGACCACCCTTATGGCCAGGGCCGCTCCGGCGACACTCCCCCCGTTTAAGGAGCGGCCCGAACGACGCCTGTTCATGCCGGCTCCATGACCCTTGCCCAGCTCCACGCCGCCGCAGCGTTCTGTCTTGCGGTCGCCGCCATGCTCATCATGGGCGCGCTCGACCGCCAGCGCATGGCGTGTGCTCGCTTTCGGACTGTTCGTATCCTGATCAGTTTGCCTCTCCCGTTGACGGGCGCCGCTGGTGCAATTGCCGTCGCGCCCTCTCGGTGAGGGCACGAGCTGCCTCTAACGGCAAACCGTCGCGTGCCAAGAGGAGCCGAACAATCGGATCGTTGAAAAACTCGTCTAGCGATGGCTCGCGATTGCCGAAGTACAGCGTGTCGCTCTCCTGTCCTGACCACATGGGCATAATCGCGTCCGATCGACGACATTGCGGCGACAGGAGCGCGGCGAAATGGTGACCGTTGCTGCACATCGTGAATGACACCAAACAAAGGCCCCGCCGATGAAGGCGGGGCGAGGGAGGGGAACATTGTGTGATTATTATCGTGATGCTTCGGCCGATCGCGTGTGATGCGCGTCATAGGGCGATATGCCTCTCCGGCCTGCTCTGTGACGGACCGCACAAGTCGCCATTTTGGCGTCGGCTTTGGTGACGACCGTCACGCATGCTTGCGACAGCCCTCCGCGATGATGAGACGAGATCAAACGAAGCGCAGAGGACGCCAATGCTCAAATATTTGTTGATCGCGCTCGCGGCCGCGGCTTTTGCCGGCGGGATCGACGCTGCGCTCATGGATGCGGCGCCCGCCACGGCATGACGCTCCAGCGCGCCTCTGTGTCCCACCGGCCACACCGTTGATGAATCCGATAGTGCGCCGATACTGACCCTTGCAGCGCCGAATCGTGCGGCCATACGATCTGCCATCAGATTCTGGAGCGAAAATGCGCAGTTTTTGGCGTCGAAGGCACTTTGACGAGATCCTCTTCTGGAGCACGGCGCTCATCGCCGCCTTTCTCGTCGGCCTCGATTTTACCCGCATGGCGATTCGTTGGTGAGCCGTCACGGCCATCCGGATCGCGCTATCTCTTGAAGCGGCAGGAGCCGGCCTGCTCGATATGAAGTCAGTTCAGTCGAGCGGCTCGCTCTTGTTTACATACGTGATGCCCGTCACTTTTTCGATATCTCTGATCTTTTTGCCCACCATTTTCCCCGCAAGGGGATAGGAGATTTCCACCCAGCACGTGCTCTTATACGGTTCGGGGGAACCATCGAGAATAAGAATCGCCTTCTTGAACTTGATGCCGCCGGGAGGCGCGCCTTCGATCATTTCAGCAGGAATTGTTTCTTCGTGCGGCCCCGTCGAGTACGGCGTCGCGAGCATGAACTCTTTCGCGCCTAGGTTTTTGTAGAACGCCAATACCTCTTCGAAAGAGGCCGTTGTCGTGTAGATCTTCGGCTCGCCATAGAGCAACTGCGCGCGGGGCCGCGCTTTCGCCAATTCGGCGTGAACCTCCTTGGTGAGTTCATCGTTCAGTGTCGCTCCCGGATAGGGTTGGAACTGAGCGGCGAAGGCGGCTGGCATCAGAGCGAGCCCGCATGCGAGTATGAGAGCGGTCGTCTTCATCGTTGCCTCCTTGCCACGCGCCAGTCTACGACAACCATGCTCGTGTTCACAAAGCTCGTGCGCAATCGGGCTCAAGGAAGTTACGGTGGCATTCACGCGCCAATCTTGGTGGTAGATATCGGCAGAACGACAGCGGGAGCACAATGATGACAAAGAAGGCTGCTGCCACCCTTGACTATCCCACAGCCGCGGCCAGCCAGATGGTCCAAGCGCTGGCGCGCCGCGAGGTGCGGGCCATTGACCTAGCCGAGGCGGCCATCGCGCGCATCGAGGCGCTGGACGGCAAGATCAATGCGGTGGTCGTCCGCGATTTCGATCGGGCGCGAGCGGCGGCCAAAGCGGCGGACCAGGCATTGGCACGGGGTGATCGTCGGCCGCTCTTGGGTGTCCCGATGACGGTCAAGGAGGCGAACCACACCGTCGGCATGCCCTCGACATGGGGGCTCGAACCCTTCGCTGCTTGGACGGCCACGGTAGACGCCGTCGGCGTGGCTCGGCTGAAGGCTGCCGGCGCGGTGATCCTGGGCAAGACCAATGTGCCGCCCAATCTTGCCGACTGGCAGAGCAATAATCCGGTCTACGGCCGCACGCGGAACCCACACAATCTCGAACGCACTCCTGGCGGCTCATCGGGCGGATCGGCGGCGGCGCTTGCGGCGGGCATGGTTCCGCTCGAATTGGGCTCGGATATCGGCGGCTCGATTCGCGTACCGGCGCATTTCTGCGGCGTGTTCGGACATAAGCCAAGCTGGGGTCTCGTACCTCTCGCCGGCCACAGCCCGCCTGCCGTGATCGGCGGCACCGATATCGAGCTTGGGGTGATCGGGCCGATGGCGCGCACGGCCGGCGATCTTGCCTTAGCCCTCTCCGTGCTGGCAGGCCCTACCGGCGACTATGCAAAAGCTTGGCGGCTTGATCTGCCGTCGCCCCGTGGGCGCCGCATAGGCGACTTCAGGGTGCTGATCCTTGACAATCATCCTCTGGCGGCGGTCAGCCGCGAGATCATCGGCATTTTGCATGGCTTGGCCGACCGCCTCGCCAATGCCGGTGCCAAAGTCGAGCGCAGGAGCCCTCGGCTGCCTGACCTCGCGGCGGCGCACGGCCAGTATCTCGCCATGTTGCAGGTTTTGATGACCCTCGGCAGGCCGCAACCGGAAGGGGCTCCGCCGCCGATGAGTGCCGAGGCTTGGATCATGGGACTCAATATGCGCGAAGCTGTGCGCCGGAGCTGGGCGGCCCTCTTCGAGGACTTCGATGTCGTCTTGGCTCCGCCCTTTGGCACCACCGCCTTCCCCCATGACGACAGTCCACCGGAAGGCCGGACGCTGACGATCGATGGGGCTCAGGTCCCCTATTTCAGCCAGCTTGCCTGGTCCAGTATCGCCACTTTCCCGGGCCTGCCCTCGACCTGCGTCCCGGTCGGGCGTAGTGCCGAGGGATTGCCCGTGGGCGTGCAGATCATCGGCCCGTATTGGGAGGACCAAACCACCATCGCCTTTGCCGGATTTATCGAGCAGGCCGGGTAGCGGGCCGGACGTCCTCGAGCCCATCGGCGGCCGTCGCCTGGATCGTCGTGCGCACCATCACGCGGGGCTCGACCGCCGGCCAGGGGCGGCCGCGGTGGAGCATGGCGCGGTTGTCCCACATCATCACATCGCCTTGCCGCCAGCGGTGGAGATATGTCGCGCCGGGCCGGGTCGCTTCGGCGATGAGCTCGGCGAGCAGTGCCTTCGCTTCATTGTCGCTCAGCCCGGCCACGGCATAGGCGTGCGAGGCGATATAAAATGCGGTACGGCCATTCACCGGATTGCGCCAGGTGAGACGCCATTGGACCGGCGGCAAGGCGGCGCGCTCTTCGGGCGTCATCAGCTCCGGATCGATCTGGTCGCGCGAATTGGCATAGGAATGCGTTGCGATCCGATCGCGCAACTGCGCCTGGCGCGCTGGAGCAAGTCGTTCCCAGAGAAGCCGCGTCGAGGCGAATTCCGTCTCTCCGCCGCTTGCCGGCACGTGCCGCGCCGAAAGCACCGAGGCAAGCGCCGGCGTCTTCTTGAACGAGCTATCGGTGTGCCAGAGCTGGTTCGCCCGCGCGCGCAACAATTGCCGATGGCCATCGGGCACCACCTTGCCGTGCTCGTCGAGATTGTTGAGCCGGCTGTAAAAGGTGCCGTGACCGACCGAGCCGATCTTCACGATCTCAAGCGGGCCGAAGGCGCGCGAGAATGCGGCCTGAACATTGTCGCTCACCATCTGATCGCGGAAGAGCAGCAGCGAGTGAGCTTCGAAGGCGGCGCGCACCGCATCATAAGCGGCGCCGCTCGTGGCGACATCGATGAGACCCACGCCATGGATCTCAGCGCCGAAACCCTCCGCCAGCGGCGTGATTTGCATGGCGTCGCTCCTCGCCGGCCAAATGCAAAGCGATTATGGCGGAAGGGCGCGGGGGCATGAAAGCTTTTCCGACCGCACGCGAGACGAGCTACTCGACATGCCCGGCCGAGCGCGCGAACGCAGCTCCCTCCGGTACGCCGGCGGTGCCGGTCATGCCGGCCGGCGAACGAGCTTCTGCAGACTGCGCAAGGTCTTCGGCACGGGCTCTCCCGGATGGAAGATATGCTCCCACACGGTCCAGGACACTTCGCCCACATAGAGATCGCCACGCGAATCGGTGGCGAGTCCGTGCGGTGCCGTGAACTGGGCTCGCGGCAATCCCGAGCGTTCATCGATGCGGGAGATGAGCCGCCCGTCGCGGCCGAGAATGCTGACCCTCGGCCCGAGATTGGGAAAGTTCATGTTCACGGGTTGATGCGGTCCAAGCTCGCCGACATAGCAGACGCCGTCGCCGCCGCCATCCATGCAGAGCGCGCAAGGCCGATGCAGGTTGTTCCATTGTGTCTCGTAGCGGCCCTTTCCATCGAAAATCTGG
This sequence comes from Alphaproteobacteria bacterium, assembly GCA_035293565.1. GTDB lineage: Bacteria > Pseudomonadota > Alphaproteobacteria > BOG-932 > Roseiterribacteraceae > DATGMP01. The sequence goes on along the minus strand of DATGMP010000138.1, from coordinate 5,890 downwards.
ACACGGTGATTCTCGCGATCGGCGACATAGATCCATCCCTCGGCGTCACAGACGATGTTATGGGGAATATTGAACTGGCCCGGATCGGCGCCGCACTCTCCCCAGGAAAATAGCAATCGTCCATCGGGCGAGAATTTGTGGATCCGCGCGTTGGCATAGCCATCGGCCACGTAGATGTCGCCGTCGGGCGAGAGCGCGGTGTGGGTGCATCGGTTGAAAGGCGCGCCGCTCATGAATTTGGCGGGCCGGCCGGGGATGCCGATCTCGAGCAGCACCTTGCCCTCGAGTGTGCATTTGCGGACCGTATGATCGCCATCATCGGTGCAGTAGAGCGCGTCGTCAGGTCCAATGTGGAGACCGTGGGCCCGCTTGAAGAGCCTCTCGCGCCAGGCATTCAGCAAATTGCCATCGCGATCGAAGGTCATCATGGGATGGTCGCTGCGATTGAACACGTGAACGCGGTCGGCCTGATCTACCGCCACAGCCGCAACATCGTGGAGCGCCCAACCCGCCGGCAGCTTCGCCCAATCCGGAACGAGCTCATACGCATAATCCCCTGATCCGACGGTCAATCGCATCGCTACCTCCCTGCGGCTCGTCCTGGCCGCCCCCTTCCGCGGCTTGCCGCATCCTCGGAAACTTGGCAAGACTGGGACGGTGATGAGCCTCACGATCGATCCCATCGACCCCGTCAATCGCCCTTTCTTCGCCGGCGTGGTCTCTGGCTGCGATGCCGCTCGGCCACTGTCGCCCGAAGATGCCGCGTCTCTCCATGCCGGCATGGATCATTACGGCGTGCTGGTCTTTCATGACCAGCGCATCGACGACGACCAGCAGATCGCCTTCAGCCGGAGCCTGGGTCCGCTTGAGCAAGCGACCGGCGACATCGCCGCGCCCGAGGACCGGCGGCTCGGCATGGACCTCAACGACATCTCCAATTTGGACAAACACAATCGGGTACTGGCGCGCGACGATCGGCGCCGACTCTTTGCGCTGGGCAACCAACTCTGGCATTCCGACAGCTCGTTCAAGCCGGTGCCGGCCAAGTATTCGATCCTCTCGGCGCGCCAGATCCCGCCGTCCGGTGGCAATACCGAGTTTGCCGATATGCGCGCGGCCTACGACACGCTCGATGAGGCCACCAAACATGAGATTCACGACCTCATCTGTCTGCACAGTCAGCTCTTCTCACGCGGCATTCTCGGCTTTACCGATTTTACGGATGCCGAGCGCGAGAAATGGGCGCCGGTTCGCCAACGGCTGGTGCGCCGCCATCCCTCGACCGGCCGGCTGTCGCTCTATCTCTCCAGCCATGCGGGCGCGATCGAAGGTTGGCCTGTTCCCGAGGCCCGTGCGCTTCTGCGCGAACTCACGGAGCACGCGACGCAGCGTCAATTCGTCTACATCCATGTCTGGCGACCGTATGATCTCGTGATGTGGGATAACCGGGTCACCATGCATCGCGCGCGGCGCTACAACCCTGCGGAGGTGCGCGATCTGCGGCGCACAACGCTGACCAACGAATTGTCGAGCCTCGAACAAGCACCCCCGCCCCTCTCTCTGCCGGTTCGACGCAAAGGTTAGGCAATCCTCCACTTCTTCAAAGTCGCCTTTGCCTCGCGGAACCATCACGGAAGGTAGTCGTCTACGAGACGGCCGCTTCAGGTGAGGAAAGCGACATGGATCCTTGCATGCGAAGAGTTGCCTGGATCGCGGCCGCGCTCGCGCTGTTGAGCGGTTGCGAGACAGGCGCCCCTGAACCTGGAACGAGCGCGGCGGTCTCAGTGAAGGAGCCGCCTGGCGGCGAATACGTCAAGGCGAGTTCGCTCGCGCCACTTCCCAGTTTCATGCCCGGTCTCGGCACACTCTATGTGCGTCCCAAGACGCTCCCTGCCGGGCCGTTCCAAGCCTACGATCGCGACGGTAATCTCGTCAGCACCCTCTATATGATTCCGATCAGTGATTTCGACGGGCACAGCCGTTTCGACGACCTGCAGTCCTCGCCGCTGCCGGTCACCTTCGTCGACATTTACTACAATGCCGGCCATCCCGGCGTCCCGATGCCGCATTATCACATTGTCCTGTGGCACATTTCGCGCGAACGGGCGTTGAGCCTGCGTTAGCAGGCCAAACAAGAATAGCGATATGGGTCATGTGATCTCGTTGCGCTCGGGCCGATCGGGTGCTGGTCTATGGTCAGTTGGTGCCATCCGCTCTTGTGCCTTTGGTCGCTTGTCATTCTCCGGGATCGCGCGCTGCTGTTGGTTGGTGACAGCTCTTGCGCGAGTGATGCTCGTGAGCGCGTTGGCTTTCGCACCGCTGGCCGCTGCCGCCGAGCCTTCGAAGATGGCGGCGAGCGGTGAATCGGTCGGCATCGTCGCCGATACCGCCGACGGACGGCTCGCCACGGATCTTGCTGATCTTCTCGCACATGAGCGGATGCAAGTGCTCCCCGTGTTCGGCCGCGGCCCCATGCAGGATGTGGACGAACTCCTGCACGCCAAGGGCATCGGCTTCGCCATTCTGCCATCCGACATCTTCGCCGATCTGCGCCGCTCGCCGCTGCTGCCAGAGGCGATGGCGCGGATAAGGCTCGTGCTGAAGATCTACGACAAGCAGTTCCACTTGCTGGCGCGGAACGACATCCGAGAGGCGAGCACGCTCACGGGGCGAAAGGTCGGATTCGGAACGCGCGGCAGCGCCAATGCGCTGACCGCCACGACGGTTTTCGAGGCACTCGGCATTCAACCCGAGCCGGTGTATGGGGACGAGCAGCTTCAACTCGCCCAATTACGCAATGGCCAGCTCGCCGCGGTGGCTCTCATCGCTGCGGCGCCGATCGTGGCCTTGCAGGACATCAACCGCGAGCAAGGCCCACACTTCCTTGCCGTGCCCCATACGGCGCGGCTTTCCGCCTTCTATCAGCCGGCCGCGCTTCGGCCCGAGGAATACCCATTGCTGGTCGGCGAAGGTGAAGCGGGTCGAGGCGCACCCGTTCCCACCGTGGCGCTCAGCATGGTAATCGCCGCCTATGATTTCGCGTCGGGTTCGCCGAGGGAAGCAGCGTCGGCGCATTTCGTGCGTAGTCTCTTCGCCAACTTTCCAGCGCTGCTGGCACCCAGCCGCGATCCGCGCTGGCGACAAGCCGACCGAAATGCTGCGCTGCCCGGCTGGATAAAATATTCGCCCGCCGCCGTGACCGCCGGCGCGCCAACGAGCAAGAAGCTTGGGACACGCGCGCCGGCTCCCCTGAAATCCTCCGAAAACCCCGAGAAAATGTTCCAGGATTTCCTCCGCTGGCAACACTCGCAGGCCGAAGAGACGGGCAGATCGGACGGCGGCTCCGGCACCAGCAAAGACCCTGGCGAATTGTTTCAGGAGTTTCTTCGCTGGCAACGAACGCACGACTAGCGGGTCGGCCGCGGGGGCAAGGCACGGAGCGTCTCGTTCGTTTTCCTATCCAAGGGAGCGCGATGCGCCATCCCTAGGCGTCAAAGCAGCGAGAACCCAGTCACGCGGGAGGCGACGATGGATCTGAAGGAGTTGCGCGACAGGGCGTTGGAGGCCGCCACGCGGTTCTTCGTGGAGCGGGACGGCATCCTGCCCGACCAAGAGGGGGACGAATGGGAGGCGGAATACCGGCGCCAATACGAGCTGCTGAAGCGTCATGCTCCAGAGCCTCACCGCGCCCGGCCAGAGAGGCGCGCGGCGCCCGCGCATCGGGAATGGCCGGAACTCGCCGGCTCTCCGGCGGCGAAGCGTTGGGCGACCGAGCTGCGCGGCGCTCGGCTCGCGGCCATCGAGAGCAAGGAGCTGCGCGATTGGCTCGCCGCCACGTGGACGACCGCCGCGGACTGGGTCAATACCCGGGATATGTCGACGTCGGACTTCCTGCGCCGGATCAGCCCCCAATATTCCGCGAGCCGTCGCGATGCCAAAACGCGGGCCGATGAGCACGCAGCGACGGAACGGGCAAAGCTGGCTGCGGCAAACGCTCTGCGCGATCGTCTGCAGTCGGCCGGTATTACGGCGGGGGGCCTGATCGGTCTCGTCGACGTCAGCCCGCGCATGAAGGCGGCGCCGCCGCGCGGCAAACTCGCCGAGCTGAAAGCGAGTGATCGCAATCTCCGAATTTTTGAGACAGGCGATCCGAACATTCTAGCTGTCATCGAGAAAAGCGAAGCGCGTCGGCACCAATACGCGATCGAGCGTGACGAAGGATTAGTCGCCGACCTGCGCCTCTTCGCCGAGGCGGGCGGAGCCTCGAGCGACCATTGAAATCCGGCGCGCTGGATCTTTGATACCGGCTGCCAAAGGACGCCTTGCGGACATGGTCGAGGAGGCTGGCTTCTCCCAACTCGTGTTCACCACGGCGAAAGTTTCGCGCCGAGGGGAACGTTGGTTTCACTCACGAGTTTGATAGCGTAGCCGCCATTGTAGGGAGGAGCAGATGAAATATCTCGCCGCTTTCACTGCATTGAGCCTTCTCGCGTCAACGGCTGCCTACGCGCAGTCGACGCAATCGCAAAATGGCACCTCGAACGAGAAATCGGCGCAAACGCAGAGCGAGGCCTCGAGCGAGCAGCAGCCGCAGCTTTCACAGAAATTCATCCGGCAGATTCAACGTCGCCTGCAGCAGCAAGGCCTCTATCAGGAGACGCCGAGCGGCACTTGGGACCAGGCGACCGGCGACGCGCTCGAACAGTTCCAGCAGGAGCACGGGCTCCAAGCCAATGGAGAGATCGACGGGGCAACGCTGATGGCGCTCATGCGTCCGCAGCGGATGCAGCAGCAAGGGACGCAAGAGGGAATGGAGGGATCATCATCGGGGTCGCCGATGATGGCTGGCCGCTCCGGCTTCCGCGCCTATGAGCGGGGATATCAGGAGGGGTTCGCGCAGGGATTCTCGACGGCCATTCAGGAAGCGCAACAGCAACAACAATAGGAATGAATGACGGGAACCGATGCGCGGCGCTTGCCGCCGCGCACGGTCCCGCTTTTGCCCATCATCGTCAGATGCCGATGCCGCCGTAGAACTGCGGGTCGAAGAAGTCAGGCCCCGTCCTCACGCCTGGGCTGCCATAGAGCGAAGGATCCCAGGAGGTGCTCTCTTCGTGCGGGGCGCAGGCAGCGAGGCTCAGCGCGGCCGCGCAGAGCAGCACGACCGTTGAGGCCGGCCTTGATGCGATGATCACGAGCTTCCTGGAGCGGCACTGCGTCGCCATAACGGACCTCCGCGTCCCCTCAGGCGAGACGCACTCCCGATCGGCTCACCCGCGCGATCAGCTTGCCCTCATCGTCGCGCAAATACCAGATCTCGTCGTCGCGATAGGAAAGGCGCGGGCTCGGCGCTGGCGGTGACAGGCGAAAGAGCGGGTCGGTGCCCATCATGCGTCGGTAGATGCGGGTCGCCTCTTCAAATTCCATGAACTCGTTCATGCGGATACCGTCAATACAAACTCATCCGTGGAACGTCCACGGCACGAGAAAACGCACTGATTGTGGCATTCCCAAGGTCATCCTCGTGGCAATGCCGTGGCATCGTGGGGGATTTGCCCGGCTTCCGCGATGCGCACCGGGCGATAGAGCCGGCCACGGCGCGCTGCCCTGCACGCGGTTAAGCGGAGCGAACAGGAGTTGAGGCTGTTAGCCCTCTTGGTGCCCCGCTCTGGGGCGCCTCCTCCCTTGACTTGGGCCGCAGCATTGCGGCCCTTTTTTTGGCCACGCCGCACTGCCGCCGGGCCGGCTTGGCAGGGCAGGATCATGAATCGTTAAGATGCGAGCAAGGCCGCTCGGAAATCGGGGTTGATGGCGGCTTTGAGACGCTTTCGTTTGATGGGGATTTTGCTCGGTTCGTGCTTGAGGAGATTGAGCGCAGCGTGGCGCATCA
>DATGMP010000137.1:0-30357 GCA_035293565.1 Alphaproteobacteria bacterium | reverse complement strand
AGCTGGACCACCGCGCCGCCGAGATATTGGCCAAGACGGCGCCATTCTGGGTCAACTATTTCGATCGCTTCACCTATGCCAAGCCCGCCAATGTGCTCGAACCCCCGTTCGCGCGCGAAGGCGGTTGGGGATTTGCGTCCGGCGGCCATTTCAACCTTGCCGATGACGAGGCGCTCATCGTCACTCTCGATCCCCAGGGTGCTGGATATTTGGGCTTCCAACTTGCAGATCCCTGGGGGGTAGCGCCGGAATATGCCGACCGCAACGGGAGCCTCAACCAATCTCAGGCGAAGCCAAACGCCGACGGGACCTACACCTACGTGATCAGCGCGAAAGACCCGGGCGTTTATAACTGGCTGGACCCGTCCGGCCTCGATGCGGGCCTCTTCACCGTGCGCTGGCAGGCTGTGCCGGCCTCGGCCAAGGCGGATCAGGCAGTACGGGAGGTGCGGGTCGTGAAGCTGAGCGCGCTCAAGGGCGCGTTGCCGCGCGGTACTGTCTTCGTGACCGCGGAAGACCGGAAGGCGCAGCTCGAAGAACGCGCCCGGAGCTATGCGCGCCGTCTCGAGTGATGTCGCGCATCGTCCGCTCTTTTTCCGAATTCCTCTCGCCCGGACCTTGCGCGTATAGTCGCAGCCGGTCGGTTGACGGCTCGAGCGATGGAAACAGGGGAAGAAAGCTGGCGGCGCCATGCGCTCCCGCAAGGGGCGGTTGTCAACGGCTATCGTATCGAAGGCATCATCGGCCACGGCGCCTCCGGCATCACTTATCTCGCCATCGACGCGCTCGATCAGAGCTTTGCCATCAAGGAGTGTTTCCCCTGGCGGCTTGTGCGCCGCGAGGGCGGGGACGTTGTGCCCCTCGGGACCGATCGAAAGCCTTTCCTCGATTGCCGCGACGGTTTTCAGCGCGAGGCTCAGGCGCTCCACCTCGGTTCGGCCAGCGGGGCTCTCGACGGCGTGGTGAAGGTGATCACCTTCTTCCACGCGAACGGCACATCCTATCTGGTGATGGAGTTGCTACCGGGCGGCATGTCCGATTCGCGGCGATTACAGGCGACGCCTGTCGCGCCTGCAGCGGTTTCGCGGTCAAAGCCATATGCGCGCGTCATCGCCGCCGCCTTGGTGCTGCTCGGCCTAGGCAGCATCATCTCCACGAGCGAGCAAAGTCGGCGGGAAGCAGAAGGCAGGGCTGCTCTGGCGGAAGCCGAGGCGGCGAAGGCGGTACGGGACAAGGCCGAGGCCGAGTCCGCCTTACGCGCCGCGTCGGATAGAGCGGCGACGGAAGTCGCGGCGCGGCGGGCGGCGGAGGAAAAGGCTGCTGCCGAGGAGAAGGCGGTTCAAGACGCCGAGGCGCATCGAGCGGCCGAGCAAAAAGCGGCGGAAGAGGCCGTGCAGCGCGCTATTCCGAAGCCGACGGCCGAAACGACCGCAGCCCCTCTGGTCGACCGCAGCGGCGCGCCGGCGGCCACGGCCAAGGAGGCGAAGCGGATCTCGTTCCATAAGCCGGATGGCAGTTCCTACTCCGGATTCGCCGTGCGCGGCGTGCCGGAAGGCCAGGGAACGATGATCACAGCCGACGGCGACCGCTATGACGGCATGTTCCATGGCGGGAAGCTCAATGGAAGCGGCGTCTATGTCTGGGCCGATGGCGACTCCTACACCGGCTCCTTCTCGGAAGGCGTGCCCGACGGCCATGGTACGTTCAAATACGCTTCCGGCGTCGTCTATGAAGGCGAGGTCGCGAAGGGGGAGCCGCAAGGGAAAGGCACGTTCCGCTATCCCAACGGGAATGTCTATGTGGGCGAGGTGCGCAACGGGGCGCCGAACGGCTACGGAACGCTGACCCATGCCGACGGCACGACCCACACCGCCCAATGGAGCGAGGGTCATCCCGCTGACTAGACGGATGTGCTAGCCGATCATGGCGCCGAGCAATTTGCCCAACCGGGCGACGCCTTCGCGGGCCGCATCCTCGGACGCGAGCGAATAGCTCAGCCTTACCGTATTCAGCTCCGGCCTGGTCGCATAGAAGGTGCGGCCGGCGATGATCGACACGCGCGCCTCTTCCAAAGACCGGCGCGCGACCTCGTCGCCGTCGAGCTTCGGCGGCAAAGTTAGCCAGACATAGAAGCCGCCTTCCGGACGCGTCCAGGTGACCCCGGGCGGCATGTGGGCCTCCAGCGCGGCCATCATGGAGTCGCGGCGCGCGCGGTAGAAGGCGCGCGCCTTGGCGACTTCCGCCTCGAGAGATGTGCTCGCGACATCGAGCATGACCATCTGATTGAAGGCGCTCGTGGCGAGGTCGGCCGCCTGTTTGATGAGCGTGAGCTTGCGAATGACGGGCTCGGGCGCCACCACCCAGCCGACTCTGAAGGAAGGCGCGATCGTCTTGGAGAAGGTGTTCGTATGAATCACGCGTCCGTTATCGACGTTTCCGGTCCGCGCGATCTCGAGGGCTAGGAGCGAAGGAATATCGTCGCCATTGAAGCGGAGCTTTTCGTAGCAACCATCCTCGACCAGAGCCATGTCGAGCGCAGCTGCCGCATTGAGCAAGGACTCGCGTGCGGCGCGCGACAAGCTGGTGCCGGTGGGATTCTGGAAATCGGTGCCTACATAGCCGAACTTCGCGGTTTCGCCTTCGCCCGGCTTGGTCGGTAGCCGTGTATAGCGCGGCTCGTAGGCATCGAAGGCGCGGAGCGCGCCGATAAAGCTCGGCAGCTCGACAGCAACCGTGTCGCCCGGCGCGATGAGCAGTTTGCCGATGAAATCCAACCCCTGCTGCGAACCGTTGGTGACGAGGATGTTCTCCGGTCGGCAGGGTGCGCCGATGGAGGCCATGTAGCCGGCGAGCCATTCCTTGAGCGGTGGGTGGCCTTCGCTCGGCGCATATTGCAGCGCGATTCGGGCGAGGGCGGGGTCGTCCAGGATTCGAGCGCAAGCGTCGGCGATCCGCTCGCGCGGAAAGAGCGCCGGGTCCGGCAGACCACCGCCCAGCTGGACGATGTTCTTGACGCCGAGCAGCTTCATCCGCTCGCGGATGTCGGATGCGACGATCCGCGACATGCGCGCGGCGTAGCGCGCGCCCCAGTCGGTCATCCCTGCTTCTTCTTCGGCACCCCGAACATCGGGTTGGCGGCGTTGTTCGTCCAGATCAGGTGCCGGACGAACTTCCATTGGCCGCTCGCCTTCGAGAAGCTGAAGAGGTAGGTGCCTTCGTGGAGCCCGTGCTCCCAAGCGTCATTCAGCTGGCCGACCAGCGCCATTTGGTAATGGCAGAGCGCCCAAGCCGTGCGGTTGTCGTCGCCGATCCGCACCATCTGGGTGCCGATCAGGTGTCGGATCTCCAACCCTTTGAATTGGGTGAGATCCCGCTTCTCCATCTCGACGCCCTGGGCGCGCGGCAGCGCCGGATTGGCATGCAGCGCGATCAGCTGCTCCTTGCCCCGCACCTGCTCATTGAGCGTGCCGTGCATGATTCGCTCGATATTCTCGTCATAGATCTCGCGGAGCGCATCCCAGTTCCGGCTGTCGCAGGCGAAGGCGTATTCATGGATCATCTCGCCGATGCGCTGCTTATCGGCGACGAACTGGACCTTCTCCTCCAGGCTCTCGCGCGACCGCTCATGGGCCGGCACCAGTTCCTTCCACTTCTTATAGGCATCCGCCAGCATCGATCGTCCTCCCGCTTCTACACCGCCCAAGCTAATCTTCTCTAAGATTATAAGAATTGGATCGGCGCGACGTCAATGTCCGCTAAGGCGCGGCCTTCAGCAGCTCGACGCGGATGCCGTCGGGATCGGTGCAGTAGATCATCTCGACGCCGCTTTCGAATGTCGCGCGGGTGGAGGGGTAAACGGTCCCGCCCGCTTCGCGCACCCGCTCCGCGCGCAGGTCGATGTCATCCACCCAGAAGCAGAGATGCGTGAGGCCCAGCGCATCCATCGGCCGGCGCTCGCGCGGCCCGAAGCAGGCGGGTGAGCTCATCTTCAAAAGCTCGAACATATTGCCCCACCGGTCGCGGATCATTTGCGCCCGCAGCTTCACGCCGGAAAGCTCGTTCACGATGTCGAGCCAGGAAGAATGGTTCGACAGGTCGTAATTTTCCGCCGCCTCGAAGCCCAAGGCATGTTGGTAGAAGGCGAGCGACCGGTCGGTATCGGTGATGCATAGGCCCGAATGCGAGAAGCGCGCCGGGACGTCGGGATTGTACATCAGCTCGACCCTGACACCGTCGGGGTCGCTGCAATACATCATCGTCGTATTGCCTTCGGGAAAGGTGGCGCGCGTATGGGCATGGACGCGGCCGCCCGCGGCGGCGACTTTCGCCGCCGCTTCGTCCATGTCATCGACATAGAAGGCGAGGTGGGTAAGCCCATACTGGTTATTCGGCCGGCGCTCGCGCGTACCGGTGGGGGCCAGATCCTTATATTGCAGCAGCTCCAGGGTGATGCCGGTGGGATTCCGCACCATTTGGGCCCTGAGCCCGTCGATATCGACTTCCATGCCGACCCGGAGCGCGGGGTCCTCCATCTCGTAGTTCTCCGCGGGCTCGAAGCCCAATGCTCGGCGGTAGAATTCCATCGAGCGGTCGGCGCTGGTCACGCAGATGCCGCGGTGCGAGAATTTGGGATAAGAGATTTCGTTTGCCATTTGCCCTGCCTTCCGACCAAGTGAAGGCGATCGTATCGGGGTCATAGGTCAGGTCAACAGACCGAGTAGGGGAAGCGGGCGTGGCGGCGAACGGTACCGGGGCACGGCTGAAGGAATGGGCAGCGATCCTGATCATGCTGTCTTCCGCGCCCTCGCTGTCGCTCATCTTCACCGTGACCCCGCCGGTCATGCCGATGATGGCCGCGCATTTCGGTCCTGGAGGCCGGCCCGCGATCGTCATTCCGTGGTTGGGGCTCGAGATCGACAGCGTGCTGTTCGCACAGCTGATCACCGGAATGCCGAGCGCGGGTCTCATCCTCGGCGGACCGCTCACGGGTTTGCTGATCGATCGGCTGGGCGTGCGCAGGGTCATGATCGGAGGCGCCGCGGTTTACGCCTTTCTCGGATCCGCAGGTCTCTACATCGACAATGCGGCACTGCTGCTGGCGTCGCGATTCGTGCTCGGATTCGCCGCGATCGCCTTCGCCGCGTCGACGATCGCGCTGATCGGCGCCCGATTCACCGACGCTGCGCGGGCTCGGATGGTGAGCTACCGTCAATTCGTCGGTAGCGTCGGCGGCATCGCCGCGACGCTCATCGCGGGGCAAATCGGCGAGTTCGGCTGGCACGCTCCCTTCGCTCTGTTCCTCGTCGTCTTCCTGCTGGTTCCGATCGCCCTTTGGGCAGTCCCAGCGATGCCGCCATTGGCCCGAGCGGATCGCGGAGCGGCGGAGTCGCTTCGCTTTCTTTGGCCGACCTTCGCGCTCGTGGCGGGGCTCGCGGTCGTCATGATGATGAATGCGACCCAGGTTCCATTCCTGCTGCGGGATATCGGCATTTCGACTCCGGCTTCGATATCGCGCGTGACGGTGATGGGTTCGGTGACGAGCATGCTTGGATCTCTCACCTACAGCCTTCTCGGGCCGAAGCTCGGCACGCGCGCCAATTACTCGCTCATCGCCGCCGCGCTGGGCGTCGGCGTCATGGCGGTCGGTCTCTCGCATGATGCGTTGTCCGCGCGGATTGGGGTCGGCCTCGCGGGTCTGGGCGCCGGCTACCTCAACCCGCATTTCGGCCGTTTCGTGCTCGATCGCGCGCCGCCTGCCGCGCGAGGCAGAGCAGTGGGGCTTTATTTCTCGGCGATCTATCTCGGCGACCTGATGAACCCCTTCGTCGTACGCCCGATTGCGAACCTGATCGGGATCCATCAGGCGTTCCTCGCATTCGGCGCGATCATTGCCGTGACAGCCTTGCAGATCGTCGTTCCCGGACGCCCGGCGCCCATGAAGGAAAGGAAGGCTTGAGCATGGACTTCACCGGCAAAGTGGCCGTCATCACCGGCGGCGCGAACGGCATCGGACTGGCCGCCGCTCGAGGCTTCGCCCGTGGCGGCGCCAAGGTGATGATCGTCGATCGCGATCAAGTTGCCGGTGTCGGCGCAGCGAGGGAAATCGGTGCTGAGGCGCGCTTCGTCGCTGCCGACGTCACCAAGTCGGCCGATGTCCAAGCTTACGTTCGCGCGGCGCTGGACGCCTACGGCAGGATCGACTGCTTCCTCAACAATGCCGGCATCGAGGGCACGCTCGCCACGATTGCCGAATATGACGAAGACATGTTCGACAAGGTGATCGCGGTCAATCTCAAAGGCGTGTTTCTCGGCCTTCGTCACGTCCTGCCGGTGATGCTTCACCAGGGGGCGGGCGCGATCGTGAATACGGCCTCAACGGCAGGCGTGGTCGGAACGCCGCGCATGCCCGCCTACACCGCGTCCAAGCACGCGGTCATCGGCCTTACCAAGACGGCCGCGGCGGAGGTCGGGCGCTTCGGCATCCGCGTCAACGCGATCTGTCCGGGCGCGACCGACACGCGGATGATTCATTCGATCGAGTCGCAGGTGAATTCGAGCGATCCGGATGGGGTCGCGCAGGCCTATCGCGCCGCCATTCCGATCGGGCGTTATGTGACGCCCGAAGAGATCGCGAACGTCGCGCTGTTCCTGTGTTCGGATTTGGCGGCCGCGATCACCGGCGCGCACTACATGGCCGATGGCGGCCGTACCGCCGTGACCTCCTCGATCACGACCGCCAAGTAAGGATATCGCACTATCCTGCCGCGGATTTACGGGCCTGTCCTCTTGGAACGCAGAGGGCCTTTGTTTCCGTGATCAGCCATTCGGCGAACAACCGAAGCCCCGGCAGGTCCGGTCGGCGCTTGAATCCGCTGCGCACGTAGCGCGCATCCGGATCGCCGAGCTCGAGCAGGCCCACGGCGGCCGCGCCCGCCTTCGCGATATGCGGCGGCTCCTGGAAGCCCAGGACACGACACGCGTCGAGCAGCGGCGCCAGGCGATGGCCGTGGGTCTCGATCTCATCGATTGAGACTCCCTTCGCCCGCAGAAAGGCCTTGAGCGCGAACTCGACCGCATGGGCGTAGAGCAGATAGACGGGCTCGCGATGCGGATGCTTGGCGTGGGCCGCAACGCAACTGGCCGCATCGAGATAGGAGTCGGCATACATCCAAAGGCCAAGCGGAGAGGTTCGGTCGTCGGCCAGATTCGGATCGACTTCGGGCATCGGCTCCTCCGTCGCGGGGCTGCAGCGGAGCCCATTCTGAACCTTTCTCGGCCCTTCTGGTAGATTGACAGCGCGATCGCGCCGCGACGATTGTTAGGGATGCGTGCGTTACCATGTGCAGCATTCGTACTTCTGGTTGCGGCCCTCCTATCGCGCCCGGCGCTGGCTGATATCGGCGAGGTCGTTCATTGCGCCGATCAGGCCGACGACAAGGCGCGGCTGGCTTGTTACGACGCGGCGGTCGCCAAGCTGAAGACGGAAGCCGCCGACGCCCAGGCGCGGGGCAAGACGCTCTTCGGGCTGCCGATTCCCTTCACCGGACCGCAGACCGAGCAGGATTTCGGCAAGCCGCCCGCGGCGCCGCCGGAGGCGAAAGAAGTGACCGAGATCAGCGGCAAGCTGGTCGGCTGGACCAAGGACCCGCTGGGCCGAGCGATTCTGGTGCTCGACAACGGGCAGGTCTGGAAAGTGATGGAATACAAACCGCTACTGGTTTCCACCGCGGGCACCACAACCATCAGAATCGAGCGACGGATGATGGGCGGCTACTATATGTCGGTCAACGGAGCCGACAGCAACCTGACCGTAATGCGTTTGAAATAAAGAGAATTCTCGGCCGCGGCACCAACCTTCGGTCGACTCGCCGCAGACTCTGACCACCGGTCATTGTGGCAAAAAGGTAACAGATCATCCCTTTCTGTATCCAGACGGTAAATTCCCCCTCCAAAAGACGTTGATATACCGAGTAAGAATGCACGTCATGCGTATTCTGAATAACTCGGGAGGCTCACTGAAATGAAAGAAGGTTTGGCTCGCTTCGGGCGCACCCCGTCGCGGCTGGCGTTGACCGCCGCGCTTGCGCTCACAGGGCTCGGAACCGCCACGGCGCAGGACCAACCTGCCGCCAGCACGTCAGCAGCGCCGGAAATGGAGGAAATCGTCGTCACCGGCTCGCGCATCAAGACCACCGACGCAACTGCTGCACAGCCTCTGACCGTCGTCTCGGCAGCGCAGATTCAGCAAACGGAGGCGATCAGCGCCGAGCAGTTTCTCATGAAGTTGCCGTCCGTGGATTTCTCGAACGGTCGCACCGCCAACGCCAATAACGGCGGCACCGGCTCGTCCCAAGTCGGTTTGCGTAACCTCGGCCCGCAACGCACGCTGATACTGGTCAACGGGTATCGCTTCCCGTTCACCGACTACGAGCAGAACCAGCCCTTCGATTCGGTCGATATCAACAACATCCCGTTGCCGATGATCGATCATATCGAAATCCTGCGCGACGGCGCGTCGTCGATCTATGGCGCGGACGCGATCGGCGGCGTCATCAACGTCGTCACCAAGAAGAGCTTCAACGGTTTGCAGCTCGACGGGCAGGTCGGTGAGACGAGCTATAGCGACGGGCTTCGCTATCAGGTGTCGGCAACCGGCGGCGCTGATTTCGAGAAGGGCAACTTTCTCGTCAATATCAGTCATGATTATCAGGATCCGATTACGACAGCGGCGCGCGTATGGGCCGTGAGCCAGCATCCCGAAGCCGATGTGAACAATTACGACAACCTGTCATCGCGCCTGACCGGCCTGGTCGGATTGATCGGGTCCGGCGCCAACCAGCATTCCTGGTACTTTCCCGCCGGCTTCAGTTCCGCGATTCGGGCAAGCCAAGCCTATACGCTCGGCTTCCCGATCGATTCCAAAGGAATTGCCTATGGCGGCGGCGGGCTGACGCCGGGCGATATTGCGATACCGGGGGCGGGAGTCTTCTTCGACTTCCTCCCGACCCAGGGCTTGGTGGCCGGATTTCAACGGACCCAGGCCAACTTCACGGGGCGCTACGACGTTACCGACAATGTCACTGTCGTGATGGAAGGCTTCTACACAAACCGCCAATCGCATGAGGTACTGAATCCGGAGCCGTTGGGGTACAACGTCCCGACGCCGCAATTCCCGACCATGTTCTCGCCGGCATTCCTGCCGAACGGGCAGCTCAACCCCTACAACCCGACCAATCAGCCGAACGCCGCCGCCCTCTACGGCGCATCCGCGGTTCACACCGACGTGCCGATCCTTACGCGTCGCTTTGAGAATGGTCCTCGCAACTACACGGATGATGTCAACACCTATCGATTCCGCGTTGGGCTCGAAGGCACGGTTTTCAATGATTACAATTGGGAGCTCGGATACTTCTATGGGAAGTCATCCGCCACTTACAACGTCGCGAACGAGACCAATTTCTTTCACCTGTCCCAGGAACTCGGGATGAACGCGTGCGGATCGGCACCCGGCTGCTCGGTCGCGAATTTCTTCGGCTACAACACGCTCACGCCCGCGCAAGCAGCGTATCTCGACTTCACGAATACCGATACGAGCGAAGAAAACCAGAACGATGTTTATGGCAACATCGCCGGCCCGATCCCATTCATTCCCGAACTACAGGGCGGCCCGATCAAGGCTTCTGTGGGGTTCGAATATCGGACCGACAGCATGTTCGATCATCCGGACTCGCTCGTATCGCAAGGAGACGCGGCGATCTATTCGTTGCCGACTCAGGGCAACTACGCGACATCGTCATTGTATGCCGAGGTGAACGCTCCGATTCTGAAGGACGAACCTTTCGCGAAACTGCTCAGCGTCGATGTATCCGCGCGGTACGACTACAATACGATCTTCGGCCGGGCGCTCACCCACAAGGTCGACATCGACTGGGCGGTCAATGACGACATTCGGTTTCGGGCCACCAACTCGACCGGCTTCCGGGCGCCTCAGCTGAAGGAGCTGTTTGCCGGGAAATCGATCGGTGAGATCGGCGGTGCCGACCCGTGCCAGCCCGGCGGTCAGTTCGCCGGCACCGCCGCATGCCTCGCATCGATCGCGGCCGCCGGCGGTACGCCGGCGAACGTACCGAAGCTGAACCAGATCACCGAAGCAATCGGCGGCAATCCCGCGTTGCATCCCGAAGTATCGCAGGAATGGACCCTCGGCACCGTCATCACGCCAACCGTGCTCAAGGGATTTTCGATGGCCGTCGACTATTATCGAATCTTCATCCGTAACGAGATCAGCAACTACGATGCCAATCAATTGCTGTCGGCTTGCTACGGCGGCACGCCATATCTGGTCTCGCAGGCGCAAGCTTGCGCCTTCGTCGGGCCAAGAACGCCGGGCACGGCGTCGCTCGGGATCGTCCAGGCGCTGAACGCAAACATCGGCGCGCAGCAGACCGATGGCATCGATGTCGATATGAGCTACAGTGTCGATGCGGAAACTGTCGGCTTGCCTTTGACGGGTACGTTCCTGATCAACGGCCAGGCGAATTATCTCATCAACGACAATCTGCTCGCGGGCGGCAACGTAACCGCTCAGGCCGGGACCTACGACCTGTACGGCGGCGACGCGGCCGAGCCGCGCTGGAAGGCGTTGCTGACCTTGGGCTACTCGCAGGACAATTGGTCCGTGAGTTGGAGCACCCGCTACTATGGCGGCGTGAAAAATGTCAGCCGCGCCAGCGATTGTGAGGGGGGAAGTGTTCCCTGTCCCGCAGTCGGCGCCGGAGACTATGAAGGCAACGAGGCGGCCGGCGTATTTTATCACGACATCAGCGCCACCTATTCCTTCGACAAATACACGGTGGTCGTCGGCGTCGACAATCTGTTCGACAAGGACCCGCCGTTCCTCTTCCCGACAGGCCAGAGCAACGCGGCGGGCGCGGCCGGTTACGACTTCGTCGGGCGCTTCGTCTATATGAGGGCAAGCGCGAAGTTCTGATACGGAATCACACACAAGCCGGGCCGGGCGCTTGCCGAAGCGCCCGGCTCTTTTTTTTGGGCCGAAGCAATCCTGCGCAAGAAATGATGCTGGCTCGGCGGCACTTGGACGCATCCGTCCGCAGGGACGGAAGGAATCGAAGATTTGACCCGTTTGTGATATGATGCCAAATCCGAGTCAGCCATGTAATTTCAGCCGAGTTGAGTCGGAATAGACACGCGACCAGTGACTCTAACATCTGGTCGTTGCAACGAACCCAAGGACGACAAGGGAGATCAGCGCCGCTCAGGTTGGTCATTTTTCGCGTGGAGAGCTTACGGTGAGACGATTCTCGATTGCACCAATTCTGAGCTTCCAAGATGCCATGTCCGTGCACGTGCTCCGTGCGCATGGTGCAATTTACAGCGAGCTCACCCGCTTGTTCGGCGCGAATCCCGCGCGATTTCACGAGATCCTGACCGGCGCGCTCTATCCCGGAAGCTGGGAGGCGGCGGTCGAGCGGCTGGCGCGCGGCGATGTCTGGCATCCCGCGATCGCGCAACTTGTCGAACGGTACGGCCGCGCGCAGGTGCTCACGACCGTCAAGGGCTCCAACCCGACGAAACGGCGCTTCCAGAAGGAGCTGAAGCGCCTTCGCAAGACCAGCCTGGTTTATAATCTGAGTTAGAGTTTCCGGCTTTCGACCGTCATCGGCATGCCGTTGCGCGCGCGCAACGTGATCAGCCCGACCGGCTCGATCCGCGCGCTGTCCGCCAGACGCAGGCGGTATCGGCTGGCAATCGTCGCGGTGAGCAGGATCGCCTCGGTCATGGCGAACGCGGCGCCGATGCAGATGCGCGGCCCGGCGCCGAACGGGACATAGGCGAAGCGGGGTCTGCCGGCGGACGCTTCCGGAGAGAAGCGCTCCGGGTCGAATTCATCGGGTCTTTCCCAGAGACGTCGATGGCGATGCAGGAGCCACGGAACGACCATCACGATCGAGCCCGCCGGAACATGCGTGTCGCGCAGCCGGTCGTCGTTGAGCGCCATGCGGGGCATGGTGTGCGCCGGTGGGTAAAGGCGCATCGATTCCTCGACCACCATGCGCGTATAGACGAGGTTCGGCATGTCATCGACGGTCGGCAAGCGATCTCCAAGGACGGCGATCAGCTCGCGATGCAGCTTTGCTTCGACATCCGGATGAAGCGAGAGCAGGTACCAGGTCCAGGCGAGCGCATTGGCCGTCGTTTCGTGGCCGGCGGTGAAAATCGTCGCGACCTGATCCCTGACCTCCTGGGCCGTCGCGGCCGTGCCGTCCTCCTCGGCCGCGAGCATCGCGGAGAGGAGATCGTCGGGACCGCCCTGTCGCCGTCTTTCGTCGATCAGCCGGCGAATCACCTGGTCGGCTTTGGCGAATATCCGCCTTGCCCGCCACCGCTCCGGCCGCGGCACCCAAGCCGGGAGGCCCAGCAGATCCGCGAAGCTCGGCCTCACTGCGGCCTGATAGGCCGCGACTGCCCCGCCGATCGTGGCGACCTCCGGATCGTCCGCGACCGAGAACATTGCCTCGGAAATGATCGCCAGCGTCAGACGGCTCATCTCGGCAGCGATGTCGATTGTCGTGGCGAGAGGAAGCCGGTCCCAGTCTTCCAACAAGCGCTCCGCGTGCTTGACCATCGCCGGCGCGAAGTCGGCGACCTTCCGCGCCGTGAAGGCGGGCGCCATGACCCGGCGCTGGCGGCGCCAGGATTCGCCCTCCGCCGTCAGCAGCCCTCGTCCAAGGCTGGGCTCGAGGAGCTGCCGCGCGATCGGCGATTTGACGTAATTGTCCGGATTTTCGAGCAGCACATGGGCGACAAGGTCCGGCGCGTTGGCGACGAACAAGCGCCGCTTGCCGAAGCGAAGCCGGATGATCTCGGCGTCGAATGCCTCCCTGTTCCACAGGCCGATCGTGCTTTCCCGCGCGGCCCGAACCCGCTGCCAGAGCGGCGCGCCGACCGGCAAGGGTGTCGGCATCGCGAGCTCGGGCATCGGCCGAGTCTCGGCTAGCGATAGGCCCGGAAGAATGCGCGCATGTCTTCCAGCAGCAGCGGTCCGTGCTCCATGGCCGCGAAGTGACCTCCGCCTGGCGCGTCGCGCCGATGCCGAAGATTGTAGGCGCGCCTCACCCAATTGTCGGGCGGCGAGGGGAGGAGATCGTTGGGAAACAGGCACAGACCGGTGGGCACCTCGACGCGCTCGCCGGGCCTGAGGAAGAATCCCGTCCCCTCGACGATCGACGTATAGAGCCAGGTGCTGGCATTGATGCCGGTCAGCCAATAAATCATGACGTTGGTGAGCAGATGGTCGAGATCGAAGGGCGGCGGCCCTTCCGATCCAGGCACTGTCCAGCCGTGGAACTTCTCGAGGATCCAGGCGGCGAGCCCGGCCGGCGAATCGGTCAGCCCGTAAGACAGCGTCTGCGGCTTGGTCCCCTGTATCATTTGATAGCCGGTCTCGCGCGCGGACTTCACGCGCGCCGCCTCCCGCCAGGCCGCTTCATCGGCGGCCAGCTCTTCGCCGCCCGCGCCGGCGGAGGGGATCAGCCCCAGCATGTTGAGATGAATTGCTGTCAGTCTTTGAGGATGGTCGAGCGCCAGCCAGGAGGTGACGCAGGCGCCCCAGTCGCCGCCCTGCGCGACGTAGCGCTCACAGCCGAGCACTTCGACCATCAATCCGTGCCAAAGCTTGGCGATCTCGCGCGGGGTGATCGGCGCCGGCGGCGGGTCCGAAAAGCCGTAGCCCGGAAGGCTCGGCACGATCACGGTGAATGCGTCGCGGACATCGCCGCCGAACCGCTCCGGATGGGCGAGCGGCTCGACGATATCGATGAATTCGACAACCGATCCCGGCCAGCCATGCGTGAGGATGAGCGGCAGCGGATCGTCGCCCGAACCGCGCTCGAGCATGAAATGGATCTTCAGCCCGCCGACTTCGGCCTTGTGTTGTGGAAAGCGGTTGAGCCGCTTCTCCCAATGCCGCCAGTCATAACGCGTGCGCCAATGCTCGACGACCTCGCGCATATAGGCGAGGTCGGTTCCGTAATGCCATTTCTTGGCCTTCGGCTCGATCGGCCACCGTGTATGTGCGAGCCGCTCCTTGAGGTCGGTCAGGACGTCGTCGGCAACGGCAATTTTGAACGGTTCGACGGAAAAGGTGTCGCGCATCGAGGGGCTCCTCGCTTTCCATTTCGTCATTCCCGCGAAAGCGGGAACGACCGAATAGACTTGGCGCCTGGCGGTTCAATCTCAGCAGAAATACGAGCCGCCATTCACCGTCAGCACGCTCCCGGTCGCGAAAGAGCCTTCACTGCTGGCCAGGAAGAGAACCGCGGCGGCGACCTCGTCCGGCTGCGCCATGCGACCCAGCGGCACGGTGGCTTCGAGCGCCTTGATCATCGAATCCGGGATGTTCGACATGATCGGCGTCGCGGTCGGGCCTGGATGGATCGCGTTTACGCGAATGCCGCGCGAGGCGAGCTCGCGCGCGAGACAGCGGGTGAAGCTCACGATCGCGCCCTTGCTCGCCGCATAATGGATCGAGCCTTCGCCGCTGGCCGCCGAGGTAGAGGCGATCGAGACGATGCTGCCCTTCGTACCGTGCTTCACCATGTTGCGGACCGCGGCGCGGGTGCAATGAAAGGTGCCGTTGATATTGACCCCCATCACCGCAGCCCAGCCCTCGTCGGTCATATGGATGATCTGGATGGGATCGATCGTCGGCGTTTCGCCGCGGGCGATCTGCTCGGCGCGCTGTGCTTGGGCTGTATAGAGCTCGGTGCTGCCGTCATTGGGCCCGCGGCCGATACCGGCATTGTTGACGAGGATGTCGATCTTGCCGAACGCCGCCTCGATCTTCGCAAAGGCGGCATCGACGGACGCGCTGTCCGCGACGTTGCAGGCGAGGCCCAGATGGCGCTTGGGATCCGCATCGCCGAGAATGGCGCGAGCCTTCGCTTCATCCATATCGAGCACCGCGACACGCGCCCCTTCGCGCGCCAGCCGCTTCGCGCTGGCCTCACCGATTCCACTGGCGCCGCCGGTGACGACCGCGCATTTGTTTTCGAGCAGCATCGGACCCTCCTTATTCCGCGACATGCATCTGGACGGATTTGCCGCCATCGACCGGCATGCAAATTCCGGTGACGAAGGTCGATTCATCCGATGTCAGGAACAGCACCGCGTCGGCGAGCTCCTTCGGCTGACCCCCGCGTTTCATCGGGATCGCAGCCGAAGATTTGGCCGCGCGTTCGGGCTGCAGCTTCGCGTAATTCTCAACGGCCGGCGTGAAGATCTGTCCCGGCGCGATGACATTGACCCGTACATTGTAGGGCGCCGCCTCCATCGCCGCGACGGCACTGAAATGGATGAGCGCGGCCTTGGACGCCGAATAGCTGCTCATCATGGTCATCGCCAAAAGGCCGTTCGTCGATGCAATGTTGACGATCGAGCCGCGCTTCTGCTCGTACATGATCCGAAGCGCGGCGCGCGTGCCGACGAAAACGGCCTCTGCATTGACGCGAAAGTCGCGCCGCCAATCCTCGAGCGTAGTGTCAAGGATCGAGGCGTAGGTCACCGACATCGCGTTGTTGACCAGCGCGTCGAGCCGCCCATGCTTTTTGGCCGTATCGGCGATGGCGCGCTCGAAGGCGTCGGCGTCGCCGACATCGAGCTTCAGCGCCTCGACCGAGCCGCCGGCTGCGCGGATCGCCGCCTCGGCTTCGGCGAGCGGCTCCGCGCGACGTGCGCAGATGACCACATGCGCACCTTCTTCGGCGAGCCGGAGGCCCGTGGCGCGGCCGATGCCCTCGCTGCCGCCGGTGATAAACGCAATCTTCCCCTTCATCCGCTCGCCCATGTCATCCTCCCTCAAGCCAGCGCAGGATAATCGGTATAGCCCTCTGCGCCCGGCGTGTAGAGCGTCTTGCGATCGAAGCGCGCCAGCTCGGCGCCTTCACGGAAGCGCCGCACGAGATCCGGGTTAGAGATAAAGAACCGCCCGTAGGAGATCGCGGCGGCGCGCCCCGCACGCACGAATTGCTGGCCGGTTTCTAAGGTCAGGCTCTCATTCAACACTAGCGGGCCTTTGTAATTGCCCTCGGCGAGCGCAAGGCTGTCGACTTCAGGGATCTTAAGATAGATGAGATGCAAATAGGCGAGGCCCATCGGATCGATCGCGCGCATCAGCGCGCCATAGGTCTCCGCCGGATCGGCGTCCGCGATGTCGTTGAACGGATTGCCCGGGCAGATGCGGATCGCAACCCGTCCGGGGCCAATCGCGCCGGCCATTGCTTCCAGCGCCTCGACGGTGAACCGAATCCGGTTCTCGACCGGCCCGCCATAGCCATCCGTCCGCTTGTTGGTTCCAGTCGAGAGGAACTGCATCGGCAGATAACCGCTCGCGGCATGCAGCTCTACGCCATCGAAGCCCGCGGCCATCGCGTTGACGGCCGCTTGCCTGAATTCGTCGATGACAGCCGCGATCTCGTCGGTCTCGAGCGCATGCGGCTCGTCGAAATCGACCATGCCGGCGGCGTCCGTATACATCTGACCCTGAGCCCGGATGGCGGAGGGCGCCACCGTCGGCGCACCCGGATCCTTGTTCAGCTTGCTCGCGATTCGGCCGCAATGCATCAGCTGAAGCACGATCTTGCCGCCCTCGGCATGGACGGCGTTGGTGACGCGCCGCCAGCCCGCGATCTGCGCCTCACTATGAATCCCAGGCGTGCGGCAATAGCCCTTTCCGGCGGCGCTGGGCTGCGTGCCCTCGGTCACGATCATGCCGGCGCCGGCGCGCTGGCGATAATAGGCGACGGCGAGGTCGGTCGGCACGTCCCCCGCGCCGGCGCGGCTCCGCGTCATCGGCGCCATGACGATCCGGTTGGCGAGACCGATCTCACCGAGCCGGACCGGGTCGAACAGGTCGGCCATGTTCAGCGCACGCGGACCGAAGGCGGCTTCTGGCCGCGCCGCATCGTCTCGATGAATTTTTCGAGCGGCGCGGGCTCGGCGACCGGCGTCTCGGGCGGCCCCTTGCGTGACCAATATTCCTTCCATGACGGAAACAGGTCGTGGAATGTGCCTTCATAGGGCTCGCGGCCCGGCCAGCGCATCTTGCGGTTGCCGATCGGCGGCTTGTTGAGATCGGTCGCGTACCAATAGAGCGGCAGGCGGCGGCGGAAATACCAGCGACCGTCGATCCGCTCGTACTTGTCGAAATACATCATTTGCATGATGACCCATTCCGCACCGGTCTCATGCTCGTTCTTGGAATAGACGATTCCTTGCGCATGATCCGGATCGTCGAACTCGATGATGTGGCCGCCGATATGGTGCGAAGTGCCGTCGAATTGCATCCGGTGGGTTTCGTCGAACCAGTCTCTGAGCGCCGCCCGCCCGGATTTGTCCTTGCTGACCTTCACATCCTCGGGAAATAGATTGGCCCAGGCATCGGCGTCCCGCATGTCCAGCGCCAGCGAATATTTGGCGGCGAGCTGGCGGATCTCGTCGATCGATTCGAGCCGGTCGATGCGCGCCTCCAGGCTCTTGGGCTCGGCTGATTTCGGTTTGGTCGCCATCCGTTGTTCTCCCATTTAGCGAGGACCCAAATCCTGTGGCTTGAGGTCGACCGGCGTGCTGGCCGCTCCGGATTTGAGAAAACTCACCAGAGCGAGCAGTTCCTGGTCGGTGAAGCGGGACAGATCGTGCTTGTAAGCCTGTGCCCCGGCGAGGGGCTCGACTTTCGCGACGTCGGTCTTTTGCCATGTGCGCAGAACCGGCGGCACCGAGGAAAGATCATAGACGCGGATCGCATCGCGCCTGTCGCTCTGCCGGATGCCGATATAGGTTCCCCCATTCTTGAGCGTCACCGTCACCGCCGGATAATCGGGATCTTCCGCTGCCGGGTGAAGCAGCGCCTGATAGATCCGGCTCGGCGTTTTGTCTGCGATGGTCGCGAGGTCCGGTCCAATCGGGCCGCCGCCGCCGCCATAGCTATGACAGGCCGAGCAGGACCCGGCGCGCGTCTCGTCGAAGAATAGATCCGACCCGGCCAAGGCCTGCTTGCCCGCCGGCGGATGGACGCTGCTCGGATCGAATGGAGTCGCGCGACCTCTGTCGGGCGACAGCGACTCGATGAAGGCGACCAGCGCATCGACCTCGTGCGGCTGCAACGTGCCTTTGAAAGACGGCATCGGCGTGCCGGGGCGGCCGTTCAGGATCGTGTCGCGGATGTATTCGGGTGGAAAGTCGCGATTCTGCAGCGATGGCCCGCGTCCTCCGGCACCGCCCGCGCCGTGGCAGTAGGAGCTGCTGCAGGAGGTCGTGAAGACGTTGGTGCCCAGCATGACCTGCGCGTTCGCATCGGCCGAGGTCGCGCCCGGCACCGCGGCGCCGGCTCTGCCACACGCGAACAGGAGCGCGATTGCGCCGAGAATTGCGACTCGTATCACGGTGTCACCGTCTTGGTCTTTTCCGGCAAGGCGAAAACGAACAGCACCGATCCGATCGGCGGGATCTGATTCTTGTATTCGGGCCAAAGCTGCGGCACCAGCGACCCGGGCGGCGAGTTCATGCCGGATCCGATCGCCATATATTGTCGGCCCTTCACGGTATAGGTGATCGGGGCCGAGCTAATTCCGCCTCCGGTCGAATAGGACCACAGAGTTTGCCCGCTCTTGGCATCCAGCGCCCAGACATCGCCGAACGGATCGCCGCCGAACACCAGATCGCCGCCCGTGGAGAGCAGCGGCGATACGTTCATGACCTTTGTCTCGTGAGTCCATTCCCGCTTGCCGGTCAAGGGATCGAAGGCGGCGATGAAAGGCTTCGTCGTCGCCGAATGCTCGGGCAGCGAGAAGCCGCCGATCACATAATCGCCTTCCTTGGACGGCATCAGCGGCACGGCGCGCATCTTCGCGCAGACCTCGAAGGAGGTATTGTACCACCACCCGGTCTTGGGGCTGTAGGTCGAGTGGTTGGCCGCGCGCGAGCCGTAGACCGAAGGGCAGACCAGTTTCTCGGCGCCGGGCTCGTTCTGGATCGGGTCGATCGCGCGGCCGTCCTTGTCGAGCCCTTTGGTCCAATTGATGTGGTCCGCATGCGGGAAGGTCGTAATCAGCTTGCCGGTCGCGCGGTCCAACACGAAGGTGAAACCGGACTTGCTGGCGTGAACGACCAGCTTCTTTGTCGCCCCACCCTCGTTCACATCGATCAGCACGGGCTCCGGCGCCGAATCGAAATCAAGCGAATCGTGCGGCATCTCTTGGAAGTGCCATTTGAGCTTGCCGGTATCGGCGTCTATCGCGACGATGGAATCCGTATAGAGATTGTCGCCGGGCCGGTTGCCTGCGAACATCATGGGCTGAGGATTGCCGACGCCCCAGAAGACCAGATTGAGATCGGGATCATAGGAACCGTTGTACCAGGTGGCGCCGCCGCCGAACTTCCATGTGTCGCCCGGCCAGGTGTCGTGACCGGGATCGCCCGGGCCGGCGATCGTCCAGAAGCGCCAGTCGCGCTTGCCGGTTTTGGCGTCGTAGGCATCGATATAGCCGCGATGGGCCACGTCGCCTCGGACACCGACGATGATCTTGTCCTTTGCCAGGATCGTGCCGAAGGAGGGTGCGCATTTGCACTGCCGGTAATCCTCGATCTGGGTATCCCAGACCTCGTGGCCGGTCTTGGCGTCGATCGCGACCAGATGATTGTCCATCGTGCCCATGAAGATCATGCCGAAGGCCGCTGAAATGCCGGCTGCGCTCGGTCCCACCTGGCCTTGCGGGATCTCGTGCGCATAGCTCCAGATCAGCCGTCCGGTCGCCGCGTCCAGCGCGAAGAGATGATCGCGCGGCGCAAGCAGGTACATCGTGCCGTCCAAGACCAGCGGCGTCGTGCTGAGGCCGTGCTCTCCGGTGGAAAATGACCAGACCGGCACGAGGCCCTTCACGTCCGCCCGGTTGATCTGGTCGAGCGGGCTATAGCTCCAGGCTTGCGAGTTCCCGAAGAATTGCGGCCAGTCTTTGCCGGCGGATGGGCTCTCGGCCAGGGCGGACGCGGAGGAGGTTAGAAAGGGGATCAGGAGCGCAGCCCATCGAAGGCTCGGACCCAAAGGGTGGCGATCGCGCATCAGCAGCGGGCTCCCATGACTTCCCTCATAATTTTTCCTGCGGGCCCGTAGCCCGGGCCCGGACCTAACAGGCGTGCCCGATATCGGCAATAGGGCTTCGCTGTGAAATCCGGCGGGGTTTCGCGTATCAAGCCGGCGCTGCACGCTTTCCAGCGGCCTCGCGCAGGGCTGCGACGAAGTGGGCAGCAGCTTCGCCGCCCTTGCGGCGGAGCTCGGTCGGGACCGGAACGTCGCTGGCGATGCGGGCCGGACCAACCGACAGCGTCAGGATTCGATCGGCGAGCGAGGCCGCTTCGACCAGATCATGGGTCACGAGCAGAGCGGCGGTCGGCCTTCGGTTCCAGGCGGCGAGAAGTACGCCGCGGCTTTGTTCGGCCGTCGACGCGTCAAGCGACACGAAGGGCTCGTCCATCAGAACGATCTCGGGCTCGATCGCGAAAGCTCGGGCGATAGCCACGCGGCGCGCCATGCCCAGCGAGAGCTGCGCCGGATAGGCGTCGCGCTGGTTCGACAGGCCGACCGCCTCCAGCGCCTGCTCGGTCGCGCCAGCAGGGAAGTCGGCGGGCAGCACGAGCTCGACATTCTGCCGCACGGTTCGCCAGGGCAGCAATCGAGGCTCCTGGAATACGGTTCCGACCCGGGGCAAGCGACCGTTGCCCCAGGCGATGCGGCCCTGAAAATGCGGATCCAATCCTCCGATCAGCTTGAGCAGCGTCGTCTTCCCACATCCGGACGGGCCGACGATGGCGACGATCTCGCGCTCGGCAAGCGAGAAGCGCAGCCCTTCGAGCACGATTCTTTCGCCGCCATCCGGAGTCGGGAACGTCTTCTTTTCGATATCCACCGAAAGGATCATGGCCGGCCTCGCGCCGCGAGACGATCCAACGGCTGGAGCGCGCCCCATTCGATGAGCTGCACGACCAGGATGAAGGCGAGCGAATAGGCGAGAATGCCGGTGACGTCGAAAAGCTGGAAATAGACCTGGATGCGAAATCCGATCCCGCTGCCTCGGCCGAGGATTTCCGCCACCAGCACGATTTTCCAGATGAGGGCAAGGCCCGAGCGGGCGGCAGCGATCATGTAAGGATAGAGTTGCGGCAGCAGGACGTGGCGCATTCTCGGCCACGTTCCGATCCGGAAGCTCTCGGCCATTTCGACAAGGCCGCGGTCAACCGACCGAGCGCCTTCGCGCACGATGATCGCGGTCGTGGGCAGCTTGTTGAGCGCCACCGCGAACACGATCGCCGCCTCGGTAAGGCCGAACCAGATATAGATCAGCACAATCAGAACCAGCGCCGGCAGGTTCAAAAGAACCGTCAGCCAGCTGTCGAAGAGAAGGTCGAGCTTGCGCCAGCTTCCCATCGCAAGGCCGACGGCGGTCCCCAGGACCATGGCGATCGCAAAGGCGGCGGCTACCCGACCCAAAGTGATGACGAGGTCGAGCGGCAGCGGGCCGCTTACGGCCTCGCTCCACATCCTGGCGATCACGCGCGACGCCGGCGGAAATACCCGCGTGTCGGCCAGGCGCGCGACGATCTCCCACAGGATGAGAAAGGCCGCCAGGGATGTTAGTCGAACGGGCAGTGCCGGATTCGTCCCTCTGACGCCGGCGGCTCTATCGCTTGCGATCAAGGCGCGTCTTGCCAGAAAGTGCCTGGCGGGATGCTGGTTGCGGAGCCGACCAGCGCCGGCCCGCCGATGGCGGCGAGGATCTTGTACATGCGATCGATCGCCGAACGCTCTTCCGCACCCCAATGGCGAATGATACCTCGCCGATAAGCTTGCTTCAGCCGATCGAGCTCGGCATCGTTCGCCGCTCCGGTCAGCGGGCGCAGTATCTGCCACTCTGCGTCGGATTGTCCAAGGCGCTCCTGGGCGAGGCGGGTCGCCGCGAAGAAGCCCTTGCAAAGAGCATGGTTCGCTTCGGCCCATGCCGCTGAGAAGACGTAGCCGATAAAGGGAATCGTGGCATCAATTCCGAGGGCCTTGACCGCGTCCTCCACCCCAAGGACGCGGCGCATGCCGGCGGCCTCCGCCTTGGCGGCATACGGCCAGAAGGTGAGGACGGCGTCGAGCTGGCCCGATCTGAGCTGCTCGGCCAGCAGCGGCGGGGCGCCGAAGCTCGTGACTGCCGATTTCGCGAGGTCGAGCCCAAGCGTCTGCTTGGCATAGGCCTGAAGGATAAGCCAGCTCTTGTCGATCGGGCTGCCCGCGATCCCCAGCCGCGCTCCAGCGAGGTCCTTCACCGCCTGCACCCGCGAAGTCGGCGGCGCCACCACGGCTCCGACTGATCCGGAAAAGGGCACAAAGGTCCAGTCCGCGCCCTCGGCCCGTTGCCGGGCGACCCATAGCCAGTCGAGCACGATCATGTCGACGCGACCCGCCTGCAGCGCCACTTGTGTCGCCTGCGAGGTCGCCAGCTCGACGGGCTCGACGTCGATCCCCTGGGCGCGGTCAAAGCCGTTCCGGCGCATCGTGTCCAGCTCCCAGGACGCCGTTCCGAAGCGCAGTGCTCCGATTCGAACCTTCGGGGCGGTGGCGAGGGCTGTGAACGGCGCTGCCGCGCAGGTAAGGGCGGCGGACAGAATGGCGCGGCGGGAGAGCTTCATCGTGGCGTTTATGATAGCGAGGGTCGCAAGGCGCGAGCAAACCCCGTCGGGGTGCCAAGGGCGCGGTTGAGGAATCGCGCCCTAGCCTATACGAGTTCTATACCGCAAGGGCGATGGGCGTCCTGCGCCCATGGGAGGATGAGGATGAGGGCCAGGGTCGGTCCCGCTTTCGCGACGGTTCTGATCGTCCTTCTGTCCCTGCTGCCGGTCTCGTTGACCGTGCGGGCCCAGGCGCCCGCGGCTCCGCCGGCGCGGATCGATATCACTTATATCGGCCTGACACAGAGCCGAACCCTGCCGCTTTCCTATCTCGACCAGCCTCCGGCCGATGAAGGCGTTCAGGGTGCCCGGCTTGCATTGGCCGACAACGAGACGACCGGCCGGTTCGTGGGTCAGGACTATCATCTGGACGAGGCGATCGTGCCGGACGGCGCCGGGGCCGTCGACGCCTTCAAGAAGAGCGTCGCCGCCGGCGCGCGGCTTTTTGTCACCGATCTTCCGGCGCCGACGTTGCTGCAGATCGCCGATCTACCAGAGGCCAAGGGTCTCACGATCATCGATGCGACGGCCGAGGATGATTCGCTGCGCGGTCAGGATTGCCGCGCAAACGTTCTGCACACGATGCCGAGCCGCGCCATGCTGGCTGACGCGCTGATGCAATATCTTGTCGTGAAGCGCTGGACGAACATCCTGCTAATCGTCGGCCAGGAAGACGCCGACAAGGCTTATGCGGATGCGATCCGCGCGTCGGCCAAGAAATTCCGCATCAAGATCGTGCAGGAGATTCCCTGGACCTTCGATCCCGGCGCGCGCCGCACCGATACCGGCCATTACGCCGTTCAGGCCGAGGTCGCGCGCGTCACGCAGGGCGCGCCGGACTATGATCTGCTCGTCGTCGCCGACGAGGCGGACAATTTCGGCGACGATCTGGCCTACCGCACGACCTCGCCCCGACCGATCGCGGGCACCGAGGGGCTGGTCGCCAGCGCCTGGGCGAGGCCCTTCGAGCAATGGGGCGCCACCCAGCTTCAGAGCCGGTTCCTCAAACAGGCCCATCGCTGGATGACCGACCGCGACTACGGGGCTTGGATGGCGGTGCGCGCGATCGGCGAGGCGGCCACGCGCAGCGGCAGTGCGGACCCGACGACGATTGGCGCCTTCATGCGCGGCAAGGATTTCGACCTTGCCGCATTCAAGGGGACCAAATTGACATTCCGCGACTGGGACGGTCAGCTTCGCCAGCCCGTCCTGCTGGCGGATTCGCGGTCGCTGGTCTCGGTTTCGCCGCAGCAGGGTTTCCTTCATCAAGTCTCCGAGCTGGACACGCTCGGCGTCGATCGGCCGGAAACGAAATGCAAGCTGCACTGAAGCTCTCCATATCGATCACTGTCGGCCTCGGC
Organism: Alphaproteobacteria bacterium; assembly: GCA_035293565.1. GTDB lineage: Bacteria > Pseudomonadota > Alphaproteobacteria > BOG-932 > Roseiterribacteraceae > DATGMP01. Next base: position 6,214 of record DATGMP010000137.1, on the reverse strand, counting down.
CTCCTCGCGCCCGAGGCGCTCGCCGAGCGCATCTTCGTGTCGAACGAGAAGGACAACACGATCACCGTGCTGGATGGAGGCTCGCTCGCGGTCGTCAAAACGGTCGCGGTGGGGCAGCGTCCGCGCGCCTTGCTGACCTCGCCCGATGGCAAGAAGGTTTATATCTGCGCCAGCGACTCCGACCACATCGAGGTGCTCGATCCGGCAAGCCTCGAGATCACCCGGACTCTGCCCTCCGGGCCCGATCCCGAACGCTTTGCCATCAGTCCCGACGGCAAGACGCTCTACATCGCCAATGAGAATGACAACGAGGTGTCCTTCGTCGATATCGACTTAGGCAAGATTATCGCCGAAGTGCCGGTCGGCATTGAACCCGAAGGCGTCGGGATCAGTCCGGACGGCAAGACAGTGGTCAATACGTCCGAGACCACGTCGATGGCGCATTTCATCGACGTCGCATCGCAGAAGGTCGTTGCGAACGTGTTGGTCGACAGCCGGCCGCGCGTCGCCAAGTGGACGCCCGACGGCGCAAGGGTCTGGGTATCGTCCGAGGTTGGCGGCACGGTGGCCGTGATCGATGCCGCCCAGCACAAGATCCTGCAGAAGATCCATTTCTCGATCCCCGGGGTCAACGCCGAGCAGATCCAGCCGGTCGGAATCGCGATCACGAAAGACGGCAAGCTCGCCTTCGTCGCTTTGGGTCCCGCCAATCGCGTCGCCGTGATCGACACCGCGACGTTCGAGGTCAAGAAATATCTGCTGGTCGGTCAGCGCGTGTGGAATCTCGCTTTCTCGCCGGATCAGTCGCGCCTCTATTCGACGAACGGCGTGTCGAACGACATCTCGGTCATCGACGTCGCCGATCTCAAGGTCGTGAAGTCGGTGCCGGTCGGACGGCTTCCCTGGGGCGTGGCGACGACGCCGTGAGGGACACGTCGCCTCGCGTCGCGCTCGATGTGCGCGGGCTCAGCCATTCGTTCGGCGAGCGGAAGGCGCTGGACGGCGTCTCGTTCGAAGTGCGGCCAGGCGACCATACGATTCTGCTCGGCCTCAACGGTGCTGGAAAGACGACGCTCTTCGCGCTGATCACCGGCCTCTATCACAGTCGCGTGGGGTCCATCTCGGTCTTCGGCGCCGACATCAAATCGAACCCGCTCGAGGCGCTCGCGCGCATGGGCGTCGTCTTTCAGCAATCGACGCTCGATCTCGACCTCACCGTCGAACAGAACATGCATTATCACGCCGCGCTGCACGGCATCCCGCGGCGCGTGGCGGTCCGCCGGAGCGCCGAGGAGCTGGAACGTATCGGGCTCGCCGATCGCGCGCGCGACAAGGCGCGGCAATTATCCGGCGGTCAACGCCGGCGTATCGAGCTGGCGCGCGCGCTCGTCCACGAGCCTTCCCTGCTGCTGCTCGACGAGCCCACCGTCGGGCTCGATATCGAAAGCCGGCAGTTCCTCTTGGACCATGTTCGCCGCCTCTGTTCGGAACGCGGGCTCGCAGTGCTTTGGGCGACTCATTTGATCGATGAAGCCGATGAGAATTCGCAGGTGATCGTCCTTCATCGCGGCAAGGTGCTGGCGAAAGGACCGGTGCCCGAGGTGGTCGCGGCGGCGGGCGAGACCAGCCTGCGCGGCACCTTCGACCGGCTGACGCAATCGGCGGGCGGGGAAAGGAAGGGCAAGCCATGAGCGCGGCCGGCTATCTTCGCTGCCTGATCGGCATCGTCAATCGCGAGGCGCTCCGCTGGGTGGGACAGCGCGGGCGATTCTTCTCCGCGCTCGTTCGGCCCCTGGTCTGGCTGGCGCTGTTTGCCGCCGGCCTTCGCGCCGTTCTCGGCGTCTCGATCATCGAGCCTTACGACACCTACATCCCGTACGAGGTCTACATCGCGCCCGGCTTGGCGGCGATGATCCAGCTCTTCAACGGCATGCAGAGCTCGCTCTCGATGGTCTATGACCGCGAGATGGGCAGCATGAAGACCCTGATGGTGAGTCCATTTCCGCGCTGGTATCTGCTGTTGTCGCGGCTGCTTGCCAGCACGGCCGTATCGATCGTCCAGGTCTATATCTTCCTGTTGATCGGGCGCATCTGGGAGATCGACCTGCCGCCGATCGGCTATATTGCGGTGCTGCCTGCGCTGATTCTTTCAGGCCTGATGCTCGGCGCGCTCGGCCTGTTGCTCTCGTCCTTCATCAAGCAGCTCGAGAATTTCGCGAGCGTCATGAATTTCGTGATCTTCCCGATGTTCTTCGCATCATCGGCGCTCTACCCGCTGTGGCGCGTGAAGGAGGCGGGGATTACGCTCTACTGGATCTATTCCTGCAATCCCTTCACGCATGCGGTCGAGCTGACGCGTTACGCGATGTACGGCAAGTTCAACGAGATCTCGGCTGCTGTCGTCTTCGGCAGCTTCCTCATCTTCATGATCGCCGCCGTCTACGGCTATGACCCGGGCCGCAGCCTCGTCGCGCGCAAGGCCGGTGGGCCGGAATGATCGCCTGACCGCCCCATCGCCTCCCATTCTTGACCAAGAGGTCCAGCCGGAAAAAAGGCGGAGACCTTTCGATCTCCGCCCTTTCTCGAAGCGCTGCGCTCAGCTTATTGCTGCACCGTAATCTGCGCATAGGACCAAGGGTGATCCTTGTCGATGTAGGTATAGGTGCCGGGCTTGTCGAAGGTGACGGTGCCGGTCTGGCCCGGCGCCACTTCGCCGGTGCTCCACGAACCGTCTTCAGCTGAGGCGTTGTGGGGCGTCTTGCCGTTGTTGGTGAAGGTCACCTTCGTGCCGACTTTCACCTTGGCGCGGATCGGCTTGAACACGGCCTCGTCGAAATAGGTGCGGGTCTTATCGAGGCCCATGTCGTTGAGCGTGGCGCCCATATCGATATGGTCGGTCGACTCGACCTTGCCACGGAAGGTCGTGACCGTCGGCGGCGGCGTGGGCGCTGGCAGCGGCTGAACCGTGCCGCCCAGCTTGAACGCCCAGAGATTGCTGGTCGCCAGCACCGCGACATATTCCTGCCCGTCGACCTCATAGACGGTCGCCGGGCCCCATTCATTGGCGCCCGTCTGGAACTGCCAGAGCAGATCGCCGGTCTTGGCGTTGTAGGCTTGCAGATTGCCGTCCGGCTCGCCGTGGAACAGCACGTCACCCGCCGTCGCGGTCACCCCGGCGCCGTTCTCGATATTGTACGGCACCTTCTTCTGCCAGACGATCTTGTCGGTCTGGGAGTCGATCGCGGTGATGACGCCGTAGCTCTTCATGCCTGGCGCGTTGCCGGGCGGCACGAAAACGTTCGGATCCTCGGCGCGGCTGATCCAGGCCGGGACGATGTGCGCCGTCGCGTAGAAATATTTGGTCTCCGGATCATACGCCATCGGCGCCGAGCGCGTCCGGTTCAACGGATACATCACATTCGGCATGTCGAAGTCGATCGGATCGTAGAAACAGATCGGCTTGAAGCCGGCCGGGATCGAATCTTTGTCGACGCATTTCGGTCCAATCTCGTCGGCGCCCACCGGGAAAGGCTGTGTCGGCGACGTCTTGAGCCGCGCATTCTGCGGCACCGGCCGCTCCTCGATCGGGAAGACCGGCTTGCCGGTCGCGCGGTCGAGCAGGAACAGATACCCGTCGGTGCGCATCACCGCGATCGCCTTGCGCGGCTTGCCGTCGACTGTCGCGTCGTAGAGTACGAAGGGCGTGCCGAGATCAGACTCCCAGATGTCGTGATGGACCGCCTGGAAATACCATTTCAGCTTGCCGGTCTTGATGTCGATGGCGAGCGCGGAGTCCGTATAGAGATTGTTGCCGCCGCGGGGCTCTCCGGCCCATTGCGGGATCGGGTTGCCGGTGCCGACATAGACGAGGCCGAGTTTGGGATCCGCCGCGGGCGTTCCCCAGATGCCGCCGCCGCCATGTTTCCAGACGTCGTTGTCCTGTTGCCAGGTCTCGTGGCCCTTCTGGCCGGGAGGCGGAACGGAGTCGAAACGCCAAACCTGCTTGCCGGTCTTGCCATCGAGCGCGACGAGCCGGCCGTTGACCAGGAAGTCGCCATTGGCCATGCCGCTGATGACGAGTCCGTTCACATAGATCGGCGCGCCGGAAATATATTGTCCGGTGGTGGTGAGCGCGCTGGCGTCGGCGCCGCCCGGGCCGGCGTCGCGCTTGGGCAGCTTGTCGCCGATCAGCGTTATCCAGAGCTGCTTTCCGGTCTTCTCGTCGAGCGCGATGATGCTGGCATCGACCGTGCCGACGAAGACCTTGCCGTCGCCGACCGCGACGCCCTTGAACAGCATCGACGGCGCGACTTCGGGCTGTGCGGTCCAGATGGGCTCGCCGGTCTTCGGGTTGAGCGCGTAGACATGCGGTCCGGCGGTGACGAACATCATGCCGTCGGCAACGACGGGCGCCGCGCGCGACGCTTCGCCGTCGAATTTCTTGACCCAGGCGCCGCCCAACGTCTTCACGTTGGCGGCGTCGATCTGCTTCAGCGTCGAATAGCGCGAGTTGCTCAGATCGCCGTCGATGGTGAGCCAGTCCTTGGCTGCGGGCGCTGTCGCGTCATCCTTGGCGAGCGCGGGCGCAGACGCTGCGGCGATCGTCATGAGCGCGACGGCCCAAACTGAATGAGACTTCATTGTGACTCCTCCCCCCGAATGAGAGCGGCGCGCCTGACGCGCCGCCGCGTACGCCCATTATTTCGTCGCTTGCTTCAGATAGGCGATGATGTTCGCGCGAACCTGATCGTTCGAGATGCCGATGAAGGCCATTTTCGTGCCCGGCACCAGCGCCGCCGGCTTCTTGATCCATGCGTCGAGCTTCGCGTCGTCCCAGGTGATGCCCGAATTCTTGAGCGCGTCGGAATAGGCGAAGCCCGGTTTGGTGCCCGCCTTGCGCCCGATCACGCCGTGGAGGTTCGGGCCGACCTTGTCCGGACCACCCTCTTCAGTCGTGTGGCAGGCGGTGCAAGGCGCGAACTGGCGCTTGCCCATCTCGGGATCGCCGTCGGCGCGGGCCATCTGGGCGCCGAGCATGAGTGTCACGGATGCGATCAGAGCTACACGCAGCATGAGTTTTCCCTCGGGATCGATTGTAAGAAGGATTTATCGGCCGATTACGGCCATTGGATGGCTGGGACGAGAACTCCGAACTGGTAATCGATCGCCGCGGACAAGTCCATGCGACCGGCAGCGCGCCTTGCCGTGTACATGCCGGCACGTTATGATGCAACAAATTGTTGCGTCAACTCTCAAAATGACTCATCCACCGACTTCGAGCCCCATCCCGAGCGGTCCGACGGGCCCCAGTCGAAGGCGGGTCGGGAGGCCGACGGGCCTGCAGCAGCGACAGCGCCAGTCGAGCCGTCTGAGGCTGCTCGACGCGGCGCGCGACGCCTTCGCCCAGCTTTCCTACGCGGGCACCGCCGTCGATGACATCTGCCGACGGGCGAAGGTCAATCGAAGCACCTTCTATCGCCATTTCGACAGCAAGTTCGCTGTGGCGAAGGCGCTGTTCGATCAATTCTGGCCGCGGCTATTTGCCGAATATGACCGCCTGCCCCGGACCGCCGACCTGAGCGACGGCGCGGTCGCCGGATGGATCCAGGGGTTGGTCGATTTCTATCGTGCAAACAAGTCCTTCTTCTACACGATCGGTCAGATTGCCGTGCTCGAGCCCGAAGGGCTCACATGGGAGGAGACGATCAGGCTCGAGGTGGTGAGGCTGCTGGGACAGCGCTTCCCAGCCTTCGCCCGAGCCTCCGCGCCCGGCGCCGCCGAGGAAGATCGCGTTGGCGTCCGCCTGGCCATGCTCACTTTCGAACGATGCCTCTTCGAGTTGGCCTTCCATGTCGAGAATTATGAGCCCGCCGCGGTGCGGACGGTCATGATCGACGAGTTTCGCCGGTTCGTTCGCGGCGAATTGTCATCAAAAGGCCAAACAAGGTCTCCATCCTCGTGAGGCCCATCGATTCGATGCGGAATTTAGGGTAGGACCGCCGCTCGAAGCGTAATGGGACATATGCGCAAAATCGGAAAGGTTGTCGGAATGCGGATGATGAGGTCGGGTCGTGTAGGGGCGATCGCTGTCTTGGCGCTGGGTACGCTGGTGCTAGCCGGCATCGGAATCGGTCGGGCCGCAGCGGACACCAACACCGGCCAGGGAGTCTTTACGAGCGCCCAATCGAAACGCGGCGAGGCCGTCTATATGGCC
>DATGMP010000136.1:0-3684 GCA_035293565.1 Alphaproteobacteria bacterium | reverse complement strand
ATTCGTCCCGAAGCCTATGTCGTTCATGCACAGGCTGCCGACGGCTCGCATGTCACGATGATGATCAGCCCCGACGAGGTCGAAGGCGTGGTCGAGAGAAGCGGGACGAGCAACTCGCCGGACTCGAGCCAATCCGGCACTGGCACGACGAATAAATCGCGGCAGTAAGTCGGCGGGCAAGCGGCGCCCGTTCTTCCGACATCGACGCGGAGGCGGCGCGCTATCGAGGCAAGGTGACAGGCAAGACGCGCCGTTCCCGCGCGCTCACGGCAGGATACGCCATGTCATGTCGTTGCGTTCGCCGCAGGCCGCGGGGAAGCCCCGATCTTTGAGCTCGACCACGGTCAGCCCATCGATGCGGCGCGCTTCGGCCACGGCATCGATGCAGGCCTGATGGTCGAGCCCGTGCAGCGTCACGCCGACAACGGCGGGGAAACCAGAGGCATCGATGCTCACGGAAAACCCGCTGAGCGGCCGTTCGACCGAGAGCTTCACGCGCTCTGCCGTCGCCGTCATCGGCAGGGTCTCGACCACCCGCGCCGCCGTGGCGAGGCCGTGCCGCAGCGCGGCGCCCGGCGTCTGGGTCGCGAGCACGAATTGATGGGTGGCGAGAAAGACGAGGAGGAGCGCGGCGGGCCCGGCGAAGCGTCCGATGCGAACGCGTTGTCCGCTGCGCCTCAGAGCGGCGGAGGGACACGGGGCGGATGCGCCGATCATGACGGTCATGAGTGTCTCCTGCTGCCCTGAAGCTAATCGCTACTCGCCCTTCCGTCTGTGAGCCGGATCACATTGCGTGCGATAGGCGGAGAGCCGCCAAGCCCCGGCGCTCCATTCAACCGGACCGCTAGCTCGATGCGTCTCGCTCAACGCGCCCGCAACGCGTGAGCTACTTGCCTCTGGCGCGATTTTGGCGCTTCGCCTTGCGTGTCGCTGTTGCCGACAGGAAGCCGATGCGATGGGCTCGGCCTCAAGTGACGGGATGGTTATGAGCATGCGTGTTCCACTCGTGGTGACGGGATTGCTGTTGGCCGCGACGGCCTATGCGCGGCCGCCCGAGAATGCCGATCCGGCGCTCGCGCCCTGGTTCGAGGGGCTCCATCAGCCGCATACCGGCATCTCCTGCTGCTCGATCGCGGATTGCCGGCCGACGGATTATCGCGAGGTTCCGAACGGATATGAGGTGTTGATCGACGACCGCTTCGGCCTGTCGCCGCCGCAATGGCAAAGCGTGCCGCCGGAGAAGATCCTCGATCACATCGGCAATCCGACCGGGCGCGCCGTCGTATGCTTTACGCCCGCGGCGGGGATCATGTGCTTCGTGCGGCCGCCCGAGGCTTGAGCGCCGGGGCTCGAGCGGAAGCAGGTCGCCTGTGAAGCGCGGCGCGCGGGTTCCCCGCCTGCGAAGCGGCGGGCGAAGAGCTCGATCGTCGCCTTGGTGACCGCGGGAATATCGTCGGTCACGAGGATCGCCATCCGACCCGGTCGGCAACCTACAGAGAAAGCCCTTTCCCAGCCGCGGTTCGCCGGGACGAGAGATTGACACCTTCGGCACGAGCGCTTATAGGGGCGCTCCGCATCGGTGAGGCGGGATAGCTCAGTTGGTTAGAGCAGGGGAATCATAATCCCAAGGTCGGGGGTTCAAATCCCTCTCCCGCTACCATCATCACCCTGTTCTAGCAGAACGAACCGGGGCGACAGCAGTATCGCGAGTCGGCTGTAAGCGTGACCTCGGGTGACCGCCCAGCCGCGGCTCGTTGGCGTCTCTGCTGTCTCAATCCATCAAGACCAAGCCATCGAAGGCAACCGCGCACGGAGCGACCGATGGTCTACTTCGTTATGTGGTGTTCGGGTGCTCAGCCGGGACAGGGTCGCCAAGACGTGAGGCGCCGCGTCGCCAATTAGTCAATGCGCGCAATGGCGTCGAATGCGACAAGTAAATTAGGGTCGCTAGCATAAATATTCACGCAGTGAATTCATAACATGCGGGAAATGTATTGGACAACCGAATGCTCGGGGCCTCCAATAAAGGAACAATGTTCCTGCGTCAGCTCCCGCTCAGAGGTAACCGACACGTGGAGCGCGCTGTCTGGCAGGAGGTGTTGACGCGAGCTGATCGGCGGTAGCAGCGCTGTCGGCACGGAATGCGCGACAGCGAGCTGATGGGAGGTATCGCGAGTGGCGATCAAAGCAGTGATCAAGCGCAACCTCTACAAGGACTCGGTGGCGCTCATGCGAATTGCCCAGGAGGTGGTCGCGCGGACAGGCGTTCGCCGGGCCACTTTGCTGATGGGTACGCGCGGGAACAAGGATCTGTTGGCGCAGGCGGGGCTGCTCGATGCCGCAGTTCAGAACGCGCAGCCAAGCGACGTCATGATCGTCATCGACGATGAGGCGGTTGATCTGATTGCGCAGGCAGTGCGCACCGCCGAGTCGCTCATCGAGGGCGAGCAGCCAAGAAGGGACGGCAAAGAGCCGGCGGACGCGCCGCCTCGATCGATCGCGATGGGACTGGCGTTGGCGCCCAACGCCAACTTGGCGCAGATCTCCGTGCCCGGACCCTATGCCGGCGCGGAAGCGCTCAAGGCGCTGCGCCAGGGTCTGAACGTCTTTCTGTTCAGCGACAATATGCCGCTCGAGCAAGAGCGCGCGATCAAGGAACTGGGACGCCGGAAGGGGTTGCTGGTCATGGGGCCGGATTGCGGGACGGCCATCATCCACGGCGTGCCTCTCGGTTTCGCCAATGTCGTGCGGCGCGGCCACATCGGCCTCGTCGGCGCGTCGGGGACCGGCCTCCAGGAAGTGACCTGCCGAATCCATCAGATGGGCGCCGGCGTATCGCATGCGATCGGCACTGGCAGCCGCGACATGTACGAAGAGATCGGCGGCAGCACGATGTGTCATGCGCTCGAACTCCTTGCCGCGGATCGGGATACAAACGTCATCGTCATCGTATCCAAACCTCCTTCCGCCGCGGTCCGGCAGCGGGTCCTGCGCGACGCAGAGTCGATTGGCAAGCCGGTGGTGGTGTGTTTCCTGGGAAGCTCCGATCGCGGCATCGCGAGCCAAGGGCAGGTTCATCTCGCCTCGACCCTCTATGACGCCGCTGCCCAGGCGGTGAAGCTCGTCGGCGTTCGCCCTTCATTGGGAGAAGATACCCCGTTGCAGGAGGCGATTGCCGGCGAGGCACGAAAGCTTCGGGCTGAGCAGAAGTACCTGCGCGGCCTTTTTTCAGGCGGCACGTTTTGCTCAGAAGCGCAGATCATTTGGCGGCAGTGCCAGATCACCGCCTACTCGAATGCTCCGCTCGATCGCGAGCATCGGCTGGCCGACGGCGCCGCGAGCCGGGAGCATTGCGCGATCGACTTGGGAAGTGACGAGTTCACCGTTGGTCGTCCGCATCCCATGATCGATCACCGGCTCCGTATTGAACGTTTGTTGGCCGAGGCGCGTGATCCCTCCGTTGCCGCCATCCTGCTTGACGTCGTGCTCGGCTATGGCAGCCACGAAGATCCTGCTGGAACATTAGGCCCGGCCATTCGCGAGGCCAAAGCGGCCGCGGCGCGCGACGGGCGATATCTGCCAATAATCTGTTTCGTGTGCGGGACGGAGGACGACCCGCAAATTCTCTCCGTGCAAGAGGAGAAGCTGCGCCGCGAAGGCGTGTTCCTCGCTCCGAGCAGCACG
>DATGMP010000135.1:0-53701 GCA_035293565.1 Alphaproteobacteria bacterium | reverse complement strand
ATGACGCTCACGACCTCGACCCGGTCGCCTCCGACATTGCGCGCCAAATCGGCCAGAATGCTGAAGCTCGCGACGACCTTGACGGGCTCGGCATTGGCGCCCAAGGCGAGGCAGCTGAAGAGTGCCGCGATGACGAGGCGCATTTGAAATTCTCGCGAGTTGCACCGGGAAGAGGCAGCCAATAGGATCGCCCGATGGCGCTACCAATGCCAAGCCTGATGCCAGCTTTGCGGCGCTGGGCCAGATTTCTGGCCTTGCTGCTGCTGGCGACTCAGCTCGGCTCGGTCGCCCATCGGATCGAGCACTACATACTCGCCGAGCAGATGGAATGCGGCGAGGACGGCTGCACGGCCTTCGCCCCGGTTACCGATCCGCCAGTTCTGCCGCCGCTCGTTCTGCCGCCGCGCCCGGTCGTCTTCTTTGTTCGTTTCTGGACCGCAAGGGAGCCGATCCTCGTCCAAGCGGCCGAACGTCTGGGCTTCCGCGCCCAAGCTCCACCAGCGTCGCTCTTCGTCCTGTAGTCCCATCCAAGTCGCGGGCTGCCGCCTTCGTGCGGCCATGTCCGTTATGGTCATATTCGGGTTCGGAGAGTTTCCGCCATGCCAATCCGCCACTCAGGCTTGCCCCTCGCGGCCGGCTTTTGCGCGCTCGCCGCCGGCGCCGCGGCCCAGACGGGCGACGCCGCGGGTGTTCCTCAGGAGGAGATCGTCGTCACCGCGAAGCGCCTGGACACGGCGCGCGACGCGATCTCGCCGAGCCTCGGCGCCAGCGATTATGTGATCGACCGCGCCGCCATCGCCAACGAGCCGCAGGGCGTCGATACCTCATTCAATCAGGTGCTTCTCCAAGCTCCGGGAGCATCGCAGGACAGTTTCGGCCAGCTTCATATCCGCAATGAGCACGCCAATCTTCAGTACCGGATCAACGGGATCATCCTGCCGGAAGGGATCTCGGGCTTCGGCCAGGCCCTCGATCCGCGCTTCGCCGATTCCATCGATCTCATGACCGGCACATTGCCGGCCCAGTATGGCTACCGGACTTCCGGAATCGTCGATATCAAGACAAAGAGCGGCGCCTTCGATCAGGGCGCGACGCTCAGCCTCTATGGCGGGAGCCGCGACACGTTCGAACCTTCCGTCCAGGCAAGCGGCTCGAGCGATGGCTTCAGCTACTACCTCTCGGGGAGCTACATACGGAACAATATCGGCGTGGAGAATCCGACCTCATCGGCCGATCCCATCCACGACTTCACGCAGCAGTTCCACGGTTTTGCCTATCTGTCCTATATCCTATCTCCGGATACGCGCGTCTCGGCGATGTTGGGCACGTCGATCGGATTCTTCGAGATCCCGAACAATCCGAACCAGACGCCCAACTTCACGGCCTTCGGCCGGTCGAATTTCGATTCCGCGAACCTCGATCAGCGTCAGCGCGAGATCAATCATTATGCGATCGTCGCGCTGCAGGGATCGGCGGGCGATCTCGATTATCAAATCGCGCCGTTCACGCGCTATTCGCAGACCAAATTCACGCCGGATCCGCTTGGCGATCTGATCTTCAACGGCTTCGCCGACCGAAGCCGGTTGTCGAGCTGGTCTTCGGGCATCCAGGCCGATGCGAGCTACAAACTCGGCGACAGCCATACGCTTCGCGGCGGCCTCTTCTTCTCGGGCGAACGGACGATTTCGCAAGTGACCTCGGACGCGTTTCCGGTCGACGGCACGGGCGCGCAGACCTCCGACATGCCGGTCCGCACTTACGACCAGAGTGGCAAGACCGGCTATTTGTACGGCCTGTATCTTCAGGACGAATGGGCGCTCACCGATACGGTGACGCTCAATTTCGGCACCCGTTTCGACGTGGTCGACGCCTTCACGCATGAGAACCAGGTGAGCCCCCGTGTCAATCTCGTCTGGAAGCCGGACGACGACACCACGATCCATGCCGGCTACGCCCGCGACTTCACACCGCCGCCGCAGGAGCTGGTGTCGACGACGTCGCTATCGAAGTTCCTGGGCACGACAAAGCAACCGTCGGTTCTCGAGAACGGCCCGGTCCGGGCTGAGCGCGAGCACTATTTCGACGTCGGTGCGCTGAGGACCGTCATCCCGGGCCTCGATCTCGGACTCGACGTCTATTACAAGTTGAAGCGCAATCTGATCGACGAAGGGCAGTTCGGAGAGTCGCTGACCTTTTCGCCCTTCAACTATCGCTACGGCCGCGGCTACGGCATCGAGACGACCGCCTCCTACCATAACGGCCCGTTGGGAGCCTATGCGAACATCGCCTATGGCGAAGAGAAGGGGAAAGACATCGTCTCGAGCCAGTTTTTCTTCGCGCCCGCCGAACTCGCTTATATTCACAACCATTCGATCTATACAGATCATGACCAGGCCTGGACGATTTCGGGAGGCGCGTCTCTCAAATTCTCCGATGCGCTGGGCCAGTTGCGCACCAGCCTGGATCTGATCTTCGGCAGCGGCTTGAGGCGCAGCCCGGACGACGCGCTCGAGCCGAACGGCGAAAAGCTGCCGAGCTATACCCAGGTCAATCTGGGCGTGGCGCAGGATATCGAGAGTCAGGGTGCGCTTGCCGGGGTGACGGTCCGCTTCGACGTCATCAACCTGTTCGATGAAAGCTATGAGATCCGAGACGGAACCGGCGTTGGAGTCGGCGCGCCGCAGTTCGGCCCCAGGCGCGCCTTCTATGTCGGCGTCAGCAAGAATCTGTGAGCCGCCCGAACTTGACACGGCGGCGCGAGTCCGGTTGATGCGGTGCTCGGTCCACTCAGGACGATCGAAGGGATGTCACGATCACCGACATTGCTGGAACGCGGGGCGGCCGGCCGTGCGCTGTGGGCCTTGGCGGTGATCGCGCTGATATGGGCGGCGGTTGCCTGGGCGCTGGGCTAGGCGATGAACCGACGGGCCCAGGGCGGCGCCGAAATCCTGATCGAGGATCTGTCGCTCTCGTACAATTCCGAAATGGTGCTGGAAGGCTTGACCGGGCGCTTCGCCGCCGGGAGCGCAACCGCGGTCATCGGGCCGAACGGAGCCGGCAAGAGCACGCTGTTGAAAGCGATCGTGGGTTTGCTGCCGCCGCGAACCGGATCCATAAGGCTTCCGGCGCCGCCGGAGGAGATCATCGCCTATCTGCCGCAACGTCCGGAGATCGATCGCCGGGTTCCGCTCTCCTGCTGGGAGCTGGTCACGCTGGGACTTTGGCGGCGAATCGGCACCTTCCGCTCGGTTGCGCCCGAAGAGAGGCAGGCGGTCGACTCGGCGCTGAAAACGGTCGGGCTCGCAGATAAAGGCGCCGCGCCGATCGGGTCTCTGTCGATCGGGCAATTTCAGCGCGCGCTGTTCGCGCGGCTGCTGGTCCAGGACACGCCGATCATCCTGCTGGACGAGCCTTTTGCCGCGATCGACTCGCGCACGACCGAATTTCTGTTGGCGCTGCTATCCAAATGGCGCGCCGAAGGCCGTACCGTCGTGACGGTGCTTCACGATATCATGCAAGCGCGCCGCCACTTTCCCGAGACTCTGTCGCTCGACCGGCATGTTCTTGCTTGGGGGCCGACCGTAGCGGTGCTGGGCGCGTCATGACGTTCCACGATCTCGTGATCGCGCCTTTCGCCGATTTCGCCTTCATGCGCCGCGCCCTGGTCGCCTCTTTCGCGCTGTCGCTCGGCGCCGGGCCGATCGGGACGTTCCTGATCCTGCGGCGCATGAGCCTGATGGGCGACGCGCTTTCGCATGCGATCCTGCCGGGCGCCGCGATCGGCTTTCTTCTGGCCGGCCTGTCGCTGCCCGCGATGAGCTTCGGCGGCTTGGCGGTCGGGTTGGCCGTGGCGCTGGCGTCGGGCGTGGTCTCCCGGCTCACGGCCGAGCGCGAGGATACGAGCTTCGCGGCGCTTTACCTGCTATCGCTGGCGATCGGCGTGCTGATTGTGTCTGCCTGGGGCAGCAGCGTCGATCTGTTGCAGATCCTGTTCGGCTCGGTCCTCGCAGTCGACCGCGCCGCGCTGCTGCTCGTCGCAACCGTGTCGACGGTCACGATCCTGGCTCTGGCGATCATCTATCGCCCGTTGATCGCCGATTGCGTCGATCCGGGCTTTCTGCGGACGGTGGGCGGGCAGGGAGGGCTTTGGCACTCCGCCTTTCTGGTGCTCGTCGTCCTCAATCTCGTCGCGGGCTTCCAAAGCCTCGGCACGCTCATGGCGGTCGGGCTGATCATTCTTCCGGCCGCCGCGGCGCGGTTTTGGGGAGGGCCGGTGATCAGGCTCGCCGCAGCAAGCGCCGCGATCGCCTTTTTCTCGGCCGCGGTCGGGCTGCTGCTCTCCTATCATTTGGATCTGCCGGCGGGGCCTGCAATCATCGTCGTTGCCGGGATCGTCTATGTCGTCTCGCTGGCCGTGAGCGGCCGCCGCCGGTCCCTTGCGCACGCATCCTAGGAGTTGGTCGGTTGGGTTCAGGATCGCGCATCGCGCCCGATTTCGAGGTCGCAATCATTGGCGCCGGCTTTTCCGGGCTCGGCATGGCGATCCGGCTGAAGAAGGCCGGAATCGATTCCTTCGTCATACTGGAGAAAGCGGCGGAGGTCGGCGGCACCTGGCGCGAGAACACCTATCCGGGCTGTGCCTGCGACATCCCTTCGAGCCTCTATTCCTTCTCCTTCGAGCCGCGCGGCAATTGGAGCCGAACCTATCCGCCCCAGCCCGAAATTCTCGCCTATCTCATCGATTGCGCCGACAAGCACGGGCTGCGCGCGCGGACGCGCTTCGGGACCGAGCTTGTCGGCGCCTCGTTCGACGAGGCGGCCTCGCTCTGGCGCCTCGCAATCGCGGAAGGACCGGAACTCACATGCCGGTTCCTCATCCTTGCGACCGGGCCGCTTGCCAAGCCGGCCTATCCGAAGCTGCCGGGGCTCGACCGTTTCGAGGGCGCTGCCTTCCATTCGGCCGAGTGGGACCATGCTTTCGACCCGACCGGAAAGCGGGTCGCGGTGATCGGAACCGGCGCCAGCGCCATCCAATTCGTCCCGCAGCTCGCCCCGCAGGCCGCGTCGCTCCACGTCTATCAGCGCACACCGCCCTGGGTGCTGCCGAAGGCGGACGCGCCGGTGGCTCGACAAGCTCCGTCATGGCGGCGCTGGCTGGCACGTCAGAAGGCGTTCTGGGGGCACGAGATGACGGGGGCGGGTTTCGCGGTCGAGCCCAGGCTCATGGCGCTCGTCGAGCGGCAGGCGCGCGAATATCTCCATGCGCAAATCGCCGATCCCGATCTACGAATGCGCCTGTCGCCCGATTACCGTCTCGGCTGTAAACGAGTCCTGATCTCGGACGATTATTATCCTGCGCTGGATCGCCCGAATGTCGAGCTGATCACGTCCCCGATTGCCGAGGTGCGTGCTCGAAGCGTGATCGCCGCGGGGGGCGAGCGGGAGGTCGACGCCATCATCTTCGGCACCGGCTTCAGGGCGACCGATTTTCTGGATTCGATCCGGATCGCCGGGCGCGGCGGCAATGCGCTCGGCGATGCATGGCGGGACGGCGCCGAGGCGTATCTCGGGACCGCGGTCGCCGGATATCCCAACATGTTCCTTCTCGTCGGCCCCAATACCGGCCTCGGCCATAATTCCCTGGTATTCATGATCGAGGCGCAGCTCGATCATGTCGTACGGTGCCTGGCGGAGACCCGCCGTCGCGGGGCCTCTGTCCTGGAGGTGGATGGAGCCGCTCAGATCCGTTTCAACGAGAGGCTTCGGCGGCGCATGCGGCGGACAGTGTGGATGACCGGCTGCAAAAGCTGGTACCTCGATCGGAACGGCCGAAATACGACGCTGTGGCCGGGTTTTGCTG
Organism: Alphaproteobacteria bacterium; assembly: GCA_035293565.1. Classification (GTDB taxonomy): domain Bacteria; phylum Pseudomonadota; class Alphaproteobacteria; order BOG-932; family Roseiterribacteraceae; genus DATGMP01. The sequence continues at coordinate 47,841 of DATGMP010000135.1, read as the reverse complement.
TCGAATATTGGTGGCGGACGAGCCGGCCGCGCTTTTCGGACTACCGTTTCGCCGGGGGCTAGCACTGTCGCACAGGGACCGAGGCACCCATGTGAATGCCATCGGAACCTCTCCTTGGAGCGACATCGATGGCCACCATTCCCGAGAAATATCTCGATCTGTTCGATCAGAAGAAGGCGTTCGCGAGTCTGGCGACGCTGATGGCGGACGGCACGCCGCAGGTGACGCCGGTCTGGTTCGGCTATGAGGGCGGGAAGCTGGCGGTGAACACCGCGCTCGGACGCACGAAGGCCAAGAATATGAAGCAGGGCGCGTCGGTGGCGCTGGCCATCATTGATCCCGACAATCCATACCGTTACGTCCAGGTTCGCGGCCGCGTGGCCCGCGTGGCGACCGAAGGAGCGGACGCCCATATCGATCGGCTGTCGCACAAATATGTGGGCCGCGACTACCCGTTTCGGCAGCCAGGCGAGCAGCGCGTGATCGTCGAAATCGAGCCGGTGGCGGTTTCAGCCAGCGGCTGAGCCTGCTATCAAGCTCGCGCAAACGAGCGAGCACAAGGAAACCCAATGGCCCAGGATACCGATGGAAAGCCGCCGCGACGGGACGGCAACCGCGAAGGCGGACGCGGCGGCGAAAGGCGCAAAGACGATAGGGGCGAGGGCCGGCGGGATGATCGCAAGGGCGGCGGAGGCGGGCAGGGGCACCGGCGCGGCAAGGGCGGTAAAGGCGGCAAGGGCGGGCCGCACCGCAAGGAAGGGCCGAAGAAGGCTCCGCCCGCGACCTATGAGACCCTGACGCAGCTGACCCGAGGCCCTGATTACCGGATCGACAAATTCGTCCTGGCCGAGAAGGTCACCCACAAGGCCGTCAAGACCGAATATCGGCTGACCCGCGAAGGCATGGAAGGCGTTCGCACCTTTGCGCGTCTGTTCGAGGCTCAGGCCGCCGCGACCGAGCCGTTGCCGGAACCGCCGCCGGCCGAGCCGGAGGTTGCGGAGGCTCCGGCAACCGGGGAAACTTCCGAAGACCATGGGTCGGGCGAACAGCCGGCGCCCGCGACCGAGGATACCGCGCCGGAAACGCAGGAAGGCTGATCGGGTCGGCCTGCCCAAGCGGTTGGTTGTTTTCGGATTGCCCCGCGCACGCTCCGCGTCCTAATCTCCTCTGAAAGGGCGGCCGAATAGGTTGCGGCGAGCGGGGGGAAACGATGGATCACGCGGCGTTTGACCTCACCGATCCGGATTGCGTCACCACCGATGCGGTCCACAGCCATCTCAAATATCTGCGCGAAACCGCGCCGATCAGCCGGATCACGAGCGCATCGGGCCGGCAATATTGGGCGCTGGTGAAATATCGCGACATCATGCGCGTCTGGGGGGACCCGCAGACCTTCTCCAGCGAGAAAGCGCCGATATCCCTGTCCGAGCATGCCGCCTTCGATTCGGGCCGCGGCCGGATCATGATTTTGACCGATCCGCCGCGCCACATGAAGCAGCGGAACATCTTCAAAAGCCGGTTCGCGCCGCGCGGCGTGAAGCTCGATTGGGAGGGGCTGACCCGCCGTATCGCGCGGCGCCTCTATGAGGAAGCAGCGGAAAAGGGCGCTTGCGATTTCGTGGCCGATGTCGCCGGCAAGCTCCCGCGCGCGCTCATCTGTGAGGTGATGGGCGTGGCGCCGGAGGACCGGCCCCGCATCGAGCAGTTGGGCGACATGTCGGTCGCCGGCCACGATCCCGAATATCAGAAGCTGTTGCCCGCGGATGAGCGCGTGGGCACGCCCGAGGAGATTGCCGATCGGTGCCAGGCTTTCGCCATGCGCGAGATGGCGGCCTATTTCGGCGAGGTGATCGCCGACAGACGCAAGAACCCCCGCGAGGATCTGTTCACGCTGCTCGCGAACGCCGTGATCGACGACGTGCCGCTCACCGACGAGGAGGCGATCTACAATTGCGTGCTGCTGCTCGACGCCGGTCTCGACACGACGCGCAACGCATTGTCGGGCGGGATCCGGGCGCTGCTCGCTGACCCCGATCAGCTCGCCATGCTCGTCGAAGATCCGACATTGGTCCGGAGCGCCATCGAGGAATTCCTGCGTTGGACCTCGCCTGCCTTTCACAATCTCCGCGTCGTGATGCGCGAGGTCGAGATCCGGGACCATGTCTTCCAGCCGGGCGAATTGCTGACGCTGTGGGGCGTGTCGGCCAATCGAGATGAAGAAATCTTTCCCAATGCCGATCGGTTCGACATCACGCGGTGGCCGAACGAGCATCTGGCGTTCGGCTATGGCGAGCACGCCTGCATCGGCGCGCATCTGGCGCGGCTCGAACTCAGGGTCGGACTTGAAGAGGCGCTGCCGTATCTGCGGCACATCGAGGTGACCGGGCCGATCGAGCGGATGCGGAGCCTGTCGGTGCCCGGGATCAAGCACATGCCGGTACGCTTCGGCGTCGGTCCGCAACCGGTCGCGGCCTGACGATCTTGGTCACGGTCCACGCGATATCGGCCGACGGAGCGGAGCGTGCGTTGGAAGCCGATGAAGGCGCCACGCTCCGCGATACAGCCGTCGCGGCGGGCCTGCCGGGGATCGCGGGCGTCTGCGGCGGCAATATGATGTGCGGCACCTGCCATGTCTATGTCGACCAGGCGTGGCTCGACCGCACCGGCGAACGCAGCGAGGATGAGGAGGCGGTGCTCGATAGTCTGAGCCTCAGGGCCGAGGTCAAACCGACCAGCAGGCTCTCCTGTCAAATTCGATTATCGGCCAAGCTCGACGGGCTGGTCGTGCATCTGCCGAAATCGCAACCGGGAATTTAGGAATGGTCATGTCGGCGACATCGCCCTCACCCGAAGCGCCGGGCGCTTCGACCGCTCCCATCAAGGGAGACGTATTGAAAGCCCTTCCCGTCGATGGGGGAGGGTTGGACGGCGGTGGCGATGCCGCCACAAGCTCGCCTGATTGGCGAAACGCGCTAAGAGGCGCCACGAGGCGCTGCATACTGTTTTTCGCGCTTGTCGCTACTCCAGCCCACGCGCAAGCGATCGGCGCGCCCTCGGCCCGGATCGACCCGGATGGCACGGTCCATGCGCCGGCGTTTCTGGCGCCGTTCTCGACCTATGCGAGCCCTGAAGCCAAGGCGGATTTCATCAAGACGCATCAGCCGGGGCATACATCGGCGGCGATGGCCGGCGTCAATCATGGCGACCCGAAGATCTTGCGCGAGACTCTGGATAAGGCGCTGGCGCCCCGGATCGAGCACGCCAAGGCGGTCTATCCGGTCACGCTCGAACCTTGGACGGTCGACGGCGTCTATACCGACATCGTGACTCCCGCGTCTGGCGTGCCGGCGCGCAATGCGAGACGTGTGCTGATCAATCTGCATGGCGGCGGCTTCCTGTTCGGCGCGCGGACGGTCGGCCTCATGGAATCGATCCCGATCGCGTCCGTCGCCGGCATGAAGGTCGTGACGGTCGACTATCGGCAAGGGCCCGAAAATCATTTTCCAGCCGCAAGCGAGGATGTGGCGACCGTCTATCGCGCGCTGCTCAAACAGTACAAGCCGGAGGATATCGGCATCTTCGGCTGCTCCGCCGGCGGGATGCTGACCGGAGAGGCGCTCATCTGGTTCCAGACTCACAATCTGCCGACGCCGGGCGCTGCCGGCATTTTCTGCGCCGGCGCCGGTCACACGCTGGAGGGGGACTCGCGTTATTTCTCCGCTGCCCTCAACGGCCAGATTCCGCCGCCGCCTTCGACTCCGGACAAACCCGGCAATCTGCCGATGGCCTATTTCGATGGCGCGAACCCGAAGGACCCGCAGGTAACACCGCTCGAATCACCAGCCATGATGGCCAAATTTCCGCCGACTCTGTTGGTCACCGCGACGCGCGATATCGCGATGAGCCCGGTTATCACCACGCACGAGACGCTCACGCGTCTGGGCGTCGATGCTGAGCTGCATGTGTGGGACGGGTTGCAGCATTCCTTTTTCACCAACATCGATCTTCCGGAATCGAAGGAATATTTCGATGTCGTCGCGCGTTTCTTCGACAAGCATTTGGGGCGGAGCCACCAGTCATAGCGATGGGAGGATAAAACAAATGAGCAGTTTCCATGCCTTTGGTCGTAGTTTTGCATCCGAGCGCGAAGCGATCGTCGGGCTGATCGACGTGCTGAGGGCCGAGGAAAGCGCTGCGGGCGCCGCCATCGCGAGCTGGGTAAAGGTCTGCCGCAATCCGAGACTCAAGGGCGGGCTCAACTGGGTGGCTGAGCGGGAGAGCTTCCACGGGCGCGTTTTCGGGCAGCGTCTCAAAGAGATGGGCGAGGAGTGGAAAGCGACGATCGGACCGGAGCGAGGACCAGATTATCAGGCCTGTCTTGCAGACCCGAGTGTCGCCGACGAGGTGAAGCTCGTGCGCCTGATCGGCAATCTCGGCGATACCGAGACTCTCATCGCACCGGTACGTGAATTCGCCGAGCGCATCACGGAAGATCTGGAGACACGCGAAGCGTTGCGCCTGTATTGCGAAGACGAGATCTCCTCCGGCCGCTGGCTCTGCGAGCTCTGCGACCGCATGGGCGTGAAGCACGGCGAAGCTGTGGCCCACGCGGCGTAGAGCCTGATGGGATTAGGGTGCAACGAAATCCCCTGACCATCATCGCGAGCGAAGCGAAGCAATCCACGAATGCCGCTCGCGCAGCGGCAAGGATCGCTTCGTCGCTGTTCGCCTTCATATCCCCCCTTGATGGGGGCGGTTAGGTGGGCGTGATGGTGCCGCCTGCGCGCTCCAACCGACCAGCGCGTTGCGCCATGAACGCGTCGACTGTGTTGCGCACGACGACATAGAACACGGGCGTGAAGACCAGTCCGAAGAAGGTTACGCCCAGCATCCCGAAGAACACCGCGGTGCCGATGGCCTGACGCATCTCGGCGCCGGCGCCGGCCGAGATCATCAGCGGCACGACACCCAGAATGAAGGCGAAAGACGTCATCAGGATCGGCCGCAGCCTGAGGCGGCACGCCTCGAGCACCGCGGTCATGCGCGGCTTGCCTTCGATCTCCTGCTGGCGGGCAAACTCGACGATCAGAATGGCGTTTTTGCTGGCCAGCCCAACCAGCACGATGAAGCCGATCTGGGTCAGAATGTTGTCGTCCATGCCCAAGAGCGCGATCCCGCCCATCGCCGAGAAAAGGCACATCGGCACGATCAGGATGATGGCAAAGGGCAGGGTCCAGCTTTCATATTGGGCGGACAGGACCAGGAATACGAAGAGCACGCTCAACGGGAAGATCAGGACGGCCGTGTTGCCGGTGTTCTTTTCCTGGTAAGAAAGGTCGGTCCATTCATAGGTAAGGCCGTCGGGCAGATTGTCGGCCGCCAGCTTCTCCATCGCCTTGATCGCCTGGCCGGAGCTGAAGCCCGGAATCGTATCGCCGTTGATCTCGGCTGCCGGGTAGAGATTGTAGCGCGGGTAGCGGTTGGTGCCGACCGTCTCGCGATAATCGACGACCGAGCCAAGCTGCACCATGTCGCCATTGGCGTTGCGCGTGCGCAGCCGTGAGATCGTATCTTGGTCGAGCCGGAATCGTCCGTCGGCCTGCGCGGTCACGCGGAAGGTGCGGCTCAGCAAATTGAAGTCGTTGATGTAGGACGAACCCAGATAGACCTCGAGCGCTTCGAAGACATTGTTCACCGGCACGTTCAGCATCTGCGCCTTGGTGCGGTCGACATCGACGAACAGTTCCGGCACGTCGGCGTAGAAGGGCGAATAGACCGAGGTCAGACCCGGCGTCCGATTGGCCGCGAGCGCCAGCTCCTTGGTTGCTTTCTCGAGGATCTGGGTGCCGCGCCCGCCGCGATCCTCGATGCGCATGGAGAAGCCGCCCGCAGTGCCGATGCCGCGGATCGGCGGCGGCGGCAGCACCAGCACGAAGGCGCCCTGCACCGCCATCACGCGCTTGCGCAGATCGGCGATGATCTTATTCGCCGTCAGGCCGCGCGGTATACGCGTTTCAAATGGCTCGAAACCTGCGAAGATGGCGCCCGAATTGGACGCAATAGTGCGTGTCGCGCCTGAGAATCCCGCGAAGTCGACGCCGCGATCGATGCCGGGCGTATGGCGCGCAATGTCGTCGACCTGCTTCACGATCGCATCCGTGCGCTCGAGCGAGGCGCCGCTCGGAAGCTGGATCGAGATGATGCAGTAGCCCTGGTCGAGCGTCGGGATGAATCCCGTGGGCACGCGCATGAACAGAACGATGGTACCCGTGATCAGCACGGCATAGACCAGCAGCATTTGCTTCGGAATGCGCGTGACGCGGCCGACGACACGACCATAGCGCTCGGCAACCCAATCGAAGCCGTGGTTGAAGCGGGCGAAGAATATGTCCAGCCCACGCTCCACCCTTTCGCGCCAGCCGGGCCCTTTCGGTTGGCCCTCCTCGGCGCCGTGGCGCTTCAGGACGAGCGATGCGAGGGCCGGGCTCAGAGTGAGGGAATTGAACGCGGAGATGATCGTCGCCACCGCGATCGTCAGCGCGAATTGGCGATAGAACTCGCCGGAGATGCCCGGGATGAACGAGGTCGGAATGAAAACCGCCGACAGCACGAGGGCGATCGAGATCACCGCGCCGCCGACCTCGTCCATCGTCTTGCGGGCGGCCTCCTTGGGCGTGTCGCCGGCGGACAGGTGACGCTCGACATTCTCGACCACCACAATCGCATCGTCGACCACGATGCCGACCGCAAGCACGAGCCCGAAAAGCGTCAGGTTGTTGATCGAAAATCCCAGCGCGGCCATCACCGCGAAGGTGCCGATGAGCGAGACCGGGATCGACAGGATCGGGATCAGCGAGGCGCGCCAGCGCTGCAGGAACAGCAGCACGACGACGACGACGAGCGCAACGGCCTCATAGATCGTCCGGATCAGCTCCTGGATCGATTTGGCGATGAACTCGGTCGGGTTGTAGGCGATGCGGTAGTCGATCCCCTTGGGGAAGTTCTGCTTGAGCTTCTCCATCGTATCGATCACGCGCTTTGCGGTTGCCAACGCGTTGGTGCCGGGCTGTTGCGAGATCAGCATTGCGACGGCGGTTTTGCCGCTGAGATAGGAGTTCGTCGTGTAGTCCTGCGCACCGAGCTCCACCCGGCCGACGTCGCCGACGCGGACCACGCGCCCGTCGGTTCCGGATTTGATGATGATCTTGGAGAAGGCATCGGGCTCGATCAGCCGGCCTTGAAGCGTAACGCTGGGCTCGAAGGCGCGGCTCGTGGGGACGGGCGGCTGGGCGAGCTGGCCGCCGGCCACTTGGACGTTCTGCCCGCGCACCGCGTTCACCACATCGCCGGCGGTCAGCCCAAGGTCGGCGACGCGGTCCGGGTCGAGCCAGAGACGCATGCTGTAGTCGCGCGCGCCGAACATCTGGATATCGCCGACGCCGGGCAAGCGGAGCAGCGTATCGCGCACCTGGATGAGCGCGTAGTTGCTGATGTAGAGCTGGTCGTAGCTGTTGTCGGGCGAGAGCAGATGCACGACCATCAAGAGGTCGGGCGAGTTCTTGCGCGTCGTGACGCCGATCTGCCGCACCTCCTCGGGCAGCCTGGGCTCGGCGACGGCGACCCGGTTCTGGACCAGCACTTGCGCCTTGTCGAGATCGGTACCGAGCTTGAAGGTGACGGTCAGCGTCATGCCGCCGTCGCTGGTCGATTGCGAGTACATGTAGAGCATGTCCTCGACGCCGTTGACCTCTTGCTCGATCGGCGTGGCGACCGTGTCGGCGACCACTTTCGCGGTAGCGCCCGGATAGGTCGCGGTAACAACGACCGTCGGCGGCGCGACTTCGGGATATTGCGCCGCGGGCAGCGTGTAATAGGCGATCGCGCCGACGATCAGGATGAAGATCGAGATCACCATCGCGAAGACGGGACGGTCGATCGAGAAGCGGCCGATTCCCATGTTCAGGCCCTGTTGCTCACGGAGTCGTCGCCGTTTTCTGCGGCTGAGGCGGCGCGCTTGGAGTGACCGGGGAGCCGACCCGCACGCGCTGCAGGCCGTTGACGATCACGCGATCGTCGCGCGTCAGCCCCTCGCGCACGATCCTCAGCCCGTCCACGAGAGGACCGAGCTTCACCTCGCGATAGCGGGCGATATTGTCCTTGTCGACCACATAGACGAAGCGCCGCGCCTGGTCCGTCCCGACGGCCTCGTCGGGAAGCATGACGACGTCGTGCGGCGGCGAGCCGATCAGGCGTACGCGGGCGAACATGCCCGGAGTGAAGATCAGATCGGGATTATCGAAGACGGCCCGGCCACGCATCGTACCGGTGCTGAAGTCGATCTGGTTGTCCACGAAGTTCATGTGCCCTTCGTGGGGGAAGTCGGTCTCGTCGGCGAGCGCCAGATGTACCGGATTGGCGACGTCGCGCGAGCTCGGGCGCAGTCCCGACCGGGCGAGCCGCTCATATTTCAGATAGGCGTTCTGATCGGCGTCGAAATAGAAATAGATCGGGTCGAGGGATACGATCGTCGTCAGCAGAGTCGAGTTCGCCTCGCCGCCGCTGATCAGATTGCCGACGGTGACGAGATGCCGGCTGATCCGGCCCGTAACCGGCGCGGTAACCTGGGTGAATTCGAGATCGAGCTTGGCGCGCCTCAAAGTGGCCCCGGCGGCATCGACCGCGCCCGACGCCGCGCGCTGCTCCTGGATCGCCTTGTCCTGCGATTCGACGGACCCGTATTGGGATTTGGTGAGTTCCTTGGCTCGGGCAAGCTCGCGATTGGCCAAGTCTAGCCGGGCATCGGCCTGTGTGAGCGCGGCAGTAGCCGAATCGACCGCAGCCTGGTAGGGGCGGGGGTCGATGACGAAGAGCAAATCGCCTTTCTTCACGATCTGCCCGTCGGTGAAGTTCACCGATTCGAGATAACCGCTGACCCTGGCCCTGATCTCAACATAATCGACCGCCTGGAAGCGACCGGTATATTCGTCCCATTCCGTGATGTTCCGGACGATCGGCGGCGCGACGGTCACCGGCGGTGGCGGTGGCGCTGATTTCGATTGATCGTCGCAGCCGGGCAGACTCGCCAGCGACGCCATTACGAGCAGTAGATATATCTTTCGCGGACAGCGCATCGCCTCGGTCCAGAATCGTTTGAGGCAGCAGACCGATGTACCACGGGGCTGCCATTAAAACGGCTATTGAACTATTCCGCCAGCGGGCCGGGACAAGGATCACCCGGCGATGATTTTGACGGGTCAGTGAAACCACTCGCCGGAATCGACATAGAGCGCCTGGCCGGTGATGGATCGTGCGGCGGGCGAGGCCAGGAAGATCACGGCGTCGGCGACGTCTGCCGCCGTCGCAAGATATCCCAGAGCCGTTCTGCCGCGCCATTCCGCATCCAGCGCGTCGTAGGTCGTTCCCATCGATTTTGCGAGTTCCGTCAGGTAATTGCGCCTGGGTTCAGCGTCCATAGGGCCGGGGTGCACGCCGTTTACGCGAATCCCGTACCGGCCGAATTCGCGCGCCAGGTGGCGGGTTAGATGGGCCAGAGCCGCCTTCGAGGCCGTGTAGCCGCCGAACAGCGGGTCGAGCTTCTCGGCGCCATGCGTGTTGATATTGATGATGCGTCCCTCTGCGCCGGCCTTGAGCGCCGGCAGCGCCGCCTTGATCATCCGGAGCGAGCCCCAGAGATTGACCTCGGACACCGCCTGCCAGGCGGCGAGCTCGGCGTCCTCGAAGGTGCCGCCGGCCTCTGCCAGGAAGGCATCGTTGATCAGGATGCCGACGGAGCCGAAGCTTTGCAGGGCGAGGTCGACGAGCGCGCGGCAATCCGCGTCGCTGCGGATGTCGGTCTTGAGCCCGACGACCTGGGCGCCCAGGGCTCGCGCCGCCTCGGTCGACGCCGCCAGCGCTCGATCGTCGATATCGCCCAGGACCAGATTCGCGCCCTCGCGCGCAAGGCCGCGGGCGATCTCCAAGCCGAGGCCTGCGCCCGCACCGGAAAGAATGGCGGTCCGGCCCGCGAGACTCACATCCATTGCCTCTCCTGCATCAGTGGGCGGATTTCCAATCCGCCCATTATCCGCGAGAATGGGCGGCGAGGGAGGATCTTTGCATGGTCGACGATCTTCGGGCTGCGGCGTCGCAAGAATATTGGGCCCGTTTCGAAGCGATGATGGGGTCGGACGGGCTTCTGACCTACCGCTATCTCGGCCGGCGAACGGTTGCGCTCCACGATGTGGACCATGATTCGATGCGCATCCGGAGGGATATGCGGAATGCGGTCGGCGGGCTGACGGCGGCGCCGTTGGCGATCGCGACTGCGGAGTCCGGCGGGTTCACGGACATCGAATCCATCCCGGCCCCGGTTACGGCCGCGCTCCATATCCTGGACGACGGTCGCGACGTACGCGAAGTCCTGATTCGCCGAACCTTTGTCCATATGGGCAAGACGATGGGCTTTACCCAATCCGAGGTGATGGACGCCGCCAATCCGTCGCGGCTCATCGCCATTGCGCATGGCACGGGGGTGAAACTCGCCGATGCGCCGGCGGGCTTTCGGCCGGTCGAGCCGGGCCCCGACATCGAGGATGACCCCGCGCTGCCGCCGCTTCACGCGGTCTTCGGCGGAAAGCGCAGAGCCGAAGGCGTTTGGGAGCTGCCCCCGCTCAACCCCCGCAATGCCTCCACCTCGGCATCGCTGCATATCGGCCCCATCCATGTCGTTCTTGAAACGGCCGCGATGGAGCTCGCGGCGCGAGAGGCCGGAACGCGGGCGCTTCAGATGGAAGATTGGAATGTCTCCTTCGTCGCGCGGGGCACGCACGGGCCTTTCGTCGCCGAAGGGGCGGGTACCGCCGCAGGATTGGGGCGCGTCGCCGTCCGCCTCGCGCTTCGTGATGAAGGGCGGCAGGGGCGGGTGATCGCGTCGGCGGTGGCGATTTTCCGACCGGCGCCGTGACCATCGCGCTCGTCATCGGGGCGACCGGACTGGTCGGCAGAGCTTTGGTCCGGCTTCTCGTCGACGATCCGCGCTTCGATCGGGTGCACGTCTTCGCGCGAAGACCGACGAACATCGCCCATTCCAAGCTCCAGGAGCACATCGTCGATTTCGAAAGGCTCGACGACGACGTCAAGGATGCGATACGGGGAGACGTTCTGTTCTCGGCGCTCGGAACGACACGGCGAGAGGCCGGAAGCGCGAAAGCGCAATACCGGGTCGATCACGATTACCAGCTCGATTTTGCGGGCCGCGCCGCCCGTAACGGCGTGCCGGTCTTCGTCCTCATCTCGTCGGCCGGAGCCTCGGTGAAGTCGCCGTCCTTCTATATGCGAATGAAAGGCGAGATCGAGCGGGATGCCGCGGCGCTGCCCTTCCGGCATCTCCATATCCTGCGGCCTGGCTATCTGGCGGGGCAGCGGGAGCGGGCGCGCCCGGCCGAGGCGCTCGCCCTGGCGCCGCTCAAGCTCGCCAACGCGCTTGGCGTGTTCCGCGCCTATCGGCCGATCGCGGCGAGAACCGTCGGCGCCGCGATGATCGCGGCCGCCTTCGACCACTCGTCGCGGCAGGTCATCCATGAGCCGGGCCAGCTCTTCGCCCTCGGCGGCGAGCGCTAAGGCGGCCTTTCGTATGGTTGCGAACAATGCGACGATGCTCGCCCTTCATTTCACGTGATTCCGGGTAAATGTCCGCTCTCGATACCGTCGTCGTTCCCATCAATCGTGCCGGCTGGCCTTTCATCGCGCTCTTCGCGGTCGCAGCCTTGCTGCTCGCAAGCCTGGCGCCGCGTCTCGCTTGGGTCGGGATCGTGGCAACCGCTTGGTGCATCTATTTTTTCCGCGATCCGCCCCGTGTCGTGCCGCAGCGCGCGGGCCTGGTGGTGAGTCCGGCCGACGGCAGGGTTTCGATGATCACGCTCGCCCTGCCGCCCTCCGAGCTCGAGATGGGCATTGAGCCGATGTTGCGGATCAGCATTTTCCTCAATATTTTCAATGTGCATGTGAACCGTATGCCGATAGAGGGTGTTGTGACCAAGGTGGCCTATCATCCCGGTCGCTTCCTCAATGCCGCGATGGACAAGGCCAGCGAGGAGAACGAGAGGATGGCGGTGAGGCTCCGCGCCGTTGAGGGGCGTGAGCTCGGCGTCGTGCAGATTGCCGGACTGGTCGCCCGCCGCATCGTCTGCGGCCTGGTCGAAGATCAACCGGTCAGGACCGGCGAGCGTTACGGGTTGATCCGCTTCGGAAGCCGCGTGGACGTCTACCTGCCGCCGGATGCGAAGCCGCTCGTTGTCGTCGGCCAGACGGCCATCGGAGGAGAAACGGTGATTGCCGATTTTGCCGGCGTCGAGCCGCCGCGGGTTGGGATTTCCATCTGATGCCGCTCAGAATGCGCCATAGACGCATGAGGCGCCGGGAGCATTCGCTGATCCGGATGCTGCCGAATGCCCTGACGACTCTGGCGCTGACCTCGGGCATGAGCGCGATCCGGTTCGCCATCCTGCATCGTTGGGAGGCCGCGGTGATCGCGATCGCGGTGGCGGCGACCTTCGATGTGCTCGATGGCCGCACGGCGCGCCTTCTCAACGCCCAGAGCAAATTTGGCGCCGAGCTCGACAGCCTATCCGACGTGGTCTGCTTCGGGGTCGCTCCGGCCATCTTGCTGTATCTCTGGGGCTTGCATGACGGCGGCAGCTTCGGCTGGTTGGCGGTGCTCGCCTTCGGCATTTGCGCCGCGCTCCGTCTTGCGCGATTCAACACGGCGTTGGCCGAGGGTAGCTCGCGGGCCTATGCCCGAGGGTTCTTCACCGGCGTGCCGACTCCCGCGGCTGCGGGATTGGCGCTTCTGCCGATGATCGTCGATTTCGAAGCGGAGTGGGACATCGCTCATTATCCGTTGATCGTCGGACTTTGGACGATCGCGGCTGCGCTCCTGATGGTCAGCACGCTTCCGACCTTCTCCTGGCGCATCGTGCGCGTGCGCCAAAGACTGCCGGTTCTGGCATTGATCGGCATCGTTGCCGGGGCGGTCGCGAGCGCTCCCTGGTCCACTCTGGTCTGTCTGGCCATTGCCTATCTGGCGAGCCTGCCGATTGCAGTCTGGCGCTATAAGCGGCTGGTTGCGGTGCACGGCCCGTTGCTCGAGTCCGACGAAATCGTGCTCGACGGGCATGATGCCGACGACATCGCGGAGATCCATGATTTTCCGACCAAGGCCCAGCGGCCTCAGTCGTGAACGGCCGCCATCTGCCCCGGCTGCGACCTGACTTTCTGAAACTTGAGCAGCAGCACGAACGGCACCATCACTGCCGTCAGCAGGCTGAGCAGCAGGAATCCGTTGATATAGGCGATCATCGCGGCCTGCTGTGTCAGGCTGAGATTCAGCAGCTTCATCGCGGCCTCGCCGTGCAGGGACGACAATGGCAGATGGCGGAACGGCGTCATGAACTCTGCGAGATAGCCGTGGTGGATCTGCGTCAGCTCGACCAGCCGCGACGACACCATCGCGACACCGACCGCGCCGCCCATATTACGCATCAGGTTGAAGAAGGCCGTGCCGTCATTGCGCAGATCGTTGGGCAGAGTCGAGAAGGCCAGAGTCGAGACGGGCAGCGTCAGTCCGCCCATCCCGAGGCCTTGCAGCACGCCCGTCCAGCCGATCTCGGCCATCGACACGTTCAAGGACCAGCGCGACATTAGGTAGAGAGAGGCTGCGTTGCAGGCCATCCCGAAGAACACGATGTAGCGCGGGTTTACCTTGTTGATGATGCGCCCGATCGTGAACATCGCAACCAGCATGCCGAGTCCGCGCGGGGTCGTCGCCAGGCCGGCTGTCAGCACCGGATAATTGAACTCCAGCTGCAGCATTTGCGGCAGCAGCACCAACGCGCCCAGATACACCATGAAGATCAGAAACATGATGATCGTGGCCGACATGAAGGTCACGTCTCTGAACAGCCTGAGGTCGATGAAGGCGTGCTTGCTGGTCGCGCTGTGCACCACGAACATGTAGAGACCGAAGACGGCGAGCGCCGCCTCGGCCAGAATTTCAGGCGATTCGAACCATCCTTTCTGTTCGCCGCGGTCGAGCACGAGCTGAACGCTGCCGATCGCGAGGCTGAGGAAGACGAAGCCCCACGTGTCCAGCTTGCGGCCGGGAGTGCGCGTCGTTTCGGGCACGAAGGCGAGGACGCCGAGGACCGTCAGAATCCCGATCGGCACGTTGATGTAGAAGCACCAGCGCCAGCTATAATCCTGCGTCAGCCACCCGCCGACGATCGGCCCGAGAATGGGGCCGACCATGACGCCCACGGAGAAGAGCGACATGGCCTTGCCGAGCTCGTGCCGCGGATAGGCATCGAGCATGATGGCCTGGGCGAGCGGCGAGATTCCGGCGCCGGCGACCCCTTGCAGGAGCCGAAAGAGCACCAGCTGCGGCAGCGTCATTGCGGCGCCGCAGAGAATCGAGGTGATCGTGAAGGCTGCGATGCAAATGGCGAACGCGCGGGTCCGACCAAGGATCGCCGCAAACCAGGCCGTCACCGGCGTCGCGATCGCCGAGGCCACGATATAGGAAGTCAGCACCCAGGCGATCTGATCTTGCGTCGCGCCGAGGCTGCCCTGCATGTGCGGCAGCGCGACATTGGCGATGGTGGTGTCTAGCACCTGCATCACGCTCGCCGCCATTGCGATCACGACGATCAGGACCCGGTTGGGCTCCCGGCCTGTAGCTGCGGCGCTCACCAAGGTCATGGACAATTATCGCCTGCCGAGCTCGGTGACCAAGCGGTCGGCCTGATAGATCTTGGCGAGCGCCTCGCGGATGGCGCCGGTATCCACGGCGACCGCGCGATTCACTGCGGGGTCGAAGCCGAAATCGCCGCCCAGCGACTGGATGTTGCCGTCGAAGATCAGACCGACCACGTCGCCGTCCTTGTTGATGACGGGCGAGCCCGAATTGCCGCCGATAATATCGTTGGTGGTGCAGAGATCGAATTTCTGCGACGCGTTCAGCCTCGGCTTTGCCTCGATCCAGCTGTCAGGGAGCTTGAATGGCGGCGCGCCGGTCGCCCGCTGATAAGTGCCGCCGATCGTCGTGAACGGATCGACATGGCCGCTCGCCTGATCATAGCCTTTGACTGTCCCGTAGGAGATTCTGAGCGTGAAGGTCGCATCGGGATAGACGGAGGTGCCGTACAGCTTGAAGCGCGCCTGCGCGATCAAACCATAGTTCTTTTCGAAGACGGCCTCGACATTGTCCTCGTAATCCTTGCGCACGGCGCGCGCGTCCGCATCGACCAGCTTGGCGAGCTGGATCATCGGATCCTTGGCGGCATCGATGCCGGTCGAGCCCTCATCGAGAAGCTTGCGGCGGAGGGCGGGGTCTTTGAGCGAGGTTTTGTCGACGACGTCGTTGGCGAGTTCCTGCGGTGAGCGGCTTCCGAAGATCTTTTTCACGGTGGGATCGTCGGGGCCCAGCAGTCGCTGCAGGATCATCAACGAGAAGCCGAGCGTCGTCTTCTCCAGTTCGGGATAGATCGGCGCAGTCGACAAAAGCTGCTGCCGGACCATCGGAAAGTTGGCGGTCGTATATTCCTTCAGCCGTTCGCCGTCCGGCTTCTTCGATTCCTCCGCATAGCGAACGAGATAGCGCGCATCCTGGAAGAGCTGGGAATCGAAGCCGCGACTTGTCTCCAGCATGTTGAAGCGGTCGCGGATCAGCTTGGCGTGCTCGATCGCGCCTCGGATGTTATCCCAGGCGGAGCCGTAATCCGTTTTCATTTGCGGGTCGGCTTCCACTTTGGCCTTGAGGGAAGCTTCCTCGTCCTTCTTGGACCGTATGAGCGCCGGCGCGACCAGCGCTTCGAATTGGCCTTTCAGAGCCTTGTAGGAATTTTCCGTACGGAACAGCCGCTCGTCGGCGATGCGTTTCTCCTCCGCTCCGCGCTCGCTGAACTCCTCGAGTACGCCGCGCAGTTCGGCGAGATAGAGCAGCGTGCTGGGCAGCTTAACGTCACGGTCGTATTCGAGTTCCGCGACCGTATCGAGACGCTCGGTGCTGCCGGGATTTCCCGACGTGAAGGTGAGCTCGCCCTCCACGGGATCCTGTTTCGCAAAGGGCAGGAAGTCTGCGCGCGAATCAAACGGCTTTCCCTTGTCGTAGATGCGCAGGAAGCTGACATCCAGATCATAGCGCGGGAATTCGAAATTATCGAGGTCGCCGCCGAAGAAGGCGATTGCGAATTCCGGCGCGAAGACCAGCCGCACATCCTGGAAGCGGCGGTATTTGTAGAGATTATAGATGCCGCCGTGGTAGAGCTCGACGACATCGCACCGCACGGCGTCGTTGCCGCCGGAGCATTCCTTGGCGATTTCGGCTTCGACGGCCTTGCGCGCATCGAAGAACGCTTTTCCGTCTTTGCCCTCGGTGGCTTTCTTGACGCGGGCCGTGACGTCGGTGATCTGGACGAGCTGGTTCGCCTCCATGTCGGGGCATTTCACCTCGTCCTTCTCCTCCTTGGCATAGAAGCCGGTCGCCACATAGTCGCGCTGCGCGGTCGACAGCTGCGCGATGCACTCATGGGCGCAGTGGTGATTGGTCATCACGAGCCCATTCGACGAGACCAGGCTCGCCGAGCAGCCATGCGCGAGCCGGATCGAGGAGAGCTGGACGTGCTGCAGCCATTTCTGATCAGGCCCGAATCCGTAAGCCTGCTTCACCTTGTCGGAAGGGAAGTTGTTGACCGGCCACATGCCCTCGTCGGCCAGGGCGAGCCGAGGCAGGGCGAGTAGAGCGCAAAGCGCGAGCGTAGCGAGATGAAAGGCGAGCCAGACACGCATTAGGTCCTCAGACGTAGGATCGCTTCTCTTGGAGGATCGGCTTCAGCGGGCGGTTGAACGCCCAGATCGCGGCGCCGGCCAGGGCCGGAACGAGGGCCACCAGGACGAAGAATCGGCTCATCGACATCGCTTCCCAATAGCTCCCCATCAGGCCCGCCAGATAACCGCCGATGAAATAGGCGATGAACCAGACGCCCATCATCATCGATACGATGCGCGGGGGCGCCACTTTCGTGACGAGCGCCAGACCCACCGGCGACACGTAAAGCTCCCCGGCGGTGTAGATGCCGTAGAACAGGATCAGCCAGATCATTCCCGTGCGGCCGTCGGGTCCGAGGAGCGCCACGGGAATGAGCATGAACAGGAAGGACGCCGACAGCAGAAAACAGCCGATCGCCATCTTCACGACCGTCGTGGGCTCGCGGCCTCGCGCCGCTTGCCTCGCCCAAATGCTCGTGACGATTGGCGTCAGGCCGAAGATGTAGAAGCCGTTCACCATTTGGAACCAGGTGGTGGGAATCGTGGCATGCCAACCGAACAGATCGATGTCGCGGTCGGTGTGAACGTCCGCCCAAAGATTCATCGTGTTGAACTGCAGGTACCAAGCTGCCCAGAAGAACGCGCTGAGCGCGGTCAGGATGATCAATGCTCCGGCGGCCTTCTTCTCGCTTGGGGTGAGCGGCTTATGCTCCACATGCTGGACTCGGCTTCGCGTCAGATTGTCCTGCGGGACATAGCGCAGGCCATAGAGATAGATCACCAACGCGAGGACGAGACCCACGCCAACCGAGATGAATCCATAGGCCCAGCCGACCCGCTCGCCGAGATAGCCGCAAATAAATGGGCCGAGCACGCCACCGATGTTGATGCCGACATAGAAGATCGAAAAAGCCCGATCGTGCCGCGGATCGCCTTTCTCATAGAGATTGGCGACCTGCGTGGAGATATTCGGTTTGAAGAGCCCGTTGCCGACAATGAGGGCGGGGAAGGACAGGAAGAACAGCGGCTCGAATCCGAGCATGAAATAGCCGGCGGCCATGAAGGCGGCGCCCCAGATGACGGATTTGCGTTGACCCAGGAGGCGGTCGGCGACGATGCCGCCGAAGAAGGGGGCAAAGTAAACGAGGCCGATGAACACGCCGTAGACTTGCGAGGCGAAGGCCTGAATGCCGAGCGGCCCGAACACGGACTCGAAGCCCGCTTTGATCGGCGTGTAGAACAGCACCTGCTCGACATGGCCCGGTTGGAACAGGTAATTGACCATGTAGAGCACGAGCAGCGCCAACAGCCCGTAATGGCCGTAACGCTCCCAGAGCTCGGTCATGAAGAGATAGCTCAGCCCCTTTGGATGGCCCAGGAAGTCGCCCTCGCGCACCTCCGTTCCGGGAAGGTCGGCGACGCGCGTTGTGGTCATTGAATGGTCCTTCCGGGAGCGGCGTGACCGCCGCCATGGGCTTTGAGCCAGAGCGCAACCGACGGCAGCAGGCGCGCCCGGTATTCGGCCTTGAAGCCGATTTCCTCGACCGCTTTCGCCGCTTCGTGCTTTGCACCGGAGGAGCTTTGCGCTTCCGGAAGCGCCTGGAGCTCGGCCGCGACTTTCGGATCGGACGAGGCGCTGGCGAGCACCGGCAGCAGCGTGTCCCGCTGTCGTGCCGTCAGCTTCTCCTCGACCGATTTCCGTTCGGGCAGGAAGGAGCGCCACACCAGGTCCGGATCATCGCTGGAATCGGCCGCGGCGGCGAGATAACGATTCACGCGCCCGTTCGGGACTTCATCCGTCAGCGCGATCTTGACCGTCTGTTCGACGAGCGACGGGTCGGATGCGCTGCCGAGCGCGTTGTAGAAGCGCAGCTTGGTTTCGGTTCCCGAAGCGGCGCGGCCGAGCCGGTGCAGCTCGTCATAGGTGCGTTGGTCGGCGGCATGGCCGACCACCGACATGACCGCGTCCTGCAGATTCGGCGACAGGCTCGCAGGGTCCTTGAGAAAGGCCGCAAAACGTCGTCGCGCCTCGGTGACCGTATCGGTATCGTCATAGTGGCCGAGCGCGCGGATCAGCATCGCGCGGAGCATCGGCGTCTCTTCGCTTTCGCCGGATTTCTCGTCCCACCCGATGCGAGCCAACGCGGGCCGCAACACGCTTCGCGCATAAGCGCGGAAGGCATCCCGGTCCGGGGAGCCGTGCTCCAGATCATCGATCTCGCGAAACGCGTCTGCGACTTCGGTCCAGACGACGAGCTCGGTCTCGCCGCCAAGCGCGCGCGTGAAATCGAGATAGGCTCCCGCGTCGGCGCGCCCGGCCTCGACCATGGCGTAGAGGTCGGCGATCAGATTGACGCGGTCCGCGGCCGACAGCTTGGCAAAGGAGGCGGCGAGGTCGGCGAGATCGGCCGGATCATACTCGACCCGATAATAGCCGACATCGCCCCAGTTCGCTTTGACCGGCGCGCCGCAACCCTTGAAGGTGACGGTCTGCGGCGTCTCTCCCAGCAAGGCCGATTGGGGCGACGCGTCGCCCGGCCGCCCGATCAGGACCGGAATCCGCCAGCTCAGCTTCGACGCCGAGGAATCGTGCACCGTGAAGCGATCCTGGGTCAGTGTCGCCGCGGTGTTGCCGTTTGCGCAGCGCG
This sequence comes from Alphaproteobacteria bacterium, assembly GCA_035293565.1. GTDB lineage: Bacteria > Pseudomonadota > Alphaproteobacteria > BOG-932 > Roseiterribacteraceae > DATGMP01. Next base: position 28,372 of record DATGMP010000135.1, on the reverse strand, counting down.
TCGCTACATGGACGAGCGGCACGCCCGGCTGCTCCGTAAATCCCGCCGCGATCTTCGCCACCGGTTTTCCCGACGCCTCCTCCAGCGCGGCCCAGAGGTCGGCGGTGGTCGTGTTGGAATAGGCATGGGCCTTCATGTAGCGCCGCATGCCGTCGCGGAAGGTGTCGGGTCCGAGATAGGTCTCGAGCATCCGGATGAAGCTCTCGCCTTTCTCGTAAGTGATGTTGTCGAAGGCGCTGTCGGCCTCGCTCTCGTCGGCGATTTTCTGCTGGATCGGATGCGTCGTCGGCCGCGCATCCGTCGCCATGGCCGATTCCTTGTCATTATGGGCCCTGAGCCAGATCTGCCAGGACGGATTGAAATGGTCGGTCGCCTTCTCCTCCATCCAGGAGGCGAAGCCCTCGTTCAGCCAGATATTGTCCCACCAGGCCATCGTGACGAGGTCGCCGGACCATTGGTGCGCCATCTCGTGCGCGATCACCTTGAAGATGTATTCCCGCGTGCGTGGGGTCGACGTCGCGGGATCGAACAGGAGAGCGCTGTCGATATAGGTGATGCCGCCCCAATTCTCCATCGCGCCGGCTGCGAAATTGCCGGGAATTGCGATCAAGTCGAGCTTCGGAAGCGGGAATCTCACGCCGAAATAGTCATTGTAGTAGGGCAGGATCTTCGTCGCGGCCTCCAGCGCGTAACGCCCCTGGTCGCTTTTGCCGGCTATGGTGTCGACGCCGACATCGGTGCCGTCGGCGGTGCTTTCGATCCGGTCCATGTCGCCGGCGACCAGAACCAGTAGATAGCTCGACATCTTGGGCGTCGTCGCAAACTCGACCAGCTTCTTGCCGGGCCCGTCGGCCGTTTCGTGCGCGATCGGCATGTTCGAGATGGCCCGAAAGGCGGAAGGCAGCAGGGCGGAAAGGGTGAAGGTCGCCTTGAAGGCCGGCTCGTCCCAGCCGGGGAACATGCGCCGCGCGTCGGTGGCCTCGAACTGCGTCGTCAGCATGCGCTTGCGGCCGCCCGCCGTATCGTAGTCGGCGTAGTAGATGCCGGCGGGTTGCGCCGAGATCTTTCCGGAATAGGCGATCGCCAGCGTATGGCGGCCTGCGCCGAGCGCATGCGGAAAATGGAGGCTCGCGGTCTGCCTTTTGTCGTCGACCGTGACCTCGGCCGGAGTGCCGCCCTCTCCTTGGAGGGCGACTTCGCGAAAATCGAGGCCGACGGCGTTCAGGACGACCGTGTCGGTCGGCTTGGCGACCTCGATATCCACCTGCTCGTCGCCGCCAAAGGTGAGCTTGTCGAGATCGGGCGCCAGGCGAATGCGGTAGGCGAGGGGCCTCACATCCTTGGGCAGCTTGCCCGGCGTCGTGTCGAAGTCGAACGGCCGTTCCGCCCCGGCCGGCCCGGCCGAGACCAATGCCAGCATCGCCGCCGACGCTGCGGTCGAGAGGAAACGCTTACCCGCATAGCGATACACAATGAACTCCCGCTCAATTCCCCTGCTCATCACGGGGCCTCCCGCGCCACCCCGGACGCGCGCACGCTGGCGCTAATCGGCCGACGATGCAAGCCGTGCCGGCATCCGGCGGGTTTCAGGGGGCTTTTCCGGTCAGAGGTTAAGGCGTAACCGTTTCCCTCGGCGCCCGCTCGGGCCGCCCTTCTATAGGGAACTTCCGGACATGCAATCTCACCTTTCCCGTGCATTGAAAGGCGCCGTCGCCGCGATCGCAATCCTGGGCGGGGTTTCGGCCCGGGCGGAGCAGCCGCCGCTCGATCCGGCCAATTTCGACACCAAGGTCCAGCCTTGTACCGATTATTACGACTACGCCACCGGCGGGTGGCGGGCCAGCCACCCGATCCCGCCGGCCCTTTCGCGCTGGGGAGCCTTCGACCAGCTGTCCGAGGACAATCTGGCCAAAATGCATGAGGTCTTCGAGCGCCTGCTCAAGACCCCGGACACCAGCGACCCGGATTTCGGCCGCATCGCCAATTTCTATAAGGCGTGCATGGACGAGGACCGCATCGAGAAGGAGGGCGAGGCCTGGCTCAAGGCCCAGCTGAAGCCGATCGAGGCGCTGAAGACCCGGGCGGACATCAAGGCGGAGATCGGCAGGCTTCAGGCCAAGGGCATCGATATGTTCTTCGGTTTCGGCTCGACGCCGGATGGGCTCGACAGCGACAAGGAGGATGCCGGCGTCAGCCAGGGCGGTCTTTCGCTGCCCAATCGCGACTACTACACGCGCGACGACGCGAAGGCGAAATCGCTCCGCGAGGCCTTCGTGGCGCATGTCGCCAAGATGTTCGCGCTGGCCGGTGAGCCGGAGGCCGCGGCCCAGGCGGACGCCAAGTCGGTGATGGACGTCGAGAATCAGCTGGCGCTGGCGTCACGGCGACCGCAGGAGCTCCGCGACCCGCTCGCCAACTACAATCTGATGTCCATCGATGCGGTCCAGAAGCTCTCGCCGGATTTCGACTGGAAGGCCTTCATCAAGGCCGTGAACGCGCCGGGTTTCGACCAGATCGATGTCGGCCAGCCGGATTTCGTCAAAGGCTTCGGCCAGGTTCTCGCCAAGACCAGCCTTGAGGCCCTCAAGGCCTATATGAAATGGCACGTCATCGCGATGGGCGGCGACGCGCTGCCGAAGCGCTTCGTCGATGAGCAATTCGCCTTCAGCAAGCTCTTGAGCGGCGCCAAGGAGCTGCGCCCGCGCTGGCAGCGCTGCATCCGCGAGACGACAGGAGAGCTGCAAGACGCGGTCGGCAAGGCGTTCGTCAAGAACCTGGTCCCGCCCGGCACCAAGGAGCGGATGGTGACCATGGTGCATAATATTCGACAGACGCTGCGCGAGGACATCCAGGAGCTGGACTGGATGGGCGCGGACACCAAGGCCAAGGCGACCGACAAGCTCGACAGGATGACCGAGCACATCGCCTATCCCGACAAGCCGATCGACTATTCGGCGCTGAAGCTCGATGGCAGCGAGATCTATGGCGATGCGATGCTCAAGGCGGCCCGCTTCGAGGAACACCGCGATCTCGCCAAGATCGGCAAGCCGACCGATCATGACGAGTGGCATATGTCGGCGATGATCACGAACGCCTATTACGAGCCGGAGGACAACAGCATCACCTTTCCCGCCGGCATCCTGGCGCCGCCCTTCTTCGACGTGAAGGCCGACGACGCGGTGAATTACGGCGGCATCGGCGTCGTGATCGGCCACGAGATGACCCACGGCTTCGACGATGAAGGCCGCCACTACGACGCCAAGGGCAATCTCAAAGATTGGTGGACCAAGTCCGACGCCGATAATTTCTCGAAGCTCGGCCAGTGCATCGTCGACGAATTCGACGGCTTCACCGCGATCGACGACGTGAAGGAGAACGGCAAGCTGGAGGAGGGTGAGGCGATCGCCGACCTGGGCGGCGTCACGATCGCCCACCGCGCTTTCCTGAAAACCGACGAGGGCAAGTCGACGACGCCGATCGGCGGCATGACGCCCGACCAGCGCTTCTACGCCGCCTTCGCCCAGATCTGGGAACAGAACATCCGCCCCGAAGACGCCCGCACCCGCGCGCTCGGCGATCCGCACCCCCTTGCCAAATTCCGCGTCATCGGCACGCTGGGCAACCTGGCCGATTTCGCCAAAGCCTACAGCTGCCCGGCGAATGCGCCGATGGTGCGGAAGGATCGGTGCAAGGTGTGGTGAGGATGTAGTCGTCCTGGGGAATGGTCGAGTTGGATAAGATCGGAAAGGTTTGGACGTCTACTTTGATTTCCGCAGTCTTATTCGGATTGGCGGAGTGCGGTCATCAATCCGGCTTGAAGATACCCGTATCTAAGGCGTGAAGCGTCATTCCCGCCGCACCGGCGATCGGCCCGCCGACTGCGGCAACCTGTTCGATTACCGATCGCGCGCGCTCCGGGGCAATCGCGAGCAAATGTTTCGCCACATAATAGCGAACTCCCTGCTTGGGATGGTCAAGCAAAGGAAGAAGGATTAATCGGGCTTCCCGGCCCCTTGCGCGAAATACATCGCTGAGATCTCTCAACCGGTAAGCAGCTTGTCGCATTTTCTGGCGATCGCCGACCAAGGTTGCCTCGCCGGCGGCGTCGGCCCATTTCTCAAAGGCGCTTGCGAGACCTTCATCGCTAAGCGAATCGAAAGATTTGGACTTCACTTGAGAGCTCCAAATTTGCGGAGAACCGACAAGCCGTAACTGTACTGCTCTTCCCAACTCTTCCCACGCATGTATTCACGCGGTGTCTGCCAACCGAATTCTTCATTCGGCGTCGAGTACCAGGCAGTTACGTCTCGATGCTTCCAATATGGAATGCGTACCTTGTTTTCGCGACTTTCGAGCCGCCCATCGTTGAAGACCTTGGCATTCGCATTTGGAGCGTCGGAGTTGTACTGCGTTTCGACGATATGATGAACTTCGGTGCCGGCTTCCGGCTTGTCGACCTCATCCTGAAGCTCCTTCAGGTCCTTCGGTGGATGCATGTAGGTTTGGAGCTTGTCCCATTGGTCGGCTATCCAGGCGATCCCTTTGATCACCTTGAGAAGGGCCCGAATTCCCGCATTTTTTACGAGGAATGGGCTTACACTCAACAATGGGCCACCCTCGAAGACCCGCCCGAAATACCGCTGGAACGGGCCGACGAATCCGAATGTCCGCAATGCTCTGCTCAGGAAACTAGCCCAGGCCCAATGTACACTATTTGTTCTGATTTGCCAAAATGCTTTTGTGCTATAGGTCCAGAGGACGCGTCGACCGGTTTAGATATCCATCAGCGCCCCGATCGACCCGCCATAGAACTGCTCTCGCTCGGCTTGCGTGCGGCTCTTGAGCTGCGGGGCGAAGAGGTCGACGGCGTTGGCGCGGCCTTCGTGGTGCGGGAAGTCGGAGGAGAAGACGAGCAGCTCGGGCGGGATCAGCTCCATCGTGGGCGACAGCGCGTCGGTGGTGACCAGCGGCGTGAAGCGGACCTGGCGGCGAATATATTCGGAAGGCTTCAGCGGCAGCTTGTAGTCCTCCTTACCCATGCCGAACTCGGTGCCGTAGGCGCCGACGGTCACGGAATCGACCATCTCGATGAAGTTCGGAACCCAGCCGATCCCCAACTCCTCGACAATGACTGCGAGCTTCGGGTGCCGCTCGAACACGCCGTCGATGATCATCGCCGTCAGCGCGATCTGCGGCACCATCTGGCCGTTGATCAGCTGCAGCACGGCGTAATGCCCGTGCGCGCCGCCGTTGAAGTACCAGCCATGCTTCAGTTCGGCGCGGCCCGATGCGATGTGAAAAATCACCGCCATGCCGAGATCCTCGGCGGCGGACCAGACCCGCTCGATGTCAGGGTGGGTAAGGGACTTGGTCTCGCTGACCGGATCGGGCTTGATCTGCACCACGCGGCTGCCGGCCTGGCGCATGCGGGTCATCTCGGTGACAGCCCAATCGATGTCGATCAGGTCGACGAGCGTGACGGGAACGAGGCGGTCGGTGTGTCCGGCGAAGGTCTGCGCGGCCCAGCTGTTGAAGGCCTTGAACGCCCGCAGGCCGAGATCGCGCCGTCCCATTCTGATGGCCGAGACATAGGGCCCGGTGCCCATTGTCGGGTTGACGAACTGCACGTCGATGCCGTGCTCGTCATTGAGCTTGAGGCGCGCTTCGGCGTCGTAACCGGTCGGCGGATTCCGCAGCGACATCTCGGATTCATCGCCCTTCCAGGCGGCCATCAACGCTTCGGCGCTGCGGCGGCCCTGGGGCGCCAGAAGCTCCAGCAGGTTCGTCGGCCGCTCCGCGGGCGGGATCTTGTCGAGCAGATCGCCGACAACGCCGCGCGCGACACGCTCGGCGAAGTTCGAAGGGGGCAGCTCGGCGGCGAGGCCCGGATCGGTCTTCTCCAGCCAGTCCAGCGGCTCCATGAAATGGCTATCGACATCGATGACGCGCATGTCTTCCTCCAATGAAAGAACTCAAGGGGGTGTTGCACCTCCCGAGTGGTCACCGCACCGGACAATTGGCTTGTCGCTTATGCGACTACAAGCGTATGCCCATGAGGGGCGCCGGGCAATGGAGGGGACGATGACGATGAAGGTGATCACGCCGATCAAGCGCAGGCCGGAGCTGACGCGCGCGCAGTTCCGCGACTATTACGAGACCCGCCACGCGCCTCTGGGGACGCGCTACTTCCCCTTCGCGAAGTATGTCCGCAATCACCTGATCGAGGCGAGCCCGGAGGATCCGGGCTATGACTGCCTGATGGAATGCTGGCTCGATCGGGAGAAGGCGCTTTCGCTGCTGGACGGAAATGTCGGCGCGATCTTCGCCGAGGACGAGGCCAAATTCATGGTGACCCGCGGCGTGGGCGTCGATGTCGCGGAACGGGTCATCGCCGGGCCTCCCAGGTCGGTCGATCCGCGCGGCTTAAAAAAGGAAATTCTGGTGCTTACCGGTCCGGCCGAGAGGGTGCGCGCGTGGGCTCGGGACATCGCACGCACGGCCGGATCCGCCTGTGCACGGCTCGTTCTCGATGAGGTGCTGCCGGGACAGGAGTCGATGAATTTCCCAGGGGACGCAGTCCTCACCGCCTGGCCCGCCGGCGACAGGCCCGTGCTCCGGCCCGCTGTCCCGCCGGACGGCGTCACGATCAGGGCTTCGCTTCTCGTTGAATCGGACGAGACCACGCCCCAGGAGCTGAAGGACGCATTCGGCAAGCGGCCTTAGAGCCGATTTCAGTTTGTGGATTTGGTCTCAAACCGGGATCGGCCCTAGCGCTCCAACGCCTCCCGCTGCATTTCGAGCTCGAGCCAGCGCTCCTCCGCTGAAGCGATCTCCGCGGTCTTAGCCGCCAGATCGGCGGACGCCGCGGCAAAGCGGGCCGGATCCCGCCGGTAGAGCGCGGGATCGGCAAGCTCGGCTTCCAGCTTCGCGGCCTGCTGCTGAAGGGCGGCGATGCGGGCCGGAAGGGTCTCCAATGCATGGCGGTCCTTGAAGGACATCTTACGCGCGGCCGCGGATCGCGGTACCGGCGGCTGCGCCGGCGTATCTGCCGGCTTCACCGGCCTCGTGGGTTTGCGCGCCGCGATACCCGGTCCCTTCTGGGCCAGCATGTCCGCGTAGCCGCCGGCGTATTCGGTCCAGGTGCCGTTCCCATCCGAAACCACGACCGAAGTCACGACGCGGTCGAGGAAATCGCGATCATGGCTTACCAGCAGAACCGTTCCCGAATAGTCCGCCAGCATCTCCTGCAACAGGTCGAGCGTCTCCAAATCCAGGTCGTTCGTTGGCTCGTCGAGCACCAGCAGGTTGGAGGGGCGGGCGAGCGCCCGCGCCAGCATCAGCCGTCCGCGCTCGCCGCCGGAAAGCGCTCCGACCGGGGCTCGAGCCTGTCCGGAGTCGAACAGGAAGTCGCGCATATAGGAGGCGACGTGGCGCGGCTTGCCGCCCACGAAGACGGTATCGCCGTGACCGCCTGTCAGCGCGTCTGCGAGAGTCGCGTTCGGGTCAAGGCTGGCGCGCTGCTGATCGAGCGACACCATCTGAACGTTGCTGCCGATGATGGTCCGGCCGCTGTCGGGGGCCAGCGCTCCGGTCAGCAGCTTGAGAAGCGTCGTCTTGCCCGAGCCGTTCGCGCCGACGATTCCGACCCGGTCGCCGCGCAGAATGCGGGTCGAGAATTTTCGGACGATCGGCCGTTCGCCATAGGATTTCGCGATCTGCTCGGCCTCGATGACCAGCTTGCCCGAGCTCGAGGCGTCGCCCGCTTCCATTTTGACCGATCCGACCGCGCGACGATGCTCGCGCTTGTCGCGTCGCAGCGCATCGAGCTCGCGAAGCCGGCGCTGGTTGCGCTTGCGCCGGCCGCTTACTCCGTGCGTGACCCAATCCTCTTCGCGGACGATCTTACGGTCGAGCTTGTGTCGCTCCTTGTCCTCTTCCTCCAGCAGCGCGTCGCGCCAGTTCTCGAATGCGGCGAACCCTTGCTCGAGCCGGCGTGTGCGACCGCGATCGAGCCAGACCGTGCCGCGGGACAGGCGCTCGAGAAACCGGCGGTCGTGGCTGATGAGCACGATCGCCGACCGGCTGGTGGCGAGCCGCTCCTCGAGCCATTCGATCGTCGGCAGGTCGAGATGGTTGGTCGGCTCGTCGAGCAGCAGAATGTCGGGATCAGGCGCCAGAACCCGCGCAAGCGCCGCCCGGCGGGCCTCGCCGCCGGAAAGACTGGCCGGGCTCTCGTTTCCGGTCAGGCCGAGACCTTCTAGCAAAAGCCGTGGCTTATGCGGGTCGTCGCCCGGCGCCACTCCAGCCTCCGTATAGGCTAGGACGGTCGGATAGCCTGCGAGATCGGGCTCCTGAGGCAGGTAGCGGATCGTGGCGCCCGGCTGGATGAAGCGCCGCCCGGCGTCGAACGGCATCAGGCCGGCTGCGATCTTCAGCATCGTCGATTTGCCCGATCCGTTTCGTCCGACCAGGCACAGCCGATCGCCGGACGAGACCGACAGCTCGACCCCGTCCAGCAGCGGACCGACGCCCAGAGTCAGCCGGACATCCTGAAGCAGCAGGAGAGGGGGTGCCATGCTAGTCGTCGAATTCGTAGCCGAAGGCCGAGGCCTCCTCGCCGCACAGATCGGCGATCGCCCGCCTATGATCGGCGGGCAGGTCGCGCCAGCGCCCCGAGACAAGCTTGCCGATGTGGCCGCGATGGATCTGGGTGATCGGACACCAGACATCATCGGGATTGTCCGGGCTGCGGTTGAGCTTCGGCAGGCTCTCCAGCTTGGCCGCGTAGGCGCGGGTCGCGGCGGCATCGTATTTGCGGCTGATGTTGGTGAGCCGGCTGCTATCCAGCTTGAGGCCGAATAGCCGTGTCAGGCTCTCGGCGGTGATCGTGCCGGCCGTGAAGCGATCTTCGTAGCGGAAGGGCAACGTGTCGGGCAGTGCCCGCAGGGGCCCAACAAATTTCAAGGATAAATCAACACGTTTTAGAGCAAAGTTGAACGAAAAGCCGAACCTGTCCATGTCTGAGCAAACGCAATCGCCGGGATGTCGGGTGGTGATGACCGGCCGCAGATAGCCGCGCTCGGCAAGCGGCAGCAGAGCGCGCACGCCCCAATGGCTTTTGAGCAGCAGATGGTGATTGCCGTCGAAGCGGGGATTCCATTCGTCCGAATAGGTGGCGAGCGTTTTGAGGCGCGGGTCGCTTTCCAGGATCTCGCGCGCGACATTGTAGAGAAAGGTGCTGCCGCTCCCGACCATGCTCGCGGCCAGGATGCGCAACGGGCGGACTGTATTCATGGGGTAAGGATCTGTTTTAGGGCCGCCGCCGCGCGCGTGATCACCGGCGCCCACTCTCCGGGCCGCTCCTGGCGAAAGATGCGCATAGTCGGATACCAAGGGCTGTCCTCGCGTCCGGCAAGCCACCGCCAGCAATTGTCGTAGCGGTCAAGAAGAAAGACCGGCTTGCCCATCGCGCCTGCCAGATGGACGACGGCGGTATCTACCGAGACGACCATATCGAGATTGGCGATGATTGCGGCGGTGTCGGCAAAATCGGAGACGTCACGCATCGCATCGAAGAGCGTCGGCGATGACGCGAGCTCGGCCGAGGCCTGACCCATTTGCAGGCTGACGAACTCGACTTGCGGCAATTCGGTGAGGGGCCGCAGCATCGCCAAACGAAGGCTGCGGCGACGGTCCATCTGGACGGCCGCGAGATCGTAGGGGCGCGGTTCCCCGGACCAGACCAGCCCCACCCGTGGACGTCCGCCTCGCGGCAGCTTGGCCGACCAGCTCCGGACCAGGTCCGGGTCGGGATCGATGTAGGGAACTGTCTCGGGAACCTTCTCGAGCAAGGTATCAAAGACGTATGGCAAGCTGTTAATCGGACAATGATAATCGAATTCAGAAAGGGTGATATTGCCGGTAAGGACTCGGTCGACGCCCGTGACTCGTCCGGCCAGCCGCATCAGCTCCTTCGGCATCCAGGCCGTAACGGTCGCACCGGCTTCGGCGAGCAGGCGCATGTAGCGGAGGAACTGGATCGTGTCGCCGAATCCTTCCTCATGCCAGACGACGATGCGGCGGCCGTCGAGACTGCCGGTTTGGGAAAGCTTGGGAAGTCTGGCCGCACCCGGCAGCTTCTCGCGACCGGATTTCAGATGGCGCCATTCGAGCTCGCTCCAACCGTCTGAGAAATTTCCGGATTTGAGAAGCGCTATCCCCCTGTTCAAGCGGATCGTGACATCCTTGGGCGCTATGACGAGGGCCTTATCGAAGGTGTCGATCGATTCGGCGAACCGTTTCTCGGTCGCGAGTGCCGTTCCGAGATTGGCGAGCGCGGCCGTGTTGCGCGGATCAAAGGTCGCCGCCCGACGGAGCGCGCGGACGGCGGCATCCATCCGTCCCTGGCCGACGCGGGCGACGCCCAGCAGATTGTGCGCGGTCGCAAGATCAGGCTGGATCACGAGTGCCGCCTCGGCCAATGCCCCGGCCTCATCGTGGCGGCCTTCCTCATTCAAAAATCGTCCGAAATCGCACAAGGTCAGCGGATCCCTGGGCGTGGCGCCGATCGCGGCGCGGTACTGCGTCTCGGCTTCGCCGCGCCTGCCGCTAGCCGCCAGGATGCGCGCCAGCTCGCGGTGCGCATCGGGATGGCCGGGCCGAGCGGCGACCACTTCGAAGAGAAGGCTGATCGCCTCGCCCTCCTGACCGAGCCCTCCCAGGGCCAGGCCGAGCAGAAACCGCGCATCGGCGTCGGTCGGGTTGATGGCAAGCAGCGGGCGGCAGAGATCGGCAGCCTGGGCGAAGCCTCCCTCCTCGAGATGGCGCATGGCCGCCTGAAGGCTTTCAAGGCGATCTGAAACAATGTGTTGCGTCACGATTCTGAGGCCCCGATCGAAGGCTCCCGGACATCGGCGTCCGCATCTTCGCCTCCGCTCCAGCCGCAGGCGCTAAGCGCCGCCAGCATATGGAACGGGGGCGGGGCCGTGACCAGGATCGGCTCCTTGGTCGGATACAAGGGTAGCGTGATCGCGCGGGCATGCAGCTGCAGCGGCTCCGTCTGGTCCTGACGGCCATAGATCGTATCGCCGAGGATCGGACATCCGATCGCGGCCAGATGAACGCGAATCTGGTGCGTACGTCCGGTTCTGGGCCGGCATTCGAGCCAGGTCCTTCCCTCCGCTCGACCGAGCACGCGATAGTCGGTGACGGAGGGTTGGCCGCCGGGATCGGCGAACATGCGCCAGGCATCCTTTCGCGCGACCTTTTGCAACGGCAGATCGATGCGGCCCTCCTCCTGCCCCGGCGCGCCTTCGACGACCGCCCAATAGATCTTTTCCACGCGGCCGGATTCGAACAGCCGTCCTAGGCGCGCGAGGGCTCGGCGATGTCGCCCCAGCACCAGGCACCCGCTGGTGTCGCGGTCCAGCCGATGGGCAAGGCCCGGCGCTCGAGGCAGGCCGTAGCGGAGCGCGTCGAAATATTGCTCCAGATTGGGTCCACCGCCGGGTCCCTGATGAACCGGAATGCCGGCCGGCTTGTCGATGACGAGCATCATGGCATCGCGATAAAGAACGCGGTTCGCAAGGAAATCAGCAGGATAGCTTTCGCTCATGCGACCAGAATCGCTAGGACGTCGGGAAAGGCCGGGCGCGCTCGACCGTGCTTGCATGGGCATCGCCCCTGTGCGCTAATCGCTGCTCGGCGGGAAAAGCAATATCCATCAAATAGCCCGCTTTTCGGTCAGCGGTACAGGGGAAGGCGTATGAGCGTGGCTTCGGAAAACGCGGGCGTGCGGGCGGCGCGTCTTTTCGTCCTTTTGTCGGGCGGGGTGCTTGCCGGCATGGTGCAGCTCGCGATTCTGCCGTCGCAGACTCAGATGGCCGAGCATTTCTCCAATCAAGGCGATGGCGCTCTCATCGCCCAATATGTCACCGCGATCGCAGCACCGACCATGGCGTTCGGGGCTCCCCTGATCGGCTGGCTGGCAAGCCGGGTCGGCAAGCGGCCGGTTCTTTTGTTGTCCGCATTGCTGTTCGCCGTGTTCGGCGCTCTCGGTGCCGTGGCTCCCGATCTTTGGACGCTCCTGGCCACGCGCGTGATTCTCGGCCTGGCCGCCGCCGGTTTCGGGACGATGGCGATCACCTATATCGGCGACTACTACACCGGCGAACGGCGCGACCGAATGATCGGCTGGTACGCGGTGGTCGGCGGCGCAGGCTCGTTCGTCACCTTGCTCGCGGCGGGTTCGCTCGCCGACGTCGGCGGCTGGCGCGTGCCCTTCGCGCTTTACCTCATCGGATTTTTGGTCTTCGCGCTCGCCATTCCGGTAATTTCGAAGGCGACTGACAGGGAGGTCGTTCAAGAGGCTGGTTCGGACACTTCGATCCGGGGCGCAATGGGCCTCTACGTCCTGATCGTCCTCATCGCCATCGTCATGTACATGGTCACGATGCAGGGCCCATTCCTCCTGAAGGAGGATGGCATCACGAGCCAGTCCTCGACATCGATGATCATCTCGATGACCACGGTCGGCAGCATGGCCGGGGCCTATCTATTCGGCCTGATCAACCCGAAGCTGGGCTTTCGGGGCGTTCTCGCGCTCACCTGGGCTTCGCTTGGCGTCGGCAGCGTCGGCTTTGCTCTCACCAATGGCGTGTCAACGCTTGCGATCTTCGCGGGGCTGACCGGCATAGGCGCGGGCTTGATGCAGCCTTTGACCCAAAGCGCGGTGTTGAACGCCGTGCCCAGCGCCGCCCATGCGCGCGCCATCGGGCTGGCGGTCGGCTGCATTTTCCTCGGACAGTTCCTCCACCCTCTGGTGCTCCAGCCCTTGCGCGAAGCCGTCGGCTTCCAGGACGCGTTCATCTGGATGGGCGCAGCCGCGCTGATCGCCGTCGCCATTACGATGCTCTGGCGCCTGCGGTCGCCGGCCCATCCGGCGCCGGCATCCTCCTGAGGGTCCGCCCGCTTTCTACCGCTTCGACTCTTGCCGTATGACCAGCCCGATCGAATCACCGATCCGCTGGACCTTCTTCTGAGCGGTTGCGGGCAGCGGGATCTTGCGGTTGATGCAGAACAGAATGAGCGCGGCGCCGACGGTATCGGCGTCGAAGGCGACTTCGTGGCGCGCCCCTGACGAATCATTCTGGATGACGAGCTTCACGACGATCTCGGGTCCGGCGCCGAAATCGACAGCGGCGATGGAGCCGGCCGGAAGCGGCTCGTTTCGCCGCCGCCGATAATCCTGGAGCGCAGCGCACACCTCGGCCGGCTGAAAGGCGATCTGGCGGATTTCGGTCGTCATGCCGGGTGTGGCTCGCCTCGAGGTCGTGTCGCGGCGATCTTAGCCGCATCCTGGTCGATATGCCCATGGGCTATCATATGGTAACGACCGAACATCAGCATGCGGGGCTTTCGTGCAGTATGTGAATCTCGGCTCGACCGGCCTCAAGGTTTCGCGGCTCTGCTTCGGTTGCATGACATACGGGGTCAAGTCGTGGCGCCCCTGGGTTCTCGAAGAGAGCGAGGCTCGGCCCTATATCCGCGAGGCGCTCGACGGCGGCATCAATTTCTTCGATACGGCCGACGTTTACTCGTTCGGCGTCAGCGAGGAGATTTTAGGCCGGGCGCTCAAGGATTTCGGCCTGTCGCGCGACAGGGTTGTCATCGCGACCAAGGTGCACGGCGCCATGGGCGACGACGTCAATCTGCGGGGCCTGTCGCGCAAACACATCATGCATTCGATCGACGACAGCCTCCGGCGGCTCGGCACCGACTATGTCGATCTATACCAGATCCACCGTTTCGATTCCGGGACGCCGGTCGAGGAGACGCTCGAGGCGCTGACCGACATCGTGCGCGCGGGCAAGGCGCGCTACGTCGGCGCTTCCTCGATGTATGCTTGGCAGTTCTCCAAGATGCTCTATATCGCCGATCGGATGGGGCTTTCGCGGTTCGTCTCGATGCAGAACCATTACAATCTGCTCTACCGCGAGGAGGAGCGGGAGATGATCCCGCTCTGCCGCGATCGGGGCGTCGGCCTCATTCCCTGGAGCCCATTGGCGCGCGGGCGGCTTGCCGGCAACAAGCGGCAGGGAACGGTCAGATCCGAAACCGACACGTTCGGCAACATGATGTATGACCGACCAACCGACGAACGGATCATCGACCGACTGGGCGAGGTTGCCGCTGCCCGGGGCACGCCGCCGGCGCAAGTCGCGCTCGCCTGGATGCTGTCCAAACCCGGGATTACCGCGCCGATCGTCGGTGCCTCCAAGCCGCATCACCTGAAGGATGCGCTGGCCGCCTTGACGGTCCAGCTCTCGGGGGAGGAGATGAAACGGCTCGAAGAATTGTATGAGCCCCACCCGGTGCTCGGACATGCGTGATGGCTGAACAGACCGACGATACGCTGGCGGTGCTCGATCGCGCGGCCGCCTGGCTCGACGAAAACCGGAAGGTCGCGCTCGCGACCGTGGTGCAGACATGGGGCTCCTCGCCTCGGCCGGTCGGCTCGCAGATGGCGATCGCCGACGACGGCCGGTTCGAAGGATCGGTGAGCGGCGGCTGCGTCGAGGCCGCGGTCGTGGAGGCGGCGCATGCCGCCATGGCGGACGGCAAAACCAATCTGCTGACTTTCGGCGTCAGCGACGACGACGCCTGGGCCGTGGGCCTCGCCTGCGGCGGCACGATTCGGGTTTTCGTCGAGCCGGTGACCAAGTGAAGCGCGCGATCCTCGACGCGATCCGCGCGGCGCGGCGCGAGCGGCGATCCGCTGCTCTGGTCACCGACCTCAAGACGGGCGCCCAGGCACTCGTTGATTCGGCAGGGCGGCGGACCGGAGTTGTAGAGGCGGACGGCGAACAATTCGTTCAGCTCTTCGAGCCGTCGCCGCGCCTCATCATGGTGGGGGCGGTCCACATCGCTCAGAAGCTCGCGCCGATCGCCGCCCTGGCGGGCTTCGACGTGACGATCGTCGATCCGCGCGGCGCGTTTGCAACGGAGGCTCGTTTCCCCGATGTGCGGCTCGTCAATGAATGGCCCGATCGTGCCCTGACCGCGCTCGGGCTGGACACGGCGACTGCGGTCGTGACGCTGACCCATGACCCGAAGGTAGACGATCCTGCCTTGGTCGCGGCCCTGCGCTCGCCGGTCTTCTATATCGGCGCGCTCGGTAGTCGGAAAACTCAGGCGAAGCGGCGCGATCGGATGAAGGAGCACGGCTTTACGGACGAGGATCTCGCGCGCATCCATGCTCCGGTTGGGCTTTCGATCGGCGCTGTCTCGCCGGGCGAGATTGCGGTCTCGATCATGGCGGAGATCGTCAGCGTCCGACGCGGCCGGAGGCTGGTTGCGGCATCGCAATGAGATTTGGTGAAGAGAAGACCGCAGAGGCCGAAGGCACGATCCTGGCCCACTCGCTGCGCGTCGGCCGGTCGATGCTGCGCAAGGGGCATTTGCTCACGCGCGCGGACCTCGACACCCTCGCCGCAGCTGGTATCGAGGACGTCACCGTAGCGCGCCTCGATGTCGACGATGTCGGCGAGAGCGATGCAGCCGGCCGCATCGCGGACGCTTTGCGAGGAGAAAACGTTTCGGCGAATCCGCCGAGAAACGGCCGGGCCGACCTCCTGGCTGGCGAGTCGGGAATCGTGGCGCTCGACCCGGGCGCCGTCGATACGCTCAACGCCGTCGCCGAGGAGGTGACCGTCGCCACGCTCGGGCGGTGGGCGCCTGTTCACGCCGGAGAACGCGTCGCGACGATCAAGATCATCCCGTTCGCGGTCTCCACCGGCACTTTGGAGAAGTGCCTTGCTTCAGCCGACGCCGCGCGGCTCAAGGTGCTGCCGTTCCGTCCGCTGGCGGCGCGGCTGGTGCAGAGCGTCGACGAGGGATTGAAGACAAGCATCGTCGAAAAGACGAGCATGGTGACGAGCGAGCGGCTCGCGCGCATCGGGAGCCGCCTTGCCGGAGAAGCCCGCTGCGCGCATGACGCCGAAGCCGTTGCGCGCGCGATGGCGGCGGAGTTGGACGCGAAGCCGGACATAATGATGGTGATCGGCGCATCCGCGATCGTCGACAGGCGCGACGTAATCCCGGCCGCGATCGAAAAGCTGGGCGGCAAGATCGAGAGGCTGGGCATGCCGGTCGAACCCGGAAATCTGATCCTGACGGGCGAGATCGGGGGCGTGCCGGTGTTGGGCCTTCCCGGTTGCGCCCGGTCGCCGGCCCGCAACGGTCTCGACTGGGTGCTGGAGCGGATCTCCGCCGGCATTCCCGTCGGCCGTGGGGAGATCGGCGCGATGGGCGTGGGCGGCCTTCTGATCGGACGCGAGGATGACAAGGATTACCTCTAGAGCCCAATCCAGTTCGGCGGCTTCCCGCCTTCGCGGGAATGGCGTTTTTGTACGTGATTGCGCTCCAGGCGCCGCGTCGTGACGAACATCGCCGCCATTGTCCTTGCCGCCGGCGAGTCCAAGCGCTGGGGCGCGGACAACAAGTTGCTGGCGCAGGTGGACGGCAGGCCGATGGTGCTCCACACGGTCCGCGCCGTCCTCGACTCCAAAGCGCGCCCGGTGCTGGTCGTGACCGGCCACGAGCATTCGGAGGTCGAACGGTTGCTGACGGGGCTACCGATCTCCTTCGTCAATGCGCCCGATTACGCCACGGGACTCTCGGCCTCACTCAAGGCAGGAATCGCGGCCGTTCCTCCCGGCTGCGACGGCGCGCTCGTCTGCCTCGGCGATATGCCGTGGGTGAAGTCCACCACGCTGGACCGGCTGATCGAATCCTTCGATCCGGATACGCATGCGGCGGCCGTTCCGGTGCATGGGGGAGAGTGGGGCAATCCGGTTCTTCTCGGGCGTGCCTTGTTTCCGAACATCGGCACCCTTTCCGGGGATCGGGGCGCGCGGGCGCTGCTGAAATCGGCAGGCGAAAGGGTCAGGGAAGTCGCCGCCGATGATCCGAGCGTGCTCCGCGATGTCGACCGGCGGGATTCTTTAGTGTACCCGCTCAAGGATGGAGACGAGCCATCTAGGCCCTGATGAATGGCAAGCCGTCGCGCTGACGTTGCGCGTGGCCATCGTCGCCGTATTGGGAAGCCTGCCGGTCGCGATTGCCGTCGCATGGTTTCTGTCGCGCGTTCGTTTTCCCGGAAAGATCCTGATCGAGGCGCTCGTCAGCCTGCCGCTCGTGCTGCCGCCGGTCGTGACGGGCTACGGGCTGCTGCTGCTCCTGGGGCGGCACGGCGCATTGGGGCAGTTCCTCGACGAGAAGCTCGGGATCGTGTTCGCGTTCCGATGGACCGGAGCGGCGGTCGCCGCCGCGGTGATGGGATTCCCCTTCATGGTGCGCGGCATCAGGCTGTCCTTCGATGCGATCGACCGCGATCTCGAACGTGCGGCGGCCAGTCTCGGCGCGTCCTCCTGGCTCGCCTTTCTGAGCGTCACCCTGCCGCTCTCGGTCCCCGGAATTCTATCGGGGGCTTTGCTCGCCTTCGGACGAAGCCTCGGCGAGTTCGGCGCGACGATCACCTTCGTCTCGAGCATCCCGGGCGAGACCAGGACGATCTCGTCGGCGATCTATGCGCTGCTGCAGACGCCGCTCGGCGATTCGGCCGCGCTCCGCCTGTGCGGTATTTCGATCCTCTTGTCCTTCGCTGCGCTGGTCGCGTCGGAGGCTCTGATCCGAACGGGCCAGAGGCGGCTCGCTCGATGAGCGTCTTCGACTTTTCCGCTCAGTGTCGACTGGGTCATTTCAGCCTGGATGCCGTGTTCCAGGCCGAGGGCCGGATCGTCGGGCTGTTCGGCCCGTCGGGATCGGGCAAAAGCACGATCCTGAGACTGATCGCCGGGCTGCTGCGCCCCGACAGCGGACACATCGCCGTGGCAGGCCACGTCGTGTTCGATTCCAAGACGGGGGTCGATCTTCCCGCCAGGCGGCGACATGTGGGGCTCGTCTTCCAGGACGGGCTGCTCTTCCCGCATCTGAGCGTGCGCCAGAATCTGCTCTACGGTGCCTGGGCGCGGGGGAAGCGGAGCGGCCTTCAGCTCGACGGCACGATCGAGATCCTCGGCATCGGCCATCTGCTGGATCGGGCGCCCAGCCGCTTATCCGGCGGCGAGCGCCAGAGGGTGGCGATCGGCCGGGCGCTGCTGTCCGACCCGGCCGTGCTGTTGATGGACGAACCGGTCACCGCCGTGGACCAGGAAAGGCGCGCCGAGATCTTGCCGCACCTGCAGACGCTTGCCGAGCATGCGCGCGTGCCGATCCTCTACGTCTCCCACGCGATGGCGGAGGTCGAGCGGTTGGCTGATCAGATCGTGTTTCTTCGCGATGGCCGGGTGACGAACATCACCTGATCGGGCGAAAGCCGTAACGCTCGAAGATAGCCGTGGCTGCCGGGCCGGACAGATAGGCCAGGAATTTCGCGGCTTCGGGGTTCTTGCTCGTCGCGACGATCGCCGCGGGATAGACGATCGGATCGTGGCTGTCGTCCGGGAAGATTCCAGCGGTGGCGACCTCCGGCTCGACCTTGGCGTCGGTCTCATAGACGATGCCGAGCGGCGCCTCGCCCCGCGCGACCAGGGCCAGCGCGGCACGAACGTCGGCGGCCGGCGCCAGCCTCGGCTCGACGGCGTTCCAGACTCCGAGTTTCGTCAGCGCTTGCTTGGCGTAGAGTCCGGCCGGCACATGCGTCGGATCGCCGACCGCAAGCCGGCCGCCGCCGAGCAGCCCCGCGAGATCGAATCCGGGCCTGATATCGATAGTGGTCTCCTTCGATTTCGGCGCGATCAGGACCAATCTGTTGCCCAAGACCGGGCGCGGATCGCGCACGAGCTTGCGGTCGGTCAGATAGTCCATCCATTGCTGATCGGCCGAGATGAAGACATCGGCCGGGGCGCCCTGCTCGATCTGCTTGGCGAGCGTGGAGCTCGACGCATAGGACGGAGCGATCGAGCCGCCGTCGTAAGCCTTCCAAGCGATGCCGACCTCGTCGAGCGCGTTCTTCAGGCTTGCCGCCGCAAAGACCGTGAGCGTGTCCGCGCGCGCTCCCGCGGCGAATAGGCCCGCCGACACCATCAATGCGGCAAAGACCGAAAGCAGAGCCCGCCCGCGCATCGCACTTCTCCTATCGTGATATCCAACTGGATATTACGAGCGTCGCCTTTTGCCCAGCCGGAATTATGCCTACTGGGCTGGTGTGTCCGATAGCTCGGCGGAGAGCGCGTCCAGATGCTTGGCGACGGCCTTGCGCGCATCCTGCTCGATCGCGCGGTAGCGCTTTACGATTTCCCGGCCGAAATCGGTCAGGCCCGCATGACCGCCGCCCTTGCCGCCGGTCTGAGCGGCGACGACGGGCTGGCGGAACCCTTGATTCAGCTCGGCGACCAGCAGCCAAGCGCGCCGATAGGACATATCCATCATCCGCGCCGCCTCGGAGATCGATCCGTGACGGTCGATGAGCTCGAGAAGCTGTACCTTCCCGGGGCCGAGCCGGACTCGGTCGGATACACAGCGTATGAAGAGCCGCATCCCTCAACTCCCTCGGCCGAGTTTACCCGAGATCAGGATTGCGCGGAAATCATTCACATTGGTGCGGGTCGGTCCGGTGACGACGAGATCCCCGAGCTCTTTGAAGAGCTCGTAGGAATTGTTGTCATCAAGCATCTGCTGCGGATGGAGATTCAGCGTTCGCGCGCGGTCGAGCGTGGTCGGATCGACCAACGCGCCTGCATTGTCCTCTGTCCCGTCGATCCCGTCGGTGTCGCAGGCGATCGCGTATATTCCCGGGGCTCCATCGAGGGCCAAAGCCAAGGCGAGCGCGAATTCCGCGTTCCGCCCGCCGCGCCCACCGCCTCGGACGGTCACGGTCGTCTCGCCGCCGGAGAGGAGCACGGCGGGAGGCGCTGCGGCCGCGCCGCGCCGCGCGGCCTCCGCGTGGAAAATCGCGCATTGGCGCGCCTCGCCCTCCAGAGCATCGCCAAGGATGACGGGCGTTATTCTCGCTTCACGCGCGGCCTCCGCTGCGGCATCCAGCGAGTCCCGCGACCGCGCCACGATGATCATCTCGCCGCGGGAGACACGCCGATCGCCCGGCTTGGGCGTCTCGTCCTGAGCATCCAGCAATCGTGCCGCGACCGATGCAGGGACATCGATCCGATAGCGCTCGATGATCTTGCGGGCTTCGGCAAAAGTCGAAGGATCCGCGGCGGTGGGGCCGGAACCGATAGTCGCGGGATCGTCGCCCGGCACGTCGGAGATGGCCAAGGTCAGTATGCGAGCGGGATAGGCGGCCGCAGCCAGCCTGCCGCCCTTGATCGCCGAAAGGTGCTTGCGGACGGTATTGATCTCGTCGATCCGCGCGCCCGACTGGAGAAGCGCGCGCGTGACGCCCTGCTTATCGGCGAGCGTGATCCCGGACGCGGGAAAGGCGAGGAGAGAGGACGCGCCGCCCGACAGGAGACAGATGACCAGATCGTCCTCGGTCAGGCCCGTGACCATGCCCAGAATTCTGCGGCTGGCTTCGAGGCCGCGCTCATCGGGCACCGGATGCGCGGCCTCGATCACCTCGATCCTTGCGCAATCGACGCCGTGGCCGTCGCGGGTCACCACCAGCCCGCAGAGCGGGTGCGGCCAGTTCAGCTCGACCGCCCGCGCCATGGCGGCCGCCGCCTTGCCGGCGCCGACGACGATCGTCCGCCCTTTGGGCGGGCTGCGCGGCAGGTGAGGCGGGATGCAATGGGCGGGATCGGCGCGCGCAACGGCTGCGCGGAACAGACCAAGCAGGAAGGCCCTGGGTGAGGACGCGTCGGTCAATCGTCGTGCGCTTCGTGCTCGCGCAGGCGCGGGAACAGCTCGACGAAGTTGCAGGGCCGGTGGCGATAGTCGAGCTGATCCTTGAGGATCATCTCCCAACCGTCGCGGCAGGCCGAGGTTGAGCCGGGCAGGGCGAATAGATAGGTCCCGCGAGCCACGCCGCCGATTGCGCGCGACTGAATGGTCGAGGTGCCGATCTTCTGATAGCTCAACATCCGGAAAAGCTCTCCGAAGCCTTCGATCTTCTTCTCGAAAACCGATTCAAATGCCTCGGGCGTCACGTCCCGGCCGGTGACGCCGGTGCCTCCTGTCGAGATCACGACCTCGACGTTATCGTCCGCGATCCATTGGCGCAGACGCGCCGCAATCCGGTCGCGATCATCGGGCACGATCGCCCGGTCCGCCAATGTGTGGCCGGATTCCTCCAGGAGCTTCACGAGCGTGTCGCCGGACCGATCGTCCGCTAGACTCCGCGTGTCGGAGACCGTCATGACCGCGATACGGACCGGCACGAAAGGTCTGGATTCATCGATGCGGGACATGGTTGATCCTCGAACGCCCTTTGGCCATTCAAGATAAAGGCTGGGGCCGAGCCTGCAAACCCGAAGCCGGGGGACCAGGAGCCGTACACGTTTCAGGAAAGGTATCTGATGGTTTCTCGATCCGAGGTGATTTCGGCTTACCGGCACATTCTGCGACGGGAGCCGGAAAGCGAGGCGGTGATCGCGCACCATACGGAGGCGGCGACCACCGACCAGCTTTACGCCGCTTTGCTGGGCTCGGACGAGTTTCGCAGCTTCTATCTCCAAACGGGCGACGTCCATTCTCCAAATCTGGTCGAAATGACCGGCCTGCCGATCGAGGTCGAAGTCGGGGCGAGCGCCGACAAGCTCGCAAAGCTCAGCAAGATCGTCGAGAAAACTTGGACCGGGCTGGGACGGTCGGAGCCCTATTGGTCGGTCCTGACCAACGACAGTTATCGCAAGCAGGCATTTGACGGGAATTCCGAGGAGTTTCTCGCGTCCGGCAAGCACGACCTCGAGCGCTTGTCGGTCTTCGCCCGGCGTGGGGGCGTCGAGCTGTCGCCGACCGCGACCTGTTTCGAGCTTGGCTGCGGGGTGGGCCGCATCACCCGGTGGCTGGCGGGCTATTTTTCGAAGGTCATCGCGGCCGACATCTCGCAGCCCCATATCGACTTGGCTCGCCAGAATTTGGCCAGTCACGGCACCTCGAACGTGTCCTGGGTCAAGCTCGATCGCCTGGACGACCTGACGAAGATCACGGGTTTCGACGTTTTCTTTTCCGTGCTGGTTCTGCAGCACAATCCGCCGCCGGTGATTGCCCATATCCTGGAAACGATCCTGGGGAATTTGAATCCGGGCGGGCTGGGTTATTTCCAGGTGCCGACCTATCACCGCCGCTACACCTTCAATATGCGAAGCTACCTCTCGCGCTCCATGAACCATCGCCAGATGGAAATGCATGTCCTGCCGCAAAAGGAGGTGTTCCGGACCATCCATGCGGCCAATTGCATACCCCTCGAAGTGCGGGAGGACGGCGCGGCGGGCGAAGGCTGGCTTTCGAACACCTTCCTCGTCCGCAAGCTGGGCTGAAGGGGGAGGGGTGGCTGAAGCGCAGTAATCGGCTATATATAACGATTGCGGCATCGGCTGGTGCCGGGTGCCCCAAGAGGACGGTTTGACTGGGACAAAGCCGGTTCGGCTTCAATATTTCGCGATCCTGCGCGAGCAACGCGGCCTCGATCGAGAGACGGTGGAAACGGCGGCCGAGACGCCCCGCGAGCTCTACCGTGAAATTGCAAGACGCCACGGCTTTACGCTGGCCGAGGAGCGGGTGGGCGTGGCGGTCAACAATGCCTTCGCGCGCTGGGACCGACCGCTTGTCGCCAATGACACCGTCGTGTTCATCCCGCCTGTGGCCGGGGGATAATTCATGTTCCGGTTCGAGGTATCGGGCGAAAAGCTGGACATTTCGGCCCTCGGCGCGTCGCTGAGGAATCGGGCCTCGGGCGCCTTCACGAGCTTCGAGGGCTGGGTCCGCGACCATAATGACGGCCGCAAGGTCGACGGGCTCGACTATGAGATGTTCGAACCTCTGGCTTTGAGGGAGGGCGAGAGCATCCTGCGCGAGGCCGCCGAGCGGTTCGGTGTGAACGGTATTTATGCCGTTCATCGCCACGGCACGCTCTCAATCGGCGATTGCGCCGTCTGGGTGGGCGTGGTCGCGGCCCACCGCGACGAGGCCTTCAAGGCCTGCCGCTACGTCATTGACGCGCTGAAGCATCGGCTGCCGATCTGGAAGAAGGAGCATTATCTCGACGGTACGGCCGAATGGGTCAATTGCCAGCATGCCGGCGCTGCGTTCGACGATCATTTCCACGCCCATGACCATAACCACCCGCATGAACCGCTTAAATTTGACGAGGCGGCCTTCTATGCGCGCCAGATGCGGCTGCCGGAGGTCGGCGCCGAAGGCCAGGAGAAGCTCCGGCAAGCGCGTGTGCTGATCGTCGGGGCGGGGGGCCTGGGCTCTCCGGCCGCGCTGATGCTGGCCTCAGCCGGCGTCGGCACGATCGGGATCGCCGAGTTCGACCGGCTGGAGGCGAGCAATCTGCATCGGCAGGTGCTGTACGCCGCGGCTGATGTCGGTAAGCCGAAAGGGGAGCTCGCCGCCAAGCGCCTGCGCGAACTCAATCCTTTCGTTCACGTGCAGATTCATGACGGCCGCGCCGATGCGGCCGCCTTGCCGGCGCTGTTCGCCGAATACGACATCGTCCTCGACTGCACCGACAATTTCCGCACCAAGTATCTTCTGGCCGACGCCGCGATCCTGTTCGGCAAGCCGGTCGTCCAGGCGAGCATCCATCGCTTCGAAGGCCAGATGCTGACGATCGCGCCGGGGTCCGACGGCGGCTGTCTTCGGTGCCTTTGGCCCGAGCCGCCGCCCGAGGGCATGATCGGCAATTGCGCCGAAGTCGGCGTGCTCGGCGTGGTTCCGAGTCTGTTCGGAACGCTGCAAGCCGCCGAGGTTCTCAAGCGGCTTCTGGGGTTGCCGGGCACTCTCGAAGGCCACCTGCTGATTCTGGATACGCTGACGCTCGAGACACGCCGGATCGCCAGGGCGCGCGACGAATCGTGCCCGCTCTGCGGCGACGCGCCGACCATCCGCGTTCTGCAGACGGCCAATCCGGACAGAGCTGAATTCGAGCTCGATCCGGCCGAGCTCACCGACGACGCGCTCGCACGCTTTCGCGTCGTCGATCTGCGCGAGCCCGAGGAGCGCACCGCCGCGCCCTTACCCGACGCGCTGCAGGCGCCGTTCAGCGGCTTCGATGCGGCTCATCCGCCTTTCGACGCATCCCGGCCGGTGCTGCTCGTCTGCGCTGGGGGGCGGCGCAGCAAGATCGCAGCCAAGAAGCTGAAGGCGCAGGGCTGGGCTGAAGTCTACAGCGCGGTTGGCGGAGCCTCTGCGCTTGGCGCCGCTCTCAGGCGATCGGCGGAGTAGCGCGATGCAGAACCGCCTCATCGATCGGCATGGCCGCAAGCACACCTATCTCCGGATCTCGGTGACCGACCGTTGTAATCTGCGGTGCACCTATTGCATGCCGCCGCAGGGCATCGACTGGACCGCGAGGCCCGAGCTGCTGACCGAAGGCGAGATCGTCCGGCTCGCGCGGATCTTCGTCGGTATGGGGATCGAGAAGATCCGGCTGACCGGCGGCGAGCCCTTGTCCCGACGCGGTATCGAGACGATTGCCGCCAGGCTCTCGGCCTTGCCGGGTCTGCGGACGCTTGCGATGACGACCAACGGCATCTCGCTGGACCGCCGCGCGAAACCACTTCGTGAAGCTGGGGTCAACTCTCTCACCATCAGCCTCGACACGCTGAAGCGAGAGCGTTTCAAGGAGATTACCAAGCGCGATCACTTCCAGGCGGTGATGGCCGGGATCGAGGCGTCGCTCGCGGCAGGCTTCGCGCCGATCAAGATCAACACGGTCGTCATGCGCGGCGTGAACGATGACGAGCTGCTGGATTTCGTCGACTGGACCAAGGACCGGCCTGTCAATGTTCGCTTCATCGAGTATATGCCCTTCCGGGACAATCACTGGTCCAAGGGCGAGTTGCTTCCCTATGCCGACATGCGGCGACGGATCGAAGCGCAATACGCGCTGATCCCGCTGCTGGCCGATCCCTCGGCGGTCGGCAAGGATTTCAAGATCGCCGGACATGAGGGCACGGTCAGCTTCGTGACCTCGATGACCGAGAATTTCTGCGGCGGCTGCAACCGGCTCCGGGTGACGTCGGACGGGAACATCAAATCCTGCCTGTTCCATCCCGCCGAGAAGAGCCTGCGCGACGCGATGCGCGACGGGGCGCTGGATGAAGAGATCGAGCGGCTCATCATGCTGGCGGTCGACGGCAAGCCGGCCGCTCATCCGCCGATGGAGGAGCTGCTGGCCGTGGAGAACCGCGCCATGATCGAGATCGGAGGCTGAAGGAATGGATGCGGACTATCAGCCGCCCGGCATGCGCGACGTTTCGCAGAAGCCGGTCACGCGTCGCACCGCGACCGCGCGCGCCGTTCTGCGGGCCGCGCCGGAGACGATCCGCACGATCCGCGAGGGGCGCTTGCCCAAAGGCGATCCGCTGCCGGTGGCGAAGGTGGCGGCCATTCAGGCGGCGAAAAACACCAGCCAGATCATCCCCTATTGCCATCCGTTGCCGGTCGAGCATCTGGGCGTCGATTTCGACTTCTCGCCGGATTCGATCATGATCACGACCAAGGTCGTCGCGCATTACAAGACGGGCGTCGAGATGGAGGCGCTGACCGCGGCGGCGGTGGCGGCGCTGTCGATCTACGACATGGCGAAGATGATCGATCCCGCCATGTCGATAGAACGTGTGGCGCTGCTGGAAAAGACCGGCGGGAAGAGCGACTTCACACGCCCCGAGACAGGCTTTGCCTGACGGCCCGCGCCCCGGGCTGCTTCCGCTCGACGATGCGCTGCAGATCGTCGACCGCGTGGTGAAGCCTGTCGACGGCGTCGAAACTCTCCCGCTCGAGCGCGCACTCGGTCGATATCTCGCGGAGCCGTTGGCCGCGCGCCGCTCGCTGCCGCCTTTCGACAATTCGGCCGTCGATGGCTATGCCTTTCGGCTGACCGGCCAATCTCGCTTGCGTCTGATCGGCGAATCCGCTGCCGGCATCCCCTATCGGAGCGAGGTGCCCGAAGGCGCGGCGGTTCGCATTTCGACCGGCGCCGTCGTCCCCGCCGGCGCCGATACAATCGCGATGCAGGAGGACAGCCGCCGCGAGAATGGCGATGTGGTGATCGAGCCGCTGCCCGTCTTGAATGCCAATCTTCGGCGCGCCGGCAACGACATCGCGAAGGGCGAGATCGCATTCTCCGCCGGCCACCGCCTGCGGCCGCAGGACGTCGCGTTGCTGCGCGCGCTTGGCTACGTCGAAGCCAAGGTCCGCCGCAAACTCAGAGTGGCAATCGCCCCGACAGGCGAGGAGTTGCGCGAGGGCGGCGCGGATCTCGCCGCCGGCCAGATCGTCGAGACCAACGGGCTGATGCTGGCCCAGCTCTCGGCATCGCTTCCGGTCGACGTCACCTCGCTCGGCACGCTGCCCGACAACCGCGTGAAGACGATCGCGGCCTTGGCCGATGCCGCCGAGAGTCACGACCTGATTCTCACGACGGGCGGCGTTTCAGTCGGCGATCATGACCATGTGCGTGCAGCGCTGAACGCGCTCGGCCGCGAACATTTCTGGCGGCTGGCGATCCGACCCGGCAAGCCGGTGCTGTTCGGCGCGATCGACAAGGCAGCCTTCGTCGGCCTGCCGGGCAATCCGGTCTCGGCGATGGTGACGTTTCTGCTGATCGCGCTGCCGGCTCTGCGCGCGCTGGCCGGCGGAATCGCGCCGCCGGACTCTTGCTATCGCGTTCCTTTGGCCGAACCGCTCAAGAAGCCGCCGACTCTCCGCGACTTCCAGCGCGCCCGCCTCGAGCCGGGCCCCGACGGACCGCGCGCGCGGCCCTTCCGCGACCAGAGCTCCAACCTGATCACCTCTCTCGCTCATGCCGACGGCTTGCTCGACCTGCCGCCGGGGCCTGGTGAGTTGCAAGCAGGCGAGATGGTGACGTACCGGCCGTTCGACGGGTTCTTCGGATAGACTCACGCCTTCTCCGCGAATCCAAAGCGTCCGAAGTGAGCGTGATTACAAGGCGCTGTCGATGTCAGTCTTCGCGAAGTCGTTGCCGACATAAAGAAGACGGCAGACATGCTCCTTCGCGAGCTCATAGGCGAAGCAGTCACCGAAATTGAAGGCGGCGGAATGAATACCCTTTCCCCATCGGCCATATGCATCGGCGATCCTTCGCGCGGTGGCTGAGGTAACGGGTACAACGTCGAAGCCCAGTCCATCGATGAGGCGTGTCATCTCCGCGCCGAGGTTGCGCTGCGCGGAAACGATGAGCGCCTCTGCGACGGTGCCGGCCGAGATCAGGATCTCGTCGTCAGCTTCGAGAGCCGCAATGCAGGCATCGGCTTCGGCCTCATTGAGAAGGATCGCCATCAATGCAGACGTATCGACGGCGATCATCCGGGCAGCCCGTCGTCTCCGTAAAGGAAGTCCTGGCTTCGGGCTGCGCTCGGCCCCGAGGTCGCCTTCTTCCCCGCCGCGGTTCGCACGGATTCGAGCAGAGCGCGCCGCGATTTCTTGTCGGGCGTCACCTTCACCGGCACCAGCCTCACGGCCGCATGACCATGGCGTGTCAGAACGATCTCGTCGCCCGCTTCCGCGCGGCGCACAAGCTCGGTCAATAGGCCTTTCGCCTCAGAGACGGGAATCTTCATTGAACAAGTTTAGACTATCAGATGGTCTAAATCAACATTGATCACGGCGAGCATCGGTATCGCCGCTCTCGGTTTCGCGCGACGCCGCAAGACTAAGGCGGCTTGGCGGCGATTTCACCCAATAGCGCGAATGGCGGCCATACGACCGGCATTTTCGTCTCTCGACGCAAGCTGGAAATGTCCCCTCCTGGGACAAACCGGCTGTAGTGGGACTCCAGTGTCGCGTGGAGCGGAAAGCAGGAGGCGAAGCGCGCCTTACGGCACGCTGACCAGCCCGTCCTCGTCGGCGGGCTCGGCTTCCGGCATTGGGTCGATTGCGTTCTCGATCGCGTCCTCGACCCGCTCCAGCCAGACGAAGGCCATCGTGCTGCGGGCTTCTTCGGGGATGTCCTCGTAGTCGCGCTTATTGCGGGCGGGCAGCATCACGGTCTTGATGCCGGCGCGGTGAGCGGCCAGCACTTTCTCCTTGATGCCGCCGACCGGCAGCACGAGGCCGCGCAGGCTGATCTCGCCGGTCATCGCGGTGTCGCTGCGCACCGTGCGATTCGACATCAGCGAATAGAGCGCGGTGAACATCGCCACGCCCGCGCTGGGGCCATCCTTCGGGATGGCGCCCGCGGGGACGTGAACGTGGATATCCGTCTTCTCGAAGGAAGTCGGATCGA
>DATGMP010000134.1:0-70330 GCA_035293565.1 Alphaproteobacteria bacterium | reverse complement strand
TCGGTGGTAACCGACACCAGGAAAACCTCCGCAACGCGGCCGCCGCAACCGCCCACTCCACGTCCTGAAGACCAAAAATGAGCAGACTCGACCCAGCCGCTACTTATTCAGATGTTCCTTAGCTTCGGGAACGCGGAGAAGACTGTTCCGTGATCGAGAAGGATGCGAGTCTTCCGGTGCGCCCCGATCGTCACGGGGCGGCTCGGAAATTCGGAAGCATTGGGCAGATCGGCACGGACCACGCGGCCGACTTCGGACGGCGCGAAGCGCATCGGCGGCAGCGAATCTGGAATCAGATGCCACGGCGCTTCTGATCCGGCCGCGACGGCCGGCACCGCGTTCGCCCAGGACGAGCCGGCTTCCCGCTCGTCGTTCCATGACCAGTCGCGCTTGACGGCATCGATCGTCTCCGACGGACCGGCCGCGTAATACCAGCCGTACTTCATCAATTTCATGAACGGCGAGGTCGCGCCGAATCCATGATCGATTTCCACCCGCCAATCCGGTCCGGAATCGAGGAAGGCTTGCCGCGAATCTTCCGCTTCGAGCAGGAAGCCGGTCTGAACGGTCATCTGCGCCATCGGGGCGAGCCCGCCCCAGTTCCATACCAGCGCGCCCAAATGATTGTGGCCGGCGCGCAGATAGGGCGAGAGATCGTACGTTTCGTACCGCCAGTGCGTGGGATCTCCGCGCGCAGGGCCTGCGCCGACCCGCGATCCGTTCACGTAGAGGACGAACCGATTGTCCGCGCTTACCTTGACCAGGGCGTGCGCCGGAACCGAGGCGAGATCGAAGTCGCGCCGAAACTCGAGCGTCACCGCGCCCTTCGGCGCCGCGTCGGGATGCGTAACCCAAACGGCCTTCGGCGGCTCGTCCAGCTTCGTCGCCGCTGGCGCTACGCTCGACGCCGACAAGATAGCCGATACGACCGCGAACGCCGGTCCCACCTTTCCAGTTCGGCCGCTCATGGATTGAAAGTTTCCGCCGCCATGGCGGCAGTAGCGACAAGTCCATCGTCATCGGCATTGGACGAGAGGTGCAGGCGCAGCGCGCCGCCCAAAATCTTCCATCGGTCGGCCTTGGCGTCGAAGTTCGCCAGCAAGCGAGGCTCGGCTTTGATCGAAAGATGCCGCGTCTCGCCCGGCTTGAGCTCAACCTTGCGCCAGCCGATAAGGCGATGGGACGTATGACCGTCAGAGGTCGGCACGTCGGCGTAGAGCTGCACGACGTCGGCGCCGGGGCTCGCTCCCACATTCGTCACGTCGAATTCCGCGTCGATCGCGCTCCCTCCCCGCACCGACAGGTTCTTGTGGTCGAAGCGCGTGTAGGACAGCCCGTAGCCGAACGGAAAAAGCGGCTTCAGCATCTTGGCCGCAAACCAGCGATACCCGACGTCGGAGCCTTCGCTATAGCGAACATCGAAGGGCTTCTCTCCGCCGGCGTAGGCCGGCTTCGGCTGGTCTGACCCGGGCAGGACCGGCCGGGGCAGCTGCCCTTCGCTCTGCGGAAAGGTTACCGGAAGCCGCCCCGACGGATTCTCATGACCGGCTAGGATCTCGGCGATCGCCTCTCCCCCGCCAGATCCGGGATACCAGGCTTCGAGCACCGCCCCGACGCGCGCGAGCCACGGCATCAGCACTGGCCCTCCCGTTTCGAGCACGACAACCGTCCGGGGATTAGCGGCAGCGACGGCCTCGATCAGCTTATCCTGACCGTCCGGCAGCGACAGATTCGCCGCGTCATATTCCTCTGACAGCCATTGCGTCGCGAAGACGATCGCGACGTCCGATTTCCGTGCGAGCGCCGCTGCGGCGGAGGGATCTGTTCCAGGATCATAGCTCACCAGAGCCTTCGGCGCCGCGGCCTCGATGGCCTTCATAGGGGAGGACGGATCAAAGATGATCGCTCCGGTCCATTCAGGAGATCCTTTCGGCAAAGGCGCCTTGAAGGCGGCGCCGCCAATGGGAATCACCTGCGAAGACCCGCCTCCGGAAAGCACACCGACGTCGGCATGTCCGCCGATCACCGCGATGGTGCGGGTGCCGGCGCCGAGCGAAAGTACGCCTCTATCGTTCTTCAGAAGAACGATGCCTGCCACCTCGGCTCGCTCGGCGACTTTCGTATCCGCAACATAATCGATCGGCGTCTTCGTCGGCGGGTCGTCCATAACGCCTATGGCGAACATTTCGCGCAAAATCCGCCGCGCCATGTCGTCGAGGCGCTTGTCCGGAATCTGCCCTTGGGCGATCGAATCCGCGATCGTGCGCTTGAACATCAGCTGGTCGAGCTCCTCGCCCGACTCCTGATCCATTCCCGCGAGAGCCGCCGCCGTCGGATCGGGAACGGCGCCCCAATCCGACATCACCCATCCCGGATACCGCCAATCCTGTTTGAGCGTGCGATCCAGTAGGTCGCGATCGGCGCAGGAATAAACCCCGTTGATGCGATTGTAGGCGCACATCACCGACCCAGGATGGCCGCGCTCGATGGCGATCTCGAACGCCAGGAGATCGGACTCGCGCAAGGCCCCTTCATCGATATCGGCGCTCAACACGCGACGGCCGGTTTCCTGGTCATTGATCGCGAAGTGCTTGACGGTGGAGATTATGCGCTGGTCCTGAATCCCCCGAATCGACTCGCCGACCAAGGTTCCGGCGAGCAAGGGATCCTCGCCTGCATATTCGAAAGTGCGTCCGCACCGCGGATCGCGCGCCAGGTCGACGCCGCCCGCAAGCATCACGTCGAAGCCTTTCTTTCGCGCTTCCGAGCCGATCATCGCGCCGCCCTGATAGGCGATCTGCGGATCAAAGCTGGCGGCCATCGACAGGCTCGATGGCAACGCGGTGGCGCCGTCGCCCTTCCGAACTTCCCGAGGATTGGCGACACCGAGGCTGGCATCGGTTTCCTGAAGGGGCGGGATGCCTAGGCGCGGGACCCCCGGCACATATCCGCCGGAGCCGATAAGATCGGCGGGCTTGGATTTCGAGAGCTCCGGGAAGATGCCATGGAGGATGGAGTTTCGCTCGTCGCGGGTCAGCGCCCGTTGCAGCAGGAGCGCGCGCACGTCAGGGGAAAGCGCCCTATCCTGCCAAGGGCCTTCTGGAGCACCCGAAGTATGGGTCGACATCGCGACCGACAGTGCGATTCCGAGAATGCTCGACACGATCGTTCGATTGTTCGCCACCTTATCCACCCCGTGCCGCTGACGGTTTCAGAACCTGCGCTCGGATGACGCCGTTCATTTGAGACCTCTTGAATCGATCATCGCTCGATTTCGAGTGTCTGACGCGCGCAAGATACGCACAAGCCCGAGCAGGCCGGCAGGCACGAGCGGTGAATCCGCCCGATAAGCGAACTGAGGATCGGCGTATGCGCATTTTTCTTTGGGCGCAGGCTGCTGATCGCCGATCAGCCGATTGACCCAAAGATCGGTGACCTGCACCGAAAGCGCATTATCACCCGGCCTCAATACGGTTGTCGCATCGAGCCGGAAGGGTGCTTTCCACGCCATCCCTATAGATTTTCCGTTGACGCTCACACTGGCCAGATTCTTGACTGAACCAAGATCGAGCAACACACGGTCGCCCTTTAGCCACTCGCGTGGGACATTCAACGTTTTGCGGTAGGTCGCGGTGCCGGAGAAATATTTCGTTTGCGCATCCGCGCTGTCACTCCATGAGACGAGGCGGTCGAAGGTGGCGGGCTTGGGCGCGCAGGGCCCCTTGTCGAAACTGACCGTCCATGGCCCCTCAATCTCCGCGAGCGTCGTTTCAGATGCGGCCGGCAATCGCCGTTCCGCCAATGTTGTTGGCTTGCGGAAGACGACAAATACCGTCTCGTGTGGCCCAAGCGTCAGCGGTACCCCAGTCCTGTCGCCTTCGACCTTATAAGACGCCGGTTCAGCGGCGCCTGTGTCGGCGTGCCAAAGCTCCGCTTCCTTGCCGGTGACGCGGAATGCCGCCGTCAGACTTTCGGGTACGTCAGTTCGATTGTCGACGTAGTAGATATCGCCATCCTCAACGGCCCTATGAACGAACGAGAGACCGGCGTCCGGTTTGGAGGGCTCGAAATCCGGCGCGACGTTTAGCGCCTTGAGCGCATCCGCAATGGAGGTACGTCCGATCGCTCGGCCCCTGCCGAAAGCGTGCAGTCCATCGCCGTTCCCCCAAACCTCGTCCGCCAATCGCCTGAATTCCGCGGAATCGTCCGCGAGGCTCGGCGTGTCGGTTGGCTTGTCTCCCACCACCACGGCACCGCCTCGAACCAGATCGCGCAGAGCGCGCAGCAGGGCTACGGACATATGCGCCGTGCGCGGATCGAGCGCGATCACCCGATAGCTCATGCCGCTCCGCGTCACGACCTTCCCATCCTTAACGGAGAGCTCGTGGATCAGCGCGTCAGCGTTCACATAGTCGAAATTGTATCCAGCCGGTATCGGTGGCGCGTGATCGCCAAAGATCGCGGTGATGTTGGAACCTTCGCCGTAGAAGTAGAGCACATCAGCGACGAAACGGCCTTGCTGGAGCAGGAAGTCGCTACGCGCGATATAATCTATCCAGGGCTTGGCTTCCTCCGCCCATGTCTCGTTCCGCGTGAACCATTGCCCGAAGGGACCGAGCGCGAGGCCGGGCGCCTTATCGACCAAGGGCTGATGCACCGAGGTGTGGATGATGACGCGGTTCACGCCCATCGCGAATTCCTGGTCGACGATCGGCTTCAACGTCTCGGGCGACCATCCCCAGGCCGGCCCGTTCGATGTCATCGATTCCGCAGCGACGAGGTTTTGCCCGTAGATATGCGCGACTGACGCCGACTCCCGAATATCGGCATCGTAGCCGTATTGCTCCTTGTAGACTCCAGGCGCCTGGGTCCACATCGCTCCCATCGGGACGTCGTCCCGCCGTTTGACCGCCATGCCGTCGCCGACGAAGACCCGGCCTTCCTCGTGCGCCTCGCCGTAATGAATGAGACCACGCGCTTTTATCTCGGTTTCGATCTGATCGTAATGTTCATCGGCGACGAGATCGGCCAGCGTCTCGCGAAAATCCCACAGGAACTTGTCGCTCGCGGACGCGCTCTGCACGATACGGCCGGTCAACACTGGCAGCCAGGGTCGTGGGTCATAGCCGCGGCGTTTCTGGAATTGGGCCAGCATGTCATCGGTCCAGTTTTGCGACCCGTCTTCCCAGCTATCATTGGTGATTGCCCTGAGCCCGTGGGCTCCCATAAGCCCCATGGTCACCTCTTCGTACTGGTCCAAATACCTGTCGAGATATTCCTTCACATAGGCGCCGTTAAACTTGTCGACCTCGAGCCCGGTCGCCTCTAAAGGTGCGGGATGATTGGTGATCCCGAGCAGGGAGTAGCCGATACGGAGCACGATCCAGCGTCCGGGGGGCGGCGTCCAGTCGAGCGTTCCGTCCGGCCGCATCTTTGCGGTCAGGTCAATCACGTCCTGTTTCGGAATCGCTATCTTGTCGTCCGGCGTCGGATCGGAGTCGAGGCCGACCGCCGGAACAAAGCCCGCCTTGTCCTCCACCCTGTCCACGCGCGGGTCAACATGCAACGCAAGCTGAGGAATCGACCAGGAGGTCGCCGGCGGAGCGGCCGGCCCATAGATCGCCGGCATCGGCGGCTGCGGTTGCGGCGTGACGAAAATGATGCGGAAATGTTTCGCCTTGGTCGGAGGAACGGCTACGGTCATCGGAATAGGCTGAGTGCCGAAGGCAGGGACGCGGAGAACCTTCGGCGCGAGAACCTGCGTAAAGCTCTGCCCATCCTGGCTCGATTCCAGGCCGATCGGCGGAGGGGCTGTACCGAAACCCGGCAGGCTGCTGATCCCACCAATCATCACCGTCATTGCGCGGATTGTGACGGGCGCCGGATATTCGAATTCAACCCAGGCCGATTGCCCCGGTGGCGCCATCGGCAGCGACTGAGGATGGGAAAGCGTGGCGTCCGACAACGCTGCGCGGTCAATATGGCCGGCGCTTGCTGTTACGCTCGCATTTTGCTCGGTTGACGGCGCGTCGCCTTCCGGAGCCGGATACGCGACGACCGCGCTGTCGACATAAAATCTCGCGTTTTTGATCGACGGACCGACCTGACCCGACTGAAAGCCCTCCAAGGGAAGGGACTGATAAGGTCCGACGACGTTCGGCGGCTCCGGCAACGCTGCATGAAACGGCGCGCCGCCCGTGACATATGTTTCGCTCCACACGAACTTCTTCATGCCATGGGCGAGCGGGACCCAAGGGCCTCCCGTTTCGCTCCAGCCCGGCGAGGCGGCTATGCCGAGCTCCAGGTCGAGCTTATCGGCAGTCGCGGCCGCATGATGGAATGCGTCCCGCCATTCAGGCGACATGTAGGCGAGACGTTTACCGACCACCTGCCCTGGGCCTAGCGGGCCCATGAATACCTGGAAATTCTCGGCCCCGCCGAGCCCGATCCGCTTCATCCATTCGAGATCGAGCGTAATCCCTTCCTTGGTGACATTGCCGTTCATCCAATGCCACCAGACCCGAGGGCGGGCACCACTCGGGGGGTCGCGGAAGCCATTCAGCAACGCATCATCGGCAGACGCCGACGCTGTCGTCACGCTGAGCGCAAGCACGATCGTGAGCACCATGCGCGAACGAAGTTTCATCCGAGCCTCTCTGATTGCCTCAGGGGATCAGCGATCTGCGAGCGGACCTCGATGCAATCGAAAGATGGCCCGGCAGCACGGGAGGAAAGACCGCCGGGCCGGAAGGATCTATCCTCCAAACCGATATCGAAGCGTGACGCCGAACTCGCGCGGCAGCGTGGTGATCACCGCGCGATACCCGGAGTCGAACGGCGCTCCAGCCGCCAGCGCATTGCCGTTGTAGGTCTGAACGACACTGGTCGCTTGCTGATAGTTCGATGGCGCAATCGTCCGGATGTCCTGGGTGTCGAACAGATTCTTGACGAACAGCGTAAAGTCCCACCCAGCGTCGTTGTCGCGCACGCCCGCATAGATGTTGAGGATAGGCAGATCCGGGTAATCGTAATTGACGATGCTCGAATGCCAGCCCGGCTGATAGGTGAATAGGCCGCTGATGAACGGCTGATACTGCGTACCGGTATCGTAGTCATATTCAGATTGCACGGTCAGGTGGAACTTCGGCGTCTCGCCGATCCTGCCGTTGCTCGGACAAAAGGACACTTGCTGGCCGACCGGAACGAATGCGGCACCGCTCGCAGTGAACGTGTTGCACGGAATGAGCGCATCGGTGTACTGGGCGTTGGCCCAGCTTGCCTTGATACCGATGTCCCACCCGTCGGTAATGACTGCGTCCAACTGCGTTTCGATGCCCTCGCTTTCCGCATCACCGTTGAACGTGAGCGTGGGACTCGCATCGATGACACCATTGGCGGCGCTGGAAGCGTTGACCACCAACAGGTTAATGTATCCGTTGAAGTGCTGGTAAAACACATCGGTGTTCAAATTGAGCCGATGATTGAACCAACTGCTCTTCAGTCCGACTTCAACGGCGTCGGACGTTTCACCGTCGCTCAGCAGCAGGTTGTTGCTGAGCGGCGCCGTCACACCGACGGCAGAAGAGCCAGGTCGGAAGGAGTGGTTGTAGGATATATAACCGACATTATCCGGCGTGATGGTGTAAACCAGGTTCACCCCCCCGGTGAAGGCGTGATAAGTCCTGGTGGCGTTCTCCGGCAGGACGGTCGGAAAGTCGTTCAGCACCGTGGCGCCTGCGGCGACCACCGTCAGGTCGCTCTGCTGATGGACGCGATAGATCTGATAGCGGGCGCCCATCTCGAGCTTCAGGTCGTCCAGGAGCTGGAAAGACGAGCTTCCGAAGAAGGAATAGTGCGTCGCCTGGTCGGGGATGAAAATCGAAACGTCGACCGGCGTTTGGATATAGTGCCCCCCGAAGGGGAATGTAAACGTCGGCGACAGAGCGGCGCCGGAAATAAACGAGTCGCTGGGCTGCGTGACGAAGACTGGGTTGAGCTGCCGAATCAGATCGGCGCCGATCATGTAGTTCCAGAAAGACCTGCCATTGGAATAGTAGCGCAGCTCGACGGAGGTGACGTCGTAGGGCGTGTGGACGAACTGCTGGTCCACATAGGTCAGCGGAGCGTTGCCCAGATTGAGGGCGTGCAGCTGTCTTAGGATCGTGTCCTGATAGCCGGCATTCAGCTCCAGTGTGTCATCGCCGATGTCCAAGAAGGCATCGAGCGTCAGGAAATGTGTCTGATTTCGGAATTCATCGACGCCCTGTGTCACGCCGATCCGATCGGACACGCCGGCCACCGGACCGTTCGGGGCCAGCGAAGCCGTGCCGGGGAAGCCCGCAACTGTCGGAAAGATCGCCCCAGTGCCGACCACCTGCTGATACTGCACGTTGTCGGCACGGAGGTACTGGTAAGTGAACACGGATCTGAAATCGTCGGTCGGCGCGAAATTCACCGAAAGGCGGCCGCTCACCGTATGTCCGACTGAATCATCTCCGCGCGTGACGTTGTGAACGTCATTGATGTCGTTTTGATCGCCCAAGCCGGCGACGCGAACGCCCAGCACATCGGGGATGACCGGAACCGAGACGGCGCCCTGGAAATTGTAGGCGCCCTGATCCGATCCGGTCGCCTGAACATACCCCTCGAAGGTTGTCAGGCTCGGTTGCTTGGTCTTGATGATAATGGAGCCCGCCGGAGACGTGCTGCCGCGCAAGAGACCCTGAGGACCGCGCAACACTTCGACCTGATCCAGGTCGTAGATCGCGGTGAACACCGTCTGCGCGTCGGCCTGAATCTCGTTGAAGTAAATGTCGACGGTTGGGAGCGTTCCCTCGTCGGGGTTGAAGGCGATGCCGCGCAACGTTGCAATATTGGAACGGCCGTCGTTGTTACTAAGCTCAAGCCCGGGCGCAAGCTGCGAAATATCCTTGATGTCGAAGATCTGCTTCTTTTGCAGATCATTGGACGAGATAGCGTCGACCGCCATCGGGACGTTCTTGAGCAGCTCCGTCCGCCTGGTCGCCGTGACGACAATTTCTTCGAGCCCTTGAGTGGCGGCACCTTGATCGTTGGCCGGCGGAGCCGCGGCCTGGCCGAAGGCCGGCTGAGCGGCAAGCATGGCCATGAGTGAAGCGCCGCTCAATCCAACGGCGGCAAGTCGATTCTGTAATGACATTCTGATCCCTCCCCTTCCGAACTGTCTTCACTGTTTCCCGCTCTCGGCAGCGGGAGCTGCGCCGCTTTTGCTGCGGGGCGCCACTGATCCTGGAACACGGCCGCCGCGTCTAGCGCGTCGGCCTCAAGTGGCGCGGCTAGATACTCGCCGTATCAATTACTGGCCTTTGAGCTCGGATCACCGCGAACCACCGACAGGATTTGTGAGCGGCCCCTGCATCGCTGCATCAGCATTCTTCCCATTGTCAGACTTTCGCTATGCGATCACGCCAGATCAGATTGTCTCAAGTTCCTTCTAGTATCAAGCAGTATCACTCATAATCTGCTAAGTTCCGTCATCCCCCGGACCGTTGCACTTAGCGAGGGAGAAATTGATGCGAGGCGCGTTACGCGGGCGAACCAGAATCGCCACTATGGCTGTCGCGGTGCTCTGCGGCTCGGCAATCGCCTGCGGAACGGAAATTCCGAGCCCTCGAAGCGAGCCGCCCGGCACCATCTCACAGGAATGGAAGAAGCTCTGGCCGTCAGTAGTCGCGCGAGCCGCCCTCGATCATGGAAAACTGCCAGGCCCTGGCGATCAATCGGCGTGGGCGCGGGCCTACGCTACGACGGAAGAGGCTCTGGAGGCCGCCGAATCCGGCGTGCCGCTCGCTTATGGCGTGGGGATCGAACCGGGCACGCTCAATGGGATTTCCGTTCTCTCAATAACGCCCAAAAGCTGGACCAACGACGGCCGTGTGCTGATCTACGTCCATGGCGGGGCTTCACCTCGTTGTCGGCTCGGTCAACGATCTTCGAATCCGCGCTGATGGCTAACCGCAGCGGGATCAAGGTCGTGTCGGTGGACTACACGCCCGCGCCGACAGCGCGCTGGCGGGAAATTATGGATCAGGTGGTCGCGGTTTACCGCGCCGTTCTAGCGGCGACAGGTGATGCCAACCAGATCGGCATCTGGGGCGACTCAGCCGGCGGCTCAATCGTCGCCGGCGCCGCGCTCAAGCTGCGCGACGAGGGCGTTCCGATGCCTGCGGCCATCGTCCTCTGGGCGCCTTGGTCGGACGTGAGCATGGCAGGCGATACCTACACGACACTCGCGGCGGCCGATCCGCTGCTAGCCATCGACCGACTCAAGGCTTCCGCCAACGCCTATGCCGATCCGGTCGATCAAAAGAACCCGTACGTCTCGCCCGTGTACGGCGACTATTCAAAAGGGTTTCCCCCTACGCTGATTCAATGCGGGACTCGCGACATGTTTCTCTCCAGTTGCGTGCGGGAATATCAGGCGATCAGCGAGGCAGGCATGTCGGCTACCCTCGATCTCTATGAAGGCATGGTTCATGTGTTCCAGCCAATGGCCCCCGACTCTCCCGAAGGCCGCGCCGCGCCTGGCGCCCTGACGGAAATTCGAATCCCGCCCTCCAACTATCCGAAGGGCTATGCGACAACGGTCGTGAATGGCGCCATCACGTCTCAGCCCAACGCGTCGACGCTCCTCGTCAGAACGGACCCCGAAGCTGTCCAGGTCGAAGTTCGCCTCGCGCGCGTGGGGTCTTTACCGCCGCTGCCCGACCTCACGAAAGCGAGTTCGACCGCCGCTCCGACTGCGCGGCTCAGCGCCTCCTCCTTGCTTGCCGACTTGCTGCGAAATCCGAAAGCGCGCGCGATCGTCGAACGGCGCTTGCCGCAGCTTGCGAACTCTCCAATGATCGGGATGGCGACGCAGATGTCGCTGCGCCAACTGCAACCTTATCTGCCCAGTATTACGAACAAAGATCTCGCCGCCATCGACGCTGAGCTTGCCCGCCTGAAACAGCGCCCTTAAGCGTCCTCAGTTCGCCTTCATCGCATTCAGCCGATGGCCCGCATTCAAGAGCCCTCTCGCGTCGAGCCACCAATAGAACTCCTCGATCCAATGATCGCTGCTCGCACCTTGTGGACGCATGCCGAATCCGTGGCCGCCTTTCTCATAAACATGCAGCTCGACCGGGCGTTTGGCGGTCATCCAGGAGTCGATCAGGCCGTACCCCTTGCCGCCGAAAATCGGATCGTTGGCCGCGAAGGCGACGAAGACCGGCGGCGCGTCCTTTGGAACCGCGACGCCGCCCATCGGACCGTAAATCAGACCCGCGAAATCCGGTAGGCTTGCCGGCTCGTCGGCTAGGATCGCCTTCAGCGCCGCATCAGCGCCCGCCGAGAATCCGATGAGTCCAACCCTGTGCGGATCGAGTCCCCATTCGGCGGCATGCTGACGAACGACCTTTACCGCCGTCTGGGTATCGGCAACCGCCTGCGCGTGATCGGGCAAGGGGCCGGAGGCGCCGGCTGCGGCGAATAACGCCATCACGTTCTTCTTGAAAGCGTCGGGTTCGGAAGGCGTCGCATCGAGCCGATATTTCAGCACGAAGGCGGCGATGCCACGGTCGGCGAGCCAGCGCGCGACCATGAAGCCCTCGCTGTCGATCGACAGGAATTTGAAGCCGCCGCCCGGCGCAATGACAATCGCGGCGCCGGTGGCCTTCGCCTTGTCCGGAAGAACGGGCGTGATCGTCGGCCTGGTGACGTTCACGATCACCGTTTGATCGAATATCCTTTGGCGCGCCTCGACTTGCGTGTCGCCTTCCGAGCCCGGCGCCACACCCGCATAGAGTGGGGCCTCCTTACCTGGCGTCCTTGCGAAGCTGTACGGCGCCGATATTGCGAGGAGCGCTGCAACGACCGCCACGAGGCCCATCTTCCGTCTCATTTTCAGCGCCCTTTCCTTCAGGCGGCGAGATAATTGCCGAGCCCGATTACGATCGTCGCAAACACGAGCGTAGCGATGCCGCCCCAGACGAGACCACGTGTCCGCCCGCTCGATCCGGCCCATTCCTTGAGCGCGAAACCCCATAGGGTGGAGAAAATGATGATGCTGGCCATGTGCAACGTCCAGCTCGAAAAGCCGAACGCTCCCATCTGGCTTTCGCCCATCGTGTAGAAGAAGAATTGGAAGTACCAAATCGTCCCGCCGAGGGCTGAAAGCATGTAGTTCCGGCCGAGCGGCGGACGGCCGCCGTCGGCGTCCGCCGCCGGACCTGATCGGCCGATGAGCTCGGCGGCGGTTCCGTTCTTCGCGATGAGCCAAAGGCACCACACGACGTTGGTCGTGGCGCCACCGAGAAGCACGACACACAGCACCGGCAGCCCTTGAGCCAGAGGATCCGTGCCGGCAGCAAGCGTCAGGTCTCGAATCGGCTGTCCCGCATCGAGGCCAAACGCGAAACAGCTGCTCATGACCCCGGAGAACACAGCGACCAGCAGCCCTTTTCGGAAGTCGAACTCGACGACGCTTCCTTTACCGTATCCGGCTTCCATCTCGCGTTCTTTCGCGCGTCCGGCGCGCGCGACGACCCAGATGCCGATCATCGTCACGAGCACGCCCGCCAGAATCGCCTGCCCGCTCGCATGTGCCGCAAGGCTCCCAAGCGTGCCACGAAAAACCGGGGGCCCCATCGTGCCGATGATCGTCGTAAGACCGAGCGCCGTCGCCATGCCAAGGGACATGCCGAGGTAGCGCATGGTGAGTCCGAAAGTGAGACCGCCGAAGCCCCAAAGCGCCCCCCAAAACCAGCACCAAAAAAGAGTCCCGCGGGTTGTCGAGGCGAGGACATTAAGCAAATGATCGGTGCGGAGAGACGCGAATATCCAAGGCGCGAAGATCCAGCTGAAAAGGCCGCCCACGAGCCAGAAAATCTCCCACGACCAGCGTCCGACGCGACGATACGGAACGTAGAAGCTGGCGGAGGCCAACCCGCCGAGCCAATGAAAAAAGACTCCAAGAAGCGGATTGGCGATCATCGGTCCCTCATCTTTCTTGTGATGCGCATGATGCGCGCCGCTCGTAATCCGTCAACACGGTTCGGTCGATCCCGCCGATCGACCGAACGCCCGTGAGCGCCATCGCGACACGCATCTCGGCGGCGATGAGCTGAAGCACATGCGAGACGCCAGCGCCGCCGCAGGCGCCGAGAGCGTACGCCCAGGCCCGACCGATGAGGACGCCGCGGGCGCCGAGAGCCAGCATGCGGACGACGTCGAGCCCGGATCTCACGCCTCCGTCGGCCATCACCGTCAACCGCGAACCGACCGCGTCGACGATCGGCGGAAGCGCGCGCGCCGTCGAAGGAACTCCGTCGAGCTGACGGCCACCGTGATTCGATACGACGATCCCGTCAGCGCCGAGCTCGGCCGCAGCGCGCGCATCTTCGGGATCGAGAATTCCCTTGACGATGAGCGGACCGCGCCAGCGTTCGCGGACCCAGTCGAGGTCCTTCCACGTCACCGAGGGATCGAAGTTCGAGCGCATCCAGGCGAAGAAATCCTCAAGACCGGACCTCCCCGCGAGAACCGACGCCACGTTCCCCAGTGAATGCGGACGCCCTCGGATTCCCACATCGATCGCCCATCCGGGGCGGGTGACGGCCTGGCAGAATCGCCGCGCGGCGCCCGCCAACCCCGGCGCCCCAGCGAGTCCGCTTCTGACATCGCGGTAGCGGGATCCAGGCAAAGGCATATCCACCGTGAAAACCAGCGCGGAAGAACCGAGGCTAGCCGCTCTATCCAGGAGATCGCGCATGAATCCACAGTCGCGGATCGTGTAGAGCTGGAACCAAAAAGGCGCCGACGCTGCCGCCGCCACTTCTTCCAACGAACAGGCCGACACCGTCGAAAGGCAAAACGGCACGCCGGCCTGCTCCGCGGCGCGAACGGCTTGGACCTCCCCCCGCCGCGCATTCATGCCGGCAAGTCCGATGGGACCGAGCGCAACAGGCATCCGCCATTTGAAGCCGAATAGTTCGACCGATAGGTCGATGTGGGACACATCGTGCAACACACGCTGGCGAAGCGTAATTTCGGCAAGGTCTTCGAGGTTTCGGCGCAGCGTCGTCTCGGCGTACGAACCGCCATCGATATATTCGAATAGGAACGCCGGGAGCCGCCGGCGCGCGTAACCGCGATAGTCAGAGACGGACGCGGGCAGCACGGCTCGAACCTTTCTGGCTGGCGGCGCGCCAACGCCCTTTGTACTCATCCAAATCCCACGGCAAGGGCGCGACTGTCGAAAGCTTCGCGGTCTGCGGCAAGCTCGAATCGATCAACCGCAGCGCTCCATAAGGCAGCGCGTTATGTGCGTGGCTGACATAAATGGCTTCGTTCCGCCTCATCCTGGCGAGAGCGCCCGTGAAGATCGCGTCGCTCGCGAACCGCCCTTCGACCAGGATGCGCTCGCGGGTTCCAATCAATTCGAGCGAAACATCCGCGACCAGCGCCAGATAGAGGCTGGCCGCGGCATCGATGATCCCCTTGCCGTCAGGGCCCTCGTATTTTCCGCGCGATCGGGGAAACGGCCCGACTCCGTACGCCAACGTCGGAAGCACCATGGCGCCTTGTTCGATCGCCACCTTAGCCTCGCGATACGGGCCACTGCTCAGACCGCCTTCAGACCGCCCCAACTCCGTGCGGGCGAGGATCTCGATCTCGCGCCCACCCATAAATCGCGCGGAGGGAATCGGGCGTCCCTCCACATCGACATTCACCAAGCAATCCCGGTCTTCGGGCAACGCCGCGAAGTCGAGGGCCGCCATGCCGTCGGGCGATCGCATGGCGACGAACCATGTGCCTGTTGACAGGATCGTCGCCTCGCGATTCGCGATCTCGGGAAAGCCACGCGCAGCCAACAGCGCCGCATTCGAATCATGAAGACCGCAATAGATTTGGACATCGGCGCCCAGACCGGTGCGACGTACCCACCCCGAAGTTATCGGACCTAGGACTTCGCCGGCGCGGCGCAACGGCGCCAAGCGATCCGCCCATCCGCGCGCATACGCTAACGCAGAGGGCTGCGCCTTGCCGGGAAGCCACAGATCCGTATGGCATCCAAGACTACTAACTTCCGCCGCAGGGACTCCTGACAGCCGCCAAGCCCAATACTGAGGCCATGGCAAGATAGTCGCGCCATCGCTGAGCAACATCGGATCGCGGGATTCGAGCCAGTCTAGTTGAGCGCCGAGGTTGAGCCCATTT
Source organism: Alphaproteobacteria bacterium (assembly GCA_035293565.1). Taxonomy (GTDB): domain Bacteria; phylum Pseudomonadota; class Alphaproteobacteria; order BOG-932; family Roseiterribacteraceae; genus DATGMP01. Next base: position 55,093 of record DATGMP010000134.1, on the reverse strand, counting down.
GGAAGGGACGGCGAACCGGTGGCCGCGAACGGATCCCGCCCGCGCTCGTAGACAGCGCGATCTCCCAAGGAAGACTCGTAGTCCACGGGCGGACAAACGAGCTTGCCGTCACGAATAATGGCGGCCGCAGCCCCATGGCCCACCGGAACGATGGCGCCTACCGGTCCCATACGCGCGAAATCGGACAGGGTCTGGGCGAGCCAAGCCTCGATCCCGTCCGTATCCAGGGCGATGTAGTCGGCCGCGCGCGCCGACTCGTTGGGCCGGGTCCTGCGCTCAACCAGAGCCCCCGCCTGATCCCAAAGGGTCAGTTTCGCCAACGTCTTTCCGACGTCAAGGACGACCGCCCATCGATCCGGCACCGCGCTCCCTCCGACGTATTTTGACCGTTCTTTATCGAATTTGATTGTATAGCGCCAGCCGTGACGTTAGACAATAATGCCAAATGTCGGTCGGGCGGGACGACGCTCGACGCCCACGGAGGAACGAATTGACTGGCGCCCTTCCTTTTGCCGTGCCGGCGAGCCGATGGTCCAGAGGGGCGGCTAGCTCCAAGTCGGACGCGGAACTGCTGCTATACCGATCCAATCTGCTGGGTTCGGACCTCACCGTAACGAATTTCGGCGGCGGCAACACGTCCGCCAAATTGAGGGCCATCGATCCGCTTACAGGTGGCCCCACCACTGTGCTCTACGTCAAAGGCTCCGGCGGCGATCTGGGCTCCATGGCAGCGGATGGTTTCGCGACGCTCTATCTCGACAAGCTGCTCGCGCTTTTGCGACTGTATCGCGGTTTGGAGCATGAAGACGAAATGGTGGGCTATCTTCCCCACTGCACGTTCAACCTCAATCAGCGCGCAGCTTCGATCGACACGCCGCTACACGCCTTTCTGCCTTTTGTTCATGTCGACCACGTCCACCCCGATGCCGTCATCGCCCTCGCCGCCTCGACCAACGGACAAGCGGCTACCCGCGCGATCTATGACGGCGCGGTGGGCTGGATGCCTTGGAAGCGGCCCGGCTTCGATCTCGGGCTGAAGCTTCGCGACTACGTCGCAGCCAACCCAGGCTTGCGCGGCGTGATCCTGGCTGGCCACGGCATCATCTGCTGGGGCAGCACTTCGGAGGAATGCTACGAGAACACCATTGAGCTCATCGGCCTCGCAGCTCTGCACCTCAATCGTCGATTGAGCGAGCAACCTGCCTTCGGGGGCTCTGTCGTCGCGGCAGCATCCGGGCGAGATCGACTTGAGGCCGCATCCTGGCTGATGCCGCGGCTTCGCGGCGCGATGAACGGCGAGCGTCCGAAAGTTGGGCATTTTTCCGATGATCCTGAAACGCTGGAATTCGTAGGATCTTTAGATTTCCGGCGCCTCGCAGCGATCGGCACATCCTGTCCCGACCATTTCCTTCGAACGAAAATCGCCCCGCTGGCGCTGGATCCCGAACGCGTCCGTGATGACGCCTACCTCTCATCGGCGCTTGAGAATTATCGTCAAGATTATGCGGCCTACTACGCGCGCCAGGCCAAAGCCATGGATCCGAAGATGCGCGATCCCAACCCTGTGGTCATTCTGCTTCCCGGCGTCGGACGCATCACGTTCGCGGCCGACAAGACGACCGCCCGGCTCGCAGGTGAATTCTACGGCAATGCCATCAACGTGATGCGGGGCGCCACGGCGATCGGCGAATATGTCGGCCTCCCCGAAGCCGAGGCATTCGCCATCGAATACTGGGCGCTTGAGGAAGCCAAGCTACAGCGCATGCCGAAACCCAAACCGCTCGCGGGACGGATCGCCCTGATAACCGGAGGCGCTGGAGGCATCGGCGCCGCGACCGCCGCGCGCCTTCTCGCGGACGGCGCCTGCGTGATGCTGTTGGATCGAAACGTAGAAGCTCTCGAAAAGGCACTCGAGAGCTTGTCGCTCCGCTTTGGCCGCGATCTCGTCAGATCCGTCGAATGCGACGTAACAGACGAAACCCAGGTCAGCGAAGCCTTCGCCGCTTGCGCGCGCGAATTCGGAGGTCTCGACATTCTCATCGCGAACGCCGGGCTCGCGTCGGGAGCGCCTCTCGAGGAAACGACGACCGAGCTCTGGCGGCGAAATTACGATGTGCTGGTCGAAGGCTACTTTCTCGCCGCTCGGTCGGCGTTTCCCCTGCTGAAGCTCCAAAAGGGCGGCTCGATCGTTTTCATCGGATCGAAGAATGCGTTGGCCGCCACGCCGAATGCGTCGGCTTACGCATCGGCAAAAGCCGCGTCCTTGCATCTCGCGCGCTGTCTGGCGCTCGAGGGAGCTGACTCAGGCATCCGAGTGAACGTCGTCAATCCCGACGCCGTCATCCGCGGTTCGCGAATCTGGGACGGCGACTGGCGCAAGGAGCGTGCGAACGCCTACGGGGTCGACGCTGGGGAAGAGCTCGAGGAATTCTATCGCAAGCGCTCGATGCTGAAGCGTAACGTGTTGCCCGAGGACATCGCCGAAGCGGTCGCCTTCTTCGCGTCGGACGCATCCGCGAAGTCGACCGGCAATATGCTCAATGTCGATGCGGGCAACGCGCAAGCGTTCCCGCGCTGAGGTGCCCGATGGTTGATCTCCCGCTGTCCAACGATTGCATCGAGGCTCACAACGCCGCCCGGCTCGATGCGCTTCAGGACGAGTATGACAGCCTGGGACGGTCGCTTCGTCGCCGGGGCCTGGACATTGACGCGATCAAGAAGAAGCTCGCCGCTTTTTCCGTCGCGATTCCGACCTGGGGCGCCGGCACCGGCGGCACTCGTTTCGCCAAATTTCCGATTGCGGGCGAGCCGACCAACATCCATGAGAAGCTCGAAGACTGCGCACCGGTCCAGCAACTGTGTCGGGTCACGCCGCGAGTCTCGCCGCATTTTCCCTGGGACCGCACCGATGATTATGCGGGACTACGACAGAAGGCTGACGCTCTAGGTCTCGGTTTCGACGCCATCAACTCCAATACCTTCCAGGACCAACCTGGCCAGCTCCATTCTTATCGGCATGGCAGCCTCACCTCCACCGATGCCGCGGCGCGCGCCCAAGCCGTCGAGCACAATATCGAATGCATCGAGATCGGCCGGATTCTTGGATCCACAGCGCTCACGGTCTGGATCGGCGACGGCACGAACTTTCCCGGCCAGCAGGACTTCACGGCTTCGCTTGACCGATACCTGAGCAGCGCCCGCGAGATCTACGCCGCCCTGCCCAACGATTGGCGGATGCTGCTCGAGCACAAGCTGTACGAACCGGCTTTCTATTCGACCGTCATTTCCGACTGGGGCACAAGCATCTTGGCCGCGCAAGAGCTCGGACCGAAGGCCGAATGCCTGGTCGATCTTGGGCATCATGCCCCGACGACGAACATCGAGCAGATCGTGGCTCGGCTCGCCCGGTTCGGAAAGCTCGGCGGCTTCCATTTCAACGACTCGAAATACGGCGACGACGACCTCGACTCCGGCTCGATCAACCCGCACCAGCTTTTTCTGGTATTCAACGAGCTCGCCGAGGCAGAGGCGCGTAGCCCGGAGACATTCCATCCGGCCTATATGATCGACCAGTCCCATAACGTAACTGATCCGATCGAAAGCATGCTTTCCTCTGCCGAGGCGATCGCCTCGGCGTTCGCCAAGGCGGCATTGGTCGACCGCGGAGCCCTTCATACGGCTCAGGACTCCAACGACGTGATGATGGCCTTCCAGGCGCTCAGATCGGCGTACAAGACCGACGTCTCGCCAATCGTCGCCATGGCGCGATTGGAGGCCGGCGGCGCCATAGACACGCTGGCTCTTTATCGAGAAAGCCAATGGCGTGAACGAAAAGCCCAGGAGCGGCGGCCGGCAAGCGCCGCGGCGGGCATCGTTTGAGGCCCGCGAGCACAAAGGCTTGCCAGGCCACCGACGGTGGTCAGAGAATGGGGCGCGCAAAAAGATTGGGATCATAATGCACGCCGCCGAACGCGAACGCGCGATCTTGAAGCTCCTCGAGGAGCGAGAGTTCATTTCTTTTAACGAGCTCAACAGCCGGATGGATGCGTCCGAGGCCACGATCCGGCGCGATCTTGGCCGGCTCGAGGGCCTCGGACGGCTCGTCAGGGTTCATGGCGGCGCCCGGCTCGTCGCCAGCGCTGCGAGCGTCTCGGACCCGTCGCATCTTGTCGGCGTGCCCTTTCACGAAAATATCGCCCTGCGCCGCGCCGAAAAAGAAGCGATCGGGCGGGCTGCCGCCACGCTTTGCGCTCCGGGCGAATCGGTTATCATCGACGGCGGCTCCACGACCTTGCAGATGTGTCCTCATCTGGCGCCGCTCGGGCTACAGGTCCTCACGAATTCATTGCATATCGTGAGCGCCATTCTGCCCCAACCGAACACACGCATCTCGCTTCCGGCAGGAGCCGTATTCCGCGAGCAGAACATCATTCTGTCGCCGTTTGAAGACGATGGCGTCAGCCGCTACCGAGCCTCGAAAATGTTTTTAGGCGCAGCGTCCGTCGGAAAGCACGGCCTGATGCAGACCGACGTCATACTGGTACAAGCCGAGAGACGCCTCCTCGAGCGCGCCGACCAAGCGATTCTTCTCGTGGACAGCGGCAAATTTCGCGCCCCTGCAGGTCATGTCGTTTGCGAGCTCGAGGACATCGATGCCGTAGTGACGGATGACGGAATCGGGAGCGAAGACAAACGAATGCTCGAGGAAGCGGGGATCCGCGTCATCGTCGCGCGAGCGCGCACCGAGGACCGTACGCGCTCTCGAAAAGTCGTATAGAAAAAGATCGACGCGCGTCAGGCCGCCTTTGCCCCGCAGGCGGCCAGCTTGACCTTCTGCTGCCGAACGTCGAGCGGCGTCATCATCACGAACATGCTCCAATATCCGGCGCTTTCGTCAGTCAGATCGCGGTCTTGCTCACTGATCTTGGCGAGCGCGTGCGTGAACTCCCTTAGGAGTTCCCTGGCTCGTTCAACCGACGCCGGCGAGAGCTTCGCGAACGAATAGCTCCAATCCTCCATCTCGACGTCGAACTTCCGGAACATGTCGTCGAGCATATTCGCGCGAAGCGATCGCGCGAGAGGACCGCCCCGTTCGACTTGAAAGAGCGGAGAGACCCGCAGCTTCACGCGGTTGAAGGGAAACAGCCGGATCAATCCCCAGCGGTCGAGCGTTGTCAGAAACCGGTTCATCTGAGCGTCGTCGATCCCGAAGTCCTTTTGCAGAGATTGCGGCGTGTGACCTTTCGCGATCAGATAGAAGAGCGATGCCATAAAGGGCTCGCGCGCCAGATTCTCTTCCTGCGCGTGGCTCAATGGCGGCAGTTCGGCCTGGCTCTCGCGGGCGATATCGACCAAATCCGACATGCGAAGATCGACCAGGCGGCATAGCTGCTCGAGGACGTCGACGCTCAGGCTATGGCCGGTCAGGTAGCGCTTCACCGTGGTCTCGCTGACGCCGAGGGCCGCAGCAACATCCTGATACAGTAGTCCGCGTGATTTCAGAATGTTCTTGAGCGTCTTCAGAAGAAGACTGATCTCGGAATTATCTTGCTTCAGCAAGGCCGTCATCGCACCTCCCTCCCCTTCCGCGAATGCGCCTCCAGGCTGCCGGCCCTGTTATGCTACATCAGGCCGCATCCTAAATCGGCTCGCTATTCCGTACACAGTACGTTACAGTGTATTGCAGAAAGGGTCAAGGAACCAAGCCGATGCCTCAGACCAAAAGAAAAACTGCAGCGGTCGGGCTTGTCGCACCAGCCAAAGCCGCGAAGCCTCGCGCCCGCAACCGCCTCAATCGGGAGGCGATCGTCGCCGAAGCTGTGGCCATGGTCAGCGAAGGCGCGCTGGAAGCCCTGACGCTTCGCGGTCTGGCAGAACGCCTCGGCACCTCGCCCATGTCCCTTTACACTTACTTCCGCAGCCGCGACGCCTTGCTGAATGCGCTGGCGGATCATGTCTTCGCTCTATTCGAAGTTCCGCCGTCGGCGGGGACTTGGCAGGACGATGTCAGGAATTGGCTGCACGCGACCTACAATCATTTCCTCCAACATCCGATCGCGCCCAAGGTGATCGTTTGGGACGGACATGTCTGTCCCGCCTGGCTCAAGACCTGGTTCCCGATCGCAAGGCTCTTGAAGGAACAGGGGCTCGAAGGCCAGCGCCTCGCCTTTGCGATGAGCTGGTTCACGACCGCGGCGATGGGCTTCATCACGTCGCGGATCGACTCGCCCGCGAAGCATAAGCTGAGCATGATTGCGCATATCGAAGGCCTCGACGAGACCGACGAACGCCTCGCGGTCGAGCTGTGGCTCCATTTCCAGAATGTCGACCAAAAAGCGGCGCTGGAATTTGGTTTCGATGTCCTAGTTCGCGGTCTGGAGGCGATCATCCGCGGCGAGAGTCCTTGGCTGCCTAATTCATTTATCGCCTGACGCAAGCTGGGCTTCTAAGACGGCTTCGCCGAACGGCAGCCCATCCTTTCACGCGGACCGCGAGGTCACATAAATTGGCCTCCCGCAAGTCTCGCAAGATTCCGGCGCGGGCTCGGGGCCGCTACCGCGATCTTAATGTAAGTCTTCTCGCCTCTTCTGCAGCAGGCGAAAACCCACGCTTTCGCTAAGAAGCTGGCGCGAAGCGGGGATTCAGGAGCGACTTTGCACAGCGAGACGAGAGTGCGAGCGTAGCTCCCCGCCGCCGCGATCGAGGGTCCATCTAGTCACGTAGCCAATTATCTTGCAAAGCATCATGCCCTGGCACGCGAAGTCTCGGATTATGGCATCTCAGCCGACCGCCGATACGACTGTCGCAAAGCTTTGCGTCTTTCGATTAACCTGCGCACAAAGCTGAGCGCAGGAGACCGCAATGGATATTGGGGTATTTTATTTTACGACCCATTACGGCATCGACATCGCCGAGCTTGCGCAGGCTCTGGATGCCGCGAGGCTTGGAATCGATGTTTCTGTATGCGCCTTCTCCGCCATAATTGAACCCACAGCCGAAAGTCTGCGTTTGAGCCTCCTGCTTTCGTTCCTTATGCGGCGATCTGGTCGCGCATGATGCCAAGAAATCTACTTGGTGACTAAGAAGACTGAGATAGTGGCGCCGGAATGGTCCGCTTAGGCGCATGCGATTGGGAAAGAGCAGCCGGGCAGCAGGGGAGGAATAGGCCGCCGGGCTGCGCGATTCCCGAGAGACATTACAAAGAGCGCCGTAGGCGACGGTCGTCAGGAACTGCGGCCCTCGACGGACTCGTCAGCCGGCGACAACCGCCTGATCGGCGGCGCCGCATTCATCACCCACCGAAATTGTATCGAAGCGAAACGCCAACCTCTCGCGGCGGATTTTGCGTGATGAAGCGATAGCCGGAATCATAGAGATTGTTGCCTGCACTGGCATCGAATTGACCCTGATAGTTCTGATTGACCCGGTCCAGCAGATTCTTGATGAACAGCTCCGCTTCCCATCGGCCGTCGGGGTCGCGAAGGCCGATATAGAGATTGATCAGAAGCAGCGGGTCATGCCCACTCTGGAGATCGGACGCGTAATAGCCGGAAGTGTATGTGGCAAGGCCGCGTGCAAAGCCCTGAAAATCGAATACGGGCACATCGTACTCGGTGCTCAAGGTCAATGTGAGGGGCGGCGCATCGCTGATCGGCCCATTCAGAACGCAATAGCTGACCTGCCTCGAACCTTGGATGCGCGGCGTTGCGCCGGCCGGCGGCCCGTTCGGATGACCCGTTCCCAAATAGTCTTCGCAGGGCGACAGAACATTGTCGTAACGAGCATCGGCGAGCGACGCGCCGAAGCTTACCTGCCAGTCCGGAGTGATGAGTGCATCCGCTTGCGCCTCGATCCCGTTGACGTCAGCATTGCCGTTGAACCCGCCTTCCGCGATGGTGCTGGTCGCCGGGCCACTACTGCCAGGACGCCAATCGATGGTGGGGTGGAGCCCGATGTAGCCATGGAACTTCTGGTGAAAGAGATCGCCACTGAGATTGAGGCGATGCTCCAAAACGGAGGCTTTTGCGCCCACCTCGAACTCATCAGAGATCTCGTTGCCATATTCCTGAAGCGACGGATCGACGCCTGTGTTGGCCGAACCGACATTGACGTTACCCGGGCGGAATCCATGCGACCAAGCAATATACGCCATTAGATCCTTATCGAAATGATGTGTGTAGTTGAAGGTGCCGGTGAGGTAATGAGCGCCATTGCGCACATCCTGCGGCGGAATTTGATCAGGCTGCGGCAGGGCCAAATGGAATTGCGGCAATGAGACCGTCAAATGCTCCTGCTTGTATTCGTTCGTCTGTCCCCACCGGATTGCCGCTTGAACGAGATCGGAATCCGTCAGCTTAAAGCTCTGCGCGGTGAAGAACGCGAAATCGCGCGTCGTCGCAGGCAGATCGATGTCGATGATTCCCGGCACCGGCGGCGGAGCCGGAGGGCCCGGAATGAAACCGGTCAGCGCCTGAGATTGAGAAAGAGGCGTGTCCGAGCGGGTCGTATCATAATAGACTCCGAACATATAGTCCCAGAAGGAGTTCCCCTGGGACTGCACCCGGAACTCCTGAGTCAACAGATGGAACTTGGATAGGACATCTTGGAAGGACAGATATTTCTTGATTGTGTTGGTCTGCTCTTGGTCACGCAGGATGTCGTCAATCAGCTCCTGGTACCCGGCGATGTAATTCAGGCTGAGATTATCCAGCACGTCATATTTGATCGTCAGGACCGTCAGATCCTGCCGGTTCATCAAGTCCTCCGGTCCTTGAGCGAGTGTGGCGCGCTGGTCCGCGCTGATCACGGGACCGCCGGACAATCCGGGGCCGCCGACGAGCTCAGCGAACGCGTTATATCGGTCGGTGAGATCCTGATGGATCAGGTTCACCTCCAAATCATCGGTCGGCAGCCACCGAATCGATTCGCGAAGCGCGCGCGTCTGGCTGCGCTCGTCCTTGCCAGTCGTCAGGTCCTTGCCCTGATTCACGCCATTGAAATCGTAGACGCCCGCAATGCGAACGGCGAGCGTGTCGGAGACAATCGGGATGTTGATGGCGCCTTCCGAATGTACGAGGCCGAGATCGGAGAATTGCTGGTTCGCATAGCCGTCGAACTGATCCAGATCTGGACGATGCGTCGTGATCGTGATCGCACCACCAGGAGACGTGCGCCCTCGCAGGGCGCCCTGCGGACCGCGAAGGACTTCGACCTGGGAAACATCGAACAGGCTGCGAAACGCGCTCCCCGGGGTCATGACCACTTCATTCCAGTAAACGTCGACCGAAGGATTGGCGCCGGTGTCCTCATTGTACGAAATTCCTCGGAGCGTCGCGGTTTCGCTTCGACCATCGACATTGGTCAATTGCAATCCGGGCGTTAGCGCCGCCAAGTCCGTGAAATCATTCAGCGCCAGCTTTTTGAGCGTGTCGCCCGTCACGGCCGTAATGGACATCGGCACGTTCTGAATATTCTCAGCCCGCTTTTGCGCCGTCACGACGATCTCTTCGAGGCCGACAGATCCCTGGTTTTCCGGTCCCGCTGTTTGCGCCGGAGCGTCATTGAGGACGATCAGCGTAACCAAGCTCATGCTTGATAGCGTTACTACCCCACACCGAAAGACCATTGATCCCTCCCTGCTTCTTCACCAGCGGGCGCTTCGGCGTCGCCGTCGAGACTATTACTCAGACATATATGGTCAACGTGCGATTGACAATATCGAATGAATACGGTGTCTCTTTTGGTCCTCACCAATCTCGTAAGGCATATTGATTCCTGGTCTACTCTGACATATGTCGCCGAAACGGAGCCCCTGGGTGCCCTCATCCAAGCTGCGAAACATTTTGGCTCTCTCGAGAGCGAACGGACAGAGCAGCCCGTCAAACGAATGCGTTTCGCTTGATCAGTTCGCGGTGCCAGACGGCGCTCGCCTTCGAATACGCTGCTCGGTCGCGCAGTCTGTAAATGGATGCCGAAAGCCTGGACCAATCAGCGGTCCACTATCGCGTCCATAAACGGGCCTGATCACCAAAAGGTGTAGCAGTCGCCTGCAGCGGTTCCCGAAACCGATTCGAGTATCCGATAGCCGTGATCTCGACTTGTTTAGCCGTCCTTCGGCGCCTCTGCACCGGAAATGGAGCCGCATTCTGACGCGGTCAGCGTCGATGCAAGGGCCGCCGTCACGCCCAATCCCTCTGTTCCCAGATCCATGAATTGTGTGGTCGCGACGTTTCCTGTTCCGATGGCCTGAACAAATTTGCCGCGGGCCGGATCGATTGAATCGGTAACAACCATATGCCCTGCAAAAGCCGGCGTGAATCGGAGCCGAACGAAAGCTGCATGTGGCCGCGCTCGATCCGGAAAGACGTCACAGTGCAGCAAGACCTTCCGCCCAGCGGATGAGACCCATTTGATCTCGGTGGACAGCGTTCCAGTTCCCAAATCGAGGTTCTGCCGATAGCCCTCCACGATCCCTTTACCCAGCGCAAACGAACCGCTGCCGTCGTCGGCTGGTCCAAACCGGGAGCGAAGACCGGCTCTCAACCTAGGGGCTCCACGGCAACAAGCTGCCTTTACCGAACAATCCCTGGACTTCGGCGAGTGTCGCTACCGGCCTTTCGCGGTAGCCTTCGCCGTCGAAAGGAATTCGTGCACTGAGATAGCCATTACCTATAGAAGCAGGCGCGAAATTGGGACCATCGTATCGTTCGATGCTGAGAACGAAATCGATAAGGTCATCGCTTGCGACAGCGTCCGTTAGGCGCCAACGTTGGTAGGAGCATCAGAACGATTAAACCGCATCGAAAGTAAATCATGTGGTTTGCCAAGGGCAGCGAAGCGCGGCGTCACCGTCGCCGATCTTCCCTCTCCCAGCTCTGTCGATGCTCGGCATCGGCTATTCAGACGAGTGCATTGCGCTTAATAAGCTCGCGATACCAGGCGGCGCTCAATTTCGGAATACGCTGTTCGGTCTTGTAGTCGGTATAATGAATGCCGAAACGCTTGGTGTAGCCAGCGGCCCACTCGAAATTATCCAGCAGGCTCCATGCGAAATAGCCGCGTACCGGGTACCCCTCAGCTGCAGCGCGCCGAAGATTGCTGATATAATTCCGGAGGAACGTCACGCGGTCGGTATCATTGACCTGGCCTTCGACAAGCGCGTCATCCGCCGCGCAACCGTTTTCGGTGATGAAAATGGCGCGAGGCTTCCAGACCTCACTCACTAGGCGAACGGCCCAGTAGAGCACTTCGGGCCCGACCATGAGCCACGGCATGAGCATTGTCGGGAAGGATCGGGGACGGGGAACCAGTTCGTATCCCTCCGACGTGTTGGGCGCAGCCCGGACGTAGGTCGGCGCATAGACATTCAGTCCTACGAAATCGAGCGGACTGCCGATGATCGCCATGTCTCCGGCAGCGATCTTGGGAGGTTGAGCTTCGGGCGCCAGCCGCTCCTCCGGATATTGACCTTCCATTATCGCCGTAAGAAACGGACCGTTGATCTTGCGCAGCGCCGTCCGCGCGGCTGCGATGTGTTCTTCGGTTCCGATCGCCGGGACGGGAATCGTCGGATCCTCCGCCAGACCGACTTCGACCCGACGCTTGGCGTGGGCGCGAATCGCCTGAACGCCGAGTCCGTGCGCTAGAAGCGCGTGATGGCGAATTTGGTTGACCTCGGCTGACGGGAGCCGCAGCCCCGGCGCCAGGATTCCATAAGCGTAGCCGGAATCGACGAATGAGCGGAACTCGTTCGTCGTCATGAAGTGGCCCACGCGGTCGGAGAGCTGGCTCGCCATGTAGCCCGCGTAGTCTGCGAAGGCATGGGCGGTGTCCCGAGATTGCCATCCCCCGGGCAAAGCCGCGGGCAGGTCCCAATGAAACAGCGTGACGTAAGGCTCGATCCCGTTCTCGAGCAGGTTGTCGACGACGCGCTTGTAATGGTCGACGCCTTTTGGATTCGGCTTCCCGCGGCCTTCCGGAAAAATGCGTGGCCATGCGATTGAAAAGCGATAAGCGGTTGCGCCCAGATTCTTAAGAAGCTGCGTATCTTCGCGATACCGGCGATAGCTGTCGCAGGCAACGTCGCCGGTATCGCCGTTCATGACCTTGCCCGGCGTATGAGAGTAGATGTCCCAAATGGACGGACCGCGCCCGTCTTCATTGACGGCACCTTCGATCTGATAGGCTGCCGTCGAGCATCCCCAACGAAATCCTTGCGGAAAGCTGAGATCCGAAGGGACCGCAGACGCAGAGCCGCGAAACAGCCCCAGCGCCGCTCCTCCTCCAATCAATCCTCCAAATGCGCGACGTGTGATCATCGTAGCCTCATGAGCAGCAAGCCGAGTGCGCGAATTGCCGTCCCCTGGCTTTAGGACGTAACAGTGAGCTTGGTCGATTTGAGAGTCGCCGAGCTCGGACCCGACGAGATTGTGAACGTGCCGGGTTCCACGGCCCACCGCATGTCGATGTTCCAAAAGGCAAGTGTGTCCGGCGGCAGTTCGAAGCGCACGGTGCGTCTGGAGCCAGGTTCGAGAGTGACACGTTGGAATCCTTTCAGCTCTAGGACGGGGCGCGGAACCGAACTTACATCATCCCGGATATAGAGCTGCACCACTTCGTCGCCGGCGCGCATACCTGTGTTCGCGACATCAACCTCGACGATCGCGGTTTCAGCGATCGTGATTTGCGGTTTCAGCAGCCTTGGTGCCGATATCTCGAAACTGGTGTAACTGAGCCCATGCCCGAATGGAAAGAGCGGCGTCGGCTTACCTTCCACATAGCTGCGCCCTATCGATGAGGGGTGTCGATTATAGTAGACAGGGATCTGGCCCACGGAGCGTGGAAACGACACGGTGAGCTTACCGCCCGGATTGACCTTCCCGAACAGCACATCGGCGAAAGCATTCCCACCCTCCTGACCGAGGTACCAGCCTTCGACCAGAGCGTTGGCTTTTTCGGCCAGCGTCGTCACCGCAAGGGGGCGACCATTGATCAATAGAGCCACGATCGGCTTGCCGGTGGCGATCATCGCGTCCACAAGGGCGTCCTGATCACCGAACAATCCAAGCGTGCACCGGTCGCCCGCCGCGATCGCCGAAACCGACTCGCGCGTGATCTCCGGCACGTCTCCCACGACCAGGAGAATGACATCGGCGCGCTCGGCGACTTTCACCGCTTCGGCGATCCGCTTCGCATTCTCCGCCGGATCGGCAGGGCGAACGGGCCTCCCCGGGAGGTGCTGCCCCGAGGGATCGGGCTCAACGATGCGAACGCCTTGCGCATACTCGATCGTCATGGAGCGCCCCGCGGCCGTCCGTACTCCCGCGAGGATGCCGACCGCCTTCGCGTTTACACCTGAATAGCCACCCAGCAGCGGTTCCTCGGCGTTCGGGCCAATCACCGCCAGTCTCAGCTTGCCTGCCGGATCGAGGGGCAGCAGTCCGTCGTTTTTCAAGAGCACGATCGACTTCTGCGCGATCCGGCGGGCAAGCTGAATATCGGCCTGCGTATTCACCTCGCTCATGGCTCGCGCGCGATCGATATAGGGATCCTCAAACAGTCCGGCCTCGAACTTCAGCGCGAGCACGCGCGCGACGGCGGCGTCGATTTTTGCCTCCTCGACCCGCCCTGCGCGAACCAGGTTCGGGAGACCGGCATAGGCTTTTCCTTCGGGCAAATCAGCATCGACCCCGGCCTTCAGCGCGAGGATCGCCGCTTCGTCGTTGTTCGCGGCGATATGATGCTGGGCGGCAAGATTCTCGATGCCCCCGTAATCGCTGAAATAGGTCCCTTTGAAGCCCAGTCGCTCCCGTCCGGTTCGTTCCAGCAGCTCGACGTTCGCATGTGACGGCACCCCTTCAAGTTCATTGTAGGAAGGCATGACCACCGCGGGGCCGGCGCTCCGGATCACCTGTTCGAACGGAACGAGGAACGCCTCGCGCAATGTGCGCTCGCTCATGTCGGCGGGCGCCGTATTCAGCCCGCCCAGCGGCGCGCCATGAACGAAGTGCTTGAGCGTGGCGAACACCTTGTCCCTGGCCAGCGGGCGCGAACGGCCCTGTTGCCCGCGCACCGACGCAACGCCCATCTGCGCGACCAGATAGGCGTCTTCCCCGAAGAACTCTTCCACCCGGCCATACCGTGGATCGCGGGAGAGATCGAGCACCGGGCTCAGCGCCACTGTCGCGCCGCGCAGCCGCGCCTCGCGTCCGGCCACGACGAAGACCTGCTCGATCAGGTCGGGATCCCAGGTGCTGCCGAGCCCGGGAGGAATTGGAAAGATGGTCGCGCCGCGCGCCTTCAGGCCATGGCAGGTCTCTTCATGGAAAAGCGCAGGGATGCCCAAGCGCGTATTCTCGACGAGGTGCCGCTGGATGGCGTTGACCAGATCCACCGCCTCTTCCGGCGTCCGAAAGTAATCATGCGCGAATCGTGAGGTGCCGGCGGTATCGTTCGGGCTGCCGATCTGCCCGATTCCATCCGCCAACGTCTGCTGGGCTTTCGTGGGCGAAAATACACCATCTTCGAGGAACGCGGACTTCCCGAACCAGAGGCAGCGCATCTGCGCCACTTTCTCTTCGAGAGTCATGCGCCCGAGCAGATCTCGCACACGCGCGTCGATCGGAGCATGAGGATCCCGGTAAGCCGCTCCCTGAAGACCTCGAGCGAGCGTGTATCCGGGAAGGGCCGTCATGGCCGAAGTCAAAAGGGCACGGCGCGTGAGTCTCAATACATTGCTCCCTTAGGCCCGACGTACGGCCCGACGGTGCGACGTCCAGGCGCAACGCGAATTCGATGTTTTCGCCCCACGCGTCGGCCTATTTCTTCGGCAGCTTGGCCAGGTCCGCGTCGATCTTCGCTAAGGCGGGGGCGGTGATCGTGTCCGGAGCGTATTGCTGCATCTCGGTCAATGTCATGTTACGGGCGCTGTCGACTTGGTCGTTTGTCGATAATCCCGGTAGATACTTGTCGACGATCGCCTTTGCGGCTGGATCGTCAAGCAACGTGCCGAGGTCTGTCGTTTGTGTGCTGTAAGCCGCATGAGTCGCCTGCGCCAGGGCGCCGCCGGCGCCGGATGTTTCCGCAACCGCCGCGCCGATCTGCGGCAGGGTGACGGAAAGCGATGTGAGTAGGGCGATTGTTAGCGAGCGCATGCTTTTCTCCTTCTTTCAAATTATGCTTAGTTCCCCTCACGCGCGCGGTCGCGATCTCGGCGCAGTCCGCGAGGGAACCGTGCGCAGCGGTAAGGATGCCCAAAGGACGACGCTCATTTAGGCGCCCCTCGTATTGCCGGGGACCTCGCTTGATCGATCCAGGCGAATGGCGATCGAACCGGGTCGAAGCCCTTCGCTCTCGGCCGTCAACCGAACGGTGCCTGGCGTACCCCCCGTCTTCAAGATCGCCAGGGCGCGCCCGCCATATGTCTCGGCTTCGTGCGACTGGAAGCTGGCCTGGGCCAGAGGACTCCCGCTGCCGAACCCGAGAAGCTTCGCAGGTCCCGAGGTCGTGAGCCGGATCCTATGCTTCGCATCCGGTACCCATCGGCCTTTCGCGTCGGTCACCTCGACCCGGATATAGGCAAGCCGGCCACGCTCGGCGCTCGCAACGTGCTCCTCCGCCAGGAGCGCGACCGTCGCCGCCGCCCCAACCGTTTCGAGGCTGCGGCGCCCGATCTCCTGCTCCCCACGAAATGCGATTACCTCGAGGCGCCCGGGCGCATAGGGAATCTCGAATTCTACCGGAAGCGTTTCGCCGCTGCTCAACGATGTTGCTGCTGCGAGCTTCCCGTTGAGATGGAGTTCAACCCTCTGGGCGCGAGCATAAACTCGGACCTTTAGTCCCTGCCCTTCCGCGCCGGGCCAGGTCCAGCTTTGGCATTCGTTCGACCAGCCCCACATGCTCGGATGCTCGTACATCCCGTCCGGAAGCGGGCGCAGCACTGCCATCTCGATGGGGCTTACGCGCCAGACGACATCGCGTGCGTACGACTGGGGCTTCTGTTCTCCGATCAGGTCGACATCTCCGCAATTCGAAATGACCCAGGGCCAAGCCGGAATGACCGGCAGGGATGAATTGGACCTATTCCGCGCAACGTTGCCGACTCCGGCCTCTCCCAAATAATCCATTGCCGCCCAAACGAAGTCGCCGATCATGTAGGGATGCGCTTCGGCGAACGACCAGACCTCGAAGGCTTCCTTAGGAAAACTTTCCGACCCGAACATCACCCGTTTGGGATATCGAGCATGATCGGACGCATAGCGGTCGAGCTTATAGTTGTAGCCGACGACGTCGAGGAACATCGCGGCTGATTCATCGGCCATCCCTCCAAATCCGGGTCGAGCCGTGTCTTGGTCGGCGATCATCGGCCGTCCAGCGAACGCGTTGACGGCCGCGGTTACCGGGCGCGTCGGGTCGAGGCGATGAACCGCATTGGCAAGGCGCCAGGCGGTCTCCAGCCCTTCCGAGCTAGAGCGTTTCGGGACTTCGTTTCCAATGCTCCACATGATCACGGACGGATGATTGCGCGCGCTCAGAACCATCGTGGAGAGGGCGGTTTCCCAATCCAGCCGGAAATGAGTCGAGTAGTCCCGCGGCTGCTTGGGCGCGAACCACGTGTCGAAAGCTTCATCGATCAGCAGCATGCCGTGCCTGTCGCAGGCATCGAGGAAGGCGCGCGACGGAGGATTGTGCGAGCTACGGAGCGCATTGAAACCCCGCGCCCTCAATAGGCGGACGCGCCGCTCCTCCGCATCAGGGAAAGCCGCGGCGCCGAGCAATCCATTGTCATGATGGACGCAGCCGCCGCGCAGCTTGACCGGCACACCGTTGATCCGCATTCCCGCTTCGGCATCGAAGGTGACGATCCGGACCCCGAACGGCGTGGACACGGCGTCAATCGCTTGGTCACCGCGCCGAAGCTCCGTCTCGAGCGTATAGAGCGTGGGTGTATCAGGCGACCACAGCCTGGCAAACGCGATGGTCACGGCTTGCTTGACGAGATCAGTGGCCGCCGATGCGCTTTCGGTCACCACCGTGCCGCCCGCGTTGCGGATGCGGCTCACCAGACGCAGATCCGGAGTCGGGCGAACGAGACGCGTTTCGATCTCGAGTTCCGCCAAAGTCTCCGTGATCCGACGCGTCGCGATAGCTACGCCCCAGCGCCCGACCCTGGCAGCTTCGGGATGCACGTCGACCGTAACACCGCGGTAGATTCCCGAGCCTGAATACCAGCGGCTGTTCCTGCCGAGATTGCGCACGCGGACGGCGACCACATTGTCTCCGCACCGCAGGTTCGGCGTCAGGTCAATCGCGAACGGCGTATAACCATGGACATGGCCGCCAAGATGTTGCCCGTTCAGCCAAACGTCGCTCTCGTTGTAGATCCCCTCGAATAGGATCTCGATATGCGCCTTCGCCGGCACCCCGTCTCCGCTGAACCGCTTGCGGTACCATCCCTCGCCCCCAACCGAGAATCCGGTCGCGGCGCCGCCTTCGCTGTTCGGATCGAAGGGCCCGACGATTCCGGAGCCTTCGCGATACGGCAGGTCTTCAATGCTCCAATCGTGCGGCAGGTCCACCTCGCGCCAGCCGCTGTCGTCAAACTCCGGCGCTGCAAACGCGTCATTGTCGCCCCGGCAGAATCGCCAGTCGAAGTCGAACGGCTGATCCCGACCGAGACCGAGCACGGCGGACTTCGGGAGGGCGGCCGCGTGGCTCGCAGGCGTAATGCCAAGGAGGGGGAGCGCCATCGTCCCAGCGGCTCCTTTCATGACTTGGCGCCGATTCACGCCGGCGGAAAAGCTAGCGCACATCGTTGGGCCAAGCTGACCGCGGAAGGCTCCGCAGCCCGGCATCGAGCGCGGCGATGGAATTCGAGAGATCCATGGGCAGAAAATGCGCGATGTCACGCACCGTGAAGATCGAAAGGTAAGGCTGGAACGCTTCGGTGTCGGCCATCGTGGCGACCCACGGCGCATGCCGGGAGACGAGTTCGCATGTGGCCGGGGCGTTCAGGAGCTCTTCGATGCTGAGCGTGTCCACGCCGAAATCGAAGGGTGCCGGCATAGGCGGATGATAGGCCCGCGCGGCTTCATAGCGTCGCGCGACGATGTCCTTGCTCATGCGGCTCTCACCGTCGAAAGCCTCGCTTCGTTAGCGCACTGAATCCTGCTCTGGCTTTTCAAGTTCGCCGCTCAGTCGTAAAGCGGATCGACGGTTTCCCGGGATCCGGACAAAAAGACGTCGGCGACCAGTTGGAGCGGCCGGACATCGACCTCGATCGCACCGACCCGAATCAAGCCTTCGAAACGGCGATAGAGAGCCGGATATTCCTGCTCCTCGAACTGCGTCATGCCCGAGGGAAGCGAAAGCGCTGCGCCGCCCGCCGAGAGCTTCGCCGTGCCGGCATCGGTCTTGACGACAATGTCCCAAATTGGCGGGCCGGCCTCCCGAAAATCGAGATCCGTTGCGATCGTCGCGCCGGCCGCGTCGCGAAACGCGACCTTCGCCGCGACGGGCGCGGCCCGATTTTCGGGAAATCCGAGCTTCGCCTTGGTCACGTAGAACGGCTGGGGAAGGATATGGGTGAGGATAGAGAGGGCGTTGATTCCCGGATCGAAGACGCCGAAGCCTCCGGGTTCCCAGATCCAGCTCTGGCCGGGATGCCAGACATGCACGTCCTCGTGCCATACCACCGAGGCCCACTCGACATGGCGCTCCGCCAACCAGGTTCGCGCAGGTTCGACCCCGGGCGCAAAGCGGGAGTGCCAACTCGCGAACAAGGTTCGGTCATGCCTGCGGGCCGCGGCTTGCAGCGCGTCGACCTCGCTCACAGTTGCGCCAGGAGGTTTCTCAAGAAACACGTGAAGCCCACGCTCCAAGGCCAACGCCGCGAGCGGGTAGCGAACCCGAGGTGGAGTGCAGAGCGCGACCGCATCGATCGGCGGGCCATGTTCCAACAGAGCTTCGAGCGACTCAGCATGAGCTACGCCCGGAACGCCATGCCCATTTCGGCTGGCCGTAGCGGTTAGAATGAAGCTGTCATTGCTTGCGATCGCCGGGACGTGCTGATCGTGCGCGATCTTACCCATGCCGACGAGCGCGATGCGAATAGGCCCCACTCTCAATGCACCTCTAAACCCAAAGCGTGTCCCGCGATCGGGAGACGCCTCGGCACGAGCCCCTTCTCCCAATAATTACTCAGACATATAGATGGACACGGCGCGTGGCAAGCTCGGCGTTGGCTTTCGTTCGGATCAAGGGTAGAGAAAAAGCAGGACGAGGATGAAACGTGGCGACAACCGAGCATCGTTTGGTCAAACCGGCGAAACCCCGCCCATCCGGGGAACCTCGTGGCACCGGGCGGCGGCTGCATGGCGCGATTGCCCATTGGCTCGGTGGAGCGATCCTGTCGGGCCAATACCCGCCCGGCACGACGCTTTCGGGAGAGGTGGCGTTCTCGGAGAAGCTGGATATCTCCCGCACGGCTTATCGCGAGGCCGTGCAGGTGCTGATAGCAAAGGGGCTGGTCGAGAGCCGGCCAAAGGCAGGCACCCGGGTCTTGCCCCGTGAACGGTGGAATCTCCTCGACCCAGAAGTGCTGGCATGGGCATTCGCCGGCGAACCCGATGTCGAATTCGTACGCAACCTGTTTGAGTTGCGGTCGGTGGTCGAACCGGCCGCGGCCGGCTTCGCCGCGCAACGCCGAACCAGCTCCGAGCTTAAGGTCATGCGGAATGCCCTTTCCGTCATGACGCGCCAAACGCTGGCTACCGAGGCCGGACGCGCCGCCGACCGCGAATTCCATGACGCGATACTGCGCGCTACACACAACGAAGCATTGATGACGCTCGGCGCCAGCATTGGAGCAGCGGTCAATTGGACCACCATCTTCAAGCATCGCGGCGGGGCGCTTCCTCGCAACTCTGTATCCGACCATCGTCGCGTCTATGACGCGATCGCCGCTGCGAATGCCGATGCGGCGCGCGCGGCGATGCTAAACCTGATCGATCTCGCGCTCGAAGACACGCGCATCTCGATGCGGAAATCCGATGCCGCTAGTCGGCCGGACGCGCTCCCCACACCGCGTAAGACAGAACGAACAGCTCGCAAGCCGCGGTGAGCAGGAACGACCGCTGCAGGCCGAAGGAATCGGCAAAGGCGCCCTGAACCACTACCAATGCCCCGCCGGCGATCGCCATGATCAGGAGGCCGGCCCCTTCCTCCGTCAGCGGCCCAAGCCCCCGAATCCCGAGCGTGAAGATGGTCGGGAACATGATCGAATGGAACAGGCCGACGGAGATGAGCGCCCACATCGCGACCTGTCCGGCGCCGAGGGCCGCCACGAGCACCACGGCGGCGGCTCCGATGCTCGCAGCCGCGAGTACGCGCTCGGCCGGCACGTACCGCATGAGCGAACTACCGATGAAACGGCCGAGCATCATGCCGCCCCACAGCAGGAACAGGTAATGCGACGCCTGCTCGTGCGTGAGGTTCCCGATTTCTGGTTCGGAAACGAAATTGATGAAGAGGTTGGAAACCCCAATCTCCGCAATCAGGTACATGAACATCGCCGGCACCCCGAAAATCAGGTTCCGATGCCGCCAAAGTGAGTCCTTCTTGCGCTCGGCCGCGACGCTCCGGCGGGTTGCCGCGCCCATCGCCGGCAACGGAAATCGGGCGATCACGATGGCGAGGATCACAAGCACAACCGCGACGATCAGATAAGGCAGCTGAACCGATCGCGCGTCCGCCAGGCGATCCGCTGCCCCCATCGCTTGAAAGGCATCGCCTGCTCGCCCGGAAATTGAGCGACCGAGAATAAGGTAACCGCCGAAGAGCGGCGCGAGTGTCGTGCCCAGAGAATTGAACGCCTGTACGAAATTCAAGCGGGATGAGGCGGTTTCCGGCGGTCCGACGACCGAGACATACGGATTGGCGGCGACCTGCAGCAGCGTAATGCCGCTCGCGATCACGAACAGGGCGACGAGCACCACGCCATAAGACGGAATCCGCGCCGCCGGAATCATGCCAAGCGCGCCGCCCGCCATGATGAGGAGGCCGATCACCATGGCCCGCTTATACCCGACCCGCTCGATCAGCCAGGCGGACGGCAGCGACGCGACGAAATAGGCGATGAACCAAACCGACTCGAGAAGCGTGGTCTGCGTATAATTGAGGTCGAACACCGCGCGCAGATGCGGCAGCAGCGTATTGTTGATGACGGTGATGAAGCCCCAGATGAAGAAGAGGCTTGCCAGAAGCCTTAGCGCCGCACGGTATCGCGTCGGCTCTCGGAGCGCGCCAGCCGGGTTCGGCACCTCCAGGGTCTGAAGCGATTGAACCATTCTTCCCTCTAATCGTCGCGGCAGTGTGTGTTGCCCTATTCTATTTGTCTGAGTATATTCGAGAGGCGGACGCGTCAATATTTTTCGCCGGGAGCGCAGATCGGCCAGCATGACCAAGAACGATACCGCCGAGCCGAGGCGCAAGCTGCGGTCACGAGCATGGTTCGACAATTCGGCCAATATCGACATGACGGCGCTCTACCTCGAGCGCTATTTGAATTTCGGCCTCAGTCTGGACGAGTTGCGCTCCGGAAGGCCGATAATCGGGATCGCGCAGACAGGATCGGATCTGTCCCCCTGCAACCGCCCTCACCTGACGCTCGCCGAGCGGATCCGAGACGGCATCCGCGAAGCTGGAGGTATTCCGTTGGAGTTCCCGGTCCATCCGATCCAGGAGACGGGAAAACGCCCGACGGCTGGCCTCGACCGCAATCTCGCCTATCTTGGGCTGGTCGAGGTGCTCTACGGCTATCCCCTCGATGGCGTGGTGCTGACGATCGGCTGCGACAAGACCACGCCCGCGCTCTTGATGGCGGCGGCGACTGTCAATATTTCGGCGATAGCGCTGTCCGTCGGACCGATGCTGAATGGCTGGCATAAGGGTGAGCGGACAGGCTCTGGCACGATTGTCTGGAAGGCCCGGCAGATGCTCGCCGTCGGCGAAATCGACGAGGAGGGCTTCCTCTCTCTTGTAGCGTCTTCAACACCGTCGGCGGGCTACTGCAACACGATGGGCACGGCCACTACGATGAACGCATTGGCCGAGGTCTTGGGCATGCAGCTTCCCGGCTCTGCGGCGATCCCCGCGCCTTATCGCGACCGCCAGGAAATGGCCTATCGTACCGGCAAGCGCATCGTCGCCATGGTGCACGAAGATTTGAAGCCGTCGGACATCATGACGCGCAAGGCGTTTCTCAACGCGGTCGTCGTCAATTCCGCGATCGGCGGCTCCCCCAACGCGCCGATTCATTTGGCAGCGATTGCGCGCCACGCCGGAGTGGAGTTCACGCTCGAAGATTGGCAATCCTATGGGAACAAGGTGCCGCTCCTCGTCAATCTGCAGCCGGCAGGGGAGTATCTCGGAGAAGATCTCTACCGTGCCGGAGGGATTCCTGCGGTGGTCGCGCAACTGATGAACCGCGGGCTGATCGCCGAAGATGCCATTACAGCGAATGGCCTAACCATCGGCGAGAACTGCCGCAACCGACGCATCGAGGACGAACGCGTGATCCGGTCAATTGCGGATCCGTTGATGGCGGATGCTGGCTTTGTAGTCTTGCGTGGAAACCTTTTCGATGCGGCGATCATGAAGATGAGCGGCGTCAGCGCCGAGTTCCGGGCGCGCTATCTGTCCAATCCGAACGATCCTATGGCATTCGAGGGACGGGCGGTCGTTTTCGATGGACCGGAAGATTATCATCGGCGCATCGACGACCCTGCGCTCGGTATCACGCCGGACTCTTTGCTCGTGATACGGGGAACCGGGCCGATCGGCTTTCCCGGCGCAGCAGAGGTCGTGAACATGCGCCCGCCCGCATATCTGATCCATGACGGCATTCATACGCTGCCGTGCATCGGCGACGGCCGCCAATCAGGCACGAGTGGCTCCCCCTCGATCCTCAACGCCTCGCCGGAAGCGGCGGCCAATGGCGGTCTCGCGCTGCTGCGCACAGGCGATCGCGTGCGCGTCGACCTGCGCAAGCGCACCGTCGATGTTCTGCTCTCCGACGAAGAACTCGCGGAACGCAGGCGCGCCCTGACCGAACGCGGCGGGTATCCCTACCCTCCTGCGCAGACGCCATGGCAAGAGATCCAGCGCGGCATGGTCGGGCAGCTCGACCGCGGCGCCATCCTGGAAGGGAGCGAGAGATACCAGCGGATCGCGCAGACGATGGGATTGCCGCGCGACAGCCACTGAGGCGGTGAGACAGCAGCGATGCGTAACGTGCGATGTGTCTGGCCCAGGGTGACGGAGCTGGGAGAAGGACCGATCTGGTCCTCTGCGGATGACGCTCTGTGGTTCGTCGATATCAAAGGCCACCAGATTCACCGGTTCGATCCGGCGACTACCGGCAAGAAAAGCTGGTCGGCTCCGGATGAGGTGAGTTTCGCGGCGCCGTGCCGCGACGGCGGCCACGTGATCGGCCTACCCGGCCGGCTGGCGCTGTTCAATCCTTCGACGGGAACCGTCGAGGATCTCCTCGAGGTGGAGCCGGAATGGCCCGGCAATCGGCTGAATGACGCTTGCGTCGACGCAAAAGGCAGACTTTGGTTCGGCTCCATGGACAACGACGAGAGTCGGCCTAGCGGCGCTCTCTACTGCTGGGATGGCGCGGCGTCGCCCCGGCTCTGTGATCGAGATTTCGTGATCTCGAATGGGCCGGCGGTCAGTCCCGATGGCCGGACCCTCTATCATACGGACACGCGGCGCCGGACCATCTTTCGTTTCGAGATAGCGGCGGACGGCTCCGTTGAGGGCAAACGAACCTTCATCGAAATTCCGGAAGACGCCGGCTGGCCCGACGGTACCGCCCTGGATGCGGAAGGTCGTCTTTGGGTCGCATTGTGGGGCGGCTGGGGAATTCGCTGCTATTCGCCGAGCGGCGAATTAGTCGAAACGGTTCGGCTCCCTTGCGCGCACGTTACCAAACTCGCTTTCGGCGGACAGGACCTCAAGACCGCATTCGTGACGACTGCATGGCGAGGATTGGCGCCCGACTGCCGCGAAGCGCAACCCCTTGCCGGCAGCCTCTTCGCCTTCGACGTGGATACGCCCGGGTTGCCGCAGGAAGCGCTGGCAATCGAGCCGTCCCGCCTGAGGCACGCGGCTACTCCAAGCGCGTCGGGGACTATATGAACACGGCGCTGATTGGAATCGATTGGGGCACAAGCCGACTGCGGGCCTTTCGGATTGGCCCCGAAGGGGTTCTGCTGGAGCGGCGTGAATCCGACCTGGGCATCGCATCGATTTCCGGCAGCGCATTCGATCCGGCGCTCCATGCTCTGATCGCCGATTGGCAAGGCGCGCGGGCAAAGGCCCCGATCCTTATGTGCGGGATGATCGGAAGCAGAGATGGATGGCGTGAAGTCCCGTATCGGCAATGTCCGGCGGGGCTTCTCGATCTTGTCGGCGCCCTGGCGCCGATCGAAAGCAGCTGCGGGCCGGCACTTATCGTCGGCGGCCTCTTGACGCTCGACGAACATGGGCATCACGACGTCATGCGCGGCGAGGAGACTCAGATTTTCGGATGTGCGTTCAGCGTCCGGCGAACCTTATTCGTCGCACCCGGCACCCACAGCAAGTGGGCGATTGTCGAAAACGGCCGTGTCGAAAGCTTCCGAACCTCTATGACCGGCGAGATCTACGACTTGCTTCGCCGCCATTCGACGCTCGGCTGGGTAATGGGCGGCGCCGAAACGAGCGACGAGGATCAGTCCTTCCTCTCAGGTGTCGGTCGGGCTCTCGAAAATCCGGATCTGCTTCATTCGCTCTTCGGAGTTCGGACCAAGGGATTGTTCGGAAGAGAACCAAGTGCGCTTTCCTCCTATCTTTCGGGCTTGCTGATCGGAAGCGAGGTCGCAGCGGAATTGCGGCGCCAACCGGTAGGCGTGGTTACTGTGATCGCCTCGCCCAGGCTGGCGCACTTGTATGGGCTAGCGCTGTCTGCCGCCGGGTGTTCGAACGTGGTGAGTTTTCAGGCGGCCGACGCCGTTGCGCAAGGACTATGGAAGCTCTGGCGATTGTACGACGGTAGGGTACGCCCATGACGTCCCGTATCTCATGGGACCGGATGCTCACGGAAATGCCGCTGATCGCCATCCTCCGCGGCATCGCTCCTCCCGAGGTGCTCGCGGTCGCCGCCATTCTGAAACAAGCCGGTTTTCTGTGTTTGGAAGTTCCCCTGAATTCGCCGGATCCGCTCGCGAGCATTCGCCGTCTTCGCGATCATTTCGGCGGACAGCTCGCGATCGGCGCCGGAACAATCGTCAGCGAAGCTCAGGTAGCAGCGGTCCAACATGCAGGAGCCGAGTTCGTCGTCTCGCCTCATGCGAGTCCTTCCGTCATCCGGGCGACAAAGGCACGTGGTCTCGCTTCTTTGCCTGGAGTGGCCACGGCGACCGAGGCGTTCGCTGCGGTCGAGGCCGGCGCCGACGCGCTCAAGCTATTTCCCGCCGAGGCGGCACCTCCGCGAGTCTTGCAGGCGCTCAAATCGGTCCTACCGTCGAGTGTTCCGGTTTTCCCTGTCGGCGGGATTACGCCCGGCGTGATGAAGGGATATGTCGATGCCGGCGCAGCGGGTTTTGGGATCGGATCGGCTCTCTACAAGCCGGGGCTCGATTTCGGCGCGGTTTGCGATCGCGCCATCGCGTTCGTCGACGCGTGGCATGAGTTGCGAAAACCAGCGGCAAACCCATGAGACACACCTCATACCGGAACGCGTCGGCCACAAAACGGCGCAGCGCCGCTGAGGATCCACGATCGGCGCGCGGCTTGCGAGGTAGACCGACTGCCGGATGCCTTCGCCGGACCGCTTTCGCCTTGGCTTCCGCGGGCTGATGAGCGCAGGAGCGCTCAAGCTGCCCCAGCAAGCTGGAAGTCTACGTCTTGACCGCCGACGCGCTCGACAGTGGATCGGTGAAGTTGAACGGTCGCGTCTTGCAATTGACGGACTGTGGAGCGCTCACGCTCGGGCCCGCCAGCATCACGTTCTTGGTCATGGCTGCAGCGCGCAATTCGGCTTGTCGCATTTGAACTTGAAAGGGTCCATCCAGCGCGGGTGCGCCTTGGCCGTGGACAGCTATTCACATTTTTAGTATTGGACACTAAATTTTCGATTGGCCGCGGGCCGGTTCGGAGCAATGACCGGGGCGCGCTGAAGTCGACGACGTTGTACGCGGGCGATTAAAGTTCGGAGGAGGAGGAGCCAGATGAGCAGATCTATGACCTTCTCAGAAGCGGACTTCCCATCGGTCAAAGCGCTTCTCGAGAGGCACATCGCCCAGGGCGATATCGCCGGAGCAGCGCTTGCGGTGGCGGTTGGCGACGCCGATCCTTGCTTCGTTTGCGTGGGCGAGACCGGAATGGGGACCGGGCGTCATCTGACGCCGGACAGCATCCACCGGATCTATTCCCAGACCAAGCCGATCACCGGCATCGCGATCATGATGCTGATCGACGAGGGGCTTATCCGGCTCGAGCAGCCTCTCGGCGAACTCCTTCCCGCGTTCGCCAATCTCTCCGTGCTGGTTACTGACGACGGCGAGGCTACCCGGCCGCCTAAGCGCCAGCCTACGGTCCGTGACTTGCTCACGCACACGGCAGGATTCACGTATCACTTGCAGGCTTCACCCCTCGCAGCGCGCTATCGAGCATTAGGCATCGAGCCAGGGCTCCGCATCGCCTCGCATCAATCCTCGAAAGAGCATCCGCGTGATCTGACGGAAATGATCGAACGGCTGGCGCGGCTGCCGCTGGCGCGTGATCCGGGCGAGATGTTCGAGTACAGCCTTTCGATCGATATCCTCGGAGCGGTAATCGAACATGTTTCGGGCAAAACGCTGGACCGCTTCTTCGAGGAGCGCATCTTCGGGCCGCTGGGAATGCGCGACACGAGCTTCGTCGTTCCTCCCGAGAAGCTCGACCGGCTCGTCAATCTGCATCAAAGAACGCCTGATGGCTGCTGGACTCTAGCCGACAGTGCGGCAGACAGCGCCTACGCACGTCCCTCCCTGCTCTCGGGCGGCGGCGGGCTCGTCTCCACAGCGCGCGACTATTCGCGCTTCACGGCGATGCTGGCTGGGCAAGGCGAGACGCGCGGAGTCCGACTGCTCAAGCCCGAGACCGCGCGGCTCGCCGCATCGAATCTATTTCCGCCAGGCGTCGGCGTGCAGTTCTTCGGCAACAAGCTACCCAACCTCGGGTTCGGGGCGGCGATGCAGGTCGCACTCGCACCGACCCGGATGCCGGCCGGCGTCTTCGGCTGGGGCGGCGCGGCAGGAACCGGCATGTGGGTCGACTCGATCCGCCGAGTCCACATGGTGCTGATGACTCAGTATTGGCCGGCTGAAATCAACCTGACGCTGCGCGAGGAGCCGGCGATCGCCGCCTATGCCGATCTCGGTCATGAGGTCT
Source organism: Alphaproteobacteria bacterium (assembly GCA_035293565.1). Classification (GTDB taxonomy): domain Bacteria; phylum Pseudomonadota; class Alphaproteobacteria; order BOG-932; family Roseiterribacteraceae; genus DATGMP01. The sequence goes on along the minus strand of DATGMP010000134.1, from coordinate 27,616 downwards.
GAGGTCGGATTATAGGTGAGCTCTCCAAGCCAGTCCATATGGTAATGCCGACTCTCTCCTGTATCCGGGTCAATCTTTAAGTCATTATCCTTAAAGTTGCAATCCTGTCCGCTTCGCCACGGGTTTCTCGCGCAAACCGCCGATCGACGGCAAGACCAGATGCAGGGAGGCATGGACAAGCGGCCATAGCGCAAACGCCCGGTGATGCCTTTCACGTTGTGGGTCGCGATCTTCGAAGGCTTGGTTCGCAACCCATGGGTTTGTACTTCCCGTCCGACTCATACCGTTCGGATCAGGACCTTCGCACCAGAATGCAACACCGGATGCGATAGGGTATGGGTTGCTGCTGTGGGGGAAGGCGGTAGCGTTCCGCTGCTACCAATCTAACTCCCTGAAAAACCGACGAAAGTGATCCGACACACTCGCTGACTTCTCAGGTCTGTGTCAAGAATCGTGTTGTTATTGTTGCGGTAAACTAATCCCATTATCGATGCGGCGAACCTCCTCTCGAAGCCGCGTTGTGACCATGTTCCTCAATCGAGGAAGTGATCCACACCGAGCTGAGGAATGCGAGATCGCGCCGGATGGTGGCATCAGCCACATCGAAGCGGACCTTGGTGCGGACCATCTTTTTGCCCGGCTGGGCACATCGTGCTGCGCCCGATGTCGCTCACCTCGATGCACGCGATTGCATTGTTGGCGGTCGCAGGACTCACTTCGGCAGCCGAACCCACTGCCCAGCCGACCGACAGGGTTGGGCCCCGGCGGCACTATCCATATGCGGCTCCAGCATGCGCGCCTTCTTCCAGCCGCCGATTTGGTAATAGGTCAGGAGCAGGAGCATCGAGGTCAAGGAGCCCAACGGGAAGCTCCACCAGATCGCGTCCGCACCCAAGCTGCGACCGAGGGCCCAAGCGAAAGGCAAACGAACCAGCCACATCGCAATGAACAGGAAGATCAGCGGTGGAACGACAGCGCCGGTCGCGCGAACGACGCTCGAAAGGACGAAGGCGACACCGAACACGACGAACGACCAGGATCCGATAAAGTGGATATGGCGCGCGATATCGATGGCGGGACGGTCGCCGCCGAGGAAAATCGCAAAGGCCCCGCGGTCGATCAAGGTAACGACCAGCACCAGCATTCCGGTCAGCACGATATTATAGAGAACGCCCGTCTGCGCGATGCGGGAGACTCGATCCCACCGCCCCGCGCCGACATTTTGCGCCGCCATCGAAGATGCCGCGTTGCCGACGGCCATGGCGGGCATCTGGATATAGCTCCAAAGCTGGAAGCAAGCGCTATAGGCGGCCGCGGTCGTCGCTCCATGTCGGTTGACCAGGCTGCTCATCGCGAGCATGGAGGACGACATGACGATCATCTGAAGCGCCATGGGCATGCCCTTCGCCACGAGCGCCCGCAATATCTCGCCATCGAGCTTCAGATAGCGTAACTCGTCCCGCGTGAGACGCAGAAAATGATGCTTGCGGTACAGCCAGATGAGCAGCGCCGCGAGGCCGATCCATTGCGACAGCAAGGTGGCGAGCGCCGAGCCCGAGATGCCGAGAGCCGGAATCGGTCCGAGCCCCAAAATCATGATGGGATTGAGTCCGACATCGAGAGCGGCGGAGATGGCTAAGAAAATAAACGGCGTCCGCGAATCGCCGGAACCCCGCAGCGCCATCATTACGAATGTGTAGAGATAGATCGCCGGTAGCGCGAGAAAGATGACTCGCAGATAGGCTGAAGCGAGCGACATCACCTCGGAGGGGGTCCGCATCGCCGACAACATCTGCGGCGCCGCCAGAAAACCTCCAAGCGCCATCACGAAAGACAGCGCCGTGAAAAAGACCAGCGTCGTCCCGACGGTGCGTTTCACTTGCGAAACATCGCCGGCGCCCAATCCTTGGCCGATCAGGATCATACCGGCCATGCCTAGGCCGAATCCGATGCTCAGCAGAAAGAAAAGTATTCCGTTCGCGTTCAGCGTCGCCGCGAGACCGTCCGATCCGATGAGCCGGCCAATCCAAATCGCGTTGATCGACCCATTGATCGATTGCAGGATGCTGCTGCCGAGGATCGGCAGCGAGAACATGAAGAGTGTCCGCGCTATCGGGCCCTCGACCAGCGCCGGCCGGGTCCGTTTGGGGGCGGGCGCCGGCGCAGGACCGCCCGGCCCGGCCTCGGATGGCTCGACAGGCATATCGGTGCGCAAGAGGTGTTCTCGTACGATAGCTCGATTCTGCGAATTGCCCATCTTAACGTGCTGGCCGACGCAGAGCGACTCGATGACATTCGAGAGTAAAGGGACGATTTTTCAAAGACATATCAGGTCACATCTGATAGGAGGCCTGATTCTCTCCTCGAGCCGGATACAGCATGCCTTGGGTCCGATCCATCGTGACTGCAATTGCCGCCGTTGCCAGCGGACCGTCCTCTCTCGCGGAAACCGCCTCGGATCAAGCCACTCCGATGCAGACGATCACGGTGATCGGGACGACGGCCCTTCCGGGCACGAGCATCCCGATCGACAAGCTACCCTACAGCACTCAGATGCTAGAGGCTTCGGATCTGACGCGGGAGGGGACTGCCAGCATCATCAGCGCGATCAACGATCAACTCGGCAGCGTCAACATCAACAATAATTTGAACGATCCGTTTCAGCCCGATATTCTCTATCGCGGTTTCGAAGCGTCGCCGGTATTGGGTACGCCCGAGGGGTTGGCGGTCTATCAGAACGGCGTGCGTATCAACGACGCGTTCGGCGACAATCTGAACTGGGACCTCTTTCCCGATCTCGCGATCGACCGGATCGACGTCATCAGCTCCAATCCTGTCTATGGGCTGAACGCGCTCGGCGGCGCCGTCGTCATGTCCATGAAGAACGGCTTCACCTATCAAGGAGGGCAAGCCGAGATTTCGGGCGGATCATGGGGCCAAAGGCAGGCGGGCATCCAATATGGACGGAACAACGGCGCTTGGGGAATCTATATGGCCGCACGGGCGCTCGAGGAGGATGGCTGGCGACAATTCTCACCCGATTCCCTGAGGCAGCTCTACTCGGCCCTCAGCTACCGCGGCGATCGGCTTACGATCGACCTCGGCTTCACCGGGGCAAACAACCGCCTGTCGGGCGAGTCGCCGACACCGGTGCAGGAACTGGCCATCGACCGTGCTCTCATCTTCACGAGTCCGCAAAGCAATACCGATGAGCTGGAGTTCGTTACCATCAATGCCGGCTACGCGGCCACCGACACGCTTTCGATTCAAAGCAATTTCTACTATCGGGAATATCGCCAAACCGTCGTGAACGGCAACACGACGCACTATACCGCCTGCACCGATCCGAGCCTCGCCGGAAGCATGTGCCAATCAGACGGCGCGACGGCGGTCAGGGGACCGAACGGCGGATTCATACCCGACATATCGCAAGGCGGCTCTCTTTTCATCGGCGAGAATAATTTTCAGTCGCTCCGCACTGTCGGGCTGGGCGGTTCAGTCCAGGCCGCCGAATCGGCTTCCCTGTTTGGCCACGAGAACATCCTGACAGTCGGCGCCGGCATCGACAGCGCCTCGACTGATTTCCAATCGTCGGCGGAACTCGGCACGATCGATCCGCGACTTCGGGTTTCTTTTTCCGGCCTGTTCGTATCGACGCCGGAGAACACGCCGTTTGAGGCGACGCCGGTGAGCCTGGGAGCGGCCAGCCGCTATTACGGCTTCTATGCGACGGACACTTTCAATGTGACCGACGATCTCGCGGTCACCGTCAGCGGACGATATAACGTCGCGCAGATCGACCTCGCCGACCGTCTCGGTGACGATCTCACCGGGCAAAATCGATATAGCCGCTTCAATCCGGCGGTCGGCGCGACCTATCGATTAAGTGCCTACACGACGGCTTATGTCGGGTACTCCGAGAACAACAGGGCGCCGACTCCGAGCGAAATCGAATGCGCAAATCCGACGGCGCCGTGCCTTCTACCATCGAGCCTTTCGTCCGATCCCCCCACGCTACATCAGGTCGTCTCTCACACTTGGGAGCTGGGTCTGCGCGGAAACTTCACGCTGCCGCAGCTTGTCGACGGCCGCTTCATCTGGAATGCAAGCCTGTTCAGGACCAACCTCGACGACGACATCTATGCGGCCGCCACCTCCATCAGCACCGGCTATTTCCAGAATATCGGCGGAACGCGGCGGCAAGGCGCGGAACTCGGCTTGCGCTATCAATCCGATCGGTTCAGCGCGTTCGCAAATTACAGCTATGTCGCCGCTACCTTCGAATCAACGTTCCTGCTGAACTCGCCGCAGAACCTATTCGCGAACACCATGGGCGACATCCAGATTACCCCCGGCGACAAGCTTCCCGGCATTCCCGCGCATAGGATCAAGCTGGGTGCGGACTATCGCGTGACCGATAATTGGACGGTCGGCGGCGACGTGGTCTGGGAAAGCTCGCAGTTCTTCTTTGGCGATGCGTCCAACCAGATAAAGCCATTGCCGGGCTTCGCCGTTGTCAATCTCCATTCGGCCTACGACCTGGTCGATGGCGTCCAGCTTTTTGTCAACATCGTCAACGCATTCGACGCGTCCTACGCCACATTCGGCATATTAGGCGACCCGACGGGAGTCGGCGCGCCGGGCGTTCCACGAAACGGAATCACCAACGGCCCCGGCGTCGACAATCGATTCGAGAGTCCCAGTGCGCCGATCAGCGCCTTTGGCGGCGTCCGCGTGAGGTTCTGACCGCGAATATCGGAGCTCAGAAGCTGCGGCCGACGATCAGGCGTAGGCCGTCCCATGTCGTGTGCTCGTCGCCATAGAGTCGGCCATGCAGCATCTCAGCCTTCTGGTCGTCGGTGAAGCCGATTGCCGAGATTTGGCGCAAGACGCTGATCGTCGCGTACCAGCGTTCATTGGCGTAGTGGATATTCGGCCCGACGAAATAAGCCGTATGGTCTTGGTCGCTGTGGCTCAGCGAATAGCCGCCATATTCCCGATGATTCCGGAATTCGATTCCGGCCGACCAGTTCGGAGCGAATCGATACGAGGCGCCGAGATCGAGCTCGGCGTAGGTCGCGTTGGTCTTGTTGCCGGCGGGTCCTTCCTCGGCGCCGACGGCGCCGAGATTCGACCCCGCCTCGCGTTCGAACTCGACCCAGACATTGCCGGCCAGAACCAGCCGATCGTCGAAGAAATTCTTCTGCACGATTCCGCGAAGCTCGACGCCGTATTCCTTCGGTCCGATCTCCGGCTCGACATAGAAGGCAAGGCCGACAGGATCGGTATAGGGGCTGAGCACGCGGTACGTCGCTTCGACCGAGAGGCCGTCATAATGAAGATTGCCGTATGAGCGGAACGGATTGGCGCTCGACTTGATGTCGCTTCCCTCGGTCAGTCCATGCACGCTGTTATGATCGGCGCCGACATAGGCGTAATTGAGATAAAGCGCGAGCTGGAAATTATCGGTGACGCCATACTCGAATTCGGTTCGGCCCTCGACGGCATGATAGTAGCCGTAGGCCTGTCCATCGCGATCCGTGATCCACTGCTCGATGTCGTACCGATCCTGCGGCAGTAGATCGGTCGTATAGACATACCCGAAAACCGGCTCGTCCGCGAACGCGGTCGGCCCGTAAGCGCAACTTGACATCAGCGCCGCACAGGCTGCAGCGAGCGTGCATCCCTTGAACGTCATGACAGCTCCTTAATGAGAATGCAAGTGATAATTATTCTCATTAAGCGAACGCGGACGTTTAGGCAACCCGCCCCGGCAGCAGCCTCATAGACGGCTTAGACGCCGATGGAAGTCGCCGATCTCACGCCCGCATCGTGACGCCGCCGTCGACGCTGACGACTTGGCCGTTGATCCATTCGCCGTCGTCGGAGAAGAGCAGCGCCACCATCGAGGCGATGTCCTCGGGGCGCCCCAGCCGCGTGCTACGACCCATTTGCAGTATCGCCGCTCGCATCTCCTCGGGCATGTTGGCGAGAGCGTTTTCGGTCATCACCACGCCGGGCGCGATCGCGTTGGATCGGATCCCCGCCTTGCCCCAGCGCGACGCGACGTGGCGCATCAGCGCGTTGATGCCCGATTTGGAAACCGCATAGGCCACGCGTTCCGGTTCACCGGCATAGGCGGCGCCCGACGAAGTGTAGACGATCGCGCCGCCGCCACGCTTCAGCATCTCCGGGACTGCGTGGCGCGTGCACAGCAGATGTCCGCGCAGATTGACCGCGATCGTGCGGTCGAACAGGTCGAGCGGGACCTCGACTGCATCGGTATCGCGCATGCAGAGCGACAGGTCGGCCGCGTTGGCGTGCATGAAATCGACGCCGCCATAACTCTTCACCGCTAAGTCAACGAGCGCCTTCACGGAAGCGTCGTCGCTGATGTCGCACCCGCGTGCGACCGCCCGACCACCGGCGCCGTCCACCTGCTTCGCCACCGCTTCAATGCCGCCGACATTGACATCGCCCAGCGCCAGCGCGACGCCTTCTTCACCCAGCCTGAGCGCCGTCGCCCTGCCGATGCCGGTCGCCGCGCCGACGATCACCGCGACTTTGCCTTTCAGCCCGCGCATCCCGCACTCTCCGAACTAAAAGAGTCCGCTGTTCGACGGCTCGAAGCGGTATCGGAGCGAGAAGCCGAACATGCGCGGCGGATTGAAGGAAACCGAGCTGAATCCCGCTGTCGTCATGAGCGGAATCTCGCCGGCGATATGAACATTGTCCGTCACATTCGTCATGAAGAAGCCGAGGTCGACCGGCCGTCCGAAGATGTTCGTCCAATCGGCGCGAATGTCGAAGTTCTGATAATGCGGCTGATAGTTGAGCGGCTCGTTCGCCAGCGGGCTGGTTGATTGATGGCCGTACCAGGACCAGGAGATCGACGCCGTGATCTCGCCCCAGGAGGGGTCGATCGGCACGTGGTAGGTCGGCGTCACGGCGAACTGGAACAGCGGTATATATTGGAACGGCGGTGATCCCACTTGGCCGAACAACTGGGGATAGCTGTCGTAGTGCGTGTAGATATACGACCCCTGCGCAGCCAGATCGATGCCGTAGGGCAGATTGAAAGTCTGCTCGATCTCGGCGCCTTCCAGATAGGCACTGGCGGCATTCGCCGTGACCGTTGCGACTGACGGCACACCGCCCGGAACCTGGCTCGGGATAGTGACCACGATCTGAGCCTGAATGGCCTTGTAGTCGGTGTGATAGATGGCAGCGTTGGTTCGGCCGTGGACGCCGATCAGCTCATAGTCGGTCTTTACCCCCAACTCGACATCGGTCACGTGCTCAGGCTGGTACTTATTGTAGGGCGCCTGCACCGCGAGGACCGAGCCGCCCGGCCGGTAGGCGTTGCCGGCACGGACATAGAGCAGGGTCTGCTGCGTCAACTGATAATCGAGCCCCAGATTCCAGCCGAACGAGCTGAAATTGCCGTCGACTTGGCTCCGGCAATTATTGTCGTGAATCGGAACGTTGCAGTCGTTGGCCACGCCCGTCGCGTCGCGCGTGACGCCATCTCCGGGCGTCGTCGATTTCTCGCTCAGAGAATCGTAATCCCACGTATAGCGATAGCCGGCCGTGAAGCGCAGGTTCGGGACCCAGTCCGACAGGTCATAAATGCCGTGGGCGAAGACCGCCTGGCTGCGCGAGCTCTCATTGTAATGGTTGAATATGGTCGAACCCAGCCCGTCCAGCACGATGGTCGTGTCACCCAGCGGATGATCGAACAGCAGGAAACCGCCGACCCGCCAGTCCAGCCGGTCGCTCAGCGCTTTGCCTGAAAGCTGCAGCTCCTCGGTGTACTGGACCTCGTTGTTGTTCCAGCCGTGATTGTTTCCGGGAAAGCCGAAGATGGCGACCGGCAGGCCGATCGAGCCGTAATCGACGACGCCCAGCTGCTTGAAGACCCGCGCCGCAGCGATGTTCTTGAGCGACAGGTTGTCGGTAATGTCCCAGGTCGCGATGTCGGTGAAGCCGTAGAAATAATCCTTGCCGATCTCGCTTGACGGCCGCCCCAGGATCGTCCGCGGGCCGAGCGCCTGCTGCTGGGCTAACAGGGCCGGCAGGGTCGGGAAGACGCCGAAATAGCCGATGCCGCATCCTCCCGGCGGCGCGCCGGCGCCCGAGGCGGCGAGCGTCACCGTGAACAGGCAGGACGGCGAGTTCAGCGCCACCGGACTGAAACTCGCGCTCAGACCAGTGAGTGGAAACTTCGGATTGATCAGGGCGAGCTCGTTCGACCCGCCATGCGAGTCCTGCCAATAGCCGTCATAGAGCAGGTAATTCTCGAAATCGTCGGTCGGTCGAATCGTTACGCCGGCGCGCCACGCATAATAGTTTCGATCATCGAGATAGGAGCCGTCTTGTAGATTGAGCGTATAGCCGTCGCGTTGCTGCATCTGCCCGGCGACGCGAACCAGCACCTTGTCGTCAACAATAGGAATGTTGACCGCGAGCTCGTTCTCTTTGTCGCCGTAGTCGCCGAACGTCGTCTGAATATAACCCTCGAAGGCGTTCGTCGGGCGCTTCGGTTGAATCGAGATGAGGCCGCCGATCGAGGGCCGCCCGAATAGCGTGCCCTGGGCACCCTTGTCGACCTCGACCGTTTCGAGATCGTAATAGAAGCCTGGAGACAGTCCGTGCGTCAGACCGGTCGCTGTGTTGGAGTCGGTGCTGCTGAGCGGCACGTCAGCGAAATAGATTTCAGTGCCGGCGAGGCCGCGTAGCCTGACCTGGCCAGAGAAGAAACCGTTGGGGTCGGACATCGTCTGGCTGACCGCCAGCGACGGCACCACCTTCGACAGGTCGCGCAACTGATCGACATGCTTCTTCTCGATATCAGCTTGCGTGAAGGCGGTGATCGCGAGCGGAACTGTCTGCAGCCTTTCTTCTCGGCGTCGTGCGGTAACGACGATTTCTTCCAGGCCCGATCCGGCCGAAACGGCGGGCTGGTTTGATTGCGCCGCGGCCGGGCGGCCCGCAGTCAAGGCGATCATTGCGGCCGTGGCGCATAGCGCCGTCGTCAAACGTACTGACATCATTTCCCCCATGAACGGTCCGCGGAAAGCAGACTTCTCCTTGCTGGACGCCCCGGTATGGCAGCCGTCCTATCGTCGCCAGAGGCCTAGTCGTCCGGGCGCCGATTGCCGCCCATCGATCTCGTGAATCGCGCTTTACCCGACGGCCGCCGTGCGCAGTTTTCCGGCCGCGTCCCGTTCCAGGCGGATGCCGAGCTTCGATCCGGGCACCTCGCCCGCCCTCAGCGTCGCCTTGTACAGGCCGGCATAGAGCGGCGGAATCTCGTCGAGGCCGGTAAATACGTCGGCATTGGTCCGCACGACCGGCGGCATGTTGCCGTCCAGGTCGGTGAAACCGTAATCATGCGCGAGCTGGGCACAGATCAGCGCCTGCCCGGCGTAGCGCATCCGGTCGGGATCCGTCGCGATTGCGACGACGGCGCGCCCCGAGAAGCGCGGCGTCTCCGCGACGCACAGATCGACGCCCATCAGCTCCATGCGGCCATCAGGCTTGGTCTCGGACACGGCCAGCATCGGCTCGCTCTTGACGAGGCCTGGCCAGATCGAGGTCACGACCACATTATGCGGCGTCAGCTCGATCGCCGTGTCGTGGGTCAGCTTGTTCAATGCGCCTTTGCAGGCGCCGTAGGGCACCGACAGCAGATATTCCTCACAGCCGATCGACGAGACATTGACGATCATGCCCTTGCCCTGCCGCACCATCAGCGGCGCCGCCATCTGCGATGCGATGAAGGCGGAGCGCAGCCCGACATTCATCGTGCTGTCCCAGACCGCGGGCGACAGCTCCCAGAACGGCTTGCCGATGGAGTCGTGATAGTCCTCCATCGCCGTGGCGTTGTTGACCAACAGGTCGAGGCGGCCATGTTCGGCCTCGATCCGGTCGAACACCCTTCTCACGGCCGCGTCGTCCGCGTGGTCGCAGGGGAGCGCGGTTATCGTGCCGCCAAGCGCGGCGGCTTCCGCCACCGCCTCGCCCAGCGTGCCGAACAGGCCGGGCTGCGGCGTGACGGTGCGCCCGGTGATGTAAGTGGCGGCGCCGGCGGCGGCGAGCTCGACAGCGATTCCTCTGCCAATGCCGCGGCTGGCGCCGGTTACCAAAGCGACGGCACCCGACAGCTTGCATGGATCCGACGACGCCAATGAAGCCTCCCTAGTGAATCGATTCGGCGGCCCAGAGCCGTTTGCTTGACACTTGACAAGCAGTAAAGGTACGTTCTTGTCAGGTGTCAAGCGGGTTCTTGACGACTGTCAAGCAGGGACGGGAATGGGCGCTGGAAAAAGCGGCGAGGTAACGGTCGCCACGAAGTTATCGGGCAATAATGCCGCCGACGCCCAGGAGACGATCCTGGAGGCGGCGCTCGAGGCATTCGCGCAGCGCGGTTACGATGGCGTTTCGGTACGCGAACTGAACCGACAGGTCGGTGTCAGCCACAATCTCGTGCACCATTACTTCGGATCGAAGGATGCGTTGTGGCGAGCTGCGATCGATTACGGCCTCAACCGAGTCAATGACACTTGGCGCCTCGAGGATCTGGGGCCGCTCGCCGATCCGGTCGAGAAGATGAAGCTCGGTCTGCGCCGCTTTCTCGAAGTGACGGCGCGCGCGCCCGCGGTTCAACGGATCCTCGAATACGAGGCTGCCGTAGGCGGACCGCGTCTCGACTATATCGCGGAGCGCTACGTCGTCCCGTTTCTTCGTCCCGGACTCGCGCGGTTCGAAGAGACGACCGAGATCGAGAAACGCGACCTCCATCTGCCCAGCCTCGCACTGCTGATCCAGACTGGCGCCACCGCCTTTTTCACGCAGGCGGCTCTGGCGCGGAAGATCGGCGGGCCGGATCCATTTTCGGAGGAAGGTATCGAGCGCCACATCCGCACGATGACGACCGTGCTGTTCTACGGCGTCCTCGGCAGACCGCCTGAAGAAGCATCGAGGCCGAAGGCCAAGCGGAGGAAGAAAACGCCATGATCACGCATGCTGTCAGCTCGGACGTCGATCAAGTCTTGTACGGGGATCTGAATTCCGTTCCGCCCAGGCCGGTGCAATGGCGCCGCGCCGCCGCGATGATTCGCGCGATCTCTCGCCAAGGCGACGACGTGCTCAACGTAACCTACGCGCTCGTCGACGCGCTGGGCGGAATGTGCGAGGAGCGCCTCTTCCAGAGGTTCCGCGGCGATCCCGAGGGGCAGCGGATTCTCGCCGCGCGTCCCGATCTGCCCCGCCTGCTGAGCGACCATGCGGCGTTGGCATCTCTGCCGGAAGGCAGTTTCGGCCGCGCCTATGCCGATCTCTGCCGGCAGCGCGGCATCAACTCGGCGGCACTGGTGGAGAGCCAGCGCAACATGTCCCGCGATTACGCCAAACTCGACCCCGCGCGCCAATGGTTCAGCGACCGGCTGACGGTGCTGCATGATCTTTGGCATATCCTGACCGGCTACGCGGCGGCGCCGCGCGGCGAGGCGGCGATCGTCGCGTTCAGCTACGCGCAGGGGCTGGACTATCGTCCGATGCCGATCTTCCTCGCGCTGAGCGTCATCATGCGTGTCGCCCGGATCCGCGAGCTTTGGCAGGCCTACCAACGTGGGAAACGGACAATGCCGCTCATCCTGCAAAGCTATGAAGAGCTTCTGCCGTTGCCACTCGCAACCGTACGGGCTCGACTGAAGCTGCCCGACGGGCGCAGCACTCATGGCTCACATCCGGCCGATGGACTTCTTGCCTGAAGGGACGTTCCCGACCGAAGCTATTCCCCGATGAGCTGATCCCGCTAGATTGCAGGCGGAATCGCAAGCAGATGCGGTTCCAGCAGTCGAAATCCGCGGGGAGACGCCAAGGTGACCAGCCCTGATTTGCACGATCTGACGCTCGGCGACGTTTTCCGCGAGAATCGCCGCTCCTGGCCTGAGGCCGTGGCCGCGGTCGACGGCGCGACCCGTTTGACCTATCCCGAGCTCGATGACCGCGCCAACCGGCTGGCCAATGCGTTTCGCGCGCGCGGCGTCGAGCCGGGAGACCGGGTCCTGTGGCTCGGACAGAATGCCGTCGGCATCCTCGAGACGCTGATTGCGGCGGCCAAGATCGGTGCCATTCTGTGTCCGGCCAACTGGCGCCAATCGGCTGATGAATTCGGTTTTATCGTCGACGACCTCGCGCCCAGCGTCGTGCTGTGGCAAGCGCGCGACATCGGCGGCCTGCTGGACCAGGCGCGCGCCAAGACAGAAGGCAATGCCCTCTGGCTCCAGATCGACGGTGACGGCGCTGATTCGTACCAAGCATTCCTGAATGGCGGTAGCGCCCACGATCCTGAGATCGCGATCGATCCCGCGACGCCCGTGCTGGCGCTCTACACCGCCGCCTTCGATGGCCGGCCCAATGCCGCCTTGCTGAGCCAAACGGGCATTATCGCGCACAATATGGGCATCGCGCTGGTGCGCCAGATCGAGCCCGGCTTCACCTATCTGAATTCGGGTCCGCTGTTCCATGTCGGCACAATGTTCTTCTGCCTCGCGACCGCGCATCTCGGCGGCAAGAACGTATTCATGCCGAAATTCGACGCGGCCGAAGCCTGTCGGCTGATCGAGCAGGAACGCTGCACCTCGATGTTTCTGGTTCCGGCGATGATCGACGAGATGGTCGCCGCAAACGCCGGCGGGAAATTCGATCTGTCGAGCCTGGAGGCAATGCGCTGGTCGCAGGACTGGAACGCGATGGTGCGTGAAGCCAAGAGTCCCTGGGATCGGGCTCTAGGCGGCTACGGCCAGACGGAAGTCGCGGGCATGCTGACTTTTCTGGCGCTGAGCGCGGGCGGCGCGGGAAGCCATGGACGTCCCTCGCCGCTGGCGCAGATCCGTATCCTGGGGCCGGACGAGACGGAGGTGTCGCCGGGCGAGGTCGGCGAGATCGCCGCGCGCGGCGCGCAGATGATGGTCGGCTACCACAATCGCCCTGAGCTCAACGCCAAACGGCAGGTGGGCGCCTGGCACCATACGGGCGATCTCGGCCGGCGCGAGGCGGACGGCACGATCACCTTCATCGGACCCAAGCTGCGGATGATCAAATCAGGCGGCGAGAACATCTATCCGGCCGAGGTCGAGCGCTGCATCGCCGGACACCCTGCCGTCGCCGCCTGCGCGGTGATCGGCGTGCCCGATCCGCGCTGGGCACAGTCGGTCAAGGCGATCGTAGCGCTGAAGCCGGGTGCCGCATGCGGCGCCGAGGACATCATCGAGCATTGCCGCAAGCACATCGCATCCTACAAGAAGCCGCGGCTGGTCGAATTCGTCGACGCCATCCCCAAGCGCGGCTTCACGCCGGACTATGATGCGCTCGACAAGGCGCATGGCGGCGGCGGATACCCGGGATCGTAGTTGCTATCGCGTCAGGTCTTGAGCGCGAAGCGCTGCACCTTACCGGAGGCGGTGGTCGGCAGCTCCTTCACGAACTCGACGAAGCGCGGAACTTTGTAATTCGCCATGTTCTCCCGCGCCCATCGGATGAGCTCGTTTTCCGTCGCCGACGCGCCGGGGCGTAGCACGACGAAGGCTTTGCCGACCTCCCCCATCCGCTCGTCGGGAATGCCCACGACCGCCACCTGCGCAACCGCCGGGTGCTCGACCAGGAGTCCCTCGATTTCGGCCGGATAGCAATTGAAGCCGCCGACGATGAACATGTCCTTGGCGCGGTCGGTGATGCGGATATAGCCCTCCGCATCCAGGATCGCGATGTCGCCGGTCCGGAGCCACCCATCCTTGTCGATCGCTTCGGCAGTCGCTTCGGGATCGTCGAGATAGCCCTTCATGACGTTGAAGCCGCGCACCAGAAGCTCGCCCGGCTCGCCGGTCGGGACCTCATGCCCATCCTTGTCGACGCAACGCACCTCGACGCCCGGCATGGGCCTGCCGGAAGTCTGCGACACCCGCTCGGGGCTGTCGCCGCGGGAACAGACGCTGACGACGCCGCAGCTCTCGGTCAGGCCGTAAGCGGTGAGAACCGCGTCGAAGCCCAGCTCGTCATGCATGCGCTCGACCAAAATGCGCGGAACGGCCGCCGCCCCGGTCACCGCAAGCCTGAGCGAGGAGAAATCCGCGGTCTTGCGGGCCTCGCTTGTCAGCATCGACTGATAAAGCGTCGGCGGCCCGGGAATAACCGAGATCCGGTCCCGCGGTATGCGGGCGATCACAGCCTCTGCGTCGAACACGGCGTGCGGCAGCATCGTACAGCCGGTGATCAGACAGCCCAGCCATCCGGCTTTGTAGCCGAAGGAATGAAAGAACGGGTTGACGATCAGATAGCGGTCGGCGTCGGTGATCCCGACCGAGCTGGTCCAGATCCGGAAGCACTCGACCGTCTGGTCGTGGCTGCACATCGCCCCTTTGGGCCTGCCTGTCGTGCCGGACGTAAAGAGGATGTCGCAAATATCGCCGCCCTTGATCGTAGCCAGCGCCCGATCGACCGCGCCGTCGGAGATGTCGTTGCCAAGCTCTAGAAAGCTCGCCCAGCTCTCGGCAGGAGCCTTGGCGCCGGCGAACAGCACAGTCCGCTCGAGCCTTGGCAAGCTCTCGCCGGCGAGTAGCGCCGGATAATCGGTGCCGAGAAACCCCCGTACCGTGAAGAGCAGCCGGGCGCCGCAGCGATTGAGGATGTAGGCGGCCTCGCGGCCCTTGAGGCGCGTATTGAGCGGGACGAGCACCCCGCCCACCATCTGCGCGCCCACGGTCGCCACGATCCACTCGGTGGAGTTGGGGGCCCAGATCGCGATCCGTTCGCCAGGCTTGAGGCCATAGGCGAGAAAGGCCGCCGCGGCCTTGCGGCAGGCCGCTAGCAGCTCGGTAAAGGTGAGCTTGCTGCCGTCTTCGTTCTCGATTGCGATCTTGTTCGGGTAGCGGCTGGCCGCGGCGACGAGAACGCCTGGAATGGTCGTCGGTTTGGCTGAAATCTCGGAATCTCCCCGCTTTCCTCCCGCCCCCGGGGCGGCATGTCGGCGGAAAATGGCAGCTTGGCGCAGCATCTTCAATGCCGTCGCTCGGAAGTCCGACCGGCCTCGTCCGGTCGGACGATGCGAAGCCTACCCGTCTCAGCCAATGTCCGGCCGAATGGAAACACGCGCCGTGGGCCAAGCCCGGGGCGGAACCGGGCACAGAGGGGAAAGACTTCTATGAAATTCTCGATCATCTACGAAGCGCAGATGGTGGATACCTCGCGCGAGAACGAGTTCCAGGTGTTCCAGGACATTGTCGAGCAGAGCTTGTTCGCCGAGGAAATGGGCTTCGACGTCATCTGGTCGGTCGAGCACCATTCGCTCACCCAATATGCCCACCTATCGGCGCCGGAGAGCTTTCTTGCCTTCATCGCGGGCCGGACCAGCCGGATTCATGTCGGACACGGCGTGATCTGCCTGCCTTTCAAGATGAATCACCCGATCAAGGTGGCCGAGCGCGTTGCCACGCTGGACATTCTATCCAAGGGCCGGCTGCATTTCGGCGTCGGCAAGGGCGGCACGCGTCAGGAGACCGGCGCCTTCGATACGCCCATGGAGCTCGTCACGCCGCAGGTCGACGAGTCCATGTATATGATCCCGAAGATGTGGCTGGACGGCGAATTCTCCCACAAGAGCGATCTCATCACGATCCCGCCCAGGCCCATCCATCCCAAGCCCTACCAGAGGCCGCACCCGCCGATGTACATGGCCTGCACCCGCGAGGAGGCCCTTTACGTGGCGGGCGGCCGCGGCCTCGGCGCCCTGGTGCTCGGGTTCGCCGGTCCCGACGAAATCAAGAAAAAGAACGACATCTATCGCAAGGCCTTCGCCGAGCGCGACCCGGCCCAGCAGGTAGGCTTCCGTCCGACCGAGCATCTGGCCGCGCTCTGCCCCGCCATCATCCTCGACGACCGTGAAGAAGCCCAGCGCATCGGCTTTCGGGGTCAGCTCTTCTTCGCCAAGTCGATCCATTATTGGTATGGCGGCGCGCCCAAGCCCGAGGTCGAGGATTTGGACGCGGAGCTGCAGGCCCAAGCAGTGGAGCGGGAGAAGGAGAAGTTCGTGGCCCGGCTGGGCGACGACAATATCCCCGTCCGGCCCAGCTCGACCGAGCTCTACAATGTCAATCATGCTTACGGCACGGTCGACGATGCGATCGCCTATGTGGAGCGGCTGCAAGCCGCCGGCGCCGACGAGATCCTGTTCTTGCTCCAAATGGGCACCGTGCCCCATTGGGCCAGCATGGAGACGATCCGCAACATCGGCGAGCACCTGATCCCCCATTTCCGGGGGACCAAGGTCCGCAAGCGGGAAAAGGCCTACGCCTGAACCTTGGGTTTCTCGACGATCGAGGTATAGCGGCCGTCGAGATAGATCAGCGGGTACACCTCCCCATGGAGGTGTACCCGTTTCACCTTGCCGATCACGATCGCATGCGTCCCATAGTGATGGATGCCGTCGATCGCGCAGATGAGGCTAGCCTGGGAATCGCCTAGAAACGGTGTTTTGGTGTCCGGATCCTCGCGCCAATCGCCGATCTCGAAGCGGCTCTCGCCTTTCTGCGCGCCGCTGCAAGCAATCGAGATCGCCTCATGCGAGCCCGCAAGCACGTTGATGCAGACATGCTTGCCGTGAGCGAGCATCGGATAGAGCGAGGCTGTCCGGTTGACGCAGAAGAGCAGTGACGGCGGCTCCATCGAGAGCGAGGTCACCGCCGAGGCCGCCATCGCATAGCGGACGTCGCCGTCTCGGGCCGAAATGATCACTACGGATGCCGCCAGCCGGCGCATCGCCTGTTTCATACCCTGGGTCAGCTCTTGGAGCGACGCTTCAGCAGATTGCATATTCATCCTTCCTTGCCGCCGGGCCACGGTCCGCCCGCCGGGCCCTTTCAGCTAAAGACTTTGTGATGGGGACGCAACGCCGCATCATCCGAACGGACGAGCCGCCGCCGGGGTCTCTTCCGAGCCGAGCTGCGCCAGGCTGGTCACGATCAACCTGACCAGCTGCGTCTGCCGCGTCACGCCCGTTTTGGCGAAGATCGAGCGGAGATGGGCGCGGGCGGTATTGCGGCTGATCGACAGCGCCTCGGCCGCTTCGTCCAACGTAAGCCCGTCTCCCAGCAACACGCACAGCGACGCCTCGGCCGGGGTGAGCCCGAATAGCTTGCCCAAGGCTGAGGGAGCCATGACCGTGTGCCGGTCGGGGTCGTTGATGAAGACGACGACCGCCGGCACGCGCTGCCCGTCCAGGTAGCGCGGCTTAGGGGCGGGCTTGACGATCAGCCCAAGATCTCGCTTGCCCGACGGCCGCTCCACTCGGATCGGTTCGATCAGCGATCGCTCGCCCTTGCGTTCCCGTTCGGCGATCTTGCGGACGGTTTCGTGCAACCGCGCCGACGCCGCGCGGTCGGTCAGCGCCAGCATGCCGCCCACCGCGACCAGCCCGTCCGACTGCTTCAGCAAATCCTCGGCGATCTGGTCCTTGTCGAGGATCCGTCCGTTGCTGTCGAGGATCACAGTCCCCACCGCGAGCTGGTGCAGGGTGCCGGCATAGAGCAGCCGCTCCGACGCGATTCGCGACAAACGGGCGAAAATCTCGACCGATTGCCTCAGATGCGGGATCAGCAGCGCGCAAAGCCTGCGGTCCCCAGCGCCGAAATCGGCCTCGCTCTCGGCCCTCGTCACCCTGAACCGGGCGCGAATGCCGCCCTCTGCCAGAACGTCGGCTCCCAGCACGTCGCGAACGCCGATCGGCTTCATATACAGCAGATAGAACTCGCTCGAGCGGTACTGGTCCTGAGGCACGAACTCGGAAAGGGTGACGGGCTTGCCGTCGGGCAGATTGACGAATGGGTCGGACGCGAAAAAGCGCTCCTGATAGCTCGATCGCCAGCGCGACGTTCGGCTGCCGCGGGCATTGAGCATATAGCCCGGCCCTTCGGAGGACGGCGGCTCGACAATCAGCGTCGTGGCCATGGCGTCCATATGAACCCGGATCGCCTCCAGGAACGTCGACCAGGGCGATTCCTCGAGTGGGCCCAGATAGACGAGTTCCACCAGGCGGCTGAACGCGACGACCTCCCCCGCTTCCCCTTTCGACCGCCCCATCAGCCCTGAGCCTCCAATCGGCTAGCCACGTTACGGCGATTTCCGCATATTTGATCCGACCATAGAGCTATCGATCCCGTCGGTGCCCCGCAAGCCACGGGCAAACACCCCAGGAATGTGATCATGCCGTTGGACCCAAAAGCCAAAGCCGTAATCGACCAAATGGCGTCCCTCCCCGTCCCCGCCTGGGAGGAGCTGGACGCCGTGACCTACCGCTCGATCCTCGACGCAGCGCGCTTCCCGCCTCCGCCGATCGAGCTGGCCGAGATCCGCAACGACGCGATTCCGGGGCCGGCGGGCCTGATGCGCGTCCGGATCTATCGAAGCTCGCTGGAGCCCAACCAACCGGGAATCGTCTATTTCCACGGCGGCGGCTTCGTGATCGGCAGCCTTGATTCGCATGAGGGCGGCTGCCGCAGGCTTTCCAAAGGCGCCGCCTGCACGGTCGTCTCGATCGATTACCGGCTGGCTCCCGAGCACCCTTTCCCAGCGGCGGTGGAGGATGCTTTCGCGGCGACAAAATGGATCGCGGACCACGCCGCGGCGCTGAAGATCGACCCGAAGCGGATCGCGGTCGCCGGCGACAGCGCCGGCGGCAATCTGGCGGCCGTGGTGGCGCTGCTCGCGCGCGACAAGGGCGGCCCGGCCATCTGCCATCAGCTACTCGTCTATCCGGTCACCGACCTCAAATTCTCAAGCCAATCCTATGTCGACAATGGCGAAGGCTATTTCCTGACGCGCGACATGATGGGCTGGTTCCGACGCCAATACATGCCGGCGGACATAGCGCTCGACCACCCGCACGCCTCCCCGCTCTATGCTGACAGCCTGAAAGGCCTACCGCCGGCGACCGTGATCACCGCCGAGTACGATCCGCTGCGCGACGAGGGCGAAGACTATGGACGCCGCCTGTCGGAGGCCGGCGTGCCGACGCAAGTGAAGCGCTATAACGGCGTCTTCCATGGTTTCTTCAGCATGGCCGGCGTGATCGACCAGGGCGACGAGGCGGTCGATTTCGCCGTGGGTGAGCTGCGGAAGGCCTTTGCCTGACTCCCCCTCCGGCTACCTCCCCGGGCGGGAGAGGGTTCTATGACCTACTCGACCGTCGCCTTCGTCTTCTGACCGCGCTTCTTGAGGATATCGAGGGCGACGTCGACGATCATGTCTTCCTGGCCGCCGATCATGCGGCGGCGGCCGAGCTCGACGAGGATCTCCCGGGTGTCGAGGCCATAATTCTTGGCCGCGGTCTCGGCATGGCGCAGGAAGCTCGAATAGACGCCGGCATAGCCGAGCGACAACGTCTCGCGATCGACGCGGACCGGGCGGTCCTGCAGCGGACGCACGAGATCCTCGGCGGCGTCCATCAGCTTGAACACGTCGCAGCCGGTCTTCCATCCCTTGCGCTCGGCGGCGGCAACGAAGACTTCGAGCGGCGCGTTGCCCGCGCCGGCGCCCATGCCGGCGAGCGATGCATCGACGCGGATCGCGCCGGTGGTGACCGCCGCCATCGAGTTCGCGACGCCGAGCGACAGATTGTGGTGCGCGTGGATACCACGCTCGGTCTCAGGTTTCAGCACCCGGTCATAGGCTTCCAGACGCTCGACGACGCCGTCCATGTCGAGAGCGCCGCCGGAATCGACGACATAGACGCAGTGGACGCCGTAGCTCTCCATCAGCAATGCCTGCTCAGCGAGCTTCTCGGGTCCCACCATGTGGGACATCATCAGGAAGCCCGAAACATCCATGCCGAGATCGCGCGCCGCTTTGATGTGCTGCTTGGAGACGTCGGCCTCGGTGCAGTGCGTGGCGATGCGCACCGAGCGCACGCCGATGTCGTAGGCGCGCTTCAGCTCGTCGACGGTGCCGATGCCGGGCAGCAGCAGCGTCGTCAGCTTCGATTTCTTGCAGACATCCGCGACCGCCTCTAGCCATTCCCAATCCGTGTGCGCGCCGAAGCCGTAGTTGAAGCTGGCGCCGTTGAGCCCGTCGCCGTGGGCGACCTCGATCGCGTCGACGCCGGCGTCGTCCAACGCCTTCGCGATGTTGCGCACGTGATCGATGCCGTACATGTGCCGGATGGCATGCATGCCGTCGCGCAGCGTGACGTCCTGGACATAGATTTTCGTCTGGGTCGGATCGTACCGCATCACGCAGTCTCCATCAGGCGCGTCGCGATCATCTCGGCGGTGCCGCGCGCGGCCGAGGTCATGATGTCGAGATTGCCCGCATAGGGCGGCAGGTAGTCGCCGGCGCCTTCGACCTCGAGGAAGATCGAGGTCTTGACGCCGGTGAAGTCGCCATAGCCCGGAATATGCACCGGCCGGTTCGAGCCGAAGCGCTCGAACTGGACGTCCTGCTTCAGCCGATAGCCGGGAACGTATTTCTGCACGGCTGCGACCATCTTCTTGACCGACTCATCGATGACCGAGAACTCCACGTCCTCGGACAGCGTGAAAATCGTGTCGCGCATGATCATCGGCGGCTCGGCGGGGTTGAGGATGATGATCGCCTTGCCCTTCTGCGCGCCGCCGACCACCTCCACGCCGCGCGCGGTCGTGCGGGTGAACTCGTCGATATTGGCCCGCGTGCCGGGACCGGCCGAGCGCGAGGAGACCGAGGCCACGATCTCGGCATAAGGCACCCGCGCAACGCGCGACACGGCCGCTACCATGGGGATGGTCGCTTGCCCGCCGCAGGTCACCATGTTGACGTTCGGCGCATTGAGATGCGCGTCCATGTTGACGGGCGGGACCGTGAAAGGCCCGACGGCAGCCGGCGTCAGGTCGATCACGCGCTTACCGTGCTGCTGCAGGATCTCGTTATGCTTGTAATGGGCGTAGGCCGAGGTCGCGTCGAAGACGATCTTGACGTCCTTGAAGGCGGGCATCGCGAGCAGGCCCTCGATCCCCTTGTCGGTCGCCTCTACGCCGAGACCCCTGGCCTTGGCCAACCCCTCGGAATCGGGATCGATGCCGACCATCGCGGCCAGTTCCAGCACCTCGGAGCGGCGCAGAATCTTCATCATCAGGTCGGTGCCGATATTCCCCGACCCGATAATCGCCGCCTTCACTTTACGCGTCATAGTCACCTTCTCCGGCACGAGATTGATTTGTCAGCTGAAACGGATCGAGGCAGTGCCGACGCCCGACAGGTCCATCTCAAATATATCCCCGGCCCGCGCAGGTTCCAACGGCACCAGGGAGCCCGACAGCACAATGTCCCCGGCCGCGAGCGTCACCCCATAGGCGCCCAGCGTGTTGGCGAGCCAGGCGACCGAGGCCAGAGGGGAGCCCTGGACGGCCGATCCCAACCCCTCGCTCAGGAACTTTCCGTTCTTCGTCACCCGCGCCTTCATGTTGGCGAGGTCCTTGCCGCGCGGATCGACCCTTTCCTTGCCGATCACGAAGACGCCGCATGAGGCATTGTCCGCCACGGTGTCAGCGATCCGAATTTTCCAATCCGCGATTCGTGAATCGACGATCTCGAAGCAGGGCGACACATAGTCGGTCGCTGCCTCGACATCGGACGTGGTGACGCCCGGGCCTTTCAAATCCTTCTTCAGCATAAAGGCGATCTCGGCCTCGGCGCGCGGCTGGATCAAGCCCTTTGCGATCTCGACCGTCCCGCCGTTCGGCACCTCCATCGCATCGGTCAGGAATCCGAAATCGGGCTGGCGAACGTCCAGCATGTCCTGCACGGGCTTTGACGTGACGCCGATCTTCTTGCCGATCACCTTCTCGCCGTCAGCCAATCGCCGCTCGAGAAAACCGAGGGAAATCTTATAGGCGTCGTCGATGGTCAGGCTGGGGTCGCGCGTCGAAAGCGGCACCAAGGTGGTCCGCGCGCGGAGCGCCTGGTAGAGTTCCTCGCCATAGCGGGCGATGTCGGCC
This sequence comes from Alphaproteobacteria bacterium, assembly GCA_035293565.1. GTDB lineage: Bacteria > Pseudomonadota > Alphaproteobacteria > BOG-932 > Roseiterribacteraceae > DATGMP01. The sequence goes on along the minus strand of DATGMP010000134.1, from coordinate 5,588 downwards.
TCTGATGCCACCGCTTGCCTCCCTGAAAATAGCGACCGTCGGTCGAATCGAATACGTAGCGTCTTCGGCAGAACTTTACGAGTCATGCAAGGCAAAGCGCGACAAAGATGCTGTTTTCGCTTTGAAAGCGCCCTTGATCGCAGGTCTTCCCGGTGGTTATCTGCCTGCAGACAGCCGGTCGCCCCATCCTATGGGCAGGCAACACCCTGCAGCCGCCGGCCTTGGGGGAGCTTTCGACAATGAATGGTGCGCAAACCGGCGGCGATCCGCTGGACCAGAAGGGAATTCTGGAGGATGCCCGCCGCCAGGCCGGCTTAGACGATTTCGGCCCGGATTATTTCCTCGAGCCGATGGCGAAGCTGCTCGACTCCATCCGGAAGGATGCGCGTCTCCACGAGGCCGGCATCGCGCTCCAGCGCGGCCGTATGGTTAACGGCCTGGTCGGCCGGCTGCGCATGTTCGACGCGATCAAGCGCCATCCCGAGATCGCCGAGGAGAAGGTCGATGTCGCGGCGGTGATCGCCGGGCTGCCGCGGACCGGCAGCACCATGTTCCACCGCATGCTGTCGCGCGCCTCGGGCTTCACCGCGATTCGCTGGTGGGAGACCCAGAACTATGCGTCCTTCCCCGGCGAGGAGCGCGGCAAGCCCATCGAGCGCCGCAAGGCCGGCGAGAAGATCATGGCGGGCTATGTCCAGGCTGGCCTGATGTCGATCCATCCTTTCGCGATCGACGAGCCCGATGAAGAAATCATCATCATGGATCAGTTCTATGTCGGGACGATGCCGGAATCGGCGATGTATGTGCCGAGCTATGCCGCGTGGCTGAGCACCTACGACACGTCGAAAGCCTATGGCGACCTGATCACCGTGCTGAAATTCCTGCAATGGCAGGACGTCACGCGAAAAGGCAAGCGCTGGGTGCTGAAGACGCCCGGTCATCTGTCGATGGTCAACCAGATGCTGAAGGCATTTCCGAACGCGGTGCTCATCATGACCCATCGCGATCCGGTCTCGACGGTGCCGTCTTACTGCAGCATGGTCGACACGATCGTGAAGATGTCGACGAACGAGATCGATTCCGTGACGATGGGGCGCTTCACCGAAAAGCGTTGGGCCGGCTTCCTGAAGCAATTCACGGACGCACGCAGCAAGTATGCGGAGAGTCGCTTCATCGACGTTCAGTACGAGAATCTGACCCGCGCTCCGCTCGGCGAGGCCCGTCGAGTGCTGGAGCGGCTCGGCGTGCAGATGACGCCGGAGATCGAGGCCGCGATGCAGGAATGGCTCGTGGAGAACGCCCGCGAGAAGCGGGCCGCCCACCACTACACGCTCGAGCAGTTCGGCCTCGACAAGGACGAGCTCGAAAAGGATTTCGCGGCCTACAAGGCCCGGTTCCTCAAGTAATACGCACGATAGAGGATCACATGAGCGATACGGATGCCCGACAGAGGGTCTTGAGCGGCAAGAGCTGGGAGGATTTCTGCGACTCCCTGAAGGAGGCCGGTAAGATCATCCTCCGGCCGGAGGCCCCGGCCACCGAGATCGACCGGGCGGAAGGATGGCGCTATCTCAGCCGTCTCACGCGGCTGGCGCTCGAGAGCAAGCTCGAATTCGCCGATACCGATTTTCCCGGTTTCTACAGCCTGTCGCACGAGACGGCGAAGATCGGAGCCGACAATCCCGACAACATCTATATGAACACGACGATCGACGGGAAAAACGACTACCGGATCTACGGCACGCGCGGCACGGTTCCGTATCTCAGCTGGGGCACCAAAGCGAACCGCTATACGACCGTCGGGACGATGGAATCGACCGGCGAGATCGACAGCAACACCCTTGTCGTCGAGCCGGAGGGCACATTCGAGATCATCCTGTCGCAGAAGAAGCAGGGCAAGAACTGGTTGCCGATCACGTCGGACTCGTCGATGGTGCTCGTGCGCCAGACTTTCCTCGACCGCACGAAAGAAAAGCCCGCGACGATGAGGATCGAGCGGATCAGCGCGCCCAAGGAGCCGGTCCCGCTATCCGCCGAGCGGCTCGACGCCGGGCTAAGGGAAGCTGCGGCCTTCGTGCATGGCACGGCCCGCAGCTTCGCGGATTTTTCGAAATGGTTCAAAACCAAGCCGAACCAATGGATCACCACCGAGCAGGACACTTGGTGGAAAATCGGCGGCGACCCCAACATCGCCTACTACCATCTCTATGTCGAACTGAAGGAGGACGAGGCGCTCGTGCTCGAGAGTCCGATCCCCGAATGCTATTTCTGGAATATCCAGCTCGACAATTGGTGGTGGGAATCGCTCGATTATCGGTATCTGCCGGTGCATGTGAACAAGACGTCGGCGCGCTATCGGCCCGACGGGTCCGTCAGGGTCGTCGTGGCGCATCGAAATCCGGGCGTTCACAATTTCATCGGCATGGCGGGGCATAGCTGCGGCACGATGCTGTGGCGCTGGATCTCCGCCAAATCGCATCCCGTGCCGACCTGCAAAGTCGTGAAGCTGTCGGAACTGAGTCTCGACTGAGGAGAGCGGCCATGAGTGCGACGAGCGCCAAGAATGCGGAGCTGGCCAGTCTCGGCCTACCGCCGGTCCGTCAAATCGGCTTCGTCGTCCGCGACATCGAGGCCGCGATGAAGCTCTACGAACCGATGTTCGGTCCTTTCAAGGCGCGCTCCGACGGCGAGCTGTCGGCGGACTATCGCGGCAAGCGCGAGCCCTACGAGCTCAAAATCGCTTTCGGCCATAGCGGCTCGTTGGAAATCGAGCTGATCGAATGGGTGTCGGGCAAGACCCCGCATCGCGAATTCCTCGATGCCGGCCGCGAGGGCATGCATCATGTGCAAGTGCGGGTCGACAATGTCGACGCCTGGACCGACAGGCTGAAGGCGGCCGGCTATGACCGCTTCTGGTACGATCGCATGTCGCCCGAGATCGCCTATGGCTACTACGAGCGCAAGGACGATCCGCTGATCCTCGAGCTGCTCGAATTTCCCTTCCAGGATCTCACGACGAAGGCGATCTGAGCTCACCCGCAGGACGCGCTCTGATCAGATATTGCATCGCCATCAGGTCGATGAGCCGACCAGCGGTCATCTTGTCGACGATCCACGGCAGGCGCCATGGCTTCAATTTGACCAACGGTTCAATTCGATCGACTGCAAGGCTGCCGCTCTGCATCAGCGCAATCGCCGTCTCCCGGACGAAGAAACGCAGATGGGTTCGATCGAGAATGCCATCGTCTGCATAATCGAACCGGCCGCGCAGCAGCAACGGCAGCACGACCTTGCGATAGCGGATGTTCGGGATGCTGGCGATGATCGCCCCGCCGTCGGCCAGAAGCCCGCCGAGGCGGGCGACGACCGCCCAAGGGTCGATCAGATGCTCCAGGACATCCAGACATAGGATCACGTCGACTGAACGCGGCGCCAGATCGAAATCGAGAGTCTCGATATCGCCGACCCACAGCCTGTCCAGCCGCCCCTTCGCCACCGCCGCGGCGGACGCGTCGCGCTCGACGCCGCCAGCCCAACGGCAATAACCTTCGCCGCGCAGCCAAGCCATCGTCGCAGCCGCGCCGCAGCCGATTTCGAGGATGCGTAGATCCCGCCCAGGTAGGAATGGCGCCACTTCACGCCGTTCATGGCCGAAATATCGAGGATCCAAAGAAGACTGCTCCGCAGGGTCGCGCCGGAATTCCTTATCTGCCGTCATTGAACGGACTATAGCGGGAGATCTTTCGCAAGGCCGTGTCGCCGTCTAATAGAGTCGTTTCATAATGCGAGTTGCCGAGTGGCCAGAATCTCCTTCGTCTGCCCGATTTACAACAAGGCGGCCTATCTACCGGGCGTGATCGCGGCGCTGGGACGGCAAGCGCCCAGCCACGAGCGGCAATTCATCTTTATCGACGATGGATCGAGCGACGGATCGCTCGAGATCGTGCGCGACCTCACGCGGGGCTGGCCGAATTGCGAGTATAGATATCAGGAGAATCAGGGACCGGCCCGCGCCACCAATGCGGGATTCGCATTGGCGGAGGGCGATTTCATCAAGCTGTTGGGCAGCGACGACATACTGGCGCCGCACGCGACGGACATACTGCTGCAGGCCATCGAGATCGCCGGCGCAGTCGCGGTCTATAGCCGTCAATCCTATTACGACAAGGCCCAGGACATCGTCTTCAGCCCGGTGCCCGAGCGCCTCGAGCCGCAAGTGCTCGAGGACGCCATCGGTTACGCGGTTCGTCCGGGCCTCGCCGGCACCAGCCAGACGCTGTTTCGCGCCCAGACGGTCCGCGCGGTCGGCGGATGCGACGAGCGCGTCTTCGTCGAGGATTACTCGCTGACCCTTCGGCTTGCGCTCGCCGGGCCCATCGCGCTGCTGCCGCTCGTGACGGCTTACGGGCCGGCGGAGGATCCGAGCCGGCTCATGGTCGGATTGCGCCATCAGGCGCTGCATGATTACACGCTGACGCTGGCGCTCTTCCTCGCCGACCATCCGGCGCTCGAGCGCAAATATGGCCGGGAGGCGCTGCGGGTCGCCGCGGGTCGGGCGGAAAAATGGGCGCGGCGCGAGGTCGGCAACGACACGTTGCGCCGGCGCTATCGATGGCTCCGCTTCTCGACCTATCTGCCGCTGTCGCGCCGAAGCTACGTGCCGCTGATGCTATCGACGCTCGATCCCTTCCATGAGGGCGCGTTCGCCCTCCGGAAGGCGATCGTCCGCAAGACGGCCGAGGCGCAGGCTCCGAGCTGACTACTCTGCGGCCTGCGCCAGCACATTGAAGGGCCGTTGACCCTTCTCCGGCGCCGCCCCCGCATTCTTGGTCGGCGCGATGCCGTTGATGCGCTCCTGGATTGCCGCCGCCTTGGCTCGCGGATTGTAAAACTGGCTGTACCAGATCCGGTTTTTGTTGAACGGTCCGTCTTCCGGGATCTGGAGGATTTGGAGGGCAGGCCTCTTGTACGACCAGATCTCGAAATCCTGAGCGAAGGCGAGCCGGCTCGCCTCCTGATAGGCGCGCGCGGCCGGCACGTCTTCCTCGGTCGCAACCTCTTTCTGCGATTTGACCATCAGCGCGTGCCAGACCTTCGTCACGCCGTCCTCAATCGGCGTGTGCGTGATGATCATCAGCGACGGGTAGGACCCCTTCACCCGCGACAGCAGGATCGCCGGACCGGTGTACCAGGTATCGGTCTCGAGAATGTTGCCGTCGGTCACCAGCGTGCGATGGCCGGCGCCGAACCGCTGCACATTGACGGGCCCGCGATATTCGTTCTCGAAATAGGTCGCCTGGGTCGAGCCGTGCACCGGGATGAAGTGGGCGATGTCCGCCATGTTGTCGAGCACCTCCTGCGGGTGGATCGCCAACTGGCCCATATGGTCGAATTTCCAGCGGACATAGGAGGGATCGTCCCATTCCCACATGTCCGGCAGCGGGAAATCCGGCTCCAGCCCCTCCTCGTCATGCCACATGAAGATGGCCCCGGCCCGCTCCTCGACAGGCCAGGACTTCACGCAGGCAGCCTTCGGAATCTTGCTCGAGTAAGGGATGTCGTCGCACTTGCCGTCCGGCCCGAACCGC
>DATGMP010000133.1:0-39246 GCA_035293565.1 Alphaproteobacteria bacterium | reverse complement strand
GGAAATCCAGCCTCACATGTTCACGCTGGGCGGTCTCGACACGCTGCCCACGGGAGAAGTGCTGACACCCGACAGGACGGTCATTCCCGGCCTTTATGCCGCCGGCCGCACCGCCGCCGGAATCCCGAGAACTTCCGCCGGCTATGCCAGCGGCATGTCGGTCGCGGATTCGACTTATTTCGGACGGCTCGCAGGACGGCAGGCGAGCAAGGCGCCTCGGCTGAACTAAGCGGCCCACCGGAAGCCGGGGCTGACGTTCGGATTCCGGCCCCCGTTATGAGCGCCCTCTGTCCTTCAGGACGGGCGCGTAGCTCAGAGGGAGAGCACACCCTCACACGGAGCGCCCAAGATTCCGCCAAGCATCTGACCCAGGACCACCGCGTGCGATCTCACGCGTCAGGTTCAAAGCCTAAAGTCTTGCTGAAACGGTATCGCTTTCCTTGCAGCCGTACCGGACCGCCTTGGCCTCGATCTTGTCGCCGGGGTTGAGCGGGATCGGATTGGTGTAGAGGCGCCACGAGCCGCCATTCAGGCGATAGCCGATCGAGGCGCCGGCTTCTGTATCGGTCACCGTCGCCTGACCGTCAACGACGGCGATGACGGGCGCGACGGTATCGGGCTGCTTGCCGCCCGGCCAGAAGCGTTCCTTCAATTCCGATTCGGGAATGTTGCTCGTGTCGCCCACCTTGGCGAGCCAGCTGTCCATTGCCCCTCGCAGCCGCTCAAGATCGGCCGTATACGCAGGATCGTCGACCAGATTGTGGAACTCGTAGGGATCCTTCGCGGTGTCAAACAGCTGTTCCTTGCCGACCGGCTCGAACCATTGCTTCTGGACGTCGTTGAGCTTTCCTTCCGCCAGAAGCCGCCACATCTCCTGCATCATGGGCTGATTGTCGCGGTACTTCAGATGGTAGCCGTCGGGCTGGTCGGGAAACCAGTTGCGGATGTATTTGAATCGCGCATCTCGTACCGCCCGCTGCCGGGTCATCACCTCGTCGAAGCGATCCTTGGCCTCGAAGACATATTGCCGGTGCGACGTCCGGAAATCCTGCCCCTGCATGAACGACGGCACGGGAACGTTCGCGATGCCGAGCAAGGTCGGCGCGATGTCGACGTAACTTACCAACCGGTCATCGACCGATCCCGGCGTCGCCCCGGCGGGGCGGTATTTCTCGGGCCATCGGACGATCAGGGGCAGGTGAATGCCCGCTTCGTAGAGATCGCGCTTGGCGCGCGGCAGTCCGTCGCCGTGGTCGGGCAGGACCAGTATGATCGTATTGTCCAGGAGGCCGTCATCCTTCAGCGCCTTGACGATCTCGCCGACCTGGCCGTCGACCTGATGGATGGCGTTGTAATGACGCGCCATGTCCGTGCGGACGGTCGGCGTGTCGGGATAATATGGGGGGACCTTCACATCCTCGGGCTTGACCGGCCCGTGGGAACTGCATCCTTCATAGAGACGCATCGCTTGGGTCAAGACGTCTATGAAGCCGTGCGGCCAATGACCCAGCGGTGTGAACGTGTCGCTCTCGTGGTCGCAATCGAGATTGATCCAGGCATAGAATGGCTCGCCCGCGCGCCTCACCCGCCAGTCGAAGTCGTCGGCACTCTGCTTGTCCCAAATCGAGAAGGGTCCCCCGCCGGGCATGTCGCTGAACTGATAATCCGACTTCCCCGTCGTATAGGTGAAGTATCCGGCTGCTCGTAGAAGCTCGGGAAAGGCTTTGACCTGGGGCGGCGGAACCGGGTGGTAGCCGCCTTGGTATGACCGCATATGCTGCGCTCCGAAGGAGATCGCTTGCATACCGGTCAGCAGCGTGGCGCGACTCGGCGCGCAGACTGGCGAGGTGGCGAAGCTATTGGTATAGCGCACCCCGTCGGCCGCCAGCGCATCGAGGTTGGGCGTGATCGCCACCGGATCGCCGAAGCTGTGCAGCCGGAAGCTGTAGCCCTCCGGCACGATCATCACGACGTTCGGACGTTGCTGAACTTGGGGTTGGATCTGAGCCGTGGCTGGGGGCGCCGACCACAAAGTCGCCGACGCTATCAGGGCTATCGTTATCAATGTCGCGACAATCAAGCGGATCATGGTTTCAAGACCATCCGCCGACGGATGCGGGCGATCATATCATAAACGCCTTCCCTTTGCGCCGGGCGCGGGCAAGCTATAGCCAATATCTTGGCGGTCAGCGTCCCGCTGCACCCGCATAAACGATCTGCACGCGCCGGTTCTGCGGTTCCTTTACGCCGTCGGCTGTCGGGACAAGAAGATCGCGCTTGCCCTTGGCGACGATCTCGATCTCCGACGAAGGGATGCCGTCCTTCTCGAGTTGAGCCGCAACCGATTCCGCACGGCGGCGACTGAGACGCATGTTGTAGGCGTCGGAGCCGACCGTGTCGGTGTGACCGGTGACCGTCAGCTGCGTCACGTGGGCCGGGCCGGCGTTATGCGCGGCCGTGTCCACAATCTGCGTGGCCTGCGGGGTCAGGTCTGACTTGTTGAAGTCGAAGAACACCAAATAACTCTGCGGCGCGGGTGCCGGAGCCTGGGCCGACGGCGGAACATAAGCCGAAGCAGCAGCTTCCGGCTCGGCCGACGGACCGCCGAAGCGGTATTTGATCTTGACGCCGTACATCTGGGGCTCGCCGTAGACGAACGAAGCGAAACCGCCGACACCGTAGATCGGATACCCGCCGAGTTTGTAGACTTGGTTCGTCACGTTGGTGGCGAAGAGCGACACGTCGATCGGGTAACGCCAAACGTTGTTCCAGTCGAGATTGAGATCGAGCGTGGAATAGCTGCCGCCGACCGTAGCCTGCGGCGGGTCGGACGGAAAGACGCCCAGATACTGGTGCGATTGATAGGCGAGCAGCGCACCAACCGACACCTCGCCGTAATCATCTGGGATCGGCAACGTGTAGTGTGCGCCGACCGACAGCTTGTTCTGGGGCACAAAAGGATAGGTCTGACCCGGAACGCTCTGCCCGGTCGCCACGATCAGGTATTTGTCGAAATAGGCCTGCGTATAAGCCCACGAAGCGGTCAACTCGAGGCCGGTGAGGGGAATGACGGTGAAGTCTGCGTCGGCACCACGAATAGTCGCATTCCCGGCGTTCACGATGAGATTAGGGATTGCTGTCTGCCCGTTGATCACCGTCTCAAATGCCTGACTCTGCTGTTTGTTCTCATAGTCGGCGCTATAGAGATCGACGTTCGTGCGGGCTTTGACGCCGAAGATCTGCCAGTCAGACTTCACACCCAGTTCGACATCCATGACCGTCTCGGGCTTGAAGGAAATCTCACTCGGGACAACCGCGTTCCCGTTTAGGCCGCCCGCGCGGAAACCACGGCGGCTGGTAACGTAAAGCAGTGTATCCGGTGTCAACTGATAATCGAGCCCGAGCGTCCAAGACGGCTCGCTGCCGTGGCTTTCGACGGAGATGTCGCAGTTTTTATCCGCCCCGATCGCCGAGCAGGCGCCGCTGGCGTTCGTCCCTACGGAATTGATTTGGCGATAATCCCAGGTGAAGCGATATCCAGCGGTGAACTTGAGGCCCTGCAGTGCATCGAACGAATGCCCGAGATCGTATGTCGCCTGGGCATAGGCCGCCTCGCTCCGCGAAGTTGGCGCATTACGGCCGAAGTTCGCACTGCCGAACGCAATCGTGATGTTATGATTGAGGCCGCCGGCGTGGGAATAGAGACCGAACACACCCGCCACCCAGACCAGGCTGTCGTCAAATGACTTGCCTTGGAGCTGAAGCTCCTCAGTATACTGGGCCAGATCGATATTCCAGCCGTTTGGTTCGCGCGTCTGGATCAGCGGCAAGATCGTGCCATCGAAATCGCTGCGGATGAGCTGCTTATAAGTGCGATAGCCGAAGATGTTGCGTAGAGCGATTTCTTCGGTGAGATCCCATCGTGCCGTATCTTCGATGCCTTGGCTGATATATTTTTCGATCGGATCGCTAACTCCCGTCACGACTTGCCGCGGCCCCAAAGCCTGCTGCTGCGCGATTATCCGGCTTACCTCCGTTCCCGGAAATAGCGCGAACGCGCCGGCCGCTTTGCCGGCGAGCGCCGTCGCGATTTGCGTGCTGGGATTGAGGAGACCGCTATAGGAGGGTCCGGTCCCCAGGGTCAGTGGCACCTTCCCGAGCGGCCCAAGATTGATCGTGGTAAGGACGAAGGCAGGGTTCAGCGCGGCGACGACCTCCGACGACCCGTTCGTGTCGGAATAGAGACTATCGGCAACCAGGTCGTTTTCGAAATCGTCCGTCGGCCGCATCGTGACAGACACGCGCCCGGCCCAGTAATCGCGGTTGTCCAGGTCCTTGCCAGTTGAGAGGTCCGTGGTAAATCCGTCGCGTTGCCCCCGATTGCCGGCAATACGAACCAGAAGCTTCTCGTCGATCACCGGGATGTTCACCGCAGCCTCTTGTTCAAAATCGCCGTAGTTGCCGAATTGCGCCGAAACATAGCCTTCGAACTCGTTCGTCGGCTTCTTCGGCTGGAACAGCACCGCGCCGCCTGCCGAATTGCGGCCGAACAGCGTGCCCTGCGGCCCTTTCAGCACCTGCACATTCTCCAGGTCGAAGAAGCGGCCCGGCCCACCGCCGTCACCGATCGGATACGGCACCTCGGCGAAGTACGGCGTAACGATCGGCGATTGCCCCTGCGGACCGGCATTGTTGTTGCTCATGCCGCGGATCGTATAGCCCTCGGTATCGCGGTTAGTTTCAGCGGTATTGAGCGCCGGTATCAGTTTGCCGAGATCGACGGCGTTGGCGATTTCGTGCGCCTTCAGCTGATCGCCCGAGACTGCGCTGATCGAGATCGGGACAGTCTGCAGCTTCTCTTCGCGGCGTCGGGCGGTGACGACGATTTCTTCGAGACCGTTCGCGCGCGCGGCGTCCGCCGACGACTGCACCGCCGGTTGAGCCATTCCCCCACCGGCGATCAGCATCGCCATGCAACTGACGCCACAAAGATATTTCGCGATCATGATAAAGTCCCTCCCTTTGGTTCTTGTGTTCCGCGCGCGGGGCTTATGCAATCGATTACATATACATTGCACGCCGCTCGACAATGTGGCAAGAGAAAATTACCGGCTCTGATGGAAGCCCGCAGAATTGAAGATGGTACAAAAAAGACTTGGGATCTGCCTGATTGGGACCGGGTTCATGGGGCGGGCGCATAGTTCGGCGTATCGCCGCATATCCGAGTTTTCACAGGTCGATTTTGAAATCGGCTTGCAATCGATTGTTGGACTCGACGCGACGCGCCGTCAGGACATCCAGACCCGCTATGGTTGGATGAGGGGCAGCCGCGATTGGAAGGCCGAGATCAAAAGCCCCCATGTCGACGTCGTCGACATCGCTACGCCGACGGGTCTGCATGCCGATATCGCCGTCGCCGCGGCCACGGCGGGCAAACATGTGCTTTGCGAAAAACCGCTGGGTATAACCCTCGCCGAGGGCGAGCAGATGCTGGCCGCGGCGGTCGCGGCCAATGTGCGGCACGCCGTTGCCTTCAACTATCGTTTCGTTCCGGCGATCCAACTGGCGCGCCGGCTCGTCCGCGAGGGCCGCATCGGCCGCATCTATCATTTCCGGGCGCGCTATCTGCAGGACTGGCTGGCGTCTCCCGATGCGCCGATGAGCTGGCGGCTCGACAAGCGGTCCGCCGGGTCGGGCGTTCACGGGGATCTGAATTCCCACCTGATCGACCTGGCGCATTTCCTGGTCGGCCCGATCGACGAGGTTGTCGGAGACGCGAGAACGGTCGTCGCCGAGCGGCGCTGGCCGGCCGATGGAAAAACTGCCGAGGTCACCGTCGACGACGAAACCTCGTTCCTTGCGCGCTTTCGCGACGGGGCGACCGCCACGTTCGAGGCGAGCAGGACCGCCACCGGCTCCAAAAATCGGAACCAGATCGAGATCGAGGGCTCGGCGGGCGCTATCCGCTTCGACCTCGAACGTCTGAACGAGCTCGAATTCTATTCCACGGACGACCCGCCCGGTCTGCGCGGTTTCCGGACCATTCCCGTCACTGAACCAGAGCATCCGTTCCTGGCGCATTGGTGGCCGCCCGGCCATGTGCTGGGCTGGGAACATGCCCATGTCCACCTGATCGCATCCTTCCTTCACGACATCGCCAGTGGAGAAAGCACGGCGCCGACCTTCGCAGATGGGGTCGCCTGCCAGCGCGTGCTCGAAGCCGTCGAACGGTCGGTAGCGGAACAACGATGGCAGGCGACGGAACGGCCGTGAATAAAACTGCGATGCGCGTCGTCAAAAAATATGTGAGAGGGATCGGTGAGAACGCTTAAAGGCCCCGGCCTGTTTCTGGCGCAGTTCGCAGACGACGAACCGCCCTTCGATACGCTGGAGCATCTGGCGGAGTGGGCTTCCGGTCTCGGCTTCACCGCCGTCCAGATCCCGACGGGCGACCGGCGTCTGTTCGACCTGGAGACCGCCGCCGGCAGCCAAGCCTATTGCGATGACGTGGCGGGTCTTTTGGACCGTCACGGCCTCGTCGTCAGCGAGCTGTCGAGCCACCTGCAGGGCCAGCTTGTCGCGGTCCATCCGGCCTACGACCGGGTGTTCGACGGATTTGCCCCGGAATCTGTCCGCAACCGGCCCGCGGCGCGCCAGGAGTGGGCCGCCGAACAGGTTCGGCTGACGGCAAAGGCGAGCCGCCGGTTGGGGCTGACCGCCATGGCGACCTTCTCGGGATCGCTGCTCTGGCCGTTCCTCTACCCATGGCCGCAACGGGCGCCGGAGCTGGTCGATATCGGCTTTTCCGAACTTGCCCGCCGCTGGCGCCCGATCCTCGATGTCTGCGAAGACGAGGGCGTCGACCTCTGCTTCGAGATTCACCCCGGCGAAGACCTGCACGACGGCGCGAGCTTCGAACGGTTCCTCGATGCCGTCGACGAACACCCGCGGGCCTGCATGTTGTACGACCCGAGCCATCTGCTGCTTCAGCAGATGGACTATTTGGCGTTCATCGACCGCTATCACGATCGCATTCGGATGTTCCACGTCAAGGATGCCGAATTCCGGCCGAACGGACGTTCCGGCGTCTATGGCGGGTATCTCGACTGGGTCGATCGGCCGGGTCGATTCCGCTCGCTGGGCGACGGACAGATCGACTTCAAAGCGATCTTTTCCAAGCTAGCCCAACACGAGTTTCCGGGCTGGGCCGTGCTCGAGTGGGAATGCGCGCTCAAGGACCGCGAAGTCGGCGCCAGGGAAGGCGCTCGCTTTATCCGCGAACATATTATACCTGTGACCAAAATCGCCTTCGACGACTTCGCGGGAGGCGGCGCCGACGAAACCGCCCTCAGGCGCGATTTGGGGCTCAACGGCGAAGATCAGTGATCGTGGAGACAGCACATCTCGGTCGAAAGTAAGACGAGCACCGTCACCCTTCGCGATGTGGCGCGGCTGGCCGGGGTATCGACCGCGACAGTCTCGAGGGCGCTTGAAAAGCCGGAGGCCGTAGCGGAGGAAACCAAGCGGCGCGTCATGGATGCCGTGGCCGCCTGCGGCTATGCGCCGAATATCTCGGCACGCAACCTGCGCAAGCAGGAGACGCGACTCGTCACGATCCTGATCCCGGACGTCACCAACCCATTCTTCAACGAGATCGTGCGCGGGATCGAGCAGGTCGCTCGCGAGAACAACTACTCCGTCCTGCTGGCCGACACCGAGAACCTTCCCGGGCAGGAGACGGCCTACGGCAGCCTTCTCGCCGCTCGGCGTACAGACGGCATGATTCTGCTGAATGGTCGCGTACCCGCGGGGCTGCTGCCGCAGGGCCATGCGCAAGGCAAGATCCCACCCATCGTCGTCGCCTGCGAGTATGTCACCAACGTCGACCTCCCGACTGTGCAGATCGACAATATCGACGCCGCCAGAAAAGCAACGGAGCATTTGATCCAACTTCGGCACAAACGCATCGGTTTCATAACGGGACCGCTCTGGAATGTGCTGAGCCGCGACCGTCTGCACGGCTATCGCGACGCGCTGCTGGATGCCGGACTTTTGTTTGAAGACCGGCTCGTGGCTCAGGGCAATTTTTCGATCGCCTCGGGCGTGAGGGCGGCGACGCAGCTTTTGGATCTGCCGCAACGGCCGACTGCGATTTTCGCATCGAACGACGAGATGGCGATCGGCGCCATCCGAGCCGCCCGCGATCATGGCCTCGGTGTTCCGCAGGATCTTTCCATCATGGGGTTCGATGACATCCGCTTCGCCGCCTTCGTCGACCCGCCGCTGACGACCGTGTCGCAGCCAGGCGGCGAGATCGGGCGAACGGCGATGACGCTCCTGCTCAGGATCATGGCGGGTCAACCAGTCGAGAACCGCCGCATCTTGCTGCCCACGCACCTGGAACCGCGCGCATCAACGGCGAAGGCGGGGTAGCGGCCGCGAAGGAGGGCCGCGGTTCCAGAAGCGGTCGGTCAGTCCTGGTCGAGGTGCGAGAGAAGTTCCTTCTGCTTCGCGACGAACGGTGGAAGCGGCGCTTTGAGTGGACCGAATGTTTTTACCGCCTCGTCCAGCCGGCGCTTCATGTCGGAAAAGACGTCTGGCTGTTCCTTGGCGACGCTGTAGCTCTCGGTCGGATCGCGCCGCATGTCGAAAAGCTGATCGTACCCCGCGTATTTATAAGGAATACGAATGCCACGATAGTAACCGGCCGTCACGTACTTCCAGTTCTGCGTCCGGATGCCGACCACCGTCTGGCTGTCGAACAGAACGAGTTCTTCGTGTGGCGACGGCGCGCCGTGCAGCAGGACGCCGCTGATATCCCGCCCGTCCAGCTCGAGCCCCGCCGGCAGTTCCTTGCCGGCCAAATGGACCAGCGTCGGCAGGATATCGATGCCCATCGCGATGGAATCGCTCTTCATGCCGGCCGGTACTACACCAGGCTGCCATGCAATGAACGGCACGCGATAACCGCCGTCATAGGCCGCGCCACCCTTGCGGTCGCGAAGCCCGCCGGTCGAACCTTCGTACCAGGGGCCATTGTCCGAGGTGAAGATGACCAGCGTGTCGCGGTCCAACCCCAGTTCCTTCAGCTTCTTGAGAAGCCGGTCGACGATGGAATCGATCTCCATCACCACGTCGCCATAGGGTCCCCTGCCCGATTTTCCCAGGAACGGCGGATGGGGATATTCCGGGAGGTGGGGTGCGGAAAGCGCCAGCTCGACGAAGAACGGGCGGTCCTTGTTGGCCTCGATGAATGTCTCCGCGTGCGCGTAGAACTGCTGCTGAAGCATCGGGTAGTCGACATCGAACTTGTCGACTTTGCCGGTCGCGGCATCCGCCTCGTAAAGGGCGAGCGGCTTCATATCGTGGCTGTAAGGAATGCCGAAGAAAGTATCGAAGCCATGCTTTGTCGGCGGCCAGGCATCGCCCTCAGTGCCGAGATGCCACTTGCCGAAAAGACCGGTCGCATAGTCGGGTTGCAGCACGTTGCCGATCGTGACGGCCGACGCAGGCAATCCCCTGGGGTCGTCATGCGCCATGATGACTTCGTAGGCGACGCCCGACCGTATGGCGTACCTCCCCGTGAGCAACCCAGCGCGCGACGGCGTGCAGATATTGGCCGCCGAGTAATAGCTGGTGAGCAGCACCCCCTCCCGCGCCATCTTGTCGAGAGCCGGTGTCGGGATGTTCTTCGAACCGTAGATTCCCACGTCGCCGTAACCCAGGTCGTCGCATAGGATGACCACGAAATTCGGCTTCCGCTTTCCGGCCGCGAACACCCGCCCGAAGGGCAATGCCGCAGCGCAAGCCGCTCCGAGAACGGCCGTCGTGAATGTCCTGCGCTTCAACATGTCTCTCCCAGAAGCTCGGTCAAAGTTGCGGGCAGGGGTGTTCGATCTTGCGTGGCGTCAGTCGATGCCAAGGGAGGCCAGAAAGCGGAAGGATCTGGAAAGCGTATCCTCATAGTATGAGGTTCCCAGCGCCGGCTCGACGCCTCTGGAATTGAAGAAGCCGTGGCCCTGACCTTCATATTCGTGCAGTTCACATTGCCGGCCGGCTGCCGTCGCGCGGGCGCAAAACGCCCGGATCGTCGCGATGGGCACCAGCTTGTCGGCGACGCCGTGGAAAATCACCGTCGGCGGCAGGTTGCCGATCGGGAGCGCGCTCGGCGAGATTGCCGCGACCTGTGCCGGCGCCAATTTCACCAAGTCGCCCAGGGCGCCGAGGTCGAGCGCCGGATTGAATAGAACGAGCGCCGCGGGTACTTCGCCTTGCGGCGCGAGCAATGCCGTCGCGGCCGCCAAATGGCCGCCGGCCGATCCTCCCGAGAGCACGATCCGCTTCGGATCGATGCCGAGACGAGGAGCCTGCTGTCGCAGCCAGGCATACGCCGCCTCGGCATCCGCCAGGGCATCCACGGGCGAGGTTCCGTCTCGGCAAAGCACCCGATAGTCTGCAAGAGCGGCGACA
Source organism: Alphaproteobacteria bacterium (assembly GCA_035293565.1). GTDB lineage: Bacteria > Pseudomonadota > Alphaproteobacteria > BOG-932 > Roseiterribacteraceae > DATGMP01. Next base: position 28,776 of record DATGMP010000133.1, on the reverse strand, counting down.
TAGCCTTTCCCGGCCGCCACAGCGGCCTGATCGGTGAACTGCGCCAGCGTACCGCGCTGCCAGCCACCGCCGAAAAAGAACAGGATCGCCGGGTGGCTACCCTGGACCTGCGCGCCAAAAACATGGATGCGCAAGTCCCGGCCGGACGCGTTCTTATACGTGTAGGATTGCGCGCCGGGCAGGTTCGCCGGTTGAGCGGGAACCGATAGGCAGGCCTGTCCCCAAGCTACTGGAGTGACAAAGCAGGCCATGACAAGCGCCACTATCGCAATGAGAAGGCCTCGGCTATTCAAATTCGATATCATTTGGGTGGTCCCGCCGATTTGGCTGGTGCATCATTGCGCCCCGCTCAATTGACCTTGGGCTCGCCCGCCGACGACGGCAGCGCGAAGCCGTAGAGGTCGGTGCCGGCGCTCACGACCAGATACTGCCGGCCGTCCAACTCATAGGTGATCGGGGCGCCGCCGACCGTCGCGCCGAGATGGGAATGCCAAAGCGATTTGCCCGTCGCCGTGTCGAGCGCGACGACGTCGTCCTCCGTAGTGCCGGTGAACAGGAGCTTTCCGGCGGTGCTGAGAATGCCCGATCTTTCGGTGCCGAGGACGAAATCGTGAACCCAGCGCGCCTTGCCGGTCCGATAGTCGAGCGCAGTTACGGCCTGCTTCGACTCCAGCGGATCGTCCTTGCCGCCGAAGCCGGCGGGCTTCTCGCTGGTGTCGGTCAAGTAATAGAGGCTGTAGCTCAGCGTCGTCTTGACGAAGAGCAGGCCGGTATCGGGATCGAAGCTGGGCGGCGGCCAGTTGGTCGCCCCACCTGAGCTCGGCACCACCAGCGTGCCGTCCGGCTTGGGTTCCTTGGCGGGATCAGGGATCGGCTGCCCCTGCTTGTTCAGCCCCTTGGCCCAGTTGACGTCGGAATAGGCCGCGGTCAGCAGATGCTCGCCCGTAGCGCGGTCCAGCAGGAAGAAATAGCCGTTGCGGCTCGCTTGCATCAGCAAGTGGCGCTGCTTGCCGCCGAATTCGCCGTCGAACAGGACGGGTGTCTGCACTGCGTCCCAGTCGTGCGTGTCGTGGGGCGAGACCTGATAATACCAGACCAGTTTGCCCGTATCGGCATTGATTGCGACGATCGAGCAGGTCCACAGGTCGTCGCCCTTGCGGCTCTGCCCGGCATGAACCGGGTTGGGGTTGCCGGTGCCCCAATAGATCAGGTTCAGCTTCGGGTCATAGGTCCCGGGCAACCAGGGCATGCCGCCGCCGTGATCCATGGCATCCTTGCTGGGCCAGGTTTCCGAGCCAGGCTGCCCTGGCTCCGGCGTCGTGCGCCAGCGCCATTGGACCTTGCCCGTCTCGGGGTCCAGCGCCTGGAGGTAGCCCGGCAGGTCGAGGGAATCGCCGCCCGCCGCGACGATCAGATGCCCACCCGCCAGGACCGGCGCGGCGGAGGAAAAATAGCCGAGCTTCGAATCGGCGATCTCCACCCGCCAGCGCTCCTGGCCTGTATTGGCGTCGATCGCCACCAGATGGTTGTCCGGCGTCTCGAAATAGATGGTCTTGCCCAGGATGGCGACGCCGCGATTACCGATCGTGGCCCCCGATTTGGTGACGTAATGCCAGACCTGGCGGCCGGTGCGGGCATCGACCGCCCAGACATGGTTGGGCATACTGAAATAGATCACGCCGTCCTTCTCGATCGGGGTCGAGCCGTTCACCGGCTTGATCGGTATGCCGGGTATGCCGGGGACGTCGGCATGGAAGACCCAGGACAGCGCCAGCGAACCCACCGTGCGTTGGTCGATCTGGGCCAGCGGGCTGTGGCGCTGGCCGGTGTAATCTCCGTGATAGGTGGGCCAGTCGGTGCCAAGCCGCGCCATGCCGGCGACCTCGTCGCAATGCGCGGCACCGCCGGCCAGAACCGCCGCCGACAGGACGCAGAAAGTACCGAACAGTCTCATTTCAAACCTGCCAGGTAGGCCAACAAATCATGGATTTCGCGATCGCTGAGCTTGCTTTGCAGCCGCTCGTGCGCCGCCAGCGGGTCCTGAATGTCGAGCTTGGCCGCGGCGTCGCGGGGGAAGGAGCGATAGGTTCCGCTCTCGTCGTGCAGGGAGATGTCGTATTCGCCGACATGGACCGCGGTGCCCGAAATCATTTCGCCTGACTTGAGCACCGCGGTGACATGGACCGGGGGCTTGTCGACATGGCGGAGGTTGATGCCCATCAGGCTCAGCGCATTCGGCCCCGGATAAATCATCAGGGCCTGCAGCTCGTCGGGCTTGTACTTGGCGCCAACGCCCGCCAGGTCGCCGGTGACGGAGTGGCACTGCCCGCATCCGCCGGCGCCGTTGAAATAAGCTTCGCCCCGTTTCGCGTCGCCGGTGACGACGTTGAGAACCTTGTAGCCGAACCGGTTCCCGGCGGCCTGAATATTGTCGTGCAGGAAGCTGGCGATGTCCTTTACCTGGTCCGCCAGATTGGGGAAGCTTGGCATGCCCTTCTCGGTCCGGCCCTTGGTCACGACCTGTCCGATCAGCTCGCCGTCATCGTCCCGATTGACCAGCTCCGAGCGCAGCAGGTCGGGGGCCCGTTCGCTGCCGCGCGCATCCGATCCATGGCAAAAGGCGCAATTGGACACGAAGTCCTGATGCCCGCGCTCAGCCGCGGCCTTGTCGATCGTCCAATGCTGCCTCAGCTGGGCGGCGGCCGGCGGCGCATGCCCCGCCCAAATGGCCAAGGCCGCCATCATCGAAATCGCGCAAAGTCGCTTCATAGCTTCCCCGAAGGTCCCATTCGGCCGATCGCTCCTTGAGCGGCCTTCACTTCCCTACAACGATCTCAAAAGATGTGCAATCGATTGCATACCATGAACGTCTTCCTGGAGCATGGCCTCGGCGGGGCAGCACCTTCAGGGCGCGGGTGTGATCGCCGAGTAGGCTTTCATGCTGGTGATTTTACCGGTGGCGTCGAAGGTCATTATGTCGATGATACTGATGGTCGCCGCCTTCATCCTGATCTGGAAGAACATTGCGCCGCTGCCGTCAGGCGCGGGGTTGATCGAGACCGGCTCCAGCTTGGCGCCGTGGGCACAAACCTTGTCATAGAACTGCCCGATTTCCTGGCTGCCTTTGTGCGGAGCCGATCCGGCGGGATCCTCGACCGTCGCACCGTCCTCATAGAGCGCCGTCACAGCCCCAGCATCGCCGGTATTGAAGGCGGCGATATAGGCCTCCATCGTCTTCCTGATGCCTTCGGGCGAGAGTTTGGCCCCTTCGCCCGCCGCAGCCTTTCCCGCCAGCAGCGCAGCCGCGAGCGCCAGTCCCAGAAGATACCTCACTGCGCCTGCCTGGCAACTTCGTGTCCATCGACGCATGTCGTCCCCTCCAACCCTGCCGCCCAGGCCATGGCGCCCTCGAGCAGATGAAGATATTCGGGTTCGGCGTAGGCGCTCGCCTGATGCCCCATTGCCGAATAGAAGGCCCGCCCGCTGCCGACGCAATGCAGCCAGACGATCGGGTGGTCGCCCATATGGATATCCCTAGCGCCAATCACGGGAAAGCGCATCACGGGCTTGTAGGTAGCTTCGTCCAGCGTAGCCAGAACATGATAGCCCTTGGCGCGCGGACTGGCGTCGAATGAATACCATTCGTCGTTCCGGGTCCAGCTGTCGCCGAGGCCCTGCGTCGCCGGGTTCGCATGATCCTCGATACGCACCGTGGCCTGCGGGAATTGCGGGTTCAAAGTGTGGCCGATGAAATGCGCGCCGATCAGCGTGTCGGTGTACCACGCCCAGGCATGATGGGAGTTGTCGCCCGCGGCATGGATGCCGACATACCCACCGCCTGATTCCAGGTAGGATTTGAAAGCCTCACGCTGCGCCTCGGTCAGCACGTCGCCGCTGGCATTGTTCCAGACCACGGCCTTGAACCGCTTGAGCTGTTCGGGATTGAACACGGCGGCGTTCTCCGTCGCGAAAACCGACCAGCCACGGCGTTCGGCGATCTTTGCAAAAGCCGCGTTCGCCGCCGGTATCGCCTCCTCATGGCGGAAGCCGTTGGTCTTCGAGAAGATGAGGATCGCCGTGTCCTTGAGCCCGTCCGGGAGCGTGGGCGCCTCTGTCTCATAGCGGTGGAGGCCGACCGTGGCGCGATAGATCGACGGCCCGATGAACACCGCGGCGACGATCACCAGCAGGCCGACAACGGCAAGAATTCCAAGCAGGGTCCGTTTGACGATCTTTTTCATGATTGCCTCATCCTAAAGTCACCGGCCGGTAGCCGCCGCGCCGGCGGAACGTGGCGATCAGCGCGAGATAGGCCAGCAGCGTCACCGCCGGCAGAACCGCGACGTCGCGCAGCGCGGTCTTTTTCGAGGCGGCTGCCACGCCCATCAGCAGGTCGCGGTCGGCCGCCGGCGCCGTGGCAAGCTTCTTCGGATCGAGCGCCTCGTATGACCCGAACAGGCCGGTCCTGGGCGCGGAGAGATAGGTCTGGGCAAACGTGGTCCGGTTCGCGGCATCGTACTCGGTGAGCGCCCGGCTCGTCGCGTGGTCCTGGGCCGTGCCCAACATAACCGAGCCCAATATGCCGGCCGCCAACATGCCGGCGCCGGCCATGAAGTTGATGGTGATCGCGCCGCCCTCGGGAAACTGCTCGGACGCGACGCCGAGGCTGGTACCCCAGAAGAAGCTCTTGCCGACGCCGTAGAGCGTCGCCGCCGCCATGACCGCCGGCCCGGTGGCTCCAGCCAGCAGGAACAGGCCCAGCGCCGCCAGGGCCGAGGCCATGGCGAGCACGCCCAGCGGCTTGATGCGATGGATCATGCTTCCGGCAAAGATCCGCACCACGAACATCAGCATGGACGTGTAGACCAGCACCCAGCCGGCCTGGAGCCCGAGGCGGGTCATCTCCGGCTCCATCAGCGAGGAGATCCAGCTGTCGGTCGACAGCTCGGTGATCGCCTGCGGGATCATGATGAGGACGAGCATCAGATAAAGCGGCCGACCCGCTGAGCGGGAAACAGCCGCATATCCGGCGGTCAGCAGTCCGATGGCCACCGCAACCGTGAGGGAATTGAGCCCGGCGATCCTGCCGACCTCCAGCATCACCAGCGCGATGACCACACCGGCGCTGAGGAAGCCGCCTTCCGCCAGCATCGCCTTGTAGGAAATTCCGGCGCTGACGCGCTCGCTGACAGGAAAGCGACCGCGGACCAGCAGTGCGGCATAGGTGGCGAGCGGCAGCGCCATCAGCGCGACCTTAACCCGCCAATCGACGCGGGCGCCGAGCGCGATCGCCATCAGGCCGCTCAAGACCAGCCCGCCCGGCCAGCCGGCATGCAGCCGGTTCAGCCAGGTCGCCTTATCGCGGCGATAGAGGGTCGCGATCAGCGGATTGGCCGCGGCTTCGACCGCGCCGTTACCCAGCGCCATGACGAAGGTGCCGAAATAGAGCGACCAGTATCCCGTGGCGGACAGCACCAGCGCCAACCCGCTCACATGGCATGCCGCGGCGAACCAGAAGGTGGCCTTGAAGCCGATCCGGTCGACCAGAAAGCCAAGAAGAACGATGCTGATCGAAAAAGGCCACAGACCGACGCCCAGCAGCTCGCCTTTCTGAGTTTCCGACAGCCCGAACTCCACGCCCCAATCATCGATGACCAGCGCCCTCAGCGCGAAGCAGAACGAGGTCGCGACGACCGCTGTAAAGGCGACGGCGAAGCGCAGTGTATTGCCGTCCTTTTCCGATGCTTCCAAACGTTTCCTCCACCCTCCCGCCGGCGATTCAAGCCGCCGGGTTTTGCGTAATCGATTGCATCTAACATTTAGGTCGGACAGCAGCAAGGCGAGATGCAGTTATCGCTCAGTCCGGCGGATACGCAGGACCTTTCTGGTTATCGGGCCAATCCAGTAGCCACGGTGCCACAGCGCGATGTTCGTCGTCGGCTTTCTTCTTCTCCGGCGAGTCGGGAAGGAAATCGTTCGCCCGGTCGGGAGCGTTTGGCTGGCGCAGCCATTTGGCGGGGAAGTCGGCGGCCTTGAGCCCATTAGGCGCCGACCGGAATACCTGCCCCTCGCTGTAGCGCGCCGTATAGGGGATGACGTGCTTCCCTTCGTTGTTGGTGAGCCCCTTGTAGAGCGCGGTCCTGAGCTCGACCTTGCGGGTGAGGTAGGCCGGATCGTCGATGAGATTGTGCATCTCATTCGGATCCTTGTTCAGATCGTACAGTTCCTCGATGTCCCAGATGCCGTGATACTGGATGTATTTCACGCCATCGCGCTCGATCGCGAAGGTCGTCGGCGTCTCGGGGAAGTTCCATTCCCAGTAATATTCGTAGACGAAATCCTGCTTCGGCCATTTGTCGGCAGCGGTCGCGCCGGTCGCGAGCGGCAAGAAGCTGCGCCCCTCGAATTGCGGCGGCGGCGCCACATGGGCGATGTCCAGGATGGTCGGCGCGATGTCGAGGTTGCGGACCATCGGCTTTACCACCTCATGCGGCGGCACCAAGCCCGGCGCGTACATCAGCATCGGCACGCGGATCGACGGCTCATAGGCGTTGCGCTTGTCGATCAGCCCATGGTCGCCGATTAAGAAGCCATTGTCGCTCGTGAAGATTATGACGGTGTTGTCCAGAAGCCCGTTATCCCGGAGATAGGCCAGGATGCGCCCCAAGCTTTCGTCGACCGGGCTCAGCGTGCGGTAGTAATCGCGCACATACTCCCGGAAGTCCTGATTCGTATGATACGGGAAGTCGATCCCGTGCCAGCTGTTGCGCGTGTTGCGCACCCACATCGGCTTCCCGCGGTTGTTCTCCTCGGTATTGGCCGCACTCGCCGGCAGCTCGATGTCTAGCTTGTCGTACTGATGCGCATAGCGCGGTGGCGGCGAGGGATAGACGTGAACTGCCTTGTGCGAGAGATAGAGGAAGAATGGCTTCGACGGGTCACGGCCGTGCTGGAGCCAATCCATCGCGTAGTCGGTCAGCTCGTCGGTGATATAGCCCTTCTGCGGCACCTCGTGGCCATCGACGTTCAGCATGTTGCGCTGGCCTTTGGCGATCTGCTCGGGGCTCAGATGGTCGGTCGGGAAATAATTTCCCTGCCCGGCGAAGCTGACCCAGCGGTCGAAGCCGGGACGCGGCGTGTCGGCGCTGCCCATGTGCCACTTGCCGAAGAAACCGGTCTGGTAGCCGGCCTGCTGCAAATATTTCGGAAAGAAAGTCAGCCCGGCCTCGGACGACTGGTTGTTGTCGACGACGCCATGATTGCGCACGTTCATGCCGGTCAGGATGGTGGCCCGGCTCGGCGAGCAGAGCGAGGAGTTGACGACCGCGTTGGGGAAATAGGCACCGCTCTTTGCCAGGAAGTCGATGTTGGGGGTTTCGAGCCCCTTGGTCAGGAACCCCATCGCGTCGAAGCGCAGATCGTCGACAAGGACGAAAACGACGTTGCGCGGCTTGGCATCCTCCGCGTGCGTGACATGCGTCGAGACGAATAGAGTGACGCCGCATGACAGCGCCTGGACGACTCTAATAAGCTTTAGCACCCTCACCTCCTCACAGCTGTCTCGGGGCGGCTCGCGTGTTAGCTAAAACTTGCCAAGATCGCGCTGTTTTCCTCAGGTCCGTAACCGATGGCGATTGCTTCGACCCCGTCGCTTGGCTTACCTGTCATCCGATACAAGAACTCAGTGTTGCGGCGCCTACGAAGAGGTTCGTTTTTCCGTTTGGCACCTTAGTGCAATCGATTGCACAGGTTCGCTTCCTATAGCAAGAGAGAAATTCGGCATGGCAGGCACCGCGCACGGCAGCAAAGAAAAGCGATTTATCGGCATTTCCAAGGAAAGCTTCTCTATACCATGTATAGTTCGCTGTGATGCTCACATCACCATGACGAATCAGCAAACAGGCAAATGGTAGCGAGCCGTGAAGCCATATTGGATATGGATATCAGGCCCAAGCGTGAGCAACTAAACCAAGATGCCTCTTTGAAGAAGAGGGCGCCCTCACCGAACCTCTCCCATTCGACGAGCTTGGCAGTCCGCGAAGCACCTCTTGCAGAGGCGCCGCGGCCTACACGCTTTCGCTCCTCAATCTAGCCTCCGAGTGGTCGATGCTCCCGGCCTCAGCCGAGATCGGGTCTCCTTACCTAAGGCTATGATGAAGGGCGGCGACGTCGCCACGGTAGGTTCGGAAACTACCCACTGGCTGTTCGCTCCACGACTGGGACCAGCATTCCGCTGGACTCCGGCTCGTCCACGACTTTCTCGGCGGCTGCAAGCGCTAGCCGCGCTAGCGCGGGAAGAGATTTGGCGCCGGTTTTCTTCATGATCGAGGCGCGGTGGGTCTCTACCGTGCGCTGGCTGATGCCGAGATCGGCGGCGATGTTCTTGCTGGGGTGGCCGGCGAGAACTAGATCCATGATCTGCCGTTGTCGCGGCGTGAGAGCCGCAATGCGGTTCGCCGCCGTCTCCCGCCAAGCGAGCGACTTGTCCAAATCGCGGGATTGCTCGAGAGCGCGCTCGACACTGGCGCGCAGATCGCTCGCATTGAACGGCTTCTCGATGAAATCCAAAGCGCCGGCTTTCATGGCTTGAACCGCCATCGGCACATCGCCGTTGCCCGTGATCATGATGGCCGGCAACCGATGGCTCAAATGGCTTAGATGCTGCAACAAGTCGAGGCCACTCATTCCGGGTAGGTACGCATCGACCAGCAGGCAGGCCTCGCGGCATGGATGATAGGCGTCGAGGAAGGCCTCGCAGGTCGCGAAATCCTCGACGGCCCGTCCGTCCGCCTCCAGCGTCTTGCGGAGCTCCTCGCGTATATGCCTATCGTCGTCAATAACAAAGATGACCTGCCCGAAATTGCTGTCCCCTTCAGTGGAGAGATGTTGGACTGGTGGGGAATGCCCTGCGGATCGCGACGCCAGCAGAAGGCATTGGACGGCTTGCGTCAGCTCCTTCAGCCGCACAGGCTTGTTGAGTTGGACGCAGTCGTGACGGGCAATATCGCGCAGCGTGCTTGTCGATACGTCACCGGTCAGGACGATAACAGGGATCTGACGATGAAGTCGCGCGCGCAGCTTGTCGACAACCTGGAGCCCATCCAGACCCTTCGGAAGATTGTAGTCAGCAAGGATGAGATCAGGCCGCATCTTGCCTCGTGTAACGAGATCGAGTGCGGCCATCCCATCTGATGCTGTAACGGTATGGCAGCCCTGGTCCTTGAGCAGGAGATCGAGGAGATTGCACAGTTCGGGGTCATCCTCGATGATCAACACAGCGCCTGTGCGTTGCACCGGTTTCCCAATCGTCTCATCGATTTCTGACTGTCGGTCCATTACCTGTACGGCGGCTGAACTCAACGTGAGTGTGATGTCGATCGAAAAAACCGAACCCTTGCCCGGCTGCGAGCGGACGCGCACACGGTGGCCGAGCAGATCCGCCAGACGTTGTACGATCGAAAGACCAAGGCCGAGGCCGCGGCTGCTGTCGCGCGCGGCGTTGTCGAGCTGATGGTATTCATCGAAGATTCTCTGAAGTTCCTCATTGGGGATGCCGATGCCGGTGTCCCAAATCTCGATGCTCAGCGCGTTATTGCGGCGGCGGCAACCGAGTAAGACCTTTCCGCTCGTGGTATATTTCAACGCATTCGAAAGCAGGTTTCGGATCATCTGCTCAAGCAGACGCGGATCGCTGTAGATCGATAGGCCGCACTGCACGACCCGTAAGGTGAGGTTTTGCGCCTGTGCGTAATAGGCGAATTCTTCCTTCAATCGATCCAAAAGATCGGCGATAGGGAAACTGGCCATTTCCGCGTGAACGGTGCCCGCTTCGATCTGGTTGATGTCGAGCAGTGTGTTCAGCATGCCGGACATGGCCGCAGCTGTTTCGTCGAGCCGCGCGACCAACTCCAAAGCCTCTTCTTTCTTACCCTCCCTGATTCTTCTGTCGAGCGCACCTCGCATCAAGCTGAGCGCCTGTAGCGGCTGGCGGAGATCATGGCTTGCAGCAGCGAGAAAGCGCGATTTGGCAAGGTTGGCGAGCTCGGCGTCCCGCTTTGCCTTTTCCAAAGCATCCGCTGTATGCCTGCGCTCAGTGATGTCGGCAAAGGTGATCACGACGCCTTCGACGCCATTGTCCCGAGTGCGATAAGGCAATACTCGGCGGACGTACCAGGCGCCGCTCCGTGCTTCGATCTCCCGTTCAACGGGACTCGGATTCTGCAGCACCGCTCGCGCGTCCACCAGGAGGTCGCTATCGCCTGCCAGTGAGCTTAAGTCCGCGAGCGGCCTGCCGACGTCGCTAGGAATGACGCTAAAGAGCGCCTTGGTAGCGGGCGTAAAGAAACGGATGTTGAGCTCCGTGTCCAGGAAGAGCGTCGCGACATCCGTACTGTATAGGATATTCTGCAGATCGTTGGAGGTCGTACGCTGCCGTTCCAACGTTTCCTGAAGCTGGCTGTTGAGAGCGGTTAGCTCCTCGTTGAGCGATTGTAATTCTTCCTTCGATGTTAGGAGCTCTTCATTGGTGGATTGGTATTCCTCGTTAACGGATAGGGCTTCTTCGTTGATCGCCTTCTGTTGCTCGTTGGAAATCTCAAGATTGCGAACCGCGCTCAACAGTTCCGTCCGCGTGGCCTCAAGTTCCTGCTCCAGTTCGGCGACCCGCGAAGCGTCCCGCGGCGTGCCACGACGTCCTCGCTTTTGCTCGTTCATCGGCTGGTCGATGAAGCAGACCAGCAACAGGGGCTCGCCTTCGCTCAGAATCGGATGCACGGCGATATTGAATGCGCTCGTAGCCTGGTTCGCGCGGCCGCCGTCGACGACAATACGCAGATTTTGCTGAATGGCCCGCTGTATGGCCGATCGAAGCTTGATACGGATGTTGGGGCGCGCCATAGCGAGTAAATCGCGCGTGGGATGGCCCGCCGGCACGCGAAGATAGCGATCGGTTGGTCCCAGATAATAGAGGCATTCATGTTTGCTGTTGATTAGCACTGCCGCAGGCGCATAATGTTCCATCACAAGCCGCCTACAGAGCTCGGCGAGCGCAGTTTGGCGCGATGGCGCAGGGTCTTGCCCGGTGCCCGCGGGCACGCGCAAGCCGTTGCCGACGCTCAGCGGGAAGCCGAGTTCGCCCGGTCGGCTGCGGCCGATGTGCCGGTATGCGCGCCGGCTTCGAGATCGCTTCAAAGCGGCCGTCGGCGTTGACCACCGTCTCCGAACTGCCGAGGAGAAGAACGCCACCCTCCCGCAGCGCAAAATGGAAGAGCGCAATAATCTTCTTCTGCGCCTCGGGAAGCAAATAGATAAGAAGATTGCGGCACGAAACCAGGTCGAGACGAGAGAACGGTGGATCGGCCAGGACATCTTGTACGGTGAAGACCACAGCGGCCCGCAGCTCCGGCAAAACCCTGTAACCTCGATCTTCCTTCGTAAAAAAACGGGCCAGGCGTTCCGGCGACACCTCAGCCTCGATCGTTTCCGGGTAGAGTCCTTCTCTGGCGCTGGCGACAGCGTCCGGATCGACATCGGAGGCGAAGACCTGAAGCTTAATGTTGCGCTTCGCCGCCGCGATCTGCTCGTAGAAGAGCATCGCTAAAGAATAAGTCTCCTCGCCGGTGCTGCATCCCGCAATCCAGATACGTAGCGGACGATCAGGCGAGTGATCGCGAACCAGGTCGGGAACGATCTTCTCCGCCAGGACATCGAACACCTTCGGATCGCGGAAGAAGCTGGTCACATTGATGAGCAAGTCCTTGGCAAGAAGATCGAGTTCCTTTGAGTCGTGCTTCAAGATTTCGAGATAGCGATCCATGTCATCGGTCTCGACCGCCGCCATCGCCATGCGTCGCTCGATCCGGCGCTGCAGCGTTCCGCGCTTGTAGAGCCTGAAGTCATGCGCAGTCCTTGCGCGTAGAAGATCAATGATCTTGGGCAGCCAATCCTGCGCGGCATCCTGTGGATGCAAGCCATTTTGTGTGCGGGTGAGCGCCATCCGCCTGTCATATTTTACAAGCGCGTCCGAAATCGCCGCTACGGGAAGCACGAGGTCTACAGCGCCCGTCAGAATTGCGTTCCGCGGCATCCCGTCATAAGCGGCCTCATCGGGATCCTGAGCGATCACCAGCCCGCCTTTCTCCTTCACGGCTTTCAGTCCGAGGCTGCCATCAGCCGCCGTTCCGGAAAGGATTACGCCAACGACCCGCTCGCCGTATTGCTCCGCGAGCGAGCGCAGCAAAAAGTCGAAAGGAAACCGCGCGCCATGACGCGCCTGAGGCTCCGAGAGATGAAGAGCGCCGCCGCCGACCGAGAGATAGTCACCGGGAGGAATGACATAGAGATGGTCGCGCTCAAGCGGCATTCCATCCCCGGCTTGGCGTACCCTCATGGTGGTATGGATGGCCAACAGCTCAACCATCATGCTTTCGTGGGTCGGGTCGAGATGCTGAACGAAAATGAAAGCCATGCCGTTGCTGACGGGGAGGCTCTCCACGACCTTTCGACAGGCATCGAGGCCGCCCGCCGAGGCGCCTATCCCGACGATCAGAAAGTCGTCCCAGCCCCGCGGCGCGGCGCGCACCGGCACCGCAGCCCCGTCCGATCGAGCACGCGTCGGTCTGGCTTGGGGTGGACGCCTTCTGGCCATTTTACGCAGATCGCCTCCGGAAAAGCTCCCTCGTGGAACAGGTTTCTCCACGTTATCACAGGCTCGCTACTGGCGCGACCCGAGCGGCAAAGACCTAGTTGGCCGAATGGGCCGTCGCTCTGCGTAGTTTCCGAGCCTGCTCGTGGCTGTCGCACATCGGTTAGAGTTGGGCCTGTGAGTTCACAAAGGCCTGGGGCGTAGGCTCTTTGGCTGACGTGCGGGCCATCAGAGGTCGTGCTGGTCCCGGCATATCGGACTGGCGCTCGCCAATATCAGCTTGGAGATTTGCCGATGCACCCGACACACAACACACTCTCCGAGAACATTCGTGCGCAATCCGTCGAACTTCTAAACAAACATTTAGCAGCAGCCATCGACCTGCATGCGCAGGTGAAACAGGCGCATTGGAATGTGCGTGGGCCAAGTTTCATCGCAATCCACGAACTGTTCGATAAAGTCTCGACGGAGGTGGAGAACTATTCCGACCTTATTGCGGAGCGCGCCGGCGGACTGGGGGGCACGGCATACGGCACGGTGCAAGTAGCGGCTGAGCGCTCTTTTCTCGTCCCCTATCCACTTGGCATTGCCGACGAGCAGGAACACGTATTTGCCGTCTCGGGAACGCTCGCCGCATTCGGCCAATCCGCACGATAGGCGAAGTGAATCCATGAAAGCGCCCCGTGTCCTCGTGGTGGAGGACGATGTCCTGATCGGCATGCTATTTGCTGACGCGCTCGCGGCGATGGGTTACGACGTTTGCGCAATCGAGGCAACCGAGGCTGACGCTGTGGCCGCTGCCGCTCGATACAAACCAGATCTGATGATAGTCGATGCGCGGTTGCGCGATGGAAGCGGCGTCGCAGCGGTCCAGGAAATACTCCGCACTGGATGGATCCCGCACGTGTTCGTCAGTGGCGAGACTTCGAGAATTCGCGCGCTGATACCGGGCGCAATTGTAGTCCAAAAGCCGGTTCGTGACAGGGACCTCAGTCGGGCCATCCAACGCGCACTCGATGCCCCAGCCCCCTCTTGAACAAGCATGGTTGAATGATCCTTGGGGCGCAGGTCACTCACTCTGACGGCCGGCGCCTCGTCGCGTCACCACTTCTACCTTGCCAGCCAGAGCCTCGCGAGAGATTTGCGAGCGGGCGTCAGGCGCGTGCGGCAATAGGCGTCCGCGGCCATCTTGATCGCTTCTGCCTGCGTCGGATAGGCATGGATAACCTGTGCCAGGGCGCGCAGTCCTATTCCGGAGGTGATGGCGAGCGAGAGTCCATTGATCATTTCGCCTGCGTGCTTCGCGACAATGGTAGCGCCCAAGATTCGATCCGTACCGTCTCGTACGTGTATTTTTACGAATCCCTCATCTTCCCCATCGGTAATCGCCCGATCGACGTCATGCATGAGAACCGTGAAAGTCTTTACGGGTATGCCCTTCTCGCGCGCTTCGCGAATATAGAGACCGACATGGGCGATTTCTGGATGGGTATAGGTACACCAGGGGATCGTCAGCGCACTAAATCTCTGGCGCCCCAAGAATAGCGCGTTTTGCACTACAATGCGTGCCGAAGCGTCCGCGGTATGCGTAAATTTATGCGTCAAGCAAACATCACCCGCCGCGTAGATCCGCCGGTTCGTTGTCTGCAGGTAGTCGTTAACAAGAATGCCGCTGTCGGTGTCGTATTGGACGCCGGCCACCTCCATATCTATGTTTTCCACATTGGGAGCGCGGCCGATGCCGGTGACGATTTCATCGACAGACACGCTGATCATGTTATCTTCGCTGACGAGATCGACCACCGTATTTGCGCCCTCGCGGCGCACGGCGACGGCTGTCGTGTTGAGATGGATCTCGACGCCATCACGTGCCAGTGCGTCGGAAAGAATCTGCGCGGCATCACGCTCTTCCCCGGGCAGAAACATCGGTTCGTCTTGAGCGATAATGACCTGCGATCCCAGCCTGCGAAATGACTGCGCCAATTCGCATCCCAATGGGCCGCCGCCGATAACCAACAGGCGACGCGGAAGCGCGGTCAAATCGAAAACGCTTTCGTTGGTCAAATACCCCGTTTCAGCGAGCCCTGGAATTCTAGGAGTCGTCGGCCGTGATCCCGTAGCGATGAGTGCCTTCTTGAATCGCAACGTGTCGCCTTCAACCATTATAGCGCGGGGTCCGACAAACCGCGCCTCACCGAAAAACACAGCGACGCCATTTTCACTCAGCCGCTGTGCGGTGTCAGCCCGGCTGATGCGCGAGCGGACGCGTCGCATCCGCTCCATCACGCATGGAAAGTCCACCCTGATGCCCTCGGGCGTTTGCGCCCCAAAGTCATCAGCCGTGCGCATCTCCGCATATAGTCGCGACGTGCGAATGATCGCTTTTGACGGAACACAACCCGAATTTAAGCAATCGCCTCCAATAAGGCCGCGCTCGATAAGTGCCACCTTGGCTCCCAGCGCGGCTGCGCTACGCGCGGCGACGAGTCCCGCAGGGCCGGCGCCAATAATGACAAGATTGTACATGTCGGCGGGATCGGGATTGCGCCAGGCAGGTGGATGAACGTTCTCCATGAGAGCGCGATTAAAGCGATTGTCCGGCGCACTAGTCGATAACGTTTCATCGTGCTGCATGACGTGCGCCTGTTGCGTGGAAGAACTCGTCATCTCAGCCAGCCGCCCGTGAAGCCGGCGCGGCGCAGTCCGTCTCCGATATAAGGGCACCGCCGCATCAGCTTCCAAATCAACCCCGAGCGATAGTTCTCGATCATTAGTACGAGAATGCCCTGATCGAGCCCGAAATAGCCCTCGGAGACCCAGCCGTTGGGGCCCTCGCCTGATAGTGTCGGATTGAAGCCGCTCGGCAACCTCGAATCCCGGGTCATCTCGGGGTAGCGCGCACAAAACTGGCGCAATGCCGACAACGCAAGCTCCGGTGCGAACGGCAGCGACGCGAGCGATGCACATGGGGCGATGGTGCCGTCGTCCGGCCCATAAGGTACGCCACGAGCCGCATAGCCGAGAAAGCAACGATGCCTGCCGTCGGTCCTCAGTGTCCTGAAGCCTGGCCCATCGCCCGCCGTGATGCCCCAACATTCATTACCGTAGCCCTCGAAACCATAAGGATTGCGCCGTGCGTAGTCACGCTGCACATAAATGGCGCGTTGGCTGTTTTCGAAGTAATCGCTGTCCTTTTCGCGCATGAAGCGATCTCGTATGCCTGCGAAATCGATCCAGGCGTGAGAGAAGTGATGAATGAAGAGTGGTCCGGCATAGAGAAACTCGTAATCGTAAATGTTCTCCCATTGATAGGTCGCGGTCCACGCCGCAAAGCTGTCGTCCGGCAGGGGATGCGAAGGCGACGCCAAGCCCAGAACATAGAGAATAGCGGCCTCGCTGTAGCCTTCCCAGCCATAGTGCAAAAATCCGCTCTCCGGCTTCCATCCCTGCCGGACGGTCGCCTCACCATCACAGGCCCATTGCCAATCGATACGGCGATAGATCGCATCAGCGCATTGGCGGATCTCGTTCTCGCTTGGCGTGTCCTCGCTGAAATACTCGCTCGCAGCCAGCACGCCCGCAAGCAACAGCGTGGTGTCTATCAGCGACAGTTCCGACTGCCAAACGCGCTTGCCGGTCTTCATGTCGAGGAAGTGGTAGTAGAAACCCTTATAGCCCGTCCCGTCCGCTTGCTCGCTTTGCCGGCTGTTCGAAAAGAAGCGCAGCGCGACGAGTGTTCGTCTCGCTGCGTCAGCGCGTGATATCCAACCGCGCTCCACGCCCACCGGATAACACGAAAGCGCGAAGCCCACGACCGCGATGCTGGCCGGTGATCCCGCGCGACTCGTATCGGCGATCAGGCCGTTATCGGGATTGAATTGTTCCAAAAAATAGCCGAACGCGGCTTGCTGGAACCGATCCAGCAATTCTTCGTCCGACTGTGCCGTCGGTTCAACCACGTTCGCTCGATCCAAACTGGACGGTCACAGCCGCCACCGAAAGCGGCGGCAAGGTGACGTCAAAGTCGATCGTGCCGCCCTGGAAGTCGAACGGGTGCGGTTCGGATTGGCAAAGCGACGCTGAGTCAAGTTCCTCGATGTTCGCTGCATTCAGGTATTTCGGCGAACCCATTTCCTGCCAGCGCCGCTTCACGTTGGCATGATCCGAGTCGATCCGCCGGATTGTAACCTGGGCCGGAGACCGCGCGCCGATCAAGGTCATATGGATCGACTCCGCGGCGATCGGATGGCGCGGCAAGGCGTAGTTCGTGAAAAGTACGGTCACGGACTCGACGTCCCTGACGGTCCACGCATCGACCGTCGGATGCCCGCCTTCGACCGGCGTCAATTCCGTACCGAGCGCATGCAACAATTCGAAGGCGCGATACGCGGGTTTGGCGATGCCGTGAATGTTGAGCAAACCGAAGCCGCCGTGGAACGGCTCGGACGGAAAGTAATTCTCTTCGAAGATGTCAGAAAAGGTCCAATAGCTATAGCCTTGCACGAGCCCGTTCGCCTCCATGATGGTCTTGATCACGAAGGCCGCGGCGTAAGGTTCGTCATGCATCGGATCGCGGGGATTCGAAGACGTGCACCATTCTGTGTAATACACCGGCCGCTCGCCGGCCTGTCTGCGGACCTCCTGCGCTTGTTCGCGCAGCACGCTGCGGCGACTCTTCGAAAGCTGCGCCTCGGTATCGTCGCCGGGCTCCCCGAACGCGTCGGTCGGATAATGATGGGTGCTGATAAAGTCAGCGGGCAGCTGGCTCTTCGTACAAAATCCGATGAAATCCGCGATCCACGCGTTTTCCGCGGTCGCCGGACCGCCCACCTTGAGCGCCTTATCGACCGATTTGACCGCCTCCGAAGTGTAGCGATAGAGCTTGAAATAATCGTCCTGTTTGCCGCTTCCGAAGGCGTCGAGGTTTGGCTCGTTCCACACCTCGAAGAACCACTGGCGAACCTCGTTTATGCCGTAACGCTCGACCCAATGCGCAACGAGGTCGCGAATCAGCAGCGCCCATTGCGCGTAGTCCTTAGGCGGAGTGACGTTGGCGCGATAGCGGAAGACTGTTTTGTCGCCCGAAGCGAGGGTGCCGGGCATGAAACTCAGCTCCACGAATGGTTTCATGCCGATTGACAGCAGGAAATCGAAGATCTGGTCCGCATTGTGGAAGGAATAGAAGCGCTTGTCGCCTTCGGCAATCAACGTGCCGACATCGTCGCATAGCAGGCCATGAAAGCGCACATGCCGAAATCCTAGCTCATCATGGGCGCGCCGTATTTGCTCCCGCCAATCGGCCCTCAACGCCATCAGCGCATGATCGCTGCCGACCGTATGTTCCCAGAAATGGGGCAAAGGCGAAGCGGCGCCGTTGACGTCGCACTTGAACCTTGCGCTCATGGTAAATCTCCTTCGGCCACTCCGGATGGAGCGTCCGTCCTCTAGTTCCGATGCTTGGTCTTCGCGTGCGAGGACAGCACCGATGTGACGCCGCCACCAAATAGAAGCTGCTCGACATCAGCATCCCACAGTCGGATCCCGCCGGTGATTCCAGCGTGATTTGATTCAATCCTGACATCGGCGGGCGGATCGATGACCTTATCTCCGTTGCCGCCGCCGAGATAAAGTACATCGTAGTGCAGGAGAGAATTGAGAATCTTGATCGTCTTGCGGACGCGGTGGCTCCATCTTTTTGCGCCGTCGCGCCGCAATGCCTTGCTGCCGACATAATCGTTATAGGTCTGGTTATCGTGGATCGGGTGCTGCGCCAATTCGAGATGCGGCATCAGCACGCCATCTCGAAATACCGCCGTGCCGGCCCCAGTACCGAGCGTCAGCACGACCTCCAATCCCCGTCCCTTAACGATTCCGAAGCCCTGAATCTCGGCATCGTTTAGCAACCGGACGGGCTTGTCGAGACACTTGGATAGGGCGGCGGCCAGTGGAAAATCCCGCCACAAGCGGTCGCCAAAATGCGGCGCCGTTAGGGTTCTGCCCTCACGGACTACACCAGGAAATCCCAGGGAAATTCGATCGAAAGCGGGGAGGGGCGCGACCAGGGCCGCGAGCGTACGTATCAGGATTTTCGGCGGGCACGGGTAAGGCGTCGCAACACGAATCCGATCCACCAACATTTTACCCGTTTGATCGAGAACCGATGCCTTAAGTCCCGTGCCACCGACATCGATCGCCAAGGTCCGTGGCCCGTTTCGGTGCGCCAGCGCGCGATCGGCGTTAGCGCGCTTCATCTTTCGATGACCTCGACGCCAGTCGGCCGACCGACGACGATCCCGGATGCCAAGCCGATAAAGAGACCGCTCTCGACAACGCCGACCATGGCAGAAAGACGGGCTTCCATCGCCGCTGGGTCCGGTATCTGGGCGATGGCGCAATCGATGATGTAATTGCAGCTGTCCGTCGCCTCGACAACCACCGGTCCGACCGTGATGTTCGGCACGAGGCGGCCGTCCATCCCGTCGACATGGATCCAGTCGGCTCCCGCCGCATCGACCGCGCGGATCTCCTCGACAAGTCGTCCGAAATCCGCCGACAAGACCGACGGTGCGACAATGATTGGTCTCCGCGGCGTATCCAGCATGGCGGCCCTGGCGCTCAATGCGTTCGAGTCCGGTCTGGCGCCGCCGCATAAATGTCCATGACAGCGCCGAGCATCCGGAGCGCCTCATCCTTCGGACGCTGAAATGAGTTGCGGCCGATGATCGAGCCAAACCCGCCGCCAGCATGGATCGAACGGATCTCGTCCAGCAGCTTGTCGTCGTCGAAGACAGCGGCGCCGCCAGAGAAGATGACGATGCGGCGGCCGGCGAACGCGCAATCAACGATATGACGAACGCGCTCCGCCGCGGTCGCAATCGGAATGTGCCGCTCCTCGAACACCTTGCGGGCCGCGTCCTGCTCGATATGCGCCGTCGGCAGCTTCACCTTGATGATGTGCGCGCCGAGCTGGGCCGCGATCTGGACGGCGTAACCGACAACGTCGATCGCCGATTCGCCCTCCTTGCTCAGACCTGATCCGCGCGGATAGGACCAAATGACGACCGCGAGCCCGTTGCGCTTTGCCTCCTCGGCGTAGGCGCGGAGCTGTCCGTACATTTCGAGCTGATGCGCCGATCCCGGGTAGATCGTGAAGCCAACCGCGGAGCAACCTAAGCGAAGCGCGTCCTGCACGCTGGCGGTTAATGCCTGGTTCGGATCCTTCTCCTCCCGCAGCACGTCATTGTCGTTGGTTTTGAGGATGAGCGGAATTTCCCCCGCAAAATCGCGAACGCCGGCTTCCAGGAAGCCCAGTGGAGCAGCATAGGCATTGCAGCCCGCTTCGATCGCGAGCTCAAAATGATAATGGGGATTGTACGCTGGGGGATTAGGGGCGAAGGAGCGCGCCGGCCCATGCTCAAAGCCCTGATCCACTGGCAAAATGACCAGCTTTCCGGTGCCAGCCAATCGGCCGTGGTTCAATAGCCGCGCCAAATTTGTCAAGGTTCCGACATTGTCACCGCCATACCAGCTCAAGATTTCCCTTACCTGCGGTGTCATCGTCGCTCTCCTGTCAAGCTGCCCGGACGTCCGGGGGTCTCCTCTGCTGCAGTTTCATTGTCAGAGGCGCACGTCATGCCAATCATGCAGAGGCCGACCGCAGAACGAACTTCCGCACCGCGTTGGCGAAGCCTTCGTTCTCGTTGCTGTCGGTCACCGCGCTCGCTTGCGCCTTCACCTCGTCGCTGGCGTTGCCCATTGCGATTGAAAAGCCGCTCTTGCGGAACATGAGCACGTCATTCGGCATGTCCCCCATGGTGGCGATTTGCGCCGGCGGAATGTTCATTAGCCTCGACAACGTTTCGACGACCGTTCCCTTGTTGGCTTGGGGGTGCGTCACATCGAGATAGTAAGGCTGCGACCGTGCCGCGCTCGCCTTCTCACCCAGCGTCTTCTGCGCCGCTTTTTCGCATGCGGCGACCAGGTCGAGATCGTCCGAGATGCCGACGATCTTCACCGTGTGCGCCAAGTGGGCATCTGTGAAGGATGGCACGACCTTAGCGTCGAATTTCACCGTCCAGGTCTCCCGCGCCACATGCGGCGCATCCTTGTCGCGGATCAGCCACTCCGTCTCCGTGTAAACCCAGGCATCCAGCCCTTTATCGAGAATCAGCTTCACCGCCTGCTTGGCCGTAGCCGGATCGAGCGTGTGGCTTTCGATGACGGAGAGATCGGGATTGACCAACACGCCGCCGTTGAAGCCCGCTATGGCGGTCCGTAGCGCGAGCGGCTCGATCAGCATGCTCATGCCCCGGGGCGGCCGCCCGCTGGTGATGGCGAAGGCGATGCCGGCCTGATCCAGCTCCCGCACCGCCGCTTTCGCCGCCTCGGTCAGCACCTTGTCCTTGGTGACCAGCGCACCATCGACGTCGGCCAGGAACAGTCGAATGTCATGCCGAGCCGTCATTGCTTTCGCTCCGTGGCAGGGATCACCGGCCGCCAGGCCCGCTTTCCGTCGCGCGCCAACAATTCATCGGCCGCCTTCGGGCCGTCGCTGCCGGAATCGTAGTCAGGAAAAGCAGGCTTCTCCGCAGCCCAGGCGTCGAGCACCGGCTGCACGATGCGCCAGGACTGCTCCACCATGTCGGCACGCATGAACAGGGTCTGGTCGCCGATCATGACATCGTAGATCAGCGTCTCGTATCCGACATTCGGCTCCTTCGGGAACCAGTCATCGTAGTGGAAGTCCATCTTCACGGCGGCGAGATCCACGACCGGGCCACGCCGCTTGACCTCGAACTGCAGGGAAATGCCCTCGTCCGGGGCGATGCTTAGGACCAGCCAGTTGGGCCGCAGGGCATCGACGGCGGTGTCCTGGAACGCCGTGTAGGGCGCCTGCTTGAAGCGGATCGCGATCTCCGTCAGACGCTGCGACATGTGCTTGCCGGTACGGAAGTAAAATGGCACGCCGGCCCAGCGCCAGTTGTCGATCTCGAGCTGCATAGCGACATAGGTCTCGATGTTCGAATCCGCGGCCACGTCCGGCTCGTTCCGGTAAGCGTTCACCTTCTTGCCCAGGACAGTGCCGGCGCCATATTGGCCTCGCACCGCTTGTGCCGGCTTGACCGCCGGCATCGCCGCGAACAGTTCAGCCTTCCTGTTGCGGATCGAAGCGGCGTCGAAGCCCGTCGGCGGCTCCATGGCCACCATCGAGAGGAGCGTGAACACGTGGTTAGGCACCATGTCGCGGAGCGCACCGGTTTGCTCATAGAACTTGCCGCGCTCCTCCACACCGACCGTCTCCGCCACGGTGATCTGCACGTGATCGATCCGATCGCGATTCCAGATCGGCTCGAACAGACCGTTGGCGAACCGGAACGCCATGATGCTCTGGACCGTGTCCTTTCCCAGAAAATGATCGATCCGAAAGATCTGGTCCTCGTGCAGCGTGCGCAGGATGCGGGCGTTCAGTTCGCGCGCAGAGTCGAGATCGTGGCCGAACGGCTTTTCGATCACCACGCGGCGCCAGAACCGGGATTTCCCGTTCTTCTCCTCGCCCTGATCGGTGAGCTTCGCTTTGCCGAGCTGTTCGACCGCGGCGCCGAAGAACCGATCGGCGACCGCGAGGTAGAAGATGGCGTTGCCCTGTGTTCCATGGGCCTTTTCCGCATCACCCAAGGCGTCCCGGATCTTCTCGTAGAGCTCGGACTTGGTCAGATCGCCCTGAATGTAGGACATTTTCTCCGTGAGCCGTTTCCAAGCCGCCTCGTCGATTCGGTCGATGTCGAACTCCGCCCCTGCATTCCCGACGAAGGTTTTCAGCATGTCGTAGAGATGATCGCGCCAGCTTTCCGCGGTCCCTTCGGCCAAATCCACACCGATCAGCGCAAATTTCTCCGGCAGAACCTTGGTACGCGAGAGGTTGTAGAGAGCCGGGATCAGCAGGCGCTTGGCCATGTCGCCACCGGCACCAAAGACTACCATGGCGCAGGGATCGGCCGGAGGAACCTGCCGCGGCTCCACTGCCCGCGGGCTCGGGGGTGTCCCGATGGTCTGATTGTCCGGCATGGCGTTACTCCGCCGCGTTCCGTATCGCCGTATGCCCCTGCGACTTTTCCCGCTTCAGTTCGGGGTCAAGTGACTCGCTACCCTCGACGTGGCCGCCAAAGCCGAACCGCATGGCCGAAAGCATCTTTTCTCCGAAGTTGTGCTCCTGGCGCGAACGGAAGCGGGCGTAAAGCGCGGTGGACAGCACATCTGCCGGGACCGCCTCCTCGATCGCGGCCTCGACGGTCCAGCGACCCTCGCCGGAATCCTGGACGTAGCCGGAGAACTTATTCAACTGCGGATCCTTCACCAAAGCGGCGGCGCCGAGATCGAGCAGCCAGGACGAGATGACGCTGCCGCGCCGCCAGACCTCGGCGATATCCGCCATGTTCAGAACGAAGCGCGCGTCCTCCGGCAGATCCTTCGAGTCCTTGTTGCGCAGAATGTCGAAGCCTTCCGCGTAGGCCTGCATCAATCCGTATTCGATGCCGTTATGCACCATCTTGACGAAATGCCCGGCGCCGGACGGCCCAGCATGAATGTAGCCGCGCTCGGCGCGGGAGGCGGCCTTCTCGCGGCCGGGCGTGCGCGGAATATCGCCCAGGCCGGGGGCGAGCGCGGCGAAAATCGGGTCGAGATGATCGACGGCCTCCTTCGGACCGCCAATCATGAGGCAGTAGCCGCGCTCGATGCCCCAGACGCCGCCGGACGTGCCGCAGTCGATGTAGCGAATGTGCTTCTCGGCCAGTTTCTTGGCGCGACGGATGTCGTCTTTATAGAAGGAATTGCCGCCATCGATGACGATGTCGCCCTGCTCTAGCAGGCCGCCCAGATTTTCGACCGCTTTTTCGGTGATCTCGCCAGCAGGCAGCATCACCCAAACCGCACGCGGCTTTTCCCCGAGCGCCTTCACCAGGGCCTCCAGCGAGCCGACGGCCGTGGCACCCTCCTTGGCCAGCGCTTCGCGCGGCTTGGCGTTGGTGTCGAACACCACGCAATGGTGCCCCGCCTTCATCAGGCGGCGAGAGATGTTGCCGCCCATACGGCCCAATCCAATGATGCCGATCTGCATTTTGCGTTACTCCTTCTGACAAGACGCTATTCAAGCGCCGCGGCGATTGCGTGCGACAGCTCCTCAAGGCCTGCATCGACATGCTTGAGATGAACGCGCAATGCACGACGGTCGCGTTCCACGAGCACCGCGAGGTCACCGCTGGCCTGTGCGGCCTTGACGATCCCAAAGCTGTAGGAATGGCCGGGTACGTCGATATCGGCCGGATCGTCGCAGGTGATCTGCAGGAACACGCCGGAATTCGGGCCCCCTTTGTAGGCTTGACCGGTCGAATGCTGGAAGCGCGGTCCGAAGCCGAGGCAGGTCGCGGCCCGCGTTTTGTCGCGGATGCGCGTCCGCATCTCGGTCAGCGCTCGTCTGTGCGCCGCATTGCGTTCGATATAGGCGAGCAATGCCACGTAATCGCCGGCTTTCGCGCCGGCCTTCACGCGGCCGAAATGGCTTTTCAGATAACCGGCGAGCGTGTTGTGCCGGCCGATCTCGGCCGCATTGCGCGGATCGGCATACAGAGCCACGCCATTCTCGCGAAACATCGGCGCGTCTTCGGGCAAATGATGCGATTTCTCATAGGCATCGGTCAGCGCGCGCGTCTTGTCCTTGCTTGCCTCGACATCCGGCTGATTGAACGGGTCGATACCGATGATAGACCCTGCGACGGCGGTGGCGATCTCCCAGCGGAAGAATTCCTGGCCGATGTGCCAGACATCCTTCACACGGATTTTCGCGACCGGGTGACCGGCCCGCTCCAGAGCCTCCACGGCCTGGCGCTGCGACGGATCGACCTGCCCCTCCAGCTCCAGATAGGCGAAGAACCGGTCGCTGCCGTAGCGTTCGGGCATGGCGAGCGGCTCGCCGGCGAGCGGGATAAGCCCGCGCCCCTGCTTGCCAGTACTTTCCGCCAGAAGCTGCTCCAGCCACGCCCCGAAATCGGCGATTCCTGGCGACGCGATGATCGTCACCTTGTCGCGTCCGAAGCGGGTTGCCGCAACACCCATGGCGACGCCGAGTTGCACACCGGGGTTTTCCGAGGGTGGGACATCGGCGCCGCAAGATCGCTGCATCGTCCGCGTCGTCTCAAGCAGACGTCTGACGTCAAGCCCCATGGCCGCGGCCGGCGCCAGGCCGAACTTCGACAGCACGGAGTAGCGTCCACCGATCGAAGGCGCGCCATGAAACACGCAACTAAAGCGGAGCTCGGTTGCTCGTCGTTCGAGCGGAGAGCCCGGATCGGTCACCGCGATGAAGTGTTCGCCGGCCTTGTCCTTGCCCCTCGCGCCGCCGACGCGGTCGACGAAATAATCTAGGAAGATGTTGGGCTCCAGCGTGCTTCCCGATTTGGAGGACACAATGAACAGTGTCTTGCCGAGATCGATCGACCGCTCGATCGCCTCGATCTGGGCTGGGTCGGTACTGTCGAGCATGTGAAAGCGCGGCCAGCCGGCTTGCCGCCCGAAGGTTTCGCCCAGCACCTCCGGCCCCAGGCTCGAACCGCCCATTCCCAGGAGAACCACGTCGGTGAACCCGGCCTCCTTCACCTGCTCGGTGAAGCTGCGCAGACGATCCAAATCGGCCAATTCCTGCTCGACAACGTGCAGCCAACCGACCCACTTGGCCTCGTCAGTCCCGGTCCATAGCGACTTGTCGCCGGCCCAAAGCCGCCGAATGCGCCCCCCCTTGCGCCAGACTTCCATTTCCGCGTCGATGGCGGTCGTCATCTCCGGTGAGCCCGGCGCGAACTCCAAGCAGGCGCGCTCACCCTCGCGCAGCGTGCGGCGGCGTTTCGCGATGGTGCCGAACAGCTTGTCGAACGCGTCCGCGAACTGCTGGACACCATCGTCGACTAGCTCATCGGTAATGTCCTTTAGCGAGATGCCATTCTTCTCCAACTCGGCGAGCAGAGCGTGTGCGCCGGAGACATCCTGTTCAATGGCGTCGGGAATCACCGCTCCATGGTCGCGGAAAGCGTCCATGGTTGCGGGCGGGATGGTGTCGACCGTGTCACGACCGATCAGCGCTTCGACATACATCGTGTCCTTGTAGGCCGGATTTTTGGTGCTGGTGGACGCCCAGAGCAAACGCTGCGTCTTCGCGCCGGCTTCGGCCAGGCGCTCCCAGCGCGGGCCGGAAAACAACGCCTTGTAGCGAGTGTATGCGATCTTCGCGTTGGCGATGCCCGCCTTCCCGCGCAACCGATCCGCCAGTCTTTTGTCTCCGAGCCTGTCCAGCCGTTTGTCGGTCGCAACATCGATGCGGCTGACAAAGATGCTCGCGACGCTGCCGATCTTCGACAGATCGCCCCCGGACCGTTTCAGATCTTCGAGCCCCGCAAGATATGCTTCGACCACTTGCTCGTAGACGCTAACGGCAAAGAGCAAAGTGATGTTGATGTTCAGTCCGCGACCGATCAGTTGACGGATCGCAGGGATGCCGGCCGGAGTGGCCGGCACCTTCACCATCAGATTGGGCCGGTCCACGGCCGCCCACAGCCGCAGCGCTTCGCTCACCGTTGCTTCAATGTCGTTGGCCAAATAAGGCGAGCATTCCAGGCTGATATAACCGTCCCGGCCGTGAGTCTGCTCGTAGACCGGACGCAGCACATCGGCCGCAGCGCGGACGTCGGCGATCGCCAGATGCTCGTAGATTGCCGAGATGCTGTGATCCGCCTGCGCCTGGAACTGTTTCAGGGCATCTGCATATTCGTCGGTCTCGCCGATCGCCTTCTCGAAGATCGAAGGGTTCGAAGTGACGCCTTTCAGTCCGTCCCGAGTGATGAGCGTGCGCAACTCACCCTTTTCGATGAGGCTGCGCTTCAGATAGTCGAGCCAAGGCGACTGGCCGCACGCTTCCAGCTGGTTCAGCTTGTTCACAGCGCATTCTCCTTGACCCGGGCTGATTCGTCGCGTTAGGAGCGTTCCTCGTTTACGGGGACAGATCGAAGCGCCATCGAGCGAACGCCCGGCAACTGCCACGACCGCCGCGAGTTATGCCCTCACAATAGGCCGCTGCGGCTTTGCGTCGGTAGACTCGGAAACTACTGATGTCCGATATCCAGTCGTCGCACTCTCATAGCTAACTTTACTTAGCCGCAAATCCTTGAGCTTTCCGAAGTGTGTCGTCGAGCCTGCGGACTTCGCTTTGCTCTTTGACGGGACGGACTCTGCGACCGAGAGTGCGCCGGGCGGACGACGATCCGATATGTGCACATCCAGATATGTTCTCACCCCAACACCGCCAGCGCCCTTTTACATACACTCTCTGCAGTAAAACCGTATTCACGCATCACGACATCGCCAGGAGCCGACGCGCCGAACCGGTCTACACCCAACACGTCACCGCCATCGCCGACGTAGCGATGCCAGCCTTGAGATGCACCCGCCTCGACCGCAAGCCGCGCGCGGATTGAAGGCAATATTACCTGGTCGCGATAACTCCGCGGCTGCGCATCGAACAGGTCCCAACTCGGCATGGAGACAACGCGCGCGCCGATGTTTCGCTCTTGTAGAATTTGCCGAGCCTCCATGACCAGCTCAACTTCCGAACCGCTTGCAATCAGAATAATGTCCGGCTTGCCGTTCGGGGCATCGGCCAGAACGTATGCACCTTGGCGCAAGCCGTCTGCCGCGGCGCATTGGGTCCGATCAAGCGTCGGCACATTCTGGCGCGTGAGAACCAGTGCAACAGGGTGATCGCTCGCTTCCAAGGCGACGCGCCAGGCGACGGCCGTCTCATTGGCATCGCCGGGACGGATGACCGTAAGGCCTGGAACCGCGCGCAGGCCGGCGAGCTGCTCCACAGGCTGATGGGTGGATCCGTCCTGCCCCAAGGCGATGCTGTCGTGGGTAAAAACATAGATCACCTGGAGCTTCATCATTGCCGCGAGGCGGATCGGCGGCCGCATGTAGTCGGAGAAAATCAGGAATGTTGCGCCAAAAGGCACGGCGCCACCGTGCACCGCCAAGCCATTCAGGATAGCCCCCATGCCGTGTTCGCGTACCCCGAAATAGACATTCCGGCCCGCGTAGCTCCACACGCCGTCTACCGCGCCTTGCTTGTCGGGTACGGTCACGTCGGCGGGCTCAAAGTCTCCGAGTCCCGAAAGTGCGGTAAAGGTCGACGGATTCAAATCCGCCGAACCGCCGATGAGTGCCGGCACTCGAGGCGCAACGGCATTCATGACCTTCCCCGCGGCAACGCGAGTGGCCATGCCCTTTTCATCCGCGGGAAAGGCCGGAATATCCCTATCCCATCCATCCGGCAATTCGCCATGCATGGCCTGCAGAAACGCTTTCGCCAGATCGGGAAACGCGCGACCGTACGCAGTAAACCGATCGTTCCACTCCATCTCGGCCGCCTTGCCATGCTGGATAGCCTTGCGAAAGTGTTCGACCACCTTTTCAGGGGTGTAAAATAGGGGGGCGGTCGGCCAGCCCAGATTCTGCTTCGCCAGCCGCACTTCGTCGACGCCCAAGGGCGATCCATGCGATTCAAAGCTGTCCTGCTTGTCGGGCGCGCCATACCCTATATGGGTTCGTGCCAGAATGAGGGATGGACGCTGCGTCTCCGAGCGAGCCGTGCGCAGCGCTCCATCGATCGCCGCGAGATCGTTGCCGTCCGCGACCGACTGGACGTGCCAGCCATAAGCCTCAAAGCGGCGCGCGCGATCCTCGGTGAATGTGATGTCGGTCCCAGCCGATAGCGTCACACGGTTATCGTCATAGAGGTAGATCAGCTTACCGAGCTTCAGGTGGCCGGCAAGGGACGCGGCCTCCGAGGACACGCCCTCCATCAGATCGCCATCGCTGACGATCCCATAGGTGAAATGATTGACGATCTCGGCGCCGGGCCGGTTATAAGACGCCGCTAGGTGCGCTTCGGCCCTGTCGCTAGCTTGTAAAGATGTCCGGTTTTTGTAGCTCATGATCTGTCCGCTTCGTTTTTGCTTCTTTCTCCGGGGGGCATGCCCCCCGGAGAAAGAATTGCCGGCGTGGAGGCGTGTCACGCGGCTTGCCCGATTGTC
>DATGMP010000132.1:0-4620 GCA_035293565.1 Alphaproteobacteria bacterium | reverse complement strand
TCCACACCTCGATGTCGTAGGTCTTCTGCGAGGAGAAACCCATGTCGCCGGTGCACAGCGTCATCACCCGGTAGTGCAGATCGAGCTGGCGCAGCACCTCCTCGGCGCAGGCGAGCATGCGCTCATGCTCGTCTTTGCTGGTTTCGGGTGTCGTGATCGAGACCAGCTCGACCTTGGTGAACTGGTGCTGGCGGATCATGCCGCGGGTGTCGCGACCGGCGGCGCCCGCTTCGGCGCGGAAGCAGGGCGTCAGCGCAGTGAGCCGCATCGGCAGCTCTTTTTCGTCGACGATGGATTCGCGGACCAGGTTGGTAAGCGAGACCTCGGCGGTCGGGATCAGGCCGAGGCGTTCGGTTTTCAGGCGCTCGTCGGGGCTTACGAGCAACTCGCCCTTGATGGCCCAGAACTGGTCGTCCTCGAATTTCGGCAATTGTCCTGTGCCGAACATCACCTCGTTGCGCACCAGGAGCGGCGGATTGATCTCGGTATAGCCGTGCTCATTGGTGTGGAGGTCGAGCATGAACTGGCCGATAGCCCGCTCCAATCGCGCGAGGCCTTTCTTCAGGACCACGAAACGCGCGCCCGACAGCTTTGCTGCGCTTTCGAAATCCATGAAGCCGAGTGCGTTGCCGAGATCGTCATGCGGCTTGGGCGCAAAAGCGTAGTTGCGGCGGTTACCGAACACATGACGCTGCACGTTGCCATGCTCGTCGGCACCATCGGGCACCTCGTCGAGCGGCAGGTTCGGGATCCCCGACAGCGCCTCGCGCAGCTCTTCGTCCGCGGCCTTTGCCGCGGCTTCGAGCTCCGGTAATTTTGCCTTGAGGCCGGCGACCTCTTCCATCAAGGCCGCCACGCGCGCCTCGTCCTTGGTCTTCTTGGCCTCGCCGATTTCCTTGGACGCCGCATTGCGCCGCGCCAGCGCCTGCTCCGAAGCCTGGATGGCCGCCCGTCGCTTCTCGTCAATGCCAAGCAGCGAGGCCGACAGCGGCGACAGTCCGCGCCGCTTCAGGCTGGCGTCGAAGGCGTCCGGGTTCTCGCGAATCCATTTGATGTCGTGCATGGCCGTCTGGTCCTGAATCGCCCGCAATGGCGGGCATGAACTAGCCTGAATGGAGCTGATTTGGAACCGCTAATGCCGCTCCAGCGAGCGCTACGGCGGGAAGCGGCGCCCTATTCCGCCGGATTGGCCGTGGACGACGGATTAGCGGATGCGGCCCGCGCGGCGGCGGCCTTCTTCTCGACGATGCTGACCGCGATGATCGAGCCTTCGTAGAGCGCGAGCAGCGGGATCGCGAGCGACGACTGGCTGAGCACGTCGGGCGGGGTTAGGACGGCGGCAATGACAAAGGCGATCACGATGAAATAGCGTCGCTTTTCGCGCAGCATTCGCGAGGTGATGATGCCGACCCGCCCGAGCAGGGTCAGGATCACCGGCAGCTGGAAGGCGATGCCGAAGGCGAAGATCAGCGACATCATCAGCGACAGATATTCGCCGACCTTGGGCAGCAGCTCGATCTGCGCGGTCTCCGGGCCGCCCATCTGCTGCATGCCGAGCGAGAAGCGGGTGATCATCGGCCAGACCACGAAATAGACCAGCGCCGCACCCAGCACGAAGAATACGGGGGTTGCGATCAGGTAAGGCAGGAAGGCGTTGCGCTCATGCCGGTACAGGCCGGGAGCGACGAATTTGTAGATCTGGGTTGCGACGATCGGGAATGAGATGAAGGCGGCGCCGAACAGCGCAAGCTTGAGCTGAGTGATGAAATATTCCAGCAGCGCGGTGTAGATGAATTTCGAATTCTCCGGTCCCGCGACCCAGACGTAGGGCCAGACCAGCACATTGAAGATCTGCTTGGCAAAGAAGAAGCAGAAGATGAACGCAATGCCGAAGCCGAGCAGCGACTTGATCAGCCGTGCGCGCAGCTCGATCAGATGGTCGAGCAGCGGGGCCTTCGAGGCTTCGATATCGGCGTCGGTCATGACGCTTCGGCGTCCTTGAGGCTGTCAGGCACGGGCACGGGGGCGGCCTCTTCCACGACGGCGGGCTGGTGCTCGCTGATGACGGCGAGCGGCTCGCTCGCCGCATGGGTTTCGGCTTCGACAAAGGTTTGCGGCGTCGGCGCGGCCGGTTCGGTCGGCGCGACCGGCGGCTCGATCGCTGGCGTTGCGGGCGGCTCCGCGGGCTTCTCGACAGGGTCGACCCGGAGCGAGTTGGAGACGTCCTTTTCCAGCGACGAGATCAAATTGCCAGCCGAAAAGCCGGATGCGGCTTTGCGCACCTCGTCAAAACTGTCCTTGAGGTCGGCCATCTCGGCTTCGCGCATGGCTTCCTGGAATTGGCTCTGGAATTCGGCGGCCATCTTGCGCGCCTTGGCCATCCATTGCCCGAGGGTGCGCAAGACGCCCGGCAGCTCCTTCGGGCCGATGGCGATCAGCGCGACGACCGCGATGAGAACGAATTCACTCCACCCGATGTCGAACATTCATACTTCCGCTTGCGCGAACCGCCTCGCGCGATCCGCGCCGATACGCGATGGGACCCGGTTGTGGTCGCGTGGCTAGCCTCAGACCGCCTTGCTGCCAACGTCCGTCCGCGCAGCGCCTGCCGGCGGAGCGTTGTGATCGAGGCTCTTCATCGGCTCGGACTTGGTGTCGGCGACCTTGTCGTCGTCCTGCATGCCCTTCTTGAAGGCCTTGATACCCTGGGCGACGTCGCCCATCAGGTCGGAAATCTTGCCGCGGCCGAACAACAGCAGGACGACTGCGATCACCACGATCCAGTGCCAAATGCTAAGCGAACCCATCCTGCAACCTCCAAAACACGAAATGGCCGGACCCCGGCCTGATCTTGCCGCAAACGTAGGCTTGGCGGGTGTCAAAAACAAGGACCAGCGCTACGTCAAATCACGGTTGACGCTCGCCTATTTGGCCTACCGTTAAATTGCGGGCTTCTTCCTTCTCCTTTGTGGGAGAAGGTGTCGCGGACCTTGGTCCGCGACGGATGAAGGGCCTCTATTCGCGAATTCGGTCGGGAGACTCCCCTGTGGAGGCAAACCCCTCACCCGGATTGCATCTTTCGATGCAATCCGGCCTACAATGGGAGAGGCAGTACCGAGATTGCGGCCCGCTCCCTCACTCCTCGCCAGTTCCCGGCTCTGACCCACCTTCCGGCTCCGGATCCGGCGCCGGCGCGAGCGTCAGTTCCAGATCGCCCGGCTCGAGCGGGTCCTCGTCCTCGCGCAGGGTCGGATCATCAGAGGGCGTCGGGACGGTGAAGCCGGTCGGCAGGCGCGTATCCAGCATGCCGGTGCCTTTGAGCTCCTCCAGGCCCGGCAGGTCGCCGAGCGCCTCCAGCGAGAACTGCGACAGGAAGCTCTCGGTGGTGCCGAACGTCAAAGGGCGCCCCGGGGTCTTGCGGCGACCACGCGGCCGGATCCACCCGGTCTCAAGAAGCACGTCGAGGGTGCCCTTGGAGGTGACGACGCCACGGATCTCCTCGATCTCGGCGCGGGTCACCGGCTGGTGATAGGCGATGATCGCGAGCACCTCGATCGCCGCGCGCGACAGCCGCCGCGTCTCGGTGGTTTCGCGGGTCATCAGCCAGGCAAGATCCCCGGCGGTGCGGAAGGTCCATTTGTTTGCAATGCGCACCAGGTTGACGCCCCGCGAGGCGTAATCGGCCTGCAGCTGCAACAGCGCCACCTTGACGTCGACGCCTTCAGGCATGCGCTTGGCCAAAGTCGCGGTGTCGAGCGGTTCGGCGGAGGCGAACAGCAGCGCTTCGAGCAGCCGCAATTCCTCCGGGCGTGCCACGGGCTCATCCGTGGCGTCGGCCGCCGGCTCCTCGGCGATCGCTTCGCGTTTTTCCGCCAAGCTTGCCATGGCTGGGTCTCCTTCTTCGAACACTTCGAACACTTTCGACTACTCGACGGTCACATCGGGTGCAGCAGCCGGCGGCTGCGGCGGGCGCTTGCGGAAATAGATCGGCGCGAACGCCTGCTTCTGGTTCAGTTCCAGCTCGCCTTCGCGCACCAATTCCAGCGCCGCGGCAAAGCTCGACGCGAACACCGTGGCGCGCTGCGAGGGCTCGGCGACATAGCTCACGAGATAGTCGTCGAGGCAGCCCCAATCTTCGGACTCGGGCAGGCCGATCAGCCGCTCCAGCGAGGCGCGCGCCTCCGCAAGCGACCACACAGTGCGGCGCGCCAAGTGCACCGAGGCCAGCACGCGCGACTGGCGCTGCACGGCGTAGGCGGTCAAAAGGTCGTACAGCGTTGCGGTATATTTGGGATGGCGGACCTCGGCGATCTGCTCCGGCTCGCCGCGCGGGAAGATATCGCGCAGCAATTGTGGCCGGTTCATCAGCCGGTTCGCCGCCTCGCGGATCGCCTCCAGCCGGCGCAGCCGGTTGGCGAGCGCGGTCGCCATCTCCTCGGCGCTCGGCCCTTCCGCCGTCGGCGGCTCCGGCAGCAGGAGCCGCGATTTCAGGAAGGCGAGCCAGGCTGCCATCACCAGGTAATCGGCCGCCAGCTCCAGGCGGATTTTTCGCGCCGCTTCGATGAAGTGCAGATACTGGTCGGCGAGCGCCAGGATGGAAATCTTGGCGAGATCGACCTT
>DATGMP010000131.1:0-24717 GCA_035293565.1 Alphaproteobacteria bacterium | reverse complement strand
GCCCGATCACGTATCGCGCCGGCATCGGCAGCGTCCAACTATCCTCGCCATTGAAGGCGACGAGGTCGGCGCCGAGCTGCTTGTGGATCGCCTGCAGGTCTTCGGGCAGGTGCCAGCGGATTCCGAATTTCGCGGCTAGTTCGCCGCCCTTGTCGCCGACAATGGGGAATCCGAGCCGATTGCTGCGCTGAGACTTGCGACTGTTGGCCGCCGTCTGTTGGGACACGGCCAAGAGCAGCGCACCGCGCGCTTCGATGCCAGGCCGAACCTCCTCGAGCGCCTGAAGATCGAGATTGCAGAACGGGCACCAGGCGCCGCGATAGAATGTCAGGACGAGCGGACCTCTGGCCAGCAAGTCCTGCGAGGACACGAGCTTGCCGTCGGGATCGGGCAGCGCAAACACCGGAGCGCGGTCGCCGGCGTGCAGAGCACGGCCAGCCTGACCTGAGGCGATCAGTTCGTCGGTGACGCGGTGCATGACCGCCACGACTTCAGGCGGAGCCATTTCGGTTTCGAATTTTGTCTTGAGGGCATCCAATTTGTCTTGAAGGGACATCGCTTTTTCCTCGGTTGTGACGCATCTGCGTCCGGCGACCGGGAAAGTGCTCTATCCAGATCGAAGGCGATAGACGGAGAATATGGCTTTGAGTTATTCATCATAGCCATGAATGATCACCTCTCGTCGTTGCGTCTGTTCGCTCGCGTCGCCCGGCGGGGGAGCTTCTCGGCCGGAGGCCGCGAACTGAATATCCCTCAGCCGACGGTGTCCCGCACGATTGCGGCCCTCGAGCGCAAGATGGGCGCAGCTCTGTTCACACGCACGACGCGCGCCGTCACCCTGACTGAGGCCGGCGCCGACTTTCTGGCACGGGTCGAACCGATCCTCAGCGCGCTCGACGAAGCCGAATACGCGGTGCGCGGGACCGGCGAATTGCGCGGCGTTTTACGGGTCGGCCTTTCATCCACCTTCGCGATCCGGGAGATCGCGCCGCGCCTTCCAGTTTTCATGGACAAGCATCCGGCGCTGCGGGTCGAACTCGTGGCCGACGACATGCGGCAGAACTTCGTGAGCGAAAGCATCGATATCGGGCTGAGATTCGGGTCGCTTCCGGATTCGACGGCAGTGGCGCGTCGTATCGCGGCATGGCCACGCGTGATCGTCGCTTCGCCGGCCTATCTCGAACGGTTCGGCGTTCCTCAGACGCCCGCCGACCTCGCAGCACATTCCGTCATCGTGGGACCGTCGCGCCTCGGCCCCGCCTGGACGTTCCGCAAGAACGGCAAGGCGACGTCGGTGCGAGTGGGTGGCCGGCTGACGGCGACCGTCAATGAAGTCGCGACAGCGGCAGCAGTTGCCGGCCTCGGCCTGACCTCGATGGCGAGCGTCGGTTGCCGAGGCGAGATCGAGAACGGCTCCCTGGTTCGGGTGTTAGCCGACTGGGATATGGGGTCGGTCGAACTGCATGCCGTGTTTCCGGACGGCAGGGGCACCAAACCCTCCGCAAGGACCTTCGCCGATTTCCTTGTCGCCGAATCCGCCAAATGGTCGACTGCCTAGGCTAGCACCCGCATCCCTTGCCTTGCTGGAGTTTTGAGGTTGATTGTCTAGGCTTACTCAACCAAAGGACTAGTCAGCAAAGAGGATCATTGTGGCCGCCATTGACGACTGCGGCTTTGGCGGGACATGGCTATTTCGAGAGTCTGGCGCGCTTCGTCAGCCTCAACCCTGCTCCGCCGCCATTTTCATCTGGAAGATCGTCGCATCCGGCGAGGCCACGCCCGTGGCGCCATGCCCGGATTGAACCGCGCCCTCCCTCTCGCCGACTGAAGGGCAGTCCACGCTGCGATCACGCCAGATTTGCCGACAACCGGACCGGAGATGGAAATGAAACTTGCCTGGATTTTGCCCCTTGCTCTCGGCGTCAGCCAGGGCACGGCTGCGCATTGCCAGTCCTATCAGCTCAAGCCCGCCCAAGTGGCGCACAAATATCGGCTCAGCGCCGGCGACGGAAAAAAATCTGACTGTGTTGTGACGCTGGCGCTCGCCGCAACCGGCGATGGACGGGTCCTCGATTTGTCCGACGCGTGCCGGGACAAGTTCGGTCTGCAATCGTTAAGCGGCTGGCGGCTGCACAATAACGCGATCATCTTCGTGAGCGAAGGCGGCGCGCCGATTGCGTCGTTCCAGGAGGACGATGAGGTTGAGGCCGGTACAGGTGGCTTCGTGTTTTCCGAGACCAACGGCGGAACGCGATATCTCAGCGAATGGCGGGGAAAGTGAACGACGTCGGACCGGTACGAAGGGACTCCTGCGAGATCGACGGGGATATGAGGCGCGCGATGATCCGATACCTGGTTGCTCCGATGCTGCTGACATCAGTTTTGCTGTCCGTCCCTGTTCGGGCCGGCGAGAGACACGCCTGCGCCCTCTTCAGCAAGGCCGAGATCGAGCAGGCGGCCGGCAGCGGGCTTGGCGAGCCGAGAGCCAATGATCTGCCGGCCGACAATCAGATCAGCCTGTCGAGCTGTAGCTGGCGGGGCGCCGCAGGCGCCGCGACGCGAAGCTTGACCGTGACGCTGCGGATCGCGCCCCATCCGGTACCCGACACCGAACCAAAGGTCGTCGAGGCCCTCAAAGACGGCGGCGCCTCCTTCGTCGAGACGCGGGTCGCCGAACAGCGTGCTCTGTGGAGCGCGCGCGCGACGCCGCTCGGGCTGAACGGCGAGCTGCATGTCTTCAAAGATGGCGGCGCGGTCTATCTGATGATTGCCGTGATGGGGACGGGCGACGATCAGGCCCTGCAAACGCGAGCAAAGACGCTGGCCGCCCTGGCTCTGACACGGGCGGGACCGTGAGGACGTCGGCATGCGAACTGCGAACGCGACAGACCCAAGGGCGAGAACAAAGATAGCAGCCCGCGTCTTTCCGACCACCCGCTGCAGTGGGGCTGCGATCGGACCACGCCCTCGTCGACCGCTATCGGTGCCGGCGAGGTCATGGAATGGCCCACGGCGGCAACGGATTGAACGCGGCGACGAGGAAGTCGATCATGACTCGAACCTTTGCCGGCGGCGAGCGATCAGGGGGGTAAACAAGATGGATGCCCCCGACATCCGCTCCGGGGGCGTCGAGGGCCACGCCCTCCAGTTCGCCTCGCCGGATCGCGTCGGCCACCATGAATTCCGGCTCATACAGAACGCCGTACCCGGCGATGGCCGCCGCGACGAGGGCATCGCCATTGTTGGCCCGCATCGCTCCCTTGATGGCGACGCGCTTTCCACGATCCTTGCCGTATTGCCATTCATCGGGCCGCGCGACGGCCGAGATGGTGGAACCAAGGCAATTGTGGTCTCGTAAATCGCTCCAGAGCCTGGGCCGGCCATGCGTCGTCCAGTAGCGCGGAGACGCGCAGACGATCATGCCACTTTCGGCCAGCTTGCGCGACACGAGGCGGCTATCCTTCAGGCGACCGACCCGGATCGTGAGATCCCAGCCTTCATCCATCAAATCGACGACGCGATCGTTCAAGCCGAGATCGACGGTCACGTTGGGGTGCAGCCTGCCAAATGCCGGGATCAGCGGCGCGACGTAACGGACTCCGAACGACAGAGGGGTGTTCAGCCGGAGCAGGCCGGACGCATCCACACGCTGCGAAGCGATCATCGCCTCCACTTCCTCCAGTTCGGGCAGAAGCCGGGTGCAGAGCTCCAGATATTGCTGCCCAGCCTCCGTGAGGCTGAGTTTGCGCGTGCTTCGATGAAAGAGACGCAGCCCAAGCCGTGCCTCCAGGGCGTCCAGATGCTTGGTCGCCATCCCCGGCGACAAAGCGAGCAGCCGAGCGGCGGCCGAAAGGCTGCCGGCCTGTGCCGCACGGGAGAACACCTGCATGCCCGTGATACGGTCAAGCATGATTATTTCGTACTCCTGGTGAGAGCTGATCAGTCGATGGGCGATATTATCACCCAAGAGGAGGAGACATAAGGTTGCCGGACTGTCTGGCAACGAAGAGGACTGCGGAACAAAATGAGGGCATATCAGGTTCAGGCCGGCGCCGGCCTTGGCGGGCTGCAGCTCGTCGAACGCGCCAGCCGCGCGCTGGAAGCCGACGAAATCCGTGTAAGTATCGCGGGCGCTGCGCTGAACTACCGCGATCTGAGTGTCGTGCGCGGGCAATTCCACAATACGCCTCAGCATCCACTCATCCCGCTCGTCGACGGCTGCGGCGACGTCGTTGCGGTCGGCTCGTCGGTCACCCGCTTCAAGCCGGGCGATCGCGTGCTCACGAGCTACTATCCGCGCTGGATCGATGGCGGGCTGTCGCCTGCCAAGACGGCCGTTTCCTTCGGGGCACAATGCGACGGCACGCTGGCGCAGGAACTGATCGCGAGCGAGGAGGCTTTCGTTCGTGCGCCGCGGCGTCTCGATGCGATCGCGGCCGCGTCGCTCACCTGCGCCGGCGTGACGGCGTGGAACGCGCTGTTCGTCGCCGGCGGGATCGGGCCGGGCGCGAGTGTTCTGCTGCTCGGCACGGGCGGCGTCTCCCTTTGGGCGCTGCAGCTGGCCAAAGCCGCGGGCCTCTTCACTATCGTGACCTCATCCGACGATGAGAAGCTCGAACGCGCGCGCGTGCTCGGTGCCGACGCGACGATCAATTATCGAGCGACCCCGGAATGGCAGAACGAGGTGTTGCGGATCACCGCCGGCGTCGGCGTCGATCTCGTGGTGGAAGTCGGCGGTGAAGGCACGCTGGCAAGGTCGCTCAAGGCGACCGGGTTCGGCGGAACGGTCGTCGTCATCGGTCGTGTCAGCGGCGGCGGCGCCGTCTCGATCGAGCCGGGGGCACTCATCGGCGGGGCCAAGCGTCTGGTCGGCATCACCGCCGGAAGCCGTGCGATGCTCGAACAACTCGTCCGTTTCGTCGAAGTGAATGACATCACCCCGACGATCGACAGGGTCTTCCCGTTCGAAGAGGCGCCGGCAGCCTATGAATATCTCGAGGCGGGGCGGCATTTCGGCAAGGTGGCGATCGCTATCCGCGCCTAGTGCTGCGAGTCTGACACTTCATTCCGTCATTCCGGGGCGCCGCGTCAGCGGCGAACCCGGAATCTCGAGGTTGCGGCGCGAGATTCCGGGTTCGCCCTTCGGGCGCCCCGGAATGACACCGAGTGAACCAAGCGTCCGGGTCACAACACTAGGACGTTGGGGCTCGGGGCACCACTCGATCGCTCGTACCAGTCGGGCTAGCGATGTTGACGCATGGCAAATGGTCTTGCCTCGCTGCGGGCAAGACCATCGTGCTGATAAACGCCGGCACTGGCCGCCGTCGCGCACGGACACGTCACGCACGGTCGAGCACGACCAATTGTCCAAAGCCGGGCTCGTCGGCGGCGGCTGCCTCCTCCGAGACCACCACACGGCCCTCAAGCGCGACCGCCAGCTTCTCCCGGTCCAGGCAGCCGTCCCAGGCGGCAACCACCACGGCGCCGACCGCGTTGCCGATGGTGTTGGTCACCGACCGCGCCTCGGCCATGAAGCGATCCACGCCGAGCAGGAGCACGAGGCCGGCGACGGGAATGCTGTGCATCGCGGCCAGCGTCGCGGCAAGCGTCACGAAGCCGGCGCCGGCGACACCGGCCGAGCCTTTCGAGGTCAGCATCAGGACGCCGAGGATCGTCACCTGCTGCAGGATGGACAGCGGCGTATTGGTCGCCTGGGCGATGAAGAGCGCCGCGATCGTGAAATAGATGGCGCTGCCGTCGGCGTTGAAGCTCAGGCCGCCCGGCACAACGAGGCCGACAACGGCTTTGGGCACGCCGGCCGCCTCGAGCTTTCGCATCAATTGCGGGAGAACGGATTCCGAGGAGCACGTCCCGGCGACGGTGAAGATCTCGTCACGAATGAATTTCAGGAATTTCCAGAGGCTGAAGCCGGACAGCCGCGCGGCCAGTCCGAAGCCGAGCGCGCCAAAGGCGAAGCAGGTGAGATAGACGCACAGCAGGACCTTGCCGAGGGGCAGAAGGCTTCCGAGCCCGTAGGCCCCGATCGTGAACGCCATGGCGCCGAACGCCCCGATCGGCGCCACCCGCATCACCATGGATACGACCCGGAAAACCGCGGTCAGGAAGCTCTCGATGACGGCGACGGCCGGCTGCGCCTTCGATCCGATCTGCGACAACGCGATCCCCAGAAGAATGCCGAAGAACAGGATCTGCAATATGTCGCCGCGCGCGAAGGCGTCGACCACGCTCTCGGGAACCGTATGGACGATGAACCCGAGGACGCCATCCTGTTTCGCCGCGACCTGCGTATATTGGTTGACCGCGCGCCCATCCAAGGTCGCCACGTCGATGTTCATTCCGGCGCCTGGCCGGATCACGTTGACGACCAGCAGTCCGACCAGCAGGGCCAGTGTCGACGCCACCTCGAAATAGATCAGCGATTTCACGCCGATCCGACCGAGCTGCTTCATGTTGTCCATTTTTGCGATGCCGAGCACGACGGTACAGAAGATCACGGGTGCAAGCACCATCTTGATCAATCTGATGAATATGTCGCTCAGCACCTTCAACTCGGTCGCGAAACCGGGCGCCAGGTGGCCGAGAGCGGCGCCGGCAACGACGGCGATGACGACCTGGACATAGAGCTTCCTGACTATCAATTTTGTTGCCTCCCTGGCGCCAGCCTCATGGACAAAGCCATCGGCTGACGGGAATTACGCTAGCGATCCCGCGAATTCCGCGGCCAACAGATTTTGCCGATCAAATCATCCGAAATTTGCATGAGCCGCCCGGCGGCGCCGCCAATATGGTCGGCTGCGACATTTCGTCCGGGGCCGATAGGGTGAAAAAAGCACGAACACTTTACGACAAGCTCGTCGACAGCCACCTCGTTCGCAAGCTCGACGAGCGCGGCGAACAAGTGTTGCTCTATGTCGACCGCACGGTCCTCAACGAATACACCTCGCCTCAGGCATTCACAGGGTTGCGTGAGGCCGGACGATCCGTGTGGCGCCCGCAGGCGGCGCTAGGGACGGTCGATCACGTCAATCCAACTGCAGCGCGTCGCGTGGCCGAGATGCCGGACGCCGGCGCGGCGCGGCAGACCGCCTATTTTGCCGAGAACTGCCGGGAGTTCGGCATCGAGCTGTTCGATGTGCTGCATCCGTTGCAAGGCATCGAGCATGTCGTGATGCCGGAGATCGGCCTCGTCCTGCCCGGAATGACCATCGCCGCCGGCGACAGCCACACCACCACCTATGGTGCGCTCGGCGCGCTCGGCTTCGGCATCGGAACGTCCGACATCGAGCATTACCTCGCGACCCAGACGCTGATCTACAAGCGCCTCAAGACCATGCGCGTCCTGGTGGAGGGCAATCTCGCGCCAGGCGTACGGTCGAAGGACGTCATCATGGCGCTGATCGAGAAGGTCGGTGCATCGGGCGCGACCGGCTATGCGATCGAATTTCAAGGATCGGCGGTGCGCGATCTGAGCGTCGAGGCGCGGATGACCATGTGCAACATGGCGGTGGAATGCGGCGCCCGCGGCGCCCTGGTCGCGCCCGACGAAAAGGCCATCGCCTATCTGGCTGGAAAGCCGAGGGCGCCGAAGGGTTCTCTCTGGAATGCTGCCGTCGAAAGCTGGCGCGCGCTGCAAAGCGATCCCGACGCCGTCTTCGACGCTGAAGTTGCGCTTGCCGCTGCCGACATCGCACCGATGGTGACCTGGGGAACGAGCCCGGATCAGGCCGTGAAGATCACAGGGTGCATACCGGACCCGCGCAGCGAAGCCGACCCTGGTCGGCGGCGCGACATGGAGCGGGCGCTTGCCTATATGGGCCTCGAGCCCGGCCAGCGCGTGGATGCGATCAGGATACAGCGAGCCTTCATCGGGTCCTGCACCAACGCCCGGATCGAGGACCTGCGCGATGCCGCGCGCGTCCTCGACGGCCGCAAGGTTGCTGCGGGCGTGAGAGCCATGGTCGTCCCCGGCTCCACGTCAGTCAGGCGGCAGGCCGAAGAGGAAGGGCTCGATCGCATCTTCATCTCGGCCGGTTTCGAGTGGCGTCAGTCGGGATGTTCGATGTGCCTGGCCATGAACGACGACATCCTCGCGAGCGGGGAGCGCTGCGCGTCCAGCACCAATCGCAATTTCGAGGGCCGTCAGGGCACCGGCGGGCGCACACATCTGATGAGCCCGGCGATGGTCGCCGCCTCGGCCATTTCGGGCCACCTCGCCGATACCCGCGGATTCACGGACATGCATTGAGATGGAAGCCTTTGTCAACGTCAGCGGCATAGCCGCGTCACTTCAAGCCGCCAACATCGACACCGACGTCATCATGCCCAAGCAATTCCTCAAGGGCGTTGACCGCAGCGGCCTGAAGGACGGTCTGTTTCACCACCTGCGCTTTGATGATCAGGGCAAGGAGCGACCGGACTTCGTTTTGAACAAGCCCGAATGGCGGAACGCCAGGTTCCTGGTCGTCGGCCCCAACTTCGGCTGCGGATCGAGCCGTGAGCACGCCGTCTGGGGCTTGATGCAATACGGCATCCGCGCGCTCGTCGGCACGAGCTTCGCAGGCATCTTTTTCGACAATTGCGCGCGCAACGGGCTGCTTGCGATCACGCTTGACGAGGAGAAGACCGGCTGGCTCATGCGAGCGGCCGCCTCGCCTGATAACAGCGAATTGACCATCGATCTCGACTGCCAGAGGATCGTCGGTGACGACCTCGACATCGAATTCGAGATCGACCCGATTCGCAGGAACGCCCTGCTGAACGGGCTGGACGCCATCGGGCAGACGCTCACGTTCCGAGACGATATCCTCGCCTTTCAAACCAGGCATTTGCAGGAGAATCCATGGTTGGGCTGACATGACTGAGCCGACACGCACGGTCTCACCGGGATTTACCCCGATCGGCGCGTCGTCCTTTCTGACGGGCTTCGCCCTTCAGGACTTCGAGACGGCCCAATCCACACGCTTGCGTTTGGCGATCGCAGGTGACGGCCCGCCGCTTCTCCTCTTGCACGGACATCCGCAGACGCATGTCACCTGGCGCAAGATCGCGCCCGCGCTGGCGCAACGGTTTACCGTGGTTGCGGCCGACCTGCGCGGCTACGGCGACAGCAGCAAGCCGGAGGGCGGCCAGGACCACGTCAACTATTCCAAGCGCCTGATGGCGAATGACCAGGT
Source organism: Alphaproteobacteria bacterium (assembly GCA_035293565.1). GTDB lineage: Bacteria > Pseudomonadota > Alphaproteobacteria > BOG-932 > Roseiterribacteraceae > DATGMP01. The sequence continues at coordinate 15,523 of DATGMP010000131.1, read as the reverse complement.
CGAGCTCATGCGGGCGCTCGGCCACGATCGCTTCTTCGTGGTCGGTCACGACCGCGGTGGCCGGGTTGCGCACCGAATGGCGCTCGATCACGCCGATGCCGTCGCCAAGCTCGCTTTGTTCGACATCGCCCCGACCGCGACGATGTATGCACGGACCGACAAGGCGTTCGCGACGCGCTATTTCTGGTGGTTCTTTCTGATCCAGCCCTATCCGCTACCGGAGCGGCTGATCGACGCCGACCCCGAATTTTTCCTGCGCAGGCATATCGACGGGCAGAACAAGATCGCAGGTGCGACCGAGCCGGAGGCATTCGCCGAATATCTGCGCTGCTACCGCGATCCGATGACGCGCCACGCCATCTGCGAGGACTACCGTGCCGCTGCGGGCATCGATCTCGCCCATGACGCGGCGGACCAGGACAAACGGATAACCGCGCCCTTGCTTGCCCTGTGGGGCGGCCGTGGCACCGTCGGCGCCCTCTACGACGTCCTGGAAACCTGGCGCGAGAAGGCCCTGGACGTTCGGGGCCGGCCGCTTGACTGCGGCCACACTCTTCAGGAGGAGCGCCCGGACGAGGTGCTCGACGAGTTGTTCGCGTTCTTTTCCTCCTGAAGCGCCTGGCTACTGATGCATTGCCAGAAATGCTCGGCAGCCTGGCTCTGCCGAGCCCTGGGACGAAACAGGTGAATGGCGATCGGGACAGCGTCGCCGGGTTGACCGACCCTCACCAGCCGGCCGGCGGCGATATCCTCGCCGACGAGGCTGAGGGGAGACCATGCAAGGCCCCGCCCGTCGCGCGCCATGGTCGCCAGCACCGTTGCGAGATGGGAGGAAAATGCCGGCCCTGGCGGCGGCCGCCTGCCGGCCTCCTCCCAGGCCGCGCTGAGAATTCGCCCCATGCCTGACGCGGCCGAATAGCCGAGATAGGGGCCGCTTTCCAGCAGGTCGGGCGACGCCAGCGAGGGAGAGGCGACGGGTACGAGCACATCTTCTCCCAGCGGGATCGATCGGAATCGATCGCTGGTCAGCCGGGTGGAGGCCGTCGGGTGGTGATGACAGAGAAGAAATTGCGCTTTGCCGTCGATCATCAGCCGTTCGCAGCCCACCATCGTATCGGCCGTCAACTGCACCGAGGTCATCAGCGGTTTGTGGCTTTCCAGCTTCCGAAGCCAGGGCGGAAAGAAGGTCAGGGCAAGCGCATGGGTGGAGGCGAAGAGCAGCGCCTCCGTTGCCGCCTCTGCTGCGCTCATCGCGTCGCGCCGCGCGGCTTCGAGTTGCCGGAGGATTTCCTCAGCAAACGGCTTCAGCCTCTCGGCGGAGGGCGTCAGTTCGACGGCGTGGCTTCCTCGGACGAACAGAGGGCTGCCGACCCATTCCTCCAGGCACTTGATCCTGCGGCTGAAGGCCGGCTGGCTGATGGCCCGCCGCTCGGCGGCCCGTGAGAACCCTCCCTCCCGAATGACCGCGAGAAAGTCCTCAAGCCAAGCCGTATCCATCCGTGATGTCTCCAAGCTGCGCGCCTTGCGCGATTGGCAACTGCCTGCTCTGGTTGCGATGGGGTTGCCGGCGAAAACAGATCCCATCATGGGGTCGGAGTCCGCATCGGCCAAGGGCCATCTGTGCAAGAATGTTACCAAGCCCGCCCCGGGTGTCGGCTGCCGCCAGCAGAGATCGAGATTATCGATGAATTTCAATGACCTATGTGGTCGCAATTTTATTCTGCATGGCGCGCCAATTTCCAAGTGATCCCTCAATAGTTGCGAACGCCCCACTCCTCGCCGTTCGGAACCTTGCAGCTGGTTGCGCGTCGACACATCACCGCAGGAAGATTGAACATGCACGGATCACAAGCTGGCGGCCGCGATCGCGCGATCGCGCCCGCATCCTCCGTAAGAATGCCCCGCCTCACCTCGAGCCGCACGCATGACGAGCGCACCGTGGCCGAAGAATGTCCTGTGGCCCTCGTATATGACGGAACGACGGCCGCCGTGCTCATGGCGACACCCGCCGATTTGCGCGATCTGGCGATCGGCTTCAGCCTGACCGAAGGCATCGTCCACGAGATCAGCGAGATCAAGGAGCTGGATATCGTTCCGGGCGCCGATGGCATCGAACTGAGGATGTGGCTGCGTCCGGACAGCGGCCGCCTGCTGAAGCAAAGACAGCGGCGTCTGGTCGGGGCGACGGGCTGCGGCCTGTGCGGCATCGAAAGCCTGCAGGAAGCCAAACGCACCGGCCCTGCCGTTGCGCGCGAAATATTCCTGACGCCGGGACAGATCAGTCTGGCCGTCGAGACCCTGGCAGCGTCTCAGCGGCTCAACCGCGAAACGCGCGCCACTCACGCCGCGGGATTCTTTGTCCCCGGCGACGCGGGCATGATGGTGCGCGAGGACGTCGGCCGCCACAACGCGCTCGACAAGCTGGCGGGAGCGCTCGCCGCTGCCGATATTCCGGGCCGCCGGGGCGCCGTGATCCTCACCAGCCGGATATCGGTGGAGATGGTTCAAAAGGCGGCTGCGATCGGTGCCGGGATCGTGGTTGCCATTTCCGCACCGACGGCGCTTGCCATCCGGACCGCCGAATCGAGCGGGATTACACTTGTCGGAATCGCGCGAGGACGCGAATTCGAGATTTTCTGTCACCCCGCCGGGATTGCTCTCTATTGAAACGTTGATCGGCCGTTTCACGAACGTGCGGCCCCGTCGGGACCGCACGGCGTGAATCCGAACCATTCGATCAAGGCTGCCCCGTGCCGCCGGCGGAGCCGTAGACCTGGCCGGTGGCGAAGCTGGCGTCGGCTGCCGCGAGCTGGACATAGATGGAGGCCAGCTCTGCCGGCTGTCCCGGACGTCCAAACGCGGTCTGTCCGCCGAACTTTTCGAGTTTCTCCATCGTGGCTCCGCCGGAAACCTGCAACGGCGTCCAGATCGGCCCCGGCGCGACACCGTTCACCCGGATGCCCTTGGGCCCGAGTTGCTTGGCGAGCGACTTCACGTAGTTCATCGTCGCTGCCTTGGTCTGCGCATAGTCGTAGAGATCGGGCGAAGGATCGTAGGCCTGCTCGGACGTCGTGCCGATGATGACGGAGCCGGGCTGGAGGTGCGGCAGCGCGGCCTTGATGATCCAGAACGGCGCGTAGATGTTGGTCTTCATCGTCGCGTCGAAATCCTCCGACGACAGGTCGAGGATCGATTGACGCGCCTGTTGCCGCGCGGCGTTGCTGACCAGGATGTCGAGACCGCCGAGCCCTTCAACAGCCTTGCGGACCAGATCCTGGCAGAATTGCTCGTCGCGAAGGTCGCCCGGCAACGCGATGGCGTTGCGCTCCTCCGCCCTGATCAGGTCGATGACCTGCCGCGCATCGGGCTCCTCGCTCGGAAAGTAATTGATGGCCACGTCGGCGCCTTCGCGCGCGAACGCGATCGCCGCCGCCCGCCCCATTCCGGAGTCGCCCCCGGTGATCAGCGCCTTGCGCCCGGCAAGCCGCCCCGAACCCCGGTAGGACTTCTCGCCGTGATCGGGCGGCGGATCCATCTGGCTCGCAAGCCCGGGCCATGGTTGCGACTGCCTCTTGAATGGCGGCTTCGGATATTTGTCGGCCGGGTCTTTCAGAGCCTCGGCCGTCGGGCTGCTTTCCCGCGCAACCGATGCAGGACTTATCGACGCTGCGGCGACGGCTGCGCCCGCACCGACGACTTCACGGCGGGAATGTGCTTTGCTGGTCATTCATTTCTCCACTTGGATCAGCGGAGCTAACTTCCGATCGGCGCAAACGTTTCTAACGAGGCGCCATTTCGACGCCTCGACCTGCTCGCGCCTTCGCGCAGGGAACGGAGACCGGCACGCAGCGTTGAATTGCCGGGCCGGTGATTGCACCCTTTTGAAGAACGAAGCGCTTCGTGGCCTCCAACCGGACCTCCACCTCTACCGCCAGCCCGCTCTGGAAACGTGGCGTCATGGAAGCGCGTTCCGTGGACGCACTGCCAGCCGGCGCAGTCTGGCGCTACGAACCCAAGTGGGACGGGTTTCGATGTCTGCTCGTCCGCCAGGGCGTTCGGGTTCTGATGATCTCAAAATCCGGCCAGGACCTTGCGCGCTATTTTCCCGAAATCGTGGCGGACGCGGGCGCGCTGCCCGAGCGGCATTTTCTGCTCGATGGCGAACTCGTCGTCCCGAACTCCGGACACTTCTCGTTCGACCATCTTCTGCAGCGCATTCATCCGGCGCCAAGTCGCATCGCGAAGCTCTCACACGAGACGCCGGCGCTCTTCATCGCCTTCGACCTGCTGAGCCGGGGCAATCGCCGGCTTGACCGGGCGCAGCTGGACGAGCGTCGCGACGCCCTCGAGACATTCGCTGAAGACAATTTTGGCGGCACACGGTTTCGCCTGTCGCCGTCCAGCCCCAAACTCTCGGTGGCCCGGCGGTGGCTGCAGGCTGCGGGAAGCGGCAGCGACGGCGTCATCGCCAAACGGCGCGATCGGCCCTATCAATTCGGAAACCGCGACGGGATGCAGAAGATCAAGAAGCATCGAAGCGCCGATTGCGTCATCGGCGGCTTTCGTTACGGCGAACGTCGCGCCGCACGGGGGAAGGTCGTCGGCTCGCTGTTGCTCGGCCTCTATGATGACGACGGCCTGCTTCACCACGTCGGCTTCACCTCCGCCCTCAAGGAGGCGGACAAGCCAGCCCTGACGGACATGCTCGAAGCCGAGATCACCGATGCCAGCTTCACGGGGAACGCGCCGGGCGGTCCCAGCCGCTGGTCGACCAGGCGCTCGGCGGAATGGGTGGCGGTCAAGCCAAAGCGGGTCGTCGAGGTGAGCTACGACCACTTCACCGGCGGCCGGTTTCGTCACGGCACGACAATCCTGCGGTGGCGGCCCGACAAGACGCCGCAGCAATGCACGCTGGTCCAGCTGACGCAGAAGTCGGCCTTGCCCGCGCGCTTGCTGCGCAGCCCGGCCGATCGGCGGAAAACGGGTTGAGCCGTAGCCCTTCGCCGCGCAGAACCTGAGGTCCGCAAGGGAATGCCGGCCGTCAGGCTCTCGCGCGCAAGGGCCATTTGGATCGGCCCGGAGGAGCCTTGCGCGATCCCCAACCCAGCTGAGAATGACGCCTGAGCAAAGCCATCTGCCGCGGCGTCATTTGTCGCGCAGCAATTGCTGCAGCTTCAGCGCGTCGGCCGGAGCCGCGCTCTTCTGGTCGTTGTCAAAATAGACGTAGACATCGTGTCGCGTCCGCCACGCTCGAATACGGCTCGCCCACTGTTGGAGGGTGGACGTGGCATAGCGGCCGCGATACCGGCCGCCGGGACCATGACCGCGGATATAGACGAAGTCGGCGGTTCGCTCCCACGGCGCCGGCGCATCGTGATGGTCGGACAAGCACAGCGCGATATTGTGGGCCTGCAGCAGCCGCAGTATTTTTGGCGCGTACCAGCCCGGGTGACGAAACTCGAAGCAGTACCGGCGCTTGTGCGCCAAGAGCTCAAGGAAAGCCGCGAGCCGCTGCTCGTCGGCCTCGAATTGCGGCGGCAGTTGAAAGAGAATGGGCCCGGCCTTCTGGTGCAGAAGCGACAGCCTGTCTTCGAGCAGGGCCAGGCTGTTCACGGCGTTCTGCGAGAGGCGCTTCCAATGCGTAATGAATTTGGACGCCTTCCAGGAAAAAATGAAGTCGTCGCCGGTCTCGGCATACCAACGTTGCACCGCTTGCGGCGTTGGCGTGCGGTAGAATACCCCGTTGAGCTCGGCTGTGTCGAATTGGCTCGCATAATACTGCAGCTGGTGTTTCAGCCCGAGGCCTGCCGGGAAAAACGGTCCGCGCCACGACTCATAGTGCCATCCGGACGTACCAATCCGAACCCGGTGCGATTTGCGTGTCGTCGGCGCTCGGCCCATCCGGCATCACCTTTTCCCGTTCAATCGGGCGGGCGAGAACTGGTTCCTCGTCCGAGGCTGGATGGTGGTGGTCGGCCGGCAGGATGCCCGGCTTCCCTCTGGCAGAACCTCTTCTGAGCAGGAGCCGAACGCATGGACATCCGCAAACACATGGAAATCGTCGATTCCGAAGGCAAGCATGTCGGCACGGTCGGCAAGATCGAGGCGAGCGCGCGCCGCGACCGCTGACGCAGCGAACTATCTCGACGGCCGTCGAGTTAGCGGACCTGCGCGCGATATCAGGAACCTTTGTGAAAGGCTGGCCTTTATCCGAACGATTTCGAGACATGGCGTTGCAGCGGAACGCACTGGCCCGCCTGCGACCACGGGTACCGGTCGCCGGGAAGGCGGCTTCGGCGCCCCACGTCACGAGGCACAATTGCAGGAGGACGCGATGGGATCCGCAAATTACAAGATCTTCGGGAGCCCGGGCGCATGGCACGTCGAGCACGACGGCAAGGTGGCCAACACCTACCTGACCAAGGCCGCCTTTAAGGCCGCAGCAGCCGCCGCGTCGATGGCGCTTCGGGAAGGCCATGAGATCATGATCACGGCTGCCGGCTCCGATGGCGGTCGGCAAACATCCACGGGCGCGCGCGAATAGGCGTTCACATCAACTTACTTCACCTTACTTGGGCGGCTGCAAGCCAGGTGATGTGATCCATTCGGCCATATGGGCCACCAGCTCGTCCTCCCGAGCCTTCCGTAACAAGCCCTCCCGTGCCGGGCCGGGCGGCAGCCTTTTGGCTTCCTCGCGCAAGCGGTTGGCCTCGTCGGCGAGACGTTCTTCCAGAGTACGCGTGTGCTTGATCCGGCGACGACGCTGCATGGCACGACCTCATGCTGACCGGTCCTGAACCGTGGGTTTGCAGTTTCGATCAATCCTAAGATGCGGCCGCCCGTCCGTCGGTCCCTTTCTGAACACAAGTCGAATTGGTCACGCCAAGTTTGATCCAGGCAGCGGAGATCAAATACGACGATCTGGCCGCGATGAGAGACGATTGGCCGTCTCCCGGCTGTCCATGCGCAAGATTGGTCCGCACGTCGCGTCACCTGCGGCAGGCCGCGCGACATTGCGGAGCCGTCGTCCCGCATTGCTCAGCGGGTCGGCGGCGGGCGACTGGATTCACAGGCCGCGCTTTGGCAAGACCGTCGCCATCCGCATCTCGCCGAATGGGATCATTTGTACCAGGCCGCGAGAGCGGAAGGAGCAGGAGTAACTATGCCGCCAGCCCGGCAAACAGGCCCTCGCGGCGCGGCAGCCACCATCGCGTGTCGATCTGCGGCTCGGTCGGCGGCTCGACATCTTCCGCTTCGAGATCGTCCGCCTCGACGTCTTGCGGCTCGATCTCCTGCAGCTCGATCTCTTGCAGCACTTGCAGCGCCAAATCGTCGTCGGAGCTTTCATCGGGCTCGCATGGGACATGGAGCTCCATGGCGGCAAGGCGCTCCCACTCCTCGGCCTGTTGCAGCAGAGACATCCTCTGCGCAGGACGAAAGGCCGCGGTCTGACGGCACAACGACGCAATCGCGCGGTACTTGCGCACATTTTGCAAGACCGCAGCTTCCAACACAGCTTCGCCACCCATAAGATCAATCCGTTTATTCTCGTTCGGTCGCCAGCTGACTTTGGGCAGGATGCTTTGCCAATTTATTATCGGCGCAACCGACGCATGGACTTGGTTTCCGAGCTATTGAGAACGCCGGTACGCCGATCATGGGTGGTGATCGCGCAGGCGGGATCACTTGATGAGGAACCCACAAGTGCTATGTTGGACGAATTATTATCAGGAGATCAAAGTGGCCAAAGCGAAAAAGAAACTAACCGCGCGCAAGCCCTACACTGCCGCCGACGTCAAATTGCTCAAGCAGCATTCGAAGGCGAGGACGCCGGTATCGAAGATCGCCAAGGTCATGAAGCGCTCCGTCGGCTCTTTGCGGCAAAAGGCCTTGAAGCTCGGCATCGGCCTCGGCCATCAACGCTGAGGGCGCTGCGCCGGCGCCGTCCCGAGGTCGGAATTCCCGACTGCTGGCTCGCCGATTTCGGCTTCAGCCGGCCCGTGCTTTCCCACCGGTCGCCGCGCGTCGCGTTCGGCGCTCCTCGGCTCCCGCGATGGCCGGCAAAAACAAAGACCCCGGCTCTGGCAGCCAGGGTCTTCAAGGACGACCGACGTACATCCGGCCGGTTGTCTTCATAACTACATCTAGCAGCCGGACGTGATGGATTTGCGACGAATTGGTCGCAGTTTTCCGACGCTGCGGATCCGGGACAGCCACCAGGGGCTGCGGCTCACGATTGTCATGACGCCGAGCTCCCGGTCCCGAGCTGGAGGCGGCCGCGAAACCTTTACGCTGCGGCGATCATTCCGCCATAGGACGGGACCCGCGGCTGCAGACCAAAGGCAGGGCTGTCATACCCTCTGAAATAGGCCTCGAGCTCCGCCACCGCGCGATTCTCCCACTCCTCGGCCTGGCCCAAGAGCGAGGCTCGTTGCAGGGGACGGAAGGTCGCGGTCTGGCGATACAGAGAGGCGATGGTCCGATAGCGGCGTACATTTTCCAGCACGGCGTTCCCGTTCATTGCCTGACACTCCCCAATACTTAACGCGTCGCAACTGTCGTTCGGTCAATTGCGACTTTCATCGCAACGCTTTGCCAATTGGTTATCGGAGGTGAGAGAGCGGATTGATGGTTTGCGAACTGTTGCCCGGCAGCAACGCGTAGTGCCGGTGCCACTGGGTTAAGAGCGTACTAATGCAATGACTAAATTGCGGAGGCGCGGCCGATCCGAAGCTTAAAATCTTAGCTGTATGAAGATCGCACGGGATTTCAAACAGGCGGGGGCCTCACATGAACATCGAAATCATTATCGCGGTCGGACTTGTGTTCGCGGCAGCATCACTCGGGCGCTTTGCCTATGAACGCCACATGGACGTTCTGCACGGCCCGTATATCGAGGGCCGCAGCGCGCAGCCGGCGTTGCGCATCATCGCAGGACCGCTGTCGTCGCTTGTCGATCGCCTGCGCTTCAGGCTGCGCGGCATGGTCTATCTCGCGTCCATCGCAGCGTGCTGACAAGCCCGCAGCAGGAATGAACCGGGGCGAGCCGAACCCACCAATTCGGTCCAGCCTGATGCGGCTGCGGTGATCTACTCTATCACCGCGAAGCCGGCCTCGGTGAGCTTGGGCTCGCCATCGCACATCTCGACCATACCCATCTCGAGCAGCAATTGCAGATCGCCGTCGGCAAGCGGCAGGAATTTCGTCCGGCCGGCAACGATGTCGCGCAGCGTCCAGCGCAGCGCAATCGCGCGTTCGATCGTCAAGTCATTGAGCGGCGCGTCCGGCGTCGTGACGTATTCGAGGTCTGACATGATGGGTCCTCAATTGGCCGCGGCGAGGCGAAAACGAGCGCTGACTTCCCTCAGCTTGGCGCGCCTTGGATCCGGCGGCGCAAAGAGCCTTTCGAACTCGACGGGATCGACCGTCTTGCCGTCCGGATCGGTCACGACGACGTCCCAGCCGACGCTCGCCCAGACGCGCGCCTTGGCCGCGGCGATCAACAGGCTTTCCCGCTCCGAGCGCAGAACTTCAGCGCCTTTGATCGCGACAATCTTGTACGGCATGACCACTCCACCCACTCTTTGTTCCCGCCGCCAGTGGAGCCGTCATGTTTGGCTCTAATTTGCCTCGAAAGTGACAGTTCGGAGGCGATGCGTTGGCCATGCTGGGTTCGGGAAGGACCGGATGCGTCGCTCTCGTGATGATGGAGCGTGCTGTTCGACGCGCGCATCGCGCTCCGCAAATCAAATCAAATTTGCCGCTTTCCAGTAAGCCGATGGCACGAGGGCTTGGCTAACAATCCCGGCGAGCCCCAAGGAGCCATCTCATGCTGCGAGACCTACCCGACCATGGCCTGCCTCTTGTCCAGCTGAAGGAGCAGCGTCGCGAGCTGATTGTCGCATTTCAGAACCGCACCGGGCCCGTCAGCGGCTGGGAGTTGATGCAGATCGCGGCGATCCAGCAGGCGATCTCGGCCTTCGAGGATGTCATCGCCGATCTCGACGCCGAGACCGAGACCGTGCCGCAGGCGCCGATCCTCAACAGCATGCAGCGCCCTCACATCGAGCCCGCCGAGTGAACGGCGCGAGCAGATAAAATCCAGGGAGCATCACGCAGGCCATGAACAGATCCAACACGCTGGACGAAACCCAGGGCGCGCGCAGGCCGTCACCGCAACCCTTCAGGGCCAATCGTATGGCCGAGCGTACGCGCGCGGCCGAGCCGGACCGGGTCGATCACCCCTCGCGGGCCGCTTCACCGGCGCGACAGCATGAGCCCGCACGGCGCGAATGAATGCCTCCGGAAATCTCCGGAGGAGGCCGAAACCGTTTGTTCACCATCCGGACAGAGCCGCGGGAGCGGAGCGGCAAATCGGCCCCCATCCCAACCATGCTTATACCATTGCTGCCTAATCGTGCTTACCGGGATGCCGGTTCCCGCCTGTCCTCCGGCGCGTGGCAACAGTAAAAGCGTATGAACACCGCACGCATCGTCGTTCTGGTCATCGCCCTCGGCGCCGGTGGCGTCGCGGCCTATCTCGCCAGTGGCGCCGACAGCAATCACGCGCCGCCGCCGGCGCCGGTCGTGCAGTTGCCGACCGTCGAGGTGCTGGTCGCCAAGACCGACATCAATCTTGGCCAGACGGTGAAGCCCGACGACCTGCAGTGGCAGGTCTGGCCGGCCTCGACCGCCAGCAACAGCTTCATTCGCAAGTCCGACCGGCCCGACGCCACCAAGGAGCTCACCGGCGCGATCGCGCGCACCGCCATGATGGCCGGCGAGCCGATCCGCGACCAGAAGCTCGTCAAGGCCGACGGCTCGGGCTTCATGGCGGCGATCCTGCCATCCGGCATGCGCGCGGTGTCGACCGAGATCGCGCCGGAGACCGCCGCCGGCGGCTTCATCCTGCCGAACGACCGTGTCGACGTGCTGTTGACGCGGCACATCAAGAACCCGGATCCGCGCGGCAACATGCCGGACATCGTTCTGACCGAGACCGTGGTGCGCAATGTGCGCGTGCTCGCGATCGACCAGGCGCCGAAGGAGAAGGACGGTCAGAACGCGCTGATCGGCAAGACCGTCACGCTGGAGCTGAAGCCCGAGCAGAACATCCTGCTCGCAAGCGCGCGACAGGCCGGCACGCTGTCGCTGGCTTTGCGCAGCATCGCCGACGCGGATCAAGTTGAGGTGGTCGAGGCCTCGCGGACGAATCGCCAGGATGTGCAGATCGTCCGCCACGGCATTTCAAGCGAAGCCACGGCACAGAAGTGACCGAAAGGAAAGCACGATGACACGCAGGGCAAATCGTAAGGCGTACCGGACCTCGCTGGTTCGCGCCCTGTCGCTGACGGCTGCTGCCGTGCTGGCCTTCGCGGTCGCGCCGCTGCGCGCGGAAAACCAGCCCGCGGTCGGAGATGCACCGCCGATGGTCGCGGCCCCGGCCGTCACCGAGCCGGCCACGACCGGCTCGACCGGGACGCCCGAGGCTCTGCCGTCCGCGAAGCCTCATCTGCCGCCGCTGGTGGTGAAGACGCGCTTCATGCCGCTCGGAATCGGTAAATCGGCGGTCGTCGACCTGCCGCGCGAGGCCAAGGATGTGCTGGTCGCCGACCCCAAGATCGCCAATGCGGTGATCCGCTCGGCCCAGCGCGCCTTCATCATCGGCGTCGGCGTCGGCCAGACCAATGTCGTGTTCTTCGACGCCGACGGCCAGCAGATCGGCTCCTATGACATCGCGGTCAAGCGCGACCTCAATGGCGTGCGCTCGGCCCTGCATCAGAGCCTGCCCGGCGTCTCGATCGAAGGCGTCGGCGACGGCGTGATCCTGACCGGCTCCGTATCGTCGCCGGTCGAGGCGCAGCAGGCCGGCGACATCGCGGCAAGGCTCGTCGGCGGCCCCGACAAGGTCGTCAACTCGATCGTGGTGCGCGGCCGCGACCAGGTGATGCTGAAGGTCCACGTCGCCGAAATCCGGCGCGACATCGTCAAGCAGATGGGCATCGACCTCTCCGCCAGCATGAACTACGGCACCGCGGTGGTGAATTTCAACAACGCCAATCCGTTCACGGCCTCGGGCGGCCCGTTGGTGTCCGGCAATTCGTTCAGCGCCTCCTCGATCGTCAAGGGCTTGCCCACCGTCACCACCACCATGCGCGCGATGGAAAGCGCAGGCATGATGCGAACGCTGGCCGAGCCGAACCTGACGGCGATCTCGGGCGAGTCCGCAACCTTCCTCGCCGGCGGCGAATTCCCCATTCCTGCCGGCTATTCCTGCGACCCCACCACTCACGTCTGCACCACCCAGATCTCGTACAAGAAATTCGGTGTGTCCCTCAATTTCACGCCGGTGGTGCTGTCGGAGGGCCGGATCAGCCTTCACGTGCTGACCGAAGTATCGGAGCTCTCCCCCGACAATGCCATTACGGTGTCGCAGGCGCTGACCTCGACGACGACGAACTCCATCACCATTCCCTCGATCCGCACCCGCCGGGCCGACACGACGCTCGAGATTCCTTCCGGCGGCACCATGGCGATGGCCGGGCTGATCCAGGAGCAGACCAAGCGCGCGGTCAACGGCCTGCCCGGCCTCGACTCGCTGCCGGTGCTGGGCCAGCTGTTCCGCAGCCAGGATTACGTCAACGACGAGAGCGAGCTAGTGGTCATGGTGACGCCTTATGTGGTGCGCGCGGTCGCCGAGAAGGATCTGTCGCGGCCGGATGACGGTTTCGCGCCGGCGTCCGATTCGGAATCGACGCTGCTGGCGCAGATCAACAAGATCTATGGCGTCGCCGCGCACACGCCGGTCGCAAGCTGCAAGTGCAGCTTCGGTTTCATCATCGATTGAGGCCCGCGTCACTGGACAGGCAACTGAACGACGGCCTGCGACGGCGGGGATGGGGACAGGACATGGGAACGACGACGAGAGGCGAACGATACCGGAAGGCCCTGCTATCGGGCGCGCTGTTCGGCCTCGCGCTGGGGCTCGCCGGCTGCAATACGACGTCTGACCAGATCGTCACCGGCGGCGTGCCGGAGGATGTCCGCCTGCGCCATCCGATCGCGATCGAGGAAGGCCGGCATTCCATGGTCGTGTTCGTCGGCAGCGGCCGCGGCGGCCTGTCGCCGGAGCAGCGCGGCGACGTCGCCGGGCTGGGCCGCAGCTGGGTGCATGAGGGCACCGGCGCGATCGTGGCCGAGGTGCCGGTGGATTCGCCGAATGCGCGTGCTGCGGCGTCGGCATATCGCGAAATAAGGTCGGTCCTGCTTGCGAGCGGCGTGCCGTCGAACGGCGTCCTGCTGCGCAACTATGCGCCGAGCGATCCGCAATTGTTTCCGGCGATCCGGCTGAGCTATCCCAGGATCAAGGCGACCGCCGGCCCCTGCGGCCTGTGGCCCGAGGATCTCGGCCCGTCCGTGCTCAATCCGGAGTACAGCGACAACAAGCCCTATTACAATTTCGGCTGCGCCAATCAGCACAACATGGCCGCGATGATCGACAACCCGGCCGACCTCGAGCAGCCTCGCGCCGAGACGCCCGCTTATACGCCGCGCCGCACCGAAGGATTCGAAAAGTACCGCAAGGGCCAGACGACCACGACGACCTATCCGGAAAGCGATAAAGCCAAACTCAGCGATACCGCCCAATGATCAAGTCCGCACATCACAAGCAAGACGACGCCGCGGACGGCGCAAGCCCGCCTGCCGCCGGCGAATATATCGCCCCCGTGCCGCGCATCTCGGTGCAGGCCTTCTGCGAGAGCGAGACGACATTCGACGTCGTCAAGGCGGCAAGCCAGGACCGACGGCTGGCGAAGGCGCATATGACGGTGAAGATGGGCGGCGTGGAAGCCGCGGTCGAGACCTATCATTCGATGCCGACGCCGAACGTGATCATCCTGGAATCGGCGGGCCGCAACATTCTCGACGGGCTCGACGACCTTGCGAGCGTCTGCGATCCCGGCACGCGGGTGGTCGTGTTCGGCAGCGAGCAGGACGAGGTGCCCTATCGCGAGCTCGTGCGCCGCGGCGTCAACGACTACATCCTGGGCCCCCTCGAGACCCTCGACGTCGTGCGCGCCATCTGCAGCCTGTTCTCGGCGTCAGAAGCCGTGGTCACCGGCCGCATCATTGCCGTTGTCGGCGCCAAGGGCGGCGTCGGCGCCTCGACGATCGCGCATAACGTGGCCTGGACCATTGCGCGCGACCTCGCACTCGATTCGGTCGTGATCGACCTCGACATGGCGTTCGGCACCGCGAGCCTCGACTATAACCAGGACCCGCTGCAGAACCTCGCCAATGCGGTATTCCAGCCCGAGCGGCCCGATACCGCGCTGATGGAACGGCTGCTTGCCAAATGCAGCGAGCATCTGAGCCTGCTCGCCGCACCCGCGACGCTCGACCGGGTCTATGATTTCGGCGCGGAGGCGTTCGACGCGATCTTCGACACGATGCGCATGACGACCTCCTGCATCGTGCTCGACGTTCCGCATCAATGGTCGGCATGGACGCGGCGCGCACTGATCAGCGCGGACGACATCATCGTCGTCGCCGAGCCTGACCTCGCAAACCTCCGCAATGCCAGGAACCTGGTGAGCGTGCTGAAGGCGGCGCGGCCGAACGACCGGCCGCCGCTCTATTGCATCAACCAGGTCGGCATGCACAAGCGGCCGGAGATCGACGTCAAGAGCTTCGCCAAGACGATGGAAAGCGCACCGGTCGCGGTGATCCCGTTCGATTCGAAGGTGTTCGGCACGGCGGCCAATAACGGGCAGATGGTCGCGGAGCTGTCGAAGAGCCACCGCGCGTCGCTGATCTTCCAGCAGATCGCCCGCCAGCTGACGGGCCGCGCCGAGCCGAAGAAGTCGCGCTCCCTGCTCTCGCCCGTGCTGGACAAGCTGCGCGGCAAGCCCAAGCGCTCGCTCGCGGGCGGCATGTGACGGCCTGCTGCCGCCTTCCTCGATGATCCCGCAATAAAAAAGCGGCGCCCTGGGGCGCCGCTGCTGTCCTGGAGCGTTTTCGAGCGAGGTGGATACCGGTTCGCGCGGAGACGACGCCTCGCTACAAGAAAATCCGGAGCGCCGGTTCTGATTCGACCAGAACCGGAAATGCTCTCATCAGTCGATGAATTCGGCGCCAAACTCGCAGCCGATCCGCCACACCAGCCGGCATTGCCTGGCATGGTCCTGGGCGAAGATGATGGTGAATTGCGGCGGCACCTCGAGATATTCGGCCACCACCTTCACGCCGCCGTCGGAAATATCCGTGATCGTGCAATCGCGCGGCAGTGAGCCGGTCCCGGTCTGAATTTTTGCAATCCGCCTGCACAGGCGACGTTCGTGTTTGCGTCGATTAGATGCGAGCATGTTCACGAGGTTTACCCCAATCGATAGAGCTTGATCCGTCCTTATTGGTGTAGCCGACAGCTGTTAGAATGTTTTTAGCCTCGTGGCCTGGAATCCGCGGGTTCCCTTAAATGTCCGTTTACTAGAGCGTTTCACGTTTTGATGGAAGCGTATCCGGC